>DATETY010000015.1:0-8342 GCA_035283365.1 Thermoplasmata archaeon | reverse complement strand
TCTTCCTGACGGGCGGGGACATCTACGGATACGACGCCGCGATCGGAATCCGACGGTTCCTCCTCGAACGAGGTCTCGCGGAACCGTCCGGAGGCGGACGGATGCCCGCCATCATGGGGACGAACATCTACGACCTCGACTTCGCGCACGTCGAGACGGTCGACTTCGTGGACCTCGGCAATCGTGCATGTGCTGCCGCGACGTCCAAGCCCGTGGCCCAAGGGAGCGTCGGGGCCGCGACTGGCGCCACCGTGGGACCGTTCCTCGAGGACGATCCGGCGCTCGTCGGGACGAAGGGGGGACTCGGGAGCAGCGCGGCCCGGGCCGGGCCGTGGACCGTCGGCGCGATCGCGGTCGCGAACTGCGTGGGGAACGTGGTCGATGCGGACGCGGGGAGGACGATCGCGGGAGCCCACCGTCGTGGCTCGCGGCGGTTCATCGAGATGGACGATCTCCTGGACGCGTACCTCCGCGGCTCGAGAGCCCGTTCCGGCACCACGATCGCGGTCCTCGGCACGAATGCGCCCGTGGACCACGAGCAGCTCGCCCGGATCGTGGAACTCGCCCATGACGGGATCGCGCTCGCGGTCCGTCCGGCCCACATGGCCACGGACGGGGACACGATCCTCGGCTTCACGACGGGTCGCGGACGACGTGACCGCCTCGACTGGCGGGCCGTCGACGTGCTGGCCCACGTCGCGGTGCGGGAAATCGCGCGGTCGATCGTCCGTGGGGTGAGGGCCGCGACCTCCCCCGGAGGACCCCGCGGGCTGGCGGACCCCGGCCGGCGCTAGGCGAGGCGTTTCTCCTCGATCCGGATCCCGAACTCCGGGAGCCTGCGGAGGAACGTCGCGGGATCGAGGGTCTCGACCGGATAGACGCCGGGTCGGTCGATCTCCCCGCGGTCCATCATGAGGGTCGCCATGGCCATGGGCGCGCCGACGGGGTACGTGATCGCATTGAACCCGTGCGTCCGATAGGTCTCCCCGTGGTCCAGGGTCGTCCACAGGATCCACCCGTCCCGCTTCCCCGCCTTCGTGCCGCGCACGACGACGGCGAGGCATGCGGCCCCACGCGCCTTGTCCTGGAGCTCTTTCGGATTCGGCATGAGGGCCGTCAGGACGTCGCGGGGCGCGATCTTCACCCGCTCGCCCGTCGCCTTGACCTCCACCTCGATCGGCGACCCGCCGTGGAGGCCCCACTTCCGGAACACACGCAGGGCGGTCGCGAGGTCCTCGGGGAGCGCGATCTTGAAGTCCATCCGCTTCAGGCCCTTCCCGATGAACAGGGGGAGCGTGTTCGTCTCCTCGTGGTCCACGTTGTACACGGTGAGAGGGCCGACAGGGGGCGGGAAGTCGAACGTCTCCTGGCCCTCCAGGGATCCGAGCCGGACGAACCGACCGTCGACGAACGCGAGGGCGGGCATGAGGACCTCCTCGATGAGGGTGTCCGCGGACCACAGGGACGCGAACTCGTACCCCTCGACGACCCCGTTGTCCCCGTCGCGGACGAGAATTTCCTCGACCGTGTCGAGCCGATCCGCCCCCACACGGGCCATGAGGTTCGTGAGGCCCGGATCCGCGCCCATCCCTAGGAGTCCCGTGAGCCCGGCCTTCCGGAACCGCGGGTCGTACGCGAGCTGGAGGCTTTCGGGTGGCGCCTTGACGGGATCGCCGGGCTTCTCCTTCGCGAGGGCGAGGTCCGTCGCCGCGTCCATGTAGTCGACGCGCGCCTTCAGGCACGCGTCCATGATCTTTAGGTTGAATCGGGGCAGCACCACGTTCACGACGAGGTCGAACCCGCGGAACGCGCGGGCCATCCCATCCACGTCCTTCGCGTCGACCTTCGCGACCTCGACGCGGTCCGCGTCGAGCTTCCCCGCGAGACCTCGGGCGGCCGCCACATCGCGGTCCGCAACCACGAGACGCTCGATCTCCTTCCGTCCCGCGAGGAGGGTGGTCACGACGGAGCCGATGGCCCCCGCGCCCAGTACGACGACCTTCACGTCACCCGACCCCGGACACGAGCGGCAGCGTTCGGCGCTACATGAAGGTTGCCGGACGGGTGTCCGCCCTCGCTCCGAATTGGCCCGGCGTTAGGCTAAATCGACTTTAGCCTAAGAAAGTCCGGGTAGGTTCAAACGTGGGCGCCCGGGTGCCGTCCCGGAGGCGTCGTGTGGCATTCGAGTTCGTGCTCGCATTCGTCGTCGGAGGGATCGCGTCCGTCATGGCCGCGATCACGGGGTGGCGGTTCGTGGCGACCCGGAAGGCTCACCACATGTTCTGGTCTGTCGGGATGGCCCTCTGGGCCGCGTCCGCGGTCGCCCAGGGGATCGCGCTCGTGAGCGGCTGGTCCGTGCCGATGTACAAGGCGTACTACGTATCCGCGATCGCACTCGCCGGCTTCCTGGGGGCGGGGACCCTCGAACTCGTCCTCCGCAGGAGGCGCGCGCTCCTCGCGTTCGACGGGTACATCCTCGGGATGACCGGTATCCTCGGACTCGCGGTCGCCCTCGCGCCCGTGGACGAGACCCTCCTCGGCACGGCCGTGATCGGAGGGCTCGCCCTGCCGTCCGGGGCGCGGATATGGAGCCCGTTCATCAACATCCCGGGCGGGATCGCGTTCATCGGGGGCGCCGCGTACAGCTACGTGAAGTTGAGGAGGCCGTTCGCGCTCCTCATTACGATCGGGGCCGCCACGCCCGCGGTGGGAGGCGTCCTCGCGCGCTTCGCGATGCCCGCCGCGCTTCCCTTCACCGACTTCATCGGCGTGGTCTTCCTCGCGGCGGGAATCGTCCTGTCGCTCCGACCCTTGGAAACGCCCTCACCCGTCGAAGCGTCCACGATGCGCTGAGCCCATGATCCGGCCGCGAGGTCGATGGATACTTATCGTAGGGGACGCGTGCCTCGAGCCGGACCCGTCGCCTAGCACGGATAGGGCTCCGGATTTCTAATCCGGCTGTCGAGGGTTCGAATCCCTCCGGGTCCGTCCCACCGGCCTGACGCCGGTCGCGCTCAGACGAGGACGGGGTACAAGGATACATATACTGTATGAATACATATAGTGGCGTATGACGCAACTCGCGAAGGCGCCCACGCCCAAGTACGCGCGCCGTGGAGCCAACCCTACCTTGGAGACGATCGAGTACGTCCTCGCCGCTCTGCAAGAGGCCGAAGGCCCAATCAGCCGCAACAGGCTCCTTGCAGCCCTCGCCACCTGGGGCCACTCCACCACACGCCAGAACCTGAACGTAACGCTGAATTTCCTCGGCGGCCAAGGCATGGTCGCCGAAGGAAGCAAGGGCCTACTCTGGGTCCCCGAGGCCTCGCCCGAACTCCTTGAGGCGATCCGGAAGGGGCCGCGACTGTAGTGGGACTCCGTGCCAAAGGCATCGTCTTGTCCCTGCCTGCGGCGGAAGCGCTCGAATCGCTCGAGTCGAGTTCGGACCCCAGCTCTGCTTCCATCGCAGGCAGGGCGCGTGTGCTCCGGCCGATCCTGCTGGCAGACTGCCTGCATGGTGAGGTCGTGAAGACGGGCCGAATCCCCAAGAGCTTGCGGGATAGGCACGGGCTGGAGAATCTGTTCGTGGAGGACTTGCCCTCGTTCTGGAGGCTCCTCTACACGATCGTGCGCGACCGCGGAGAACGATATGTTGTCATTGTCGAGATCGTGGATCACAGAGCCTACGATCGCTGGTTCTCCGGACGAGGACGCTGACCCGGGTTCGAATCCCACCGGGTCCGCTCCATGGTGGACTCGCACCTACCAAACGCGATGCGGGCAGGACCTGCGAGCCGGGCTACTTCGCGAGGGCGCGGTACATGAGGGGAAGGCTCGTGTCGTACCGATACGTGATGAACGAGTGTGTGTCGTCGAACTCCTGATACACATGCTTGATGCCTCGATCGAGGAGTTTCCGATGCAGAACCCGGGCGCCCCAGATCAGGTTGTACTGGTCGCTCGTGCCGCAGTCGATGTACACGAGGCGCATCCGCCGGAGGCTCGGCGCGTACCGGTCCACCATCGTCACGGGGTCCCAGAGACGCCACCGCTTCCAAACCTCCGGCCGCCACTCCCCCGTGGCAAGGTCGAACGGGAAGTCGATTCCCAGCTCACGGCTCTTCGGATTCGGGGAGTAGTGGGCCGCCATCCCGATCGTGTTGAGGACGGGGTACATCCCCTCCTTCCGGCGGTTGGGCTGCCTCCAGTACCAGCGGAGCCACCCGCTCGGCCCCCCGTGCTCCCGGAAGGCGGCCAAGGCCTTGGGGAAGTCCATCACGTAGGAGTACTCGAACAACGCGTCCCCCGAATGGTCCGCGAAAGCCGACCACGTGTCGGGATGGAGCATCCCCTGGACGATCGACCCATACCCGCCGGACGACTTCCCCCAGATGCCTCGCCTCGACACGGGGTACTTCGACTCGACGAACGGGACGATCTCCTTCCGGAGATAGTCGTCATACCGGCCCGTCGCGCTCGAGTTGATGTACTGGTTGCCCCCCACCTTCGTGAAGCAGTCCACCATCGGGACGATGAGGGAGCCCATCTTCCTCGTCCGGATGAGCCGGTCGAGCCGGTCCTTCAGGTTCTCCGCGAGGGGATCCACGGAGAGGAGGGACTTGCCCGTCCCCGTGTATCCCACGATCGCATACGCGGCGGGGTACCGCTTCGTCGGGTCGTACCCGGGAGGAAGATAGATCGCAACGTCCCGTTTCACCGGATCCCGGAGAGGGTTGCCCTTCAGCACGTGCGACTCGAACGTCTCGATGACGACTTCTCCGCCGCCCATTGCCTCAATCCGACGACGGCACCCCCGCGGACCGTATGAACCCTCCGCCCGGGGTGCGCCGTCGCTCCGGACTCCGCGGGCCCATGTCCCGTCGGCCGGGATGACGGGGTTGGACCCCCGCCAAGCCCGCTGGCCGCAATCGGCCTACACCTAGGCCCGCCCCGCTGCCGTCAAGACGGTCAGCGCGGCCACGGTGACCCACTCGTTCATCCTTCGCGGACCCGTGCCGCCCCAGTCCACGTAGTCTGCATTCGTCCCCATCGTCCGGGAACGCACCCTGTAGTATCGCTTTTCCGCGGGCCAGCCCCCGTCCGGCAGGCGCTTCTGCTCGAGGAGATCGAGGGCGTCCTCACAGCGTGGGTCCCGTATCCGACCGATGCTCGCCATGGCGATGAGCCCCCCCAGGAAGTCGTAGTGCCAGTAGAGCGGGTAGTGGAGGGCCACGAAGTCCGGATCGATGATCCGGCCGTTCGAGGCGCGCAGGAATAGCCGCCGCCGGAGGAACACTTGGCTCGCCCGGTCCACCGCGTCGCGAACCGCGACAGATTCGGTCATCCGAGCATAGGCTGCGAGCCCGAGCATCGGCAGCATCGTCTCCATGAACGACGACGTGTCGGCGCTCGGCCGTCGATCGCAGTTCCACCCTCCATCGGGCCACTGCCAGTGGAGGAGCCTCTCCGCGAGCCGCTCCGCGCGCGCATCCGCGAGGCCCAGGAGCGTCAGGAAACGGAGGGCGTTCCCCTGCTGGGAGGCGCACCGGCGGTATCGGCCCCGGACGACGGGTACGCCTTCGTGTCGGTACGCGTCCGCCGCGGTCCGGGCCACGAACTCCTGGTAGTACGTCGGGCTGAGCCAGAGTTCGAAGATGCGGTCCCGCATCGGGGCGAGGGACACGTCGCCCGCCGGGTAGCCGAGATCCGCGAGGGCCGAGAGGACCCAGTGCGCCCCCTGCCACTTGCGGTACGCGTGCCGCGCGGCACCCGGCGCGCCGAGCCGGTCCCGGCGTGAGAGCAGCGCCCGGACCCGGGACGAGTGGCGGATCTCATCCTCGAGGGCCCGGATCCGCCGCGAATCGCGCTCCTCCCCGAGGACCTGGACCCGCGCCTTCCATCGGACCGACGGTTCCCTGGACCGCAGGAGGACGTCGATGACCGATCGGCCCGTCATGATCCCCTCCGCGCCGGGCCGACCCCGTCCGTGTGCACCGCGAGCCCCGCCGCGGAGAAGCCGCGCCACCCGATATACGTTCACGCAGAGTCCCACGCGGGGAGCGGCGACACAATCCAGTCCCGGTCTCCTTGGGGCCGCGCAGCCTTATCCCGGGGGCGCGGTTCGGGTCGGCCCGCGGGCGGAGGCCGACCGGACGTGACGTCACGATGGAGGATCCCGGTCGCGGTGGGGTCAATCATGCTCGCCTTCGCGGGCAACAGCGTGATGACCCGCTCCATCATCGCGACGGGGTCCGCGTCTCCGTACCTCCTCACGACGGTGCGCTTCGCGAGCGGCCTCGGGGTCCTCCTCGTCCTCCGCGGGCTCGCGCCCCGCGCGTTCCCGTCCCGTCTCGAGCCCCGCCGGGACCTCGTCGGCGGCATCTTGCTCGGGGCGTACGCGTTCGCGATCTCGTTCGGCTACGTGTTCATCTCGGCCGCTGCGGGCACCCTCGTGTTCTACGCGTTCGTCGTCCTGACGATGGGCGTCTTCGCGGTCCTGCGGGACGGAGAGAGCCCGACCCCGCGTTCCGTCGCGGGACAGATCCTGGCCCTGTTGGGCGTGGGGCTCATCACGTTCGGGGGGATCCGGGATGTGACCCTGATCGGGGTCGGGCTCATGGCGGCCACGGGGATGTCCTGGGGCCTCTACTCCGTCCACGGCCGATCCGCGCCGGACGCGCGGAGCTACTCGCTTCATACGTTCCTCGTCGTCGGGGTGGGTTCCGCCGGGTTCGTCCCCGTCCTTCAGCTCCTCGACCCGACCGCCGTGCACATCGAGCCGATCTGGGGCGGACTCGGGCTCGCCCTGTTCATGGGCACGATCAGCACGGCCCTGAGCTACATCCTGTGGCACGGCGTCCTGCGCCGGATCACCGCCTCCCAAGGAGGAGTCGTGCAGCTCTCCGTGCCCGTGCTCGCCTCCGCGATGGGCATCCTCGTCCTCGGGGAGCATCTCACGGCGACGCTCCTCGCGGGAGGCGCGTCCGTCCTCGCGGGAATCTACCTGAACCGGGTGGACCCGGGCTAGCCGAGGGGATGCCCGCGCCGGCGTGCGGCGCTCATGCCGCGAGGTTCTGGTTGTGGCGGAACACGTTCCCGGGATCGTACTTCGTCTTGACCTCGCGCAATCGGTCGTAGTTCCGCCCGAAGTTCGCCCGGACGCGGTCCGTGTCGTCGGCCGCGGCGAAGTTGATGTACCCGCCCTCCTCCGCGTGCGGGGCGAGCGCCTTGTAGTACTCGCGGACCCACCGGATGTTCGCCTCGTTCTGGGCCGGGTCGGGCCACATCCCCGCGATGACCATCGCGTACTTCGCGTCTCGATGGCCGAACGCGGTCGCGTCCGGGGCCACGTCGTGCACGGCGCCGTTGATCGGGTAGATGTGCACCGTCGAGTTCACGACGGGCACCTTCTGTCCGTGCTGCATGTGGGCCTCGATCGCACCGTCCGAGAGACCTTTCGCGAAGACGGCCTTCCAGTAATGCTGCAGCCCGGGAGGCACGAGCCCGTCGAAGGCGCTGTTGATCGCCGGGTACGGCATGGGACCCACCGCCTGCGCGACGATCGGGGCGGCGTCCCGGAGCGGCGCGAGGGCTTGGTCCGCGTCGCCGGGCGCGCCCGTCCAGCAGGCGACCAGCGCGCACAACGTGTCCCCGTGCCGGTCCTCCGGGATGAAGGGGAGCGGAGGCGCGATCTGCCACGCGAAGAACGCCCCGAGCTCGCGGGGCGCGCTCTCGATGTACGCGTCGTACGCCCGCATGACCTGCGGCGCGTCGTCGGCCTCGAAGAACATGGGTCCCGCCACGACGTTCTTGAGGGGCCGCAAGGCGAACTCGAAGCTCGTCACGACCCCGAAGTTGCCGCCACCGCCCCGGAGGGCCCAGAACAGGTCTGCGTTCCGGTCCACGCTCGCAGCGGCGAACGTCCCGTCCGCGAGGACGACGTCCGCGGAGACGAGATTGTCGAGGGAGAGCCCCGCACCTCGGGTGAGGTACCCGATCCCGCCGCCCAGGGTGAGGCCCGCGATGCCCGTCGTGGAGATGATGCCGCCCGTCGCGGCGAGGCCGAACGCGTGCGTCGCATGGTTGAAGTCGCCCCACGTGCAACCGCCCTCGGCCCGGACCCTCTTCGACGATGGGTCGACCCGGATCCCCTTCATCCGGGCCATGTCGATCACGAGGGCGCCGTCCGCGGTCCCGAACCCCGGGACGCTGTGGCCGCCGCCCCGGATCGCGACGCTCAGGCCCTCCGCGCGGGCCGCCCGCACCGCGGCGATCACGTCCGCGGCGCCCGTGCACCGCACGACGGCCGCCGGGCGCTTGTCGATCATCGCGTTGTACACCTT
>DATETY010000014.1:0-23133 GCA_035283365.1 Thermoplasmata archaeon | reverse complement strand
GCCCGCGGGGAAGCCGTTCCAGGAGCCGCCCGCCATGATGTCCCACACCCCCGCGCCGTCCGAGCTGTCGTCCGTGTCGTACAGGTCCGGCAATCCGAGATCGTGCCCGAACTCGTGGGCCACGACGCCCACGGGCGACGACTCGCTCACCATGATGTAGCCGTACACCTGGACCCCGTCCGCCGTGAGGCTCTGGGATCCCGGGAGGCTCGGGTTCGCGTCGAGGACAGCCCACCGATGGGACCAGATCAAGTTCGTGTCGCTCGAGTCCGTCTCCTGCCCGTCGCCCGCATGGACGACGACGATGTGGTCCACGATCCCGTCGCCGTCCACGTCGAACTGGGAGAAGTCAAGGGTCGGATCGCCCGCGTCCGCGAGCTGGACGGTCTCCGTGACGAGCCGGTAGATGGGCCCGTTCGCGTTGTCCACGCCCGGGGGGTTGTCCGCGCCATAGTGGGCCATCGTCCGGGTGCTCGGCCACCAGGTCGGGATGATCGTCGCCTGGATCGTGAGGTTGTTGAACGAGACCTCCTCGTAGTACGCGCGCATCGACTTCGTGGGCGCGGGGTCGTTGTACGCGCTCCCGAAGTACGCAGCGTCGTGGGCCGGGTCGTGCGCGACGTCTGTGAACTCGACGAGGAGCACGAGGACACGCGCCGTGCCGCTCGTCTGCGCGGGGGCCGCGGTCGGGACCGCGGGACCGTTCCGCAGGTTCCGCGGCCACGCCTGGACGGAGGGGTCCGGCGGCATGAGGTGGGGCGCCGCGTCCGCGGGATGATCCCACCCCGCCGGGGTCGGGACCGCGGCGAAGAAAGGAACCGCGAGCACGAGGCCCAGGAGGAGAAGGGCGGGTCGGGTCCGCATGACGACCCCGCGCATTCGATGGACCCGTTATGAACCTATACGTTCGGTTATCGAATCGCGAGGCCAGGGGAGGACGAACATCACGCGGCTAAGGGATCCGACCGAATCCGAGAACCTCGAGGTCTCGGTCGAACGTGAACGCCGTATCGACTGACTCTCTCTCCATGAGCACCTTGGTCGTGCAGTCCGTGTATGAAATCTTGGACGAGGCAAACCGTTCGAAAACCTGGTCAGCGATGGCCTCCACCTCTCCGTTCACATGAAGAATCCTGAGGGAAGGAGACGATCGGATCCGTCGGAGTGTTTCCGTCGCGAGCCGAGACCCGGCCTCGTACAGGATGAACGTGACGACCTCGTCCACCACGAAGTTCGACGTGTATTGATAGCGATACGGCAGGGCACGTTCCGAGAGCTGCTGGAACGTATTCCGGGCCTCGGAGTGGTAGCGGTCGCTCGTGATCGCGCGGGCGATTATCGCCCCCGAATCGATGAACAGTCTCAGCGCCTGCGCCTCCCGTACACGACCTGATTCACCTTGGAGGCGTCGGTTCGCTTCCGCGCCTTCCCACCCCATGCCGGGTCGAACAGCGGATCCCAGGAGAGGTCGCCCTCCTGGGCCGCCCAGGCGCGGAGAGCCTCGCGCGTCGCCTCTTTGAGCGTCAGCCCCTTCGCTTTTGCAGTCCGTACGACGAAGTCGTACAAGACCGGATCGACCTCGGTCTGCACGACCTTTCCCTCAACGGGCATGCACCGAAGATGGAGCATGTGGTACTTAGATGTTATTCTTACATGTACTAACTACATGTTCACTGCAGAGTCGCCTTGTCGAACATGGCGGGGTCGCCACCGATCGGCTTCGTCGCGTCGATGCCCAGTTTCGACGTGAAGCCGTCGCGCGCGCTCGGGTCGATCGACGACCCGCGGACGTCGTGGAGGACGACGAGTCCGCGGTCTGCCTGGAACCGCGTGGCAACGGCCCACTCCACGTCCCGATCGTCGAAGATGTCGATGTCCTCGTCCACGATCGTGACCTGCTTCATCGACGTGTGCGCGCCGAAGGCGGCCATGATCGCATTCTTCCCGTCCCCCTGGTGCTGCTTCCGGATCGAGACGACGCCGTGGAGCCACGCGGATCCGCCCTCCGTGAGACGGACCGCCTTCACGTGCGGGACCGCTCGGGCAACGGCCTGGTAGATGACGGGCTCCCGCGGCATCCCCATGAACATGAAGTGCTCGTCGAGGCCTCCCACGATGATGTGGAAGATCGGGTCGTCCCGTTGGGAGATCCGGTCCACGACGAGCACGGGCTCCTTCCTCACCCGGTCGTACGTGCGGACCGCGTCGACGAACGGCCCCTCGTCGTGGGTCTCGGCGATCAGGCGGCCCTCGAGGACATACTCTGCGTCCGCGGGGACCGTGAGGCCGCTCGAGGTCCGCACCACGTCGACGGGCCGCCTGAGGCATGACAGGGTGAGGGCCGACGCGATGCGGGTCTCGTCCACGCCATACTCGACGGAGGTCCCGCCGGCCAGGAGGTTCCATGGATCGAGCCCGATGCACACGGCGACCCGGAGCTCCTGGCCCGCCTCCATGGCCTCGTTGTACATGTGACGCAGGTGCCTGGGCACGATCCGGCAGACCCCTCGGTCCCTGCCGAGGAGCTGGATCCGATGGAACGACAGGTTGCGCATGCCCTGCCACTCCGCGACCCACACCCCCGCCGTGATGTAGCGGCCCGCATCCTTCGGGAACAGCTTGGGGACCGGGAGGGAGAGCAAGTCTACGTCCGTCGAGGCGTGCTTCTGGAACGGGGCGCGTTCGACGACGCGCGGGTCGCGCGGATGGGCCTGCGCGTCCGCGATCCGGCGGAACAGCTCGTCGCGGGGCACCTCCAGCGCGGACGCGACCCGGTCCCGGGTCGACCACACGTTCCCCGCGGCCTCCGCGCCGTCCAGATCGCGGAACAGGACGGGCTGGCGGGGATGGTCGAGCAGGATGCGCGTGGCCGCGAGCTCGCGGCCCGTCGGGGCGTCGATCGTGACCACGTGCTCCGCGAATCGATCGAGCCAGGGTCGGACGGCCAAGGCAACTCACCCCGCGAACGGGGCCGCCCGTCTTAGCCGTTGCGGGCCGGCGGGCCGCCCGTCGAGGTCCGGGTCACGGGGGCCACGCAGGAGGTGGCTCCCGGCTCGGCGGCGTCGGGGGCGGCGGATCCCGCGGCCCCGCCTTCTTCGATCGGTTCATTGCGGCGGCGGCCCCTCCGAGGGCGAGGACCGCCGCGAACGCGAGCCCGACCGTGACGGGGTTCGGCCCTCCCGTCGGGTCCACGTCCTCCCCGTCCGGTCCCGGGGGGCGCACGTCGACGATGATCGCGAGCCCGTTGTTCGATACGATCGTCTCCGCGGGGGCGACGTCCCGCACGACGACCTGGATCGTGTGCTCGCCCTCCTCGACGGCGAGGAATCGGCCGCTGAACAGGATCCGCGTGGCCCCCGGGCCCAGAGCGTCGCCGAGCGAAACCTCGCCGAGCGAGACGACGGCCCCGCTCGGCCGGTGATCTTCGAGGGCCACGAGGGCCGCCGTCGCGTTCCGGCCGCCGCGGTTCAGGATCGTGACCGCGAGGGTGACCGCGTCGTCCACGCGAGGCCTCGCGGGGTCCACGCTCGCCGCGATGGGCTCGAGGTCGGGCGCGTCCCCGGTCGGCGGGGGGACGTCCCGCACGAGGATCTCGACGGACGCCTCGTCCACGAACCCGCGACCGTCCCGCACCTGGACGAGGGCCTCCATGCCGCCCGCCGACCCATACGCGTGGTCCGCGACCGCGGAGGATTGCCAGTCCGTTTGCGCGCCGTCGCCGAAGGAGAAACGGTACGCGACGACCCGTCCCTTCCCCGCGTCGTGGCCGTGGCTCGCGGACGCGTCGAAGCGGACCGGCTCGCCCACGAACGGCGAGACGTCGTCCGCGAGGAGGACCGCGACGGGCGGTCCCGGGAGCGCGGTCGCGACGGACAAGAGGCTCAGCGCGATGGCCCACACTCCGAACGCGATCCCGGCCCTCCTCCATAGGGCACGGGGGAACCCCCCTCGCTCCACCGCGATGGATAGCGGTCGCGTGCAAGATGAACTTTCTCGGAGGCCGCACCGCGTACGACGATGTCATTCCCGAGATTGATATAGCGGCAGGCGGTTCGACCCGCGATGGCCCTCGAGTCCGCCCGGAAATATGCCCTCCAGAATGCGGTCCTGCACGGGGGCCGCGCGGACCCGAAGGCGGTCCTCGGGAAGCTCCTCGCGGAGGACCCCGGGCTACGGCCGCGCGCCCGCGAGGTGTCCGCGGAGGTCGAGCGCGTCGTCGCGGACGTGAACCGCCTCGGCCCCGAGGACCAGCGGGCCGAACTCGCGGGCCTCGCCCCGGAGCTCCTCGAGCGGCCTCGCGCGGAGCCGGGCCCGAGAGAGCTGCCGCCCCTCCCCGGCGCGGTCGAGGGAAAGGTCGTCGTCCGCCTCGCGCCGTATCCGAGCGGCCCGCTCCACATCGGGAACGCGCGCGCGTTCGTCCTGAACGACGCGTACGCGAAGCGCTACGAAGGCCGGCTCCTCCTCGTGTTCGACGACACGATCGGGTCCGAGAAGAAGCCGATCCTCCCGGAGGCGTACGACCAGATCAAGGAGGGGCTCGACTGGGCCGGGGTCACGTACCACGAGGTCCTCTACAAGAGCGACCGCATCCCGGTCCACTACGAGTGGGCGGACCGGATCATCGCGACGGGCGAGGCCTACGTGTGCGAGTGCGACGCGGAGACGCTGCGGAAGAACCGCGAGGCGGGCCGCGCGTGCGTCCACCGCACCCAGGACGTCGACGAGGGGATCGCGATGTGGAAGGCCATGCTCTCGGGGGACTACGGGGAGGGCGAGGCGGTCCTCCGCCTCAAGACGGATATCGCCCACCCGAACCCCGCGTTCCGGGACCGGGTCCTGTTCCGCATCGCGGAGCGGGAGCATCCGCGGGTCGGCACGAAGTACCGCGTGTGGCCCCTCCTCGAGTTCTCCTGGGCCGTGGACGACCACCTCCTCGGTATCACCCACGTGATCCGCGGGAAGGACCTCGTCATGGAGGACCTCATGGAGACGCGGATCTGGGACCTCCTCGGGGTCGGGTCCCGTCCCGCGTTCGTCCACGTCGGGATCTTGCGCTTCAAGGACCTCGAGCTCTCGAAGTCCCGGTACCGCCAGGAGATCGCCGCGGGGCGGCTCACGGGGATCGACGACCCGCGGACGTGGTCCCTCCAGTCCCTCCGGCGGCGCGGGATCCGGCCCGCTGCGGTCCGGGAGTTCGTCCTCTCGTTCGGCTTGAGCCTCTCCGACATCGAGGTCGCCGCGGACACCCTGTATGCCGAGAACCGGAAGCACGTGGACAAGGAGGCGAACCGCTACTTCTTCGTCCCGGACCCGGTCCCGATCGAGATCGAGGGCCTCCCTCCCGTCGAGACCGTGAAAGCCCCCCTCCACCCGGACTTCCCCGGGCGCGGGGAACGCGTCCTCAAGGTGGAGCGCAAGGTCCACGTCGCCCGCGGGGACTTCGAGAAGCTGCGCGGGACCGAGATCCGGCTCAAGGACTTCTGCAACGTGTCCCTGGACCGCCGGGCGCGGTTCCTCTCCATGGAGAACCGGGACATCCCGAAGATCCAGTGGGTGGCGCACGGGGTCGCGGCCCACGTCGTGATGCCGGACGGGACCGAGGCGAAGGGCCTCGCGGAACCCGGCGTGGCGTCCCTCCGGCCCGATGCGATCGTCCAGTTCGAGCGGGTCGGGTTCGCGCGGATCGACCACGTGAGCCGGGCCGAGGTCCGCGCGTACCTGGCCCACCGCTGAGGCCGCCCCGGGCACCCCAGGTCCCCGTTAGGCCGCGGCATAACAATCTGGATTCCTTCATATCCGGCCGCCCCCGTGTCGCTTCGCGATGGCCCGCCCCGCGGATCTCCGCGTCCTCCTCGTCGTCGCGGTCGTCGTGACGGCCGCGGTCGTGGGCGCGTCCCTCGTCCCCTGGCGGCCCGCGTCCGTCCTCGTCCCGTTCCACAACTACGCGGAGATCGCGTGGTACCTCGACCGGCCCCGGTCCGCGGACCCCTTCCTGCGGGACGGCGTGGCCCTCGGGAGCGGCGTCCTCCAGGGACCCGGGGCCCCGTTGCCGGGCTATTCGCCCACGAACGTCCAGGTGGAAGGGATCGACGAGCCCGACGTCGTGAAGACGGACGGGACCCACGTGTACCTCGCCGTGGGCCCCGACGCTTTCGCGGGGGCCACGGACGTCCTGGTCGCGAACACCGTGCCCGCGGACGGGATGAGCCTCGTGGCCCGGCTCTCCGTGGGGACCGACACGACGCGGGTCGTGGGCCTGTTCGTCGACGGGACGCGGCTCGTCGTCCTGGCTTCCATGGCCGGCCTGTACCGGTTCCCGGAGGCCCAGTGGGAGGATCCGCGGACGACCGTCCTCGTGTACGACCTCCCGATCGCCCCGGGCGCGTCGCCGTCCGCGTCGTACGAGCTATCGGGCTCGTACGTGTCCGCCCGGCTGGCCTCTCCGTTCCTCTACGTGATCGCGGACGCGGTCGCGTCCAAGGTCGACGGGGTGTACGGTCTCCCCGAGACGTGCGCGGGCGACCGGTGCGCCACGATGGCCCCCGAGCGCATCTACCACGATCCCGCGTCCCAGGACGTGAGCGCGTTCACGAACCTCCTCGCGATCGACCTGTCCGGGGGGACCTCGCGATCCCTCAGCGTGCTCACGGGTTCCACGTCCGTCGTGTACATGTCCCACGCGGCCCTGTACTTGGCCTTCTTCAAGTGGGACCAGGGGTTCGCGGTCCTCGCGGACCGGCCCGTCGTCGAGGAGCGGACCACGATCCACCGGATCCGCGTGGCCGGCTTGAGCCTCGAGGTCGCGGGGAGCGCGGACGTCCCGGGCCGCGTCCTCAACCAGTTCTCCCTGGACGAACACCGCGGACTCCTGCGCGTCGCGACGACCACGTGGAGGTCCGGGGAGCGCGCCCAGGTGAGCGCGAACCTGTACGTGCTCGGCGAGGGGTTCCAGCTCGTGGGCCGCCTCGAGGGCCTCGCGCCGGGGGAGAGCGTGTACGCGACCCGGTTCCTCGGAGACCTCGCGTTCCTCGTGACGTTCGAGAAGATCGACCCGTTCTTCGTGATCGACCTGTCCGTCCCCACGGCACCGCGGGTCGTCGGGTCCCTCAAAGTCCCCGGCTACTCGGACTACCTCCATCCGCTCGGCGAGGGCCACGTGATCGGGCTGGGGAAGGACGCGGTCCCGGACGCCGCCGGCTCGTTCGCCTGGTACCAGGGCCTCAAGCTGTCCCTGTTCGACGTGACGGACCGGGCGGACCCTCAGGAGGCCGCGCGGGCCCTCATCGGGGACCGCGGCTCGGAGTCCGAGGCCCTCCGGGACCATCACGCGTTCCTCTTCGTGCCGTCCCGGGGCCTCCTCGTGATCCCCGTCCTCCTCGCGATCCTCGGGCCCGAGGTCCCGGAGGACGCGCCGCCCTGGACGTACGGCGAGGCGGTCTGGCAGGGAGCGTACGCGTTCACGCTGGACCCGTCCGATGGGTTCCGCCTCGAAGCCCGGATCACGCACGACGCGGACGTGTCCGGCGGCCTCGGGGGAGGCGCCTCCCGCGTCGTCCGGCGGGCCCTCGTCGTCGGCGAGGTCCTGTACACGATCTCCGACGCGCTGATCAAGGCCCACTCCCTCGCGGACTTCTCCGAGGTCGGTTCCCTCCCCCTCGCGTAGAGGCGCGGTGAACCCTTTTCTACTCGACCCGGTTCCCTGACCGGATGGCGCGGTTCGCGACCCGCGTGACCTCCATCGAGTCGTCGCCAACGGTCCGGATCGGGAACCTCGTCGCGGACCTGAAGGCGAAGGGGGAGACGGTCCTCTCCCTGAGCGTCGGGGAGCCGGACTTCCCCACCCCGGCCCACATCGTCGACGCGGCGAAGAAGGCCCTCGACGAGGGATACACGAAGTACACGCCGTCCCTCGGGTTCGGGGATCTCCGGGAGGCGATCGCGGAGAAGTCCCGACGCGAGAACCGGATCCCCGCGACCGCGGAGGACGTGCTCGTGGCCCCCACGAAGCACACCCTGTTCATGACGTGCATGGCCCTCCTCGAAACGGGGGACGAGGCCCTCATCCCGGACCCGGGGTGGGTCTCGTACGCGCCCATGGTCCGGCTCGCTGGCGCGACTCCCGTGCCCCTCCGGGCGGCCGACGAGGACGGCTTCGTGCCGACGGCCGAGTCCCTCTCCGAGTCGATCACGCCGCACACCCGGCTCCTCATGCTCAACTCTCCGTCCAATCCGGCCGGGAGCGTGTACGACCGGGAGGCCATGAAGGGAATCGCGGACCTCGCGGCGGACCGGGACCTCGTCGTCGTGAGCGACGAGATCTACGAGAAGATCCTGTACGAGGGGGAGCACGTGTCCCCCGCATCCCTGGACGGGATGTTCGAGCGGACCGTCACCGTGAACGGGTTCTCGAAGACGTACGCGATGACGGGGTGGCGGCTCGGCTGGCTGGTCGCCCCGAGGCCCCTGTTCGCGCAGATTGCGAAGGTCCAGGAGCACACGATCACGTGCGCGACCGCGTTCGCGCAGCGGGGGGGCCTCGCGGCCCTCCGGGGGTCCCGGGAGCCGCTCGACGCCATGGTGCGCGAGTTCCGCGCGCGTCGGGACCTCATCCTCGCGGAGCTCGGGAAGTCGGACCGGCTCGTCACGTTCCACCCGTCGGGCGCGTTCTACGCGTTCCCCCGGATCGAAGGGATCGCGGACGACGCGACCCTCTGCGAGCGGCTCCTCATGGAGGCGAAGGTCGCCGTGACCCCGGGGAGCGCGTTCGGGCAGGCGGGCTCGGGCCACCTGCGCCTCTCCTTCGCGTGCTCCCGTGAGACGATCGGGGAGGGCGTCCGGCGCCTGCGCGAGGTCGTGGACCGGCTCTAGCCCGTCGCCCCGTGCTCGCGAAGGAGCTTCGCGGCGCCCCCGTGGCCCCTCTCGAGGGCGACCGCGAGGGCCGTCTGGCCCTTGTCGTTCCGTGCCGTGATGTCGGCCCGGTGAGCCAAGAGGGCCCGGAGGATCCGCAGATCCCCGCCGAACGCGGCCTCCGTGAGGGGCGTGTTCCCCGCCTCGTACCGGTGGTCCGGGTCCGCGCCCGCCTCCAGGAGCGTCTCGACGATGTCCGCATGGCCCGAGGAGATCGCTCCCGTGAGGGCCGTGAACCCCGTCTTCGGGTCCGCATAGTTCACGTCGGCTCCGTTGGAGAGGAGGAACCCGACGACGTCCACGTGGCCGAGGTACGAGGCGAGGCCGAGGGCCGTGTTCCCGTCCCCCGAGACCGCGTCGACGGAGCCCGGGTCCGTCCGGACGAGCTCCATCACGCGGTCGAGCTGTCCCACGGCCGCCGCGGACGGCAGGTCCAGGACGGCTCCCGCGGACACGATCGCCTCCGAGATGTCGTCGCGTCCGAAGTACAAGGCGAACACGGCCGCGTGGGTCCCGGCCTTCGAACGCGCGTTCGCGAGGGACGGGTCCTCATGGAGGAGGTCGCGCACCCTCGCGAGGTCTCCGCCCTTGATCGCATCGAACAGGGCCTGGGTCATGGGCGCGACCACCGCGACCCGGCCTACTTGAGCGTTTCTCGCGCGTGCATTAGTTTATCATGCTCCGTGCGGGCCGGCCGAGTCGCCAACGCCGCCCGGGTCCCTCCGTCCCGGCACGGGGCCCGCGGCCTCGGGGCTCACTGGACGAGCTGGGTCTCCCCGCACGACGGGCACATGACCTCGATGGGCCGCTTGCTCGTCGTGAGGTCGATCGTCGTGCCGCAGTTCCGGCATGCGACGGCCATCGGGGAGGTGGGCCCCTTGGGCTGCGCGGTCGGAGGAGGCGGGCTCGGCTTCTCCGGGCGCGGGTGCGGGGTCAGGCCGCTCGTCGCGACCTTCCGCCAGAGGTACAGGAAGCCGACCGCGAGGAGCCCGACGAGGAGGGCGAGGATCACCGCGAACGTCGGGATGCCCGCGACGTCCGTGGACCACAGGATGTTCGTCGGTCCGACGTGGACCGTCTCGTACGCGGACGCCCCCGTCGAGAACTCGATCGCGAACAGGAGGAGATCCCCCTCGTTCGTGCCCTCCGGGATGCGCAACGGGAAGTCACCCGAGCGGCTCGTCGTGGTCACGAAGGCGATCGCGGATCCGGCGAGGTTCGCGCTGATCCGGAACACGGAGGGCCAGCTCACGGGGCCGCGGCTCGTGAACGAGTATCCCACGCGGACCGTCTCGCCCGGCAGGTATGTGGTCCGGTCCAGGGACAGGCTCAGGAAGAACTGGGCCGCCTGGTTCGCCGTGGCGCTCCCGATGACCGCGCGGCCTCCGGCGCTCGCCGTGACCGTGATCGTGTACGCATCGCTCGCGGGGAGGGGCGTGCGATACGTCACGAACGAGGTCGTGAGGTTCCCCGACGCGACGAGGAACCCGCCGACGTCCCGGATCTCGTAGAAGTACGTCGGGCTCGTCATCACGACGGACCGAAGGGAGTACGAGCCCGTGAGGAGCTCTCCCGCCGCGAAGAAGAACGGGTCGAGGTTCACGGCGAGGTACCCGTACGCGACGCCCGCGGACTGACTCGCGGACGCCGTGGTGCCCTGGCCGTCGTCCACGGTGACCGAGAACGACAACGTGCCCGTGTAGTTCGCGGGAATCGGGAACGTGAGGTCCGCCTGGCTCGTGGACTGCTGGAACAGGATCGCGCCGGATCCGCTCTGCACGCGCCACTGGTACGAGTAGTTCGAGCCCGCGGGGTCCACGCTGGCCGCGGCGGTCGCGGTCTCGCCGCTCACGTACCCGCTGCGATCGAGGACGAGTTGCACGAGGAGCCGCGGCGTGGATCGGACGTTGAACGCGTCCGACTCCGCGGAGGTCAGGACGTCGTGAGCCGTGCCGAGCACCTGGACGTCGTAATCGGCCGAGGTCGGGGTCGCGGCGAGCTGGAACACGTGGGTGGCCCTCCCGTTCGTGCCCGTGATGAGTCCCGTCGCGCCGTATGGGGTCGTCGCGCCCGTCGCGGCGTCCCGGATCGTGATGTTGATCTCCGCGTTGGCGACGTCGGGGTCGAAGATCGTCGCGGTACCCGCGCTCGAGGCTGCCTTCGCCGACACGTCGACCGTGACGACCCCGCCGGGCGGGTACGTCGCGCCGACCGTGAGGAGGAGGTCGAAGAATCCGATGTCGAAGAAGCGCGTGATCTGGTGGAGCCGGCTACCCGTCGTGTCGTTGAACCAGAGGACCACCCTGGGGTCCCGGTTCGGGTCCGCGGCCGTGCTCAGGTCGAACGAGAACGTGCCCTGGGACGCGGTGAAGTTGTACGGCGACGGGAGGAGGGGCGTGGGCCCGTTGTACGCCTGGATCTCCCCGACCCCGTCCGGCGCGGGGCTCCCGTCGCGGACGAGGGTCACGGACCAGCCCACGGTGATCGTGTCGCCCGGGATGTACCGGCTTCGGTCGATCCATGCGTCCGCGTCGTAGCCCCGGATCTGGAACAGGTACGTCTCGTACGCGGTGCCCGTCCCGGTCTCGAACCAGCCGCTCTCGTACACGGTGATCCAGTACCAGGTGGAGTCCTCGGCCGTGTTCGGGACGGCCCACGTCAGGGTCCGCTCCCCGGCCGCGGGGATCGTCTCGTCGTCGAACGTCGCGCGGGTGCTCCGGGGCCCCAGCGGGAAGAGCACCCAGTGGTACACCTCGATGTCGTACACGTCGCCCGGGTCCGCGACGACCTTGATGACCATCGTCTCGCCCGGCACGTAGAGGTTCGTGCCCGTGTACGCGCCCGGGTCGACCCGGAGGTCGGTGAACGCGGCCCGCGCGGGATGCACGGCGGCCAGCCCGACGGTCGCGACGGTCACGAGCACGAGCGCGAATGCGACGGTCCGCGCGAGGCGGCCGCTCGACCGGGTACTCGCCATTCGGGTCCCATCCCTCTGGGTCCGCGGGTCGAAGGCCCGCGGACAGGTCCGCATTGTGTCTGACCTACTTAACATTTTGGTCGGTCATTCGTCCGACGCGCGGTCCCCGTTCAGGACGCCCCCTCGGGCCCCCGGAGCTTGCGGAACAGGTCCTCCGCGCGGGCCCGCCAGGGCGCCGCCTCGAGGGTCCGGCCCTGGGTCTCGTAGAGCTTCGCGAGCTCGCCGTACCGGCTCGCGAGGCTGTACGGGTTGTCGAGGTGGGCCACGAGGTCCACGGAACCGAGGAGCTGCTCCTCCGCCTTGTCCCATTCCCCGCGCCGCGCGAACACGAGCGCGAGGTTCCCGCGCGCGTTCGACAGGGCGACCGGATCCCGGATCGTCCCGGCGAGGGACAGGGCCCGCTCCGCGGTCGCGGCCGCGGCCTCCGTGTCGTCGAGACGGAGGAGGTTCTCGACCGCGTTCGCGAGCGCGTACGACGCGAACCGGATCTCCCCGGTCCTCAGGGCCACGTCCGCGGATCGCTCGAACGCCTTCGCGGCCTCCCCAACGTGACCCTCATGGCTCAGGATGATCGCGAGGTTGTTCACGATCGCGGCCTCGTCCCGGGTCCCCTTGCGCACCGCGCGGTTCGCATCGAGGAGCCGCGCCCGAGCGCCCGGCAGGTCCCCGCGCGCGATCAGGGCGGCCCCGAGGTCCGTCAAGGCGCGGACCCGCTCCCTCGACTCGCGGTCGAGCAGGTCGACGGCCCGCGCGAGGTGCGCGAGTGCGGACGGGAGCTCCCCGAGCCGCCGCTCGGCCCCGCCGAGCGCCCGGAGAGCCTCCGCCTCCAGGACCGGATCCTCCCCGGCCGCGACCTGGGCCGCGGCCGCGAGGAGTTCCTTGGCCCGGCCGTATTCCCCGAGGCGCGTCGCGATCCGGCCGAGGTGGACCCGGGCGCGAAGCCGGTCCGTCCCGTCGCCCGTCCGCTCGAGCTCCTCGAGGACCGCCTTCGCGGCCTCGAAGCGCCCGAGGAACATCTGGGTCTCCGCGAGGAGCCGCAGGGGCCGTCTCTCCGGCGGGAGCCGGACCAGACACGCCTCGAAATCTCCCGCCCGCGCGCTCTCCGAGAACCCGTCCCCCGCCTCCGTGAGGATCACGGCGGCCCGGTCCACGTCCCCCGCCTCGAGCCGGTGCCACGCGCCCTCCAGGAGATCCCCGCGGGCCTCCCAGTACGTCGCCGCGACGGCGTGCGCGGCCCGCCGCTCCGGGTCCGGGAGGCGGTTCGCGAGGAACTCCTTCACGAGGTCGTGGACCAGGTACCCGTCGTCCCGGTGCTGCAAGAGCGCGACCCGGACGAGACGCCGCAGCTGGGTGAGGGTGGCCCCGAGCCTCTCCGGGGACAACGCGGGACGCCGGAGGACCGCGAACGTGCGGAGGAGGCCCTCGGACGCGTCGTCGAGGCCCTCCAGGACCGTCTCCATGATGTACCGTTCCGTCGCGACGGCCCCCGCGTCGAGCCCGTTCGCCGCGAACATCTCGAGGGCGAGCGGATGGCCGCGGGTCGTCCCCAGGATGTGCCGCCGGTCCGACTCGGCCAGGCCCGGGCGCCTCCACGCGAGGAGCTCCCCCGCCGCCTGTTCCGTGAGGCCTTCCAGGGGCATCTCGAGGACCCGGCCGTCGAGGACGGCGGACCGGTCGTACGCGGCGGGTTGGGATCGCGAGGCGACCAGGATCTTGCCCGAGGGCGGGCCGTCCAGGAGCCCCCGGAGGAGCCCGTCCGCGGCGGGGCACGCGTGGAGGTCGTCCAGCGCGAGGAGGAGCCCCTCGAGGTCTTCCCGCAGGAGGGCGACGGCCTCCACGGGGTCGTACGCGGGCCGGCCGATCGCGGCCTTGAGGCGGCGGCGGCCCTGGCGCGCGAGGAACTCCCCGATGGACGCGAGGATCCCATGCGCGTCGTCGTGGGCCTGGACCCGTCGGAGGTACGCGGGCCGCGGGCTCCCGCCGACGAACTTCGCGAGGAGGGCCGACTTCCCGATGCCCGCCACGCCGACCATGACCGCGACGGGCCGCGGGGTTGCGTCGAGCCACCCCCGGAGGCCCCGGAGCTCCGCCTCCCGGCCGAAGAAGGGCCGCGTCGGGGCCGCGGCCGGCTTCGGGGGCTCGGGGCGCGCGAGTTCCACGAGGTCCGACGTCAGGATGCGCTGGACGGCCTCCGTCTCTCGGAGCCCCTCGCGCCGGAGGGCCTCGATGGCCTCCGCGCCGGACACCTCTCGACTCCCGTCACGTCCCACGAGCACGACCCGGCGGGCCCTCGCGTGGTCCCGCATCCGACGCGCGATCTCCTGTCCCGCGGGGAGCAGGAAGTACACCTTGCGCCGGGTCCGGGCTCCCGCGACGTGGGACATCCGTTCCTCGACCCGACCCGAGTCCTTGAGCCGTTTCAGCTCGAGGGCCGCGTGGGCCCGGCTGATCCGGAGGGCGTCCGCGATCCCGTCCTGGGTCGTCTCCGCGGGGCACTCGTACGCGTCGAGAAACCGGAGGAAGCCTGTCAGGTGAACGAGGATCCGCTCTCCGACCGTGGTCCCCGCCACGAGCACTCCCTCCGGCCGCGGGGAATGGCCGCGGTTCATTTACCCTTTTCGCCGGAGCCCGTCGAGGGCCTGCGGGACCCCGCGGAGGTCCCGGACCTCCGCGTCGGGCACGGGATCCGCGGGCCCGCGGCGGATGCCGTGCCGGTTCACCCAGACGGTCCGCATCCCGAGGCGCGACGCTCCCGCGACGTCCGCCGGGAGGGAGTCGCCCACGTGGACGACGTCCTCGGGCGGGAGCCGGACGACCTCCAGGGCGAGCTCGAAGATGCGGGGACGCGGCTTGTAGCAGCGCGCCCTCTCCGACGTGATCACGAAGTCGAACCGGAGGTCGGACCGGTCCAGGATCCCGCGGAGGAACGCGTCGTCCGCGTTGGACACGACCCCGCGCGGCAGTCCGTCCAGGCTTCCGAGCACGTCGCGCACTTCCGGGTACGGCTCGGACCGCATCCATTCCGCCTCGAGCCGCTCCACGTAGCCGCGCGGCTCCGCCTCGATCCCGTGCTCCGCGAAGGCGCGGGCGAGGCTGTCCTCCGTGACCTCCGCGAGCCGGAGGAACGCATCGAGGTCGTGCGCGAAGAAGTACCGGTCCCATGTGTCGAGGAACGCCTCCGGGCTCAGGCCGGTCCGGTGGTCATCCACGATCGCGCGCGCGACGCGCAGCAGGGCGTCCCGCCCCGCGTCGATGATCGTCCCGAACGCGTCGAACGTGACTGCGAGGGCCATCGGGTTCCTCAGGGAGCCCGGGCCCATATCGCTTTCGCCTCGAGCCGTACGCGCACGCCCTGCGCAGGGGGCACTCGGGGCACCGCGGCCGCGGGCGGCACAGGGCCTTCGCGTGCGCGACGAGGAGCGCGTGGAATTCCTGGTACAGACGTGCGTCGCGAGGGAGGCCGCGCGTGAAGACGCGCTGCACGGCTCCGTAGGCCGTCGTCTCGAACCACCCGATCCGCTGCCCGATCCGGACCGTGTACGCGTCCACGACGAACGCGGGATGTCCGCCCGCATAGAGAAGGATCGAGTCCGCGGTCTCCGGGCCGACCCCCGTCTGCGAGAGGAGGTCTTCCCGGACCGCGCGAGCGGGCCGGTCGAAGTACGCGTCCAGGTCGCCGTCCGCGCGCTCCAGGAGATGGCGGCAGAACGCGCGGAGCCTCGAGGGCTTGACCCGGTACAGGCCCGCGACCTGCACGTGGCGGCGGATCGTCGGGATCGGAGCCGTCGCGAGACGCCGCACGTCGAGGAGCCCCGCGGCCCGGAGGTTCCCGATTGCGCGCTCCACGTTCCTCCATGCGGTCTGGTGCATGAGGAGGGCGCCCACGATGACCTCGAACCGGGACCGCGCGGGCCACCATCCCTGCGCGCCGTAGTGCCGGAGGAGGCGATCGTACACGTCGGCGACGCGGATCACGAGGCGCGCGCAACGCGTTCGCCGCGGATGAGCCTTGGGCCGGCCGAGGCATTAAGTCAGGGAGCCCGATGCGGGCGCGTTGGCGTTCCTCCTCGGGCCGAACGAGGTCCTGTTCCGCCTCCTCAACTTGGCCGGGGTGAATCCCGCGCTCGACGTCCTGGGGGTCGGCCTCACGACGATCGGGGACGTGTACGTGCTCGCCCTCCTCGCGGTACCCCTGTACGCGCGCGGGCACAAGGAGGCCGCCGCGGACGTCCTCGCGGCGATCCTCGTGACCCTCGTGGCGACGGAGATCCTGCGATACCTGATCGGGTTGCCTAGGCCCTGCCAGGCACTCCCGGACGTGCGGCTCGTCGCGTTCGTGGGATGTCCGGACGACCCCGCGTTCCCGAGCGGCCATGCGTCCCGCGCGTTCGGGGTCGCGACGGTCCTCGCGTCGCGGTTCCCGCGGCGATACGGCGCCGCGGCCCTCGCCGTCGCGGCCCTCATCGCCCTGAGCCGGGTCTACCTGGGAGTCCACTGGCCCCTCGACGTGTTCGCGGGCGGGCTCCTCGGGATCGCCCTCGGCGCCCTGCTGGAGGCCGTGAGCCGGAGGTCCGTGTGGTACCGGGCCGGACGCAGGCGGGCGATCGCCCTTGTGGACCGTCTCGGAGCGCGCGTGCGGGGCGCCTAGTCCTCGGATCCGAGGAAAGGCCTCGCCCGCTTCGCGGTCTCGTCCATGGACGACTCGATCTCCGGCGTGAGGCGCTCCGCGACCGCGACGAGGAACGCTCCCGGGGTGAGGGGCCTCGCGACGAGGACCCCTCCGCCCGAGTCCACGACGATCCGCTCCGGGGCGGGCTTGTGTAGGCCCGCGTAGATCACCTCGAGGGCCCCGATGAGGGTCGCGCTCATCGTCCCGAAGTTGTCCACGTGGGTGTCCTCCGGGAGGTCCCACGCGAGGGGCACGCCCGAACGGGTCACGACCGCGGACGCCTGCAGGCCCGCGGACGACGAGAACTCGCGCAGCACCTTGCGTAGGCCGCCGACATCATGAGGCAACGGGCATGCCCTCCGGGATCGCGCGCCGATGCCCCGTTCGTTATTTAATCGTTCTGGCATGGATGTCCGAGCCCCGCGGGCGTCGCCGCGGACGAGAAACTATAAGGAACGCGGCCCGCATGGCTCGGCGCGATGGAGGAAGGCGCGCGTCTGGTCCTCCGCACGAGCGCGGGCCTCCGGAGCGGGGAGAAAGTCCTCCTCGTCGCGGACGGGGGGACGCGCGCGATCGGGGAGGCGTTCGCGGAGGCCGCGCGGAGCCTCGGGGCCGATCCGGTCGTCGCCCTGATCGGCGCGCGCAAGTCGGACGGCGAGGAACCGCCGGAGCCCGTCGGGACCGCGATGCAAGCCTCCGATGTGATCGTCCTCGTGGCGAGCCGTTCCCTCACGCACACGCACGCGCGTCGGGCCGCGAACCGCGCGGGGGCCCGCGTCCTCTCCATGCCCGGGGCCACGGAGGAGATGCTCCGCGCGGGAGGCCTCGCGACGGACTGGGCCGTGATCCACGAGACGGTCCGACGGATTGCGCGCCGGCTGCGGAGCGCCCGGGAGGTCCATCTCACGTCCCCCGAAGGGACAGACGTGCGGTTCGAGGTCGCGGGGCGCGACTGGATCACGGAGGACACGGGCCTGTGCACCCGGAAGGGCGCCTTCACGACGCTTCCTGCGGGCGAGCTGTTCATCGCGCCGATCGAGGGGACCGCGGAGGGGCGCCTCGTCCTCGACGTGTACTTCGACGAGCCCCTCCTCCAGCCCGCGTCCGCGATCCTCGCGTCCGGATACGCGACGAAGATCCTGGGCGCGGAGCGAGCGATCCACGCGATGAACCGCGGGGGTCGGGACGGCCGCGCCTTCGCCCGATTCGGCTTCGGCCTGAACCCGCGCGCCCGGGTCACGGGCCCGCACCACGAGGCGGAGAAGGCCCTCGGCACGGCCCATGTCGGGTTCGGGGACAACCTCGTGATCGGCGGGAAGATCCACTGCGGGGTGAAGGTCGAGGCGATCCTGTCCGAGGCGAACGTCTCCGTCGACGGGAAGCCCCTCATCGAGCGCGGCCGGCTCGTCGAGTGACGCCTCAGCGGTGGTACAGGACGCTGTAGAAGCGGTTGTCCTTGACCGTCTTCTCAAGCCGCCCCTGGATCGTGAGCTGGTACCCGCACTTCTTGCACTTGTTGTCCTTGTCGAGGTACCAGCCCGTGATGTCGAAGCTGTGTCGCTTGATCGCGATCGTCCCGCAGCCCGGGCAGTACGTGTGCTCGAGGGGATGGCCGGGCACGTTCCCGATGTAGACGTACCTCAGGCCCTCCTCCTTTGCGACCGCGCAATGCTTCTCGAGGGTCTCGACCGGCGTCCACGGGAACTCCATCATCTTGTAGTCCGGATGGAACCGCAGGAAGTGGATCGGGGTGTCGGGTCCGAGGTTGTCGTAGACCCACTTTGATAGATGTCGGGCCGCCCCCAGGTCGTCGCCGACCTGCGGGACGATCAGGTCCGTGATCTCGATGTGAATCTTCTTCGTGTCCCGCGTGTCGAGGAGGGTCTGGAAGATCGGGTCCGCGTTCGGGATGTTGATGTACTTCCGGACAAAGCTCGTCTCGCCGGAGCCTTTGAAGTCGACCGTGACGCAGTCCAGAAACTTCGGCATTTCCGCGACCGTCTCGGGCGTGTCGTATCCGTTCGACACGAAGATGTTGATCAGACCCGCCTTCCGCGCGAGCATCCCGATGTCCCGGGCGAACTCGATGAAGATCGTCGGCTGGTTGTACGTGTATGCAAGGCCTTGGCAGCCCTGCTCGAGGGTCATCCGGACCACGTCTTGCGGTTCGACCTCGATGCCCTCGACTTTGCGGCGTTGGCTGATGTCAGCGTTCTGGCAGTTCGCGACCGCCATGAAATTTGCGGTGTAACTGTGGTCCTCCTCGACCTCGATGTTGTAGACCGGTCCGGCATAATGCACTTCGTCGATGGATTGGATCGGGAGCAAGAAATATTCCGATGTCCGGAGGACTCGCGCTTCCGATGATGTCCACGACGCGTCTTCCGGGTCAAGCGAAACTTGATCCACAAACAGGCGAACCATGTGATCATTCGACCGCGAGACCTCGCGGCCTTCAATCTCGTACGTCGGTCTGTTCCTTGCCTCGTAAACGCGAGGGACCTCTCCCATGGCGAGAAGCAACTGTGCCACGCCAAACGTGAGCGCCTTGGACACCGACGTGCTTCCGAGCACCATCCCGGGGCCTCTTCGCTTGGTCACGTACCCGTCGCCGTTGAAATATCCCGTCACAAACCCCTTTAGGACTTTCGAATTTCGAGATCGTAGGATCGCCGCAGGAACCCGTTTTGTCGCGCTCGAGTCACCGCAAAGGTTCCTGAAGAAAGTAGCCAGAGAAGCGCCGGAGGCGATGACGGCGATGCGATTTTCCTGACGTGACCGGCGGGATCTCGCTCCAAGGGCTCTCAGAAGAAGGCGCTCGACTTCCCGAATTCTGTCTTCTTCGTGCGCGCCTAGGCTAAACCAAACAGAACCGCTGTTGGCGCGCTTCGGATGCCAACTGACGGAACCCTCGGCACAGTAGTAACCAAGCAATCGAGAAAGGTCAGCCGTCACTCGGAGACGGACCGGGATTCCGGCGCCACGTTCGGAGGACCATCGGATCCTGCCATCGATGACCTCAAGTCGGCTCCCGCGTCTGTACGCGGGCGGCCCGAGCCCACGAAGGAGTCGTTCGACATCGACGATCGGAATGCCAGCTCCCCGCGGCCTTGGGACGGCGAGGAAATCGCCCAGCTTGATTTCCTTCGCCCGGACTTTTCGAACCCGGCCACCGCCGATCGAGGCGAAGATCTGGTGATCTGGTGTACACTCGAATCCAGGCAGGTAGTATGGTCGAATTCGAAGGATTTTCCCCGAGTAGAGGTGCTGAAAGGCCCTCGTTGCCTTCCGCCATCGGCCCCGATGCGTGAGGACATTCCGGCCAGGATTCATGCGAACCTCAGGATTCGAAGTGGGCACCGATTCAGCGAACATCTGCTCGATCGGAACATGCCCTTGATCGGTCGAGACCTGTGTTCCAGGTAGGAAGCAGTAACGACAGTTGTGGACGACAATGTCATTGGCAACGTAGTTGTGAAAAGGTATGCACTCGAAACTGTAAACCGGCTCAAGCGACGACTCCGGGTATATGCGGACGACCGGTGCCCAGGCGAATCGGGGTTTCGACTCGCTCCCTGCCGCCCAAAGCCGCCAGAAGCGAGCCGTCTCGGCCGGATGGTGAGCCGGCGCATGGCTCGGCACACGGCCTAGCGGGGACCTCCCGCATCCGAAGTCTTCCTCGCGGGCGACAAGCACCCAATCGTCCCTACGGAGTGCGGTCGCAGTCACCCAGCCTCTCATCGTCAGGATTGGGTGTTCTGGCGTCGCGAAGAGGGGTTCTCGGACTCCAGCGACTGAGATTCGGAGGTTCGCGGCACGTCGACTTCCGGTCGCGGTGACCACCGCTGGCGCGGTATGACCCCGCAGGTCGACGAGGGACGCCAGCGCGTCTCCAGATCGGACTTCCTCGACTGGTTTCATCGATCCGTCATAGAGAAGGACCGGGGTGCCCGCCGGATGGCACAGCCAGTTGCATCCGGTCGTCGCGATGCTGAAGATCTTGGACCCGGGCCGGAAGTGCGACACGGGCTTCTTCTCGATCGGGTCCACGTGGCCTGTGATCACGCGCCCATACACGTAGAGCCACAGCTTTCCCTCGTGCACGCCGCGGATGCCGCACAGGCCCACCTGTCCCTCCCCGATCTTGCAATACCTCGCGCACGCGGTGCACATAATCTTGTTCGTGCCCTCGACCGGCTTCCAGAGCTCAGCGACCTTCCCCATCGCTTTGCCCGGGGGCTCGCGGACGTCGAGGACTTCCTTCTCCGTGATCATCGCGACGTGGTTTACGGGGCGTCTCGGGTTAAAACACTTTGCGCCCGGTTACGTGGACCGGGACGACCGGAAGTGCTCCCAGCCCTTCGCCGCGAGGGTCTCCTTGGCCTCGTTCGACACGAGGAGGTTCCCTCCGGCCTTCTCGACCTTCCCGATCACCGTGATCCGGTTCCGGTCCCCGCGCCGCTCCGACTGGTATCGGGTGAGCATCCCCTCGAGCCCCTCCGGGCGCACGGTCGCCGCCAGCTCGTAGTCCCCGCCCGAGTACAGGGTGAGCTCCTTCTGGTCCGGGAGGGGCAGGTTCACGAGGGCCTTGTGCCTCGGGATCGCATCCCAGTCCACATGGTACGACAGGCCCGTCATGGCCGCCATCTGCCCGAGGGTCGCGCCCAGGCCGTCCGAGATGTCCATGCAGCTCGTCACGTTCCCTGAGTCGGAGAAGAACATCCCCTCGAACACGCGCGGGTAGGGCCGCAGGAGCACGTTGAGGAGCTCCCCGCGGGAGGCGGGCGGGGTCGCGTCGATCTGCCGCAGGGCCAGGCCCGAGCGCCCGAGATCCCCCGTGACCACGATGAGGTCCCCGGGCCGAGCCCCCTTCCTGAGGAGGATCCGTTCCTTCTTCACCCGGCCGATCGCGGTCCCCGCGAGGGACATGATGTCCGCCTGCTTCGTGTCGCCGCCCAGGATCGCGATCCCGAACTCCCGGGCGCACTCCTCCATCCCCTGGCCGAGTCCGCGGAGGACCTCGAGATCCGTGTCCGCGGGGAGGGACAAGGCCGCGACGAACCCGAGGGGCCGGGCCCCGGCCGCCGCGATGTCGCTCAGGTTCACGGCGGTCAGGTACCATCCGACCTGCTGGGGCGAGGCGCCCGCGGGCACATGGGTCCGGGGGTTGATCGCGTCCGTCGTGATCACGACGTACTCATCGCCCCAGTCCACGACCCCGCAGTCATGGCCCAGGCCGACGGGATGCCCTCGGTCGAAGATCCGCTCGAGGATCTGGATTGCGGCCCTCTCGCCCACGTCGGAGAGCTTCGACATCCCGCGCGGGATGGAGGAGCGGGTAAAGAAGACTGCCGCCCCTCCGGGCACCCGGCCGTCCCGTTCAGGTGGGCGGCGGCGGGGGGCTCGCCTTCTTCCGGCGCATGTAGACGGTCGCGATTCCGATGAACACGACGACCGCGAAGAGGCCGCCCGCGATCACGTAGGGCAGGGCGTCCCCGGTCGGGGCCGTCCCGTTGCCCGGCGCGGCGATCGTGATGTTGCCGGTCATCGTGGTGGGATGGAACCGGCAGCGGTAGGTGAACGTACCCGCGCGGTCCGCGGTGAAGTTCCATACGATCTGCTCGTTCCGGAAGTTCGGGGAGACCGGTTCGTTCGCGTCGTCGTTCCCGTCCCCGTCGTAGTCGATGAACCAGTTGTGCTGCACGCCGTCCGAGGCGTTCAGGGTCAAGGTCACGTTGTCGCCCAAGTCCACGCTGAGGGCCGGGACCGGGTTCCCGATCGTCGTGTTCGTGGAGCCCCAGCCCAGGCTCGAATCGCCGTACAGCGTGAACGTGCGGTCCGCGCCCGCGGCGGGGCCGGGGACGGCCACGAACGCGAGCAGGAGGACCGCCAACCCCACGATGAGTCTCGACGCGTGCGATGCCATGGGTAATTCCCTCGCCCGCCCCACGGACGCTCCCGGGTCATCAACCTTTCTGTCGGATAATCAACCCGTTCCAGAGGGAAAACGACCCCATACAGGCGGCCGGGTCCTCGTCGGGCGCCGATCCAGATCGTGGGCTGCGCCGCATCAAGAATCGAACCTGCGAGGCTTCCCCCGGCGGCCCGAGGCCGTTCACCGGCTGATCCGTCGGCACGACAGGCTCGCGCCAGGAGTCGGACCTTGGCCGCTCGGAATCATCGCCTTCGGACAGGATCTCGGGGAGTTGACAAGGCGCTCGCCAGGCGGTGGTGCGAGTCGTTGCTCTCCTCTGAATCCACGGTTATCGCTCGGGAGGCATGCTTCGCAGACGGGGAAGCCCTCTTCCAGGGTGTGAAATCTTAAGAACATCCGAGCGCTCCAATCCTCTGTGAACCTAGATCGAGTCGATGTCGCGATCCTGCGCGCCGTCCAGGCGGATGCCCGCCTGTCCTTACGCGAGATCGCCAGGGCGGCCGGTGTGAGCGCCCCGACCGTCGCGGCTCGCCTGGCGACCCTGGAAAAGCTCGGCGTCGTGAGGGGCTACCAGGCCTCGATCGACCCGGAACATCTCGGAGAGACGCGCGTGCACATCGTTGTGAAGGCCCGTCTGCAGACCGC
>DATETY010000013.1:0-46430 GCA_035283365.1 Thermoplasmata archaeon | reverse complement strand
CGGCGGGTACCTGATGAACACGGTCACCCTCCGAGCGCCCGCCCAGAAGTACCTCGACGAAATCGGCTGCCCGTACCAGGCGTACTCGAAGAACCTGTTCGTGACTCCGGGACCTCACGCGTGCTCGAAGCTCATCGCCGCGTCCATGGACGCGGGCGCGAAGATCCAGAACATGACCTCGTTCGAGGACGTCGTACTGAGGGAGAAGAACCGGGTCGCGGGGGTCGTGATCAACTGGACGCCCGTAGAGGCGCTGCCCCACGAGATCACGTGCGTCGACCCGATCGCGCTGGAGTGCGACCTCGTGATCGACTCGACGGGCCACGACGCGTACGTGATCCAGTCCCTCGAGAAGCGCGGCCTCGCGAAGCGGGTCGGCGAGGGCGGCATGTGGATCGAGAAGTCCGAGGACGCGGTCGTGGAGCACACGGGCCTCGCGTATCCCGGCGTCGTCGTCGCGGGCATGGCGGTGTGCTCGACGTACGGGCTGCCCCGCATGGGCCCCACGTTCGGTGCGATGCTCCTGAGCGGGAAGCGCGCGGCCGAGGTCGCTCTCGAGCAGCTCGGCAGGCCCGCGAAGAAGCGAAAGTGACCCCCCCGGCCGTGACCGGTTTCGAAGAGGGCGGGCGGGTCCGCGTCACGCCGCGGGGAAGCTCACTGTGTGGCCTTCCGCCTCGCGGACGGTCTTCGCGGGCCTCCGGATCCGGAAGCCGCGCCGCGCTCCGTACCGTTCCATGATCCCGAGGATGTAGCGGCCTCCGAGTCGGCCCGTCGCCACGACGAGGGCCCTGACCGGACCCGGGAGCCGGGTGAGGCGCCACAGGTCCGCGTCCATCTCCAAGACCACGTGGCGCCACGCGCGGTACGCGACGTTGAACCGGGCCTCGTCGATCATCTCGTCGATGTTGTAGAACTCCTCCCCGCGGAGCGCCCCGATCGGGACGAACGTGAGGGGGGCCGTGATGAAGTGGTTGTCCGGGATCTGCTCCATCCGGTCGATCAGGTCGACGGTCTGCCACGCGTCCTCCGGGGTCTCCCCGGGCAAGCCCAGGATGATCGTGTACGCGGGGAACCAGCGGTTCCGGTTCAGGATCTCCGTGCCCTCCACGACGATGTCGGGCCACTCCTCCGCGGTGAACGGGGCCGCCTTGCGGTGGAGGACCGCCTTCGAGAGGCCCGGGCTCCCCGTCTCGATCCCGCTCTGGACCCCGATCCACTTGTCCGGGCCCGTGCCCACGATCTCGGAGAGGTCCTCGATGAGGCCCGGGTTCGTGACGGCCGCGCTCACGGTCCCGTGCGTCGGGTAGCAGTGGTCCACGCCCGGCCGGTCCATCACGAAGCGGAACAGCTCGCGGACCGCGTCCTCGTTCGGCTCCATGGTCCGCCAGTTCTCGAGCCGGTACAGGAAGATGTCGTCCGAGTGGAGCTGGATCGACGAGTCCCCGATCGTCGTGTTCTGGACGATCTCCTCCCCGATGTAGTCGAGGGGGAAGTACCGCGCGCGGCGGAGGGTGACCTCGCAGAACTCGCAGCCCCGGCCGCAGCCCCGCATCACCTCGACCATCGAGTGCATCGTCGGACCGAGGATCTTCGGGATCTGATCGACCGTCGGCGCCTTCGCGTTGCTGAACTTCATGATCCGCGGGGCGTCCCCGCGGCCGACCTGCTCGACGACCTCCGAGGCGATGTGGTCACATTCCCCGTGGACGATCGTGTCGATGCCCAAGGCGTCCTGCATCTCGGGGCGGCAGTCGAAGTGCCACGCCCCGGGCCCGCCGAGGACCACCTTGTACGTCCGCCCGGGCCGGTTCACCTGGTCCATCAGCTCGAGGAACATCGCCTTCGTGAATGGCGTCAGGGTCCCGCCCATCGTGAACGACATGCTCACGGGCCCCAGGCCGAGCGGGTCCATGCAGTGCACGCCCACGACCTCCGTGTCGTCCGTGATGTAGTCCGCCATGCGCTTCGGGTCCGCGACGACGACCTCGTCCCGGCCGAACGCCCGCACGAGGTTCGACTCGATCTTCCGCATGCCGTACGGGGCCCGGATGGGTCGGCCCTGGGCGTCCAGCTTCGGGGGGTCCGCGAGGATCCGGAACACGAGCCGGGAGTGCCAGTAGTCCGTCGGGATGCAGCTGAAGAACGTCGCGAGCGGGACGTTGCGGTACTCCGTCATCAGGGTGTAGTCGGCCGCGAGAACGTACTTCGCCATCGATTCCCCCACGTGTCGAGGCAAGACCCGTATCGGACCGCGCATTCGGAGTGCCGCGCGGTGACTTGTCCGTAAGGGGCCCTCGGTCGTAAATATATATTGCGGCCCCGATGGTCGCGCCGTGAAACGAGCCGCTCCCCGACCACCGAGGCCCGCCAAGGGCCGGGACTCACCGGTCCCTCTCGGCGTGCCCCGCACGGCCCACGTGTACGGGGACCCGTCCTCGGAGACCCTCCGGCCCGCCGAGGTCGCGAGCTTCCTGCGGGAGACCCTGGGCTTCCCCTGCTCGGTCCGCGGCGAGTTCCTCCGCCTGTTCGGCGGCGCAGACGAGGAAGGCCTGGCCCGCCGGATCGCCGCGACGAAAGTTCGTAACCTGGCGCGCCCCTTCGAACCCGCCGAGCCCCTCTTCGGGGAGGTCCAGTTCGAGATCCGCCTCCTGCGGGATCCGGCGAAGCGGGTCCCGGGTATCCTGTACGATGGGTTCCGGTACGTGGCGCTCCTGCGGGACCTGCTCCCGCCCGCCGAGCGGTCCCTCCGGGTCCTCCACATCGTGTTCGGCCATCGGCTCCTCGGGACGTTCGACGCGGACGGGCGCTACCACGCGCGGGCCGTGATCGGCTCGGTCCCGTCCGCCGTCTCGACGTCGGGGATCGTGGAGGGCCCCGCGAAGCCGCCGGAGTACTACAAGGTGAAGGCCCGGCTCTCCCTCGCCCTCGGGGCCGTCCCGTTCGACGCGGCGAAGGCGCCCTTCGAAGGCCGTTTCATCGACTACGACGACGAACGCCTCACGGAGGTCGCGACGGGCTACGCCCTGCAGGCCGCCATGTACCACGTGACCGGGGAGGCGTTCTGCGACATCCCGACGTGCCGCCTCTTCAACGCGCACTGGCAGGCCGAGGTCCTCCGCGCCCAGGTCGAATCGGGCCGGCTGTGCGCGCGCCACAAGGCGGCCGCGGCCGCGATCCGCGGACTCGCGACACGGAGAACGGGGTGAGGGCCGTCCGCCGTTCGTCGACCTCGGGTCGGCACGGTCAGGAAGCTCGCGTGAGCTCGAGGCGTTCGACTGCCTCGGCCGCGGTCCGGACGCGCGGCTCACGGATCCCCGGCGCCGCGGCGCCCCGCGCGGCTCCCGTGTTCACGAGGACCACGCGATCGTCCGACCGGATCGAGCCGTCGTCGTAGAGCCGACGAAGGCCCGCGAGGGTCGCGGCCCCCTCGAGGCACGCGTCGATCCCCTCGAAGAGCGCGAGGTTCTTCGCGGCCAGGACGATCGCGGGCTCGGAGACCGCGACCGCGGCCCCGCGCGTCTCGCGGAGGGCCTGCAGGACGATCCGGTCCCCGACCGTGGACGGGACCCGCAGGCCCGAGGCCGACGTCTCGGGATCGGGCCAAAGCTCCGCCGTGTCCCGCCCCTCCCGCCATGCCTTCACGAGGGGCGCGCACCCCTCCGCCTGGACGACCCCGAGTCGCGGCCACGGCCCCTCGTACCACCCGAGGTCCCGGAGGTCCTGGAGGGCCTTCCACGCCCCCGCGACCCCCGTGCCCCCGCCCGTCGGGAACAGGATCCAGTCCGGCATGGCCCCGAGGGCCTCCCAGATCTCGAGGAGGATCGTCTTCTTCCCCTCGACGCGGTACGGCTCGCGGAGGGTCGCGACGTTGAAGGCGCCGGCCGCCTGGGCGACCTCCCGCGCGATGCGGCCCGCGACCGCGATGTCCCCCTCGACCCACAGGAGGTCCGCGTTGAAGCGCCCGACGGCCTCGGCCGCCCCGTCGGGTCCGTCCATCGCCATGAGGACGATCCCCCGCACGCCGTACGTCGCGGCATATGCGGCGAGCGCGGCCCCCGCGTTCCCCGCGGTCGGAACGACGAGGGTCGTCGCGCCGAGGAACCGGGCCATGGGCACCGCGACGGCCATCCCGCGGGCTTTGAACGTCCCCGTCGGGTTGAGGCCCTCGTCCTTCACGTGGAGGGACGCGACCTTCATCCTCGCGACCCGGCCACCCGATCCGATCGTCTCGAGTCGGAGGAGGGGCGTGCCGCCTTCCCCGCGGGATCGGATCTCGGACGCCTCGAGCGGCAGGAGGGGCGCATACCGCCACAGGTCGTTCCTGGGGAGCAGGTCCGAGGGCGACAGACCGGCCGGGTCGTAGCGCGCGAACAAGGGCCCGCCGCACTCGCACGGGCCCGCGAGGCGCACCTCGTGGCGCGCGCGGCAGGCCGTGCACTCCAAGTGGGACGGCCGCACGTCACGGGGATGGACGCCCCGCCCAATACGCTTGTCGCGCGATGCCTTTATCTCCGTTCTCCGCGTACGACGCGGCGCATGTCCCGCCCGGCCGGCCCCGTGGACCTGGACGCCGCGTATGCGGGCCTCGTGGACGCGATGCGATCCCGCGGCCGGGTCCTCGTCGCGTTCTCGGGAGGCGTCGACAGCGGTCTCGTGGCCCGCGTGGCCCACGACGCCCTCGGGCCGGACGCCCTCGCGGTCGTCGCGGACGCGGAGTCGTTCGCCCGCTGGGAACTCGAGGAGGCCCTCGCGGAGGCCGAGGGAATCGGGATCCCCGCGCGCGTCGTCGGGCTCTCCGAGCTCGCGAACCCCTCGTATGCGGCGAACCCGTCGAACCGGTGCTTCTTCTGCCGGGAGGGCCTCGCGGACGTCCTCGTGCCGATCGCGCGGCGCGAAGGCTTCGCGGCGATCGCGGACGGCGTGCACATGTCCGACCTCGGGGACGACCGACCCGGGATCCGCGCGATGGACGCCGCGGGCTTCTGGCACCCCCTCGTGGAGGCCGGCCTCGCGAAGCCCGACGTGCGGGCCTTGGCCCGGGGCCTCCGCCTCTCGTTCGCGGACAAGCCGAGCAACGCCTGCCTCTCGTCCCGGATCCCCCACGGCACGCCGATCACGGTCGAGCTCCTCCGGCAGGTCGAGTCCGCGGAGGCGTACCTCCGGGGCCTCGGGTTCCGGCAGGTCCGCGTGCGCCACGAAGGCGACACGGCCCGGATCGAGGTCGCCCCGGACGACGTCCCGCGTCTCCGGGCCGTCGAGGCGGACGTCGCGGGCGCTTTCCGGCGTCGGGGCTACGGGCGTGTCGTCGTGGACCCGCGCGGCTACCGGTCGACGGCCTGACGCGAGTCACTTCGCGACGAGGTACCGGCAGTGGAGCTTGCCCAGGTCGTAGCACCGCGGGCACGTGGTCGGCTGGTCGATCCATTTCCGAAGCCGGCGGGCCGTGTCGTCGCTCAGCACGTGCTCCATCTCGCACGCCTCGTCGTGGTAGCGGCCTTCGGGCACATGGAGGGCCTGGACGAGGAAGTACTCCATCGTGCAGTGGCGCCTCAGGATCCGGAGGGCGTGCTCCCGGCCCTTCCGCGTGAGGAGGGCCCCGTGGTACTTCTCGTGCTTCGCGAGGCCCTCCTCTTCGAGGCGGTCGAGCATCTCCGTGACGCTCGACGGGGCGACCTTCAGGTACTCGGAGATCTCCCCCGTCTTCGCGGGGCCCTTGTTCTGGACGGAGAGGAGATAGATGTACTTCAGGTACATCTCGACGTGCTCCGTCCACTCCCGATGGCCCGGCCCCTTCATCCCGCGGACGGAACGTCCCCGGCCGTTATAGCCTTTGTCCGCCTCCATGGCGGCGTCGCATTTCGGATGACCTAAACCTTAAGTATTACACCGTTATACGACGCGCGGAACCGGCTTTCGGAGAGCCGAAACCTGCGGGTGGGCCCGTGGTCGTCGCGCAGTACCTCCTGACGTTCCGCGAGGTCCTCGAGGCGGCCCTCCTGTGCGCGATCATCCTCGCGTTCCTCGCCCGCACGGGGCGGACGAACCTGGTCCGGTACGCGTGGTACGGGATCTACGCGGCGGCCGCCGCGAGCCTCGGCCTCGGCGCCGCGATTCTCCTCGCGTACGGCTCCCTCTCCGAGGCGCAGCGCGTCCTCTTCGAGGGGATCGCGGCCCTTGTCGCGGTCGCCGTCCTGACCTCCATGATCTATTGGATGGCCGTGAAGGGCCGGACGCTGAAGGGCGAGGTGGAAGGCCGCGTCGAGTCGGCCGTCACGCACGGGGCGATCGCAGGGCTCGTGTCCTCCACGTTCGTCCTCGTGTTCCGGGAAGGCCTCGAGACGGTCCTCTTCCTCACGCCGTTCCTCGTGCAGGACGCGGTCCTCACGGTCGTCGGGGCCGCCCTCGGGCTCGGCGCGGGCATCGGGCTCGCGTACGCGATCTTCCGCGTCGGGGTAAAGCTCGACCTCCGGAGGTTCTTCTACTTCACGAGCATCCTCCTCATCCTCCTCGCGGGGGGCCTCCTCGGGTACGGGATCCACGAGCTGATCGAGTTCGGCGGGATATCCGGGGCGTACGACTTCGGATGGTGGGCCACGACCGCGTACAACCTGGGGCTGTTCGGTGGAAGCGCCACGGCCCCGCCGGACCCGCTTCACCACAAGGGGTACATCGGCTCCATCTTCGCGGTCCTCCTCGGGTACTCAGTGAATCCGGAGTGGGCCCGGGTCGTTGCGCACGCGGCCTACCTGGCGATCGCGCTACCCCTCGTCATCATCGTGTACCGCCGCCCGGATCTCGTCGTTCGGTTCATCACGCGAGTGCGGAGCCTCGGTCGCGGGGCCCCCTAGGCCCAGAAGCATTGAGTGGCCCCGGCGCGCGTGAACACGCGTTCGGGCTGTGGCCCGGTCACGGCGAGATCTTGATGCACTTCGTCGGGCACGCGGTCTCGCAGGCCATGCAGTCGATGCAGTCGTTCTCCCGGATCATGTCCGACTTGTCCGTCCGGTACTTCGCGTATTCGTCCGTGCCTTGGTCGACGTGCTTCTCGTTCCCCGTGCCCTTCGCCCCGGGATTCAGGAGCCACTCGAACACGTCGACGGGGCAGACGTCCATGCACACCCCGTCCGCGATGCACGCGTCGAAGTCGACCGCCACGTGGAGGCCGTGGATCCCGAGGGTCGTCGGGTTCGGCGCCCCGTTCGCGTCCGTCCGCGGGAGGGCCTCCGCGAACACCTTGTGCTCGAAGTGGGTGCCCGTCTCCGGGTACTCGTCGGGCTTGTTCATGAAATCCGGGTCGATGGGTTTCGGCGCCCAGTCCACCTCACGCGTCATCGGCCTTGGCCTCCTGTCGTCGTCACAAGCCCGGCCCCTTCGGGGGGCCGGGCGGCACGCACATGCCGCCTACCCTTTTTGACCTTATCGGTTTCACTCGCACGTCCCCTCTCCGATGCGGCCCGACGTGGTGCGCGCGGCGCGTACGGCGAAACATATTTGCGCGGAACGGGCCGTGCCTTTGGCGTGGCGAAACGCTCCCGCCGAATCGCGACTCGTGCGATCCACGCGGCGCGCAAGAAGGGCCACGGCCCCCTCGCGACGCCGATCTACGCCAGCTCGACGTGGGCCCTCGGTTCGGCGCGACAAGGGGCCGAGTTCGCCTCCGCGACCGCGCCGCCTGAGTACTACTCCCGATGGGGCAACCCGACCGTCCGCGATCTCGAGGAGGTCCTCGCGGACCTGGAGGGCGGCGCGCGGGCCCTCGCGACCGCATCCGGCATGGGGGCGATCGCGCCCGCGATCCTCATGGCTGTCGACGCAGGAGACCACGTGGTCGCGGGCTCGAGCCTGTACACGGCCACGACCGAGCTGTTCACGCGGGTCCTGCCGCGGTTCAAGGTGCGGACCACGTTCGTCGATCCGCGCAAGGCGGGGGGATGGCTGGACGCGGTGACGGACGCGACGCGCCTCGTCTACGTGGAGACGCCGGCGAACCCGACGATGATGATCTCGGACATCCGGGAAGCCGTGAAGGCCGCGAAATCGGTCGGCGCGACGGTCCTTGCGGACAACACGTTCGCGACGCCCGTGAATCAGCGACCCCTGGAGCTCGGCGTGGATGTATCCCTGCACAGCGCGACGAAGTACTTGGGCGGACACGCGGACGTAATGGCGGGCGCCGCGGTGACCGCCTCGGAGGACGTGTTCGGACGCCTCTGGACCCTGTACAAGATGCTGGGCCCGAACCTGAGCCCGTTCGACGCGTTCCTCGTGCGCCGCGGCCTCAAGACGCTCCCCCTCCGGATGCGCCAGCAGAACGCGAGCGCGCAGGCCCTCGCGGAGTTCCTCGAGGGCCACCCGGGCGTCCAGGCCGTCCACTATCCCGGCCTCAAGTCGTTCCCCCAGCACGCGCTCGCGCGGCGGCAGATGTCCGGCTTCGGCGCGATGCTGAGCGTCGAACTCCGCGGAGGCTTCCGCGCGGGGAAGCGGTTCGTCGAGCGCGTCCAGATCGCGACCCTCGCCGTGAGCCTGGGCGGCGCGGAGACCCTCGTCCAGCACCCCGCCTCGATGTCCCACGGTCCCCTCACCAATGCGGAGCGGAAGCGGAGCGGGATCTCGGAGGGGCTCGTCCGGGTGAGCGTCGGGCTCGAGGACGTCGAGGACCTCATCGAGGACTTCGACGCCGCGATCGAGGGCGCGACGAAGTGAATTTCACGGCGCACCGGCGCCCAGCTCTGCCTTCTCCCACATGTCATGGGCCGTCGCGACGGATGCGGTCTCCGCGAGGATCCCGAGGGCGATGATCGCGTGGACGAAGCCGATCCACTCGGTCCCCGGCACGGCGACGCCGAGTCGGAACGCCGCGAACAGGGCGAGCCCGAGGGCCAGCTGGGCCGTCGCCAAGATGGCCGTCGCGCGGGCGATTCGCTTGAGCCGATCCGGCGCCCTTGACCTGCGCAGTTTCGCGAAGTTCATGTGCGCGAGCCCGACGACGGCGATCCCCACCCCCGCGTGCGCGTCCACGATGTACGAGGACGCGATCGGGACGAGAGCCAGGGCGATCTGGGCGAGGGCGAGCCACAGGAGCAGGTACAGGAAGACGCGGACGCGCATGGGATCCCGAACCCGGATGTCCGGTTCGGGCCATAAAGGGGCGCGACCCGAGGTCTATCGGAGCGCGCCTTCGAGGCGCAGTAGCTTCCGTTTCCACGCGAGGCCGCCACCGAAGCCGCCGAGCCCCCCGCCCGAGGCGACGACCCGGTGGCACGGGATCACGATCGCGACGGGGTTCTGACCGAGCGCCTGTCCCACGGCGCGCTGGGCGTTCGGCTTCCCGATCGCCTTCGCGATCTGACCGTATGTCGCGACCTTCCCCCAGGGGATCGCGCGGGTCGCCTCGTACACCCGCCGCTGGAACGACGTCGCGCCGCTCAGGTCGACATCGATGTCCTCGAAGCTGGTCGGCTCCCCGCGGAAGTACCGGCGGAGGGCGTCCACGATGGGGTCCCCAGTGGACTCATCCGTCGTCCGCGCGGTCGTGAAGTTGACTTCCCTCAGCCGTCCGCCCTCCGTGCGGATCTCGATCCGCCCGAGATCCGTGCCGATCACGTGCCGTTCCATGGGGCCCGCCGAATCCCGGAACGCCGGGAGGGCTCATCCGCCTTGCGCCGGCCATCGGTGGGCGCCCGGGCCAGTCACGTCTCGATCCCGAGCTCCTGGGCGCGCGCCTTGAGTTCCTCTTCGCGCTTCCGGAGCTTCTCCTCGCGATCCAAGAGGTCGAACGCCTTCTTCTGGATGATCTTCACCCGGGCCTCCATGTCGCGCTGCCACACGTCCATGTCCGCGGCGGACTTCGCGGCCTCCTTGGCTTCGGACAGCTGGTTCTTCAGCCGCGCGACCTCGGACTCGAGCCGCTGGGCCTTCGCCTCGGCCTCCTCGCGGTCCGAGTCGAGGGAGCGCGCCTTCGCATCCAGTATCTCCGCCCGGGCCTCGAGGGCTTTCTCGTCCTCCTCGTGCTTCTGGGCCTTCCCGCGGAGGTTCTCCTCGCGGTCGAGGACGTCGACGGCCTTCTTCTGGAGGAACTTCATGTTCTTGGAGACCTCCTTCTGCATCGCGTCGGCTTGGGCCTTCGCCTTCTCGGCCTCTTCCTTCAGGGCGACCGCCTCGTTCCGCGCGGATGCGGAGGCCTTGCGGTCTTCCTCGATCGCCGCGAGGCGAGCCTCGAGGTCCTTCCGCATCCGGTCCAGGGCCGCCGTGCCCTCCCGGATCTCCGCCTCCTTGCGCGTGAGCGCCTCCTGACGGCCGCCGAGGTCCGCGTCCGCGGACGCGACCAGCCGCTCGCGGCCTTTCAGCTCGGTCTCCTTCCGGCCGAGGTCCTCCATGAGGTTCTCGGCCCTCTGGAGTTCCGTCCGGAGGACGTGCTCGCGCTGGGCGACCTCGTCGGACTTCGCCGTCACGGTCCCGAGGTTCCGCTCCATCTCGGCGCGACGCGCCTCGAGGTCTGCCTTCGCCTTCGCGAGCGCGGTCGTCTCCCGATCGAGCACGGCGTGGCGGGCCCGCGCCTCGTCCGCCGCGACCGCGGTCTCGTGGGCCGCCGCCGCGACGCGCGCCTCGTGGTCATCGATCTCCTTGGCCCGCCGGGTGAGCTCCATCTCCCGCGTCGCGAGCCTGCGAGAAGCATCCTCGAGGTGTCCGGTCTGCTCCTGGAGGGCGCGCTGGGCCGCCTCCGCTTCGCCTCGGCGGGCCTCGAACTGGGCCTGGAGGGCCCGGATCTCCTCGGCCTGTCGCTTCCCGGTCTTCTCCGCCTCCGAGGCGACGTTCGCGCGGCGCTGCGATTCCTGGATGAGGCGCTCGGCCTGCGCGGCCTGCTCGCCCGCCGCATCCCGGGTCGCTTCGAGCTGCCTGAGCTCCTCGGAGCGCCGGGCGGACCACGCGGTCCGCTCGGACTCGAACGACTGCCGATCCCGGAGGATGTCGCCCTCCATGGTCCGAAGGTCCGCGAGGCGCTTCTCGGCCCGCGCCACGGCCGCGTTCGTCTCCGCGTCTTTGGCGGCCTGCGCCTTCGCGGCCTCCGCGAGCGTCGCCCGCTCGGCCTCGACCTGGGTCATCGCGTTCGTGAGCATCTGCTCGCGCCGCTCGACCTCGTTGAGGCGTCGGGAGACCTCGGACAGCCGGGTCACCGCGTCGGTCTGGATCTGCTCCTCCTGGCTCTTCAGGGTCCGCTCGAGAGCCTCCCACTCCCGGCGCTTCTGCTCGTCCTCCATCGCGATCCGCTTCGTCGTCGCCTCGACCTTCGCGGCGCGGTCCTCGACCTCGCGCTGGCGCTTCAGGAGGGTCGCGGCGCGCGCCTCCACGTCGGCGGCCTGGTCCGCGGCCTTCCGTTCGCTCGACTCGAGCTCCCGCAGGCGAGCCTCGAGGTCGTGCTCCTCGGAGCGCATCTCGGCCTCCCGTGCGGCGAGGGCCCGTTCCCGGGCCGCGAGCTCCTGAGCCTTCGCGCCCAACTTCTCCTGGAGATTGCTCGAATCCCGCGAGATCCGCTCCCGCTCGGACGCGAGCTCCGCCTCCTTCTCCGCGACCGCGTTCTGGAACGCGTCCTTCTCCCTCTGGAGGCGCGCGGCCTCGTCCTCGTTCCGCTGACGGAGCTGCATCGTCTCCTCCTGCCGGGCCGCGACCTGCTGCGTGGTCCCTTGGAGGTCCATGCGTTCGCGCTGGATGCGCTCCTCTTGCTCCTTGAGCGACTTGGACAGGGAGGCGAGCTTCGCCTCCTGGGCCGTGAGGTCCGCCCCGCGCCGGTCCAGGCCTTGGGCCCGCTGCGCCAGCCCGGCCTCCTGGGCCTGGAGTGCCTCTGCGTGGGCGGCCGCCTCGCGCTCGAACCCGGCACGCCGGTCCGCGTGGGCTTTCTCGGCCTCCTGGAGGCCGCGGGCCTGGCCCGTGAGCTCCTCCGCGTGGCGGGCCGCCTCCTCGCGGACGGACCGCTCCCGCGTCTCGAGCTCCATCGTGCGGGCTTCCAGGTCTTTGCGGACTCCCTCGAGATCCGAGCGGAGGCCCTCCGCCTGCTTCGCGGCGTCCGCCGCGGCGGCCTCCCGCTTCTTCATCTCGACCTCGCTCGCCGTGATCCACTCGACGTCCGTGTGTACCTTCGTCTCGCGTTCGGACACGTCCTGCTCGCGCATCTGCACGCGGAGCATGCGGTCCGCCCACGTCTCGCGCTGGGCCGTCGCCTCCGTCTCGAACGCCTCGCGCTGCTCCCGCAGGAGGGCTTGTTCGGACTCGAGGGTCGCGTGCCATGTGCGGTACTCCTCGGCCTTGCGCGCATCCTCATCGCGGAGCTGCGCGGACTTCGCGTCGAGGGACTTCGCGAGCTTCTCGAGGTCCGCCTTGCGCGCGTCGAGATCCGTGCGGGCCTTCTCGAACTTGTCCGTCTCGATCTCGAGGGTCTCCTCCCGGGCCGACAGGTCCGCGAGGACCCGGGCGTTGTCCTCCGCCTGGGACTTCACGGCCCCCTCACGCTCGTGGAGGGCCTGCTCGCGCGCCTCGAGCTCGATCTGCTTCGAGGCGATCCACTGGGTCTTCTCCGAACGGAGGCCTTCGAACTCTTGGGAGGCGTGCGCGTGCGCGGCCTCCCTCTCCCGGAGGACTTTGAGGCGGCCCTCGAGGTCGTCCGTCCGGCGCCGCATCTCGCCCTCGAGGCTGCCCGAGCGAGACTCGAAGTCCTTCACGCGGGCCTCGAACGCGGATCGCTCGTCCTCGAGCGCACGGCGGTCCTTCATGAGGTCCGTCGCTTTCCGTTCGAGCTCCTGGGATCGCCCCTGGGCGGCGGCCTCGAGCGCGGCGACGCGCTCGCTCTCCGACTGCAGCGTCGCCTCGCGCGGACCGAGGGACGCCTCCTGGGCCGCGAGCCGGGCCGCCTCGGATCCGACGTTCGACTCGCGGCCATCGAGCGCCTTCGAGCGCGCCTCGAGCTCGGCCTGTCGCTCCCTGAGTTCCGCGAACTGAGCCCGGAGGACAGAATCCTGACCCTCGAGTTCCTCTTTCGTCGATTCGAGGTGTTCTTGACCCGACTGGAGGTCCGACTGGGCTTGCGCGAGCGCCCCGGACTCGGACGCGAGCTCCGCTTCGCGGGACTCGAGCCGACCCTCTTGGTCCCGGATCGCGGCCTCCCGTTCGGAGACGGCGCCCTCGCGCTCCCGGATCTGCGCCTCGATGGGTCCGACCCGGACCTCGAGGGCGTTGAGCGTCTCGATCTTCTCGTCGGTCCGGGCCTCCAGAGCCCGAAGCTCCGACGTGCGGGCCTCCACGGCCGCCCGGGTCGCCTCGACCTCTCGGCCGCGCACCTCCATCGATTCGCGCTCCTCGAGCAGGCGGGCCTCGCGCCCGTCGAGGGACTTCGTCGTCTCGACGACCGCCGACTCGCGGCTTGCGACGGCCGCATCCCGCGCCCGGAGGTCCCCATCCCGCGCGTCGATCGCTTCCTCGCGCGCCGAGAGCTCCCGGTCGAGCGGCTCGAGACGAGCCTGCAGCGTGCGGTTCGCCGCCTCGCGCTGCGACACGGTCGCCTCGCGGCCCTGGATGTCCGCGGCTCTCCCGTCGACGGCCGCTCGGGTCTCCTCGAGATCCCGGGCGAGCCGGTCGATCGCCTCCCGGTCCTCCCGGACGCGGGCCTCGCGCGCCTCGAGATCGAGCAGCTTCGCGCGGACCGACTGGGCCTCCGCGGCCATCTTCACCTGGGCCGACGTGACGGCGTCCATGATCCCCGCGAACGCGCGGGACCGGGCGTCGAACGCGGCCTGACTCGCCTCGAGGCTGTTCCGCGCGGCCTCAAGCCGCTCCTCGTACGTGCGGGCCTCCGCGAGCCGCTCCTGGACGCGCCCCTCGAACTTGTCCTGGACGTTCACGAGGAGCTCGCGGGCGAACTCGACCTGCTCGAGGCTCACGGGACCGTACGCGAGGAGGACGACGCCGAGGGCGTCCCCCACGACGGTCTGGCCGTTGTACTTCGCGACCTTGATCGGCTTCTCGACCGCGTCGAGCACGCCGGCCTTCACGGCGTCGTCGTACGAGACCGTGCAGGCGGGATCCAGGGTGAATTCCCTGAGCAGTTGACCTCGTTCGTCCACCAGGAAGGCCTTTGCGGGCCTCCAACGCGCGCGTTGCGCGAACATGGCTACCACCGCAATGACGGCCGCGGGCGGGACCGCGAGGAGGTACGTCGACCGCCACCACGGCGGGATGAACCTCGCCTCGACGACCTGGGTCGCGATCGCGGCCCCGTCCGAGACGGTGATCGTGAAGTTCGCCCGTTCCCAGTCCCCCGGGAACGAGAGGGAGAGGAGGAGTCCGGACGCCTGGACGTACGCGCTGTCCGTCGTCACGGTGACCTCCGTGAGGACATTGTTGTCCACGTCGGAGAGGTACGGCCGGAGGTCGATGACGTAGACGATGCCCGCGTCGTACGAGAGCGCGTTGATCGGGGCGAGGACGGGCGCGTCGTTCACGGGAAGGACCGTGGCCGTGAAGGCGGCCTCCGCGAACGCGCCCGAGGGGTCGGAGGCCCGCACGCGCAACGCCTCGATGCCGGACCAGTCCGCGGGGGCGCTCAGGTCCAGGGTCGCGTTCCCATTCACGAACGTGGACAGGTAGAACGCCCCGAGAAGGACGAACGTGATGGGCTCCCCGTCCGCGTCCGTGAAGTACGCGGTGAGCGGGGTCCCGAGGGCGTTCAGGGCGACCGTGTCCTCGTCGAACACGACGCCGGGAAGGGGCGCGCTCTGTGCGGGCGGGTTCCCGCTCGAGGCGACCACCCGGACGACGGCCCAACCCGTGTCCGTGCCGTCCGAGACCCACACGGTCACGAAGTACGTGCCCGAGGCCCCGTACGTGAACCCGAGGGACGGGTACGCCCCCGCGGAGGCGGTCACGTTCGCCGGGTCGGACACGGTCACGGCGAGGCCCGACAGGGGCGTGTCCGCGTCGCTCACGTAGAACGTGAGGTTGAGGGTGTACGGGGCTCCGGTCCGCACGCGGACCTCCGGGATGCCCTGGACGCGCGGGGGGTTCGCCCCGATCGTCCGGTTCCCGACCCCGACTTTCTGCGCGAATCCCCTCAGGCCGACCTCGTCCGTTGCGACGGCCTCGATCGTCACGCCGTTGATCGGTCCGGACGGGGCCCACACGAACGAGCCGTCCACCGTGACGTCCGTCCCGATGATGCGCCAGACCCCGTCGAAGTACGCGAGGTCGACCCCGAGGACGTCCGGGTGGGTCGTGTACGTGATCGTGAGGGTCCCGCTCGTCCCCTGGGCGTCCGTCACGGTGCCGAGGGCGATCGTCGGGGGCGTGTTGTCGACGTCGATGGGCGTCACGACGGTCGTGTTCGTGACGGTCCGGTTGTTCTCCGCGGTCGCGCGCAGGCTCCCCGCCGTGAAGTCGATGCCCGACGTGTCCCATGCGAACGTGCCGTTCAGGACGGCCGTCGCGCCGATGAGGACCCATCCCGCGCCCGCGTCGTACTCGAACCGGGCGGAGACCGCGTCCGAGCTGTTCGTGTACGCGATGGGGACGAGCCCCGTCAGGTGGCCACCGGGGATCGGCGAGACGATCGCGATCGAAGGCCGCGTCCCGTTGACCACGGAGATCGTGGCGAGGCCCGTCACGACGCCCGACGTCGCCTCCACGGTCCCGTTCCCCGGGATGGTCCCGGCCGTGAACGTGACCGCGGGCCCGGACGAGCTGTTCAGGGTGCCCAGGCCGCCCGTCGTGATCCAGGAGAACGGGACGCCCGGCATCGGATTGTCCCATGCGTCGAACGCTTCCGCGGCGAAGGGCTGGGCGTCGAGCAGGAGGAGGGTGATGTTCGCGGGCGTCACGTCGATCCGGTTCAGGGCGCCCGGCGTGATCCCGATCGTCGCGCTCAGGCCCGACGCGGCGCCGGACGAGGCCCTTATCCGGATCGTCTCCGCCTTCGTGTACGTCTCCGTCGCGAGGGTCGCGGTCCCGCCCGAGCTGATCGCGAGGGAGGTCGTCCCGAGGGTCCCGCCGCCCGGCGTGACGCCGTCCGCGAGGCGGGCCGCCAGGGTCACCGTGCCCGTCCATCCGGTCACGGTCACGTTCGCCGCGTCCTTCGCGGTCACCGTGACGCTGAAGGCCGCGCCGGCGGCCGCGGACGCGGAGGCCGCCACGACGAAGTGGTCGAGTTGATGGCGATACGTGAGGCGCATCTCGCTGAGGGTCGGGGTGATGAGGGTATCCGACGTGGAGAGGGTCGCGCGGAAGCGGATCCGACCCGACGCCGTGCTGACGGCCTGCAGGGAAGCGGGCGGGACGACCGGCGTCCAGATCCCTCCTGAGTCCGTCGAGTACGCGTACGCGATCGACTGCCCGTTCAAGGCCTGGATGACCGTGACGTTCCCCCACTCCTCCGCGTCCCCCGGGACGAGGTCGTTCGTCTCGACGGTCCCCGACGCGACGTGGTTCGACCAGGACACGTTCACGTCTCCGACGTTCGGCGTGTGGTCCGGGTACGTGACCGCGAACGTGAGCCGGTACTGGATGTACCGGGAGCTGCCCGCCATCGCGGACCCGGACGGGGTCGCGTACGCGGCGGACCATCCGGACCACGTCCCGTCGACGGGGGTCGTGTCGCCCGTGCGGGTCTGGACCGCGACGGTCGCATCCGGCCCGAAGGTCACGCGGACATAGTCCACGTCCGCCGTGTGCGGGGTCCCCGAGTTCCCGTCCGCGGCGATCGCCGCGAGACGGACCTGGAGCGGGTACTCCGTCGTCGGCGTGTACGCGTCGCGGGTCGTCCAGGCGGTGCCGTCCGCGCTCGTCGACGCCGTGAACGTGTTCCCGACCCGCACGATCCGGACCCATGCGGGGATCGGGTTCCCGCTGTTCGCGCTCGCGCGGATCGCGGACGCCGCGTCCACGGTCGACTTGGCCTGCCAGTCGACGGACGTCGTCGCGGCGACGTACGTCTTCTGGATGACGTACCAGTTCCGGTTGTTGAGCCAGACCATCAGGCCCGCCTTCTGCCCGTTCGCCGTGGGATCGCTGCTGAACTTCATCGTCGCGGTGAAGTCGCCGACGACCTCGTTCGCGAGCACGTGCCCCGAGAACGTCGCCCCGTCCAACTCGACGCCTGCCGCGGTCACGAGGTGCAGGCTGCCCGGGACCGTCGTGCCGACGTCCCACGCGGGCGGGGCGTTCGTCCAGGTCCACTTCGGGTCCAGGGCCACGCCGGGGAACTCGTCGGAGACGAGGGATCGCGCCGTGGCGTTCCACGAGATGGTCTGCCAGGTCGCTTGGTTCCCGGGGCCGCCGACCTCGGAGACGAACTCGCCCGTGCCACCGAGGATCCGGTACGAGATGTCGATCTTCGGGCGGCGGGTCGGATCCACGTTGTAGTCCGAGCTGAAGAACGTCTTGTCGGAGTCTGCGCCCCCGCCGGGCGGGACGACCAGGAGCCCCTGGTTCGCGAAGCGACCCCGGTACCACAGATCGACGAGCTGCGTGACGTCCCAGCTCTTCCACCCGGCCGTGTTGTCGACGGTCGCCTGCGCGATGACGTACCCGGCGTAGTCGCCGCCCGCGGTCGCCCATCCCGTCCCCGTGAGCCGATTGTTCCACGTGACCTGGGCCTCGTTCCACGTGGCCGTGACCCGATGGACGGAGACCGTCAGGGTGTTCCCGATGCCCGACGTCATGTACAGTCCGAACGTCGCGCTGTCGATCACGGCTCCCGCGGGGATCGAGGACAGGTCGAAGAGGAGGATGGGCCGGTACGCGTCCGGGTTCCTCCCGTCCAGGAGCATCGTCGTCGCGGCGCCGAAGTTCGTGTTCGCGCTCAGCCGGTCGAGGTACGCGTCCTCGCCCGCGGCGCCCGGCTGGATCGTCAGAGCGGTCGACGGCCCCGACTCGTTCCGGATCGCGACGTTCCCCGGCCACGACGTGAGGTCGATGTTCGTCGTGCTCGACGCCCCCGCGAAGTCCGCGGCCGACGTGCGGTTCCACCACGTCGTGGGCTGCGCGAGGGAGACGACGCCGCCGGCGATCGCGGTGCCCGAGCGAACGTAGTCGCCCGGCGTCGTGAAGTTCCACACGGCGTCCGAGGTCGCGTCCGGGTTGTCGACGATCCACGGATCCGCGGAGGCAGGCCCGATCGCGAGGGGGAGGGCTCCCGCGAGGACCAGTCCGAACAGGACCCCCACTGCCAGGGTGCGCGGTGCGGCACCTTGCATCGTGTGTCGCTCCCCCTTCGCCTCGGGGACGCGGCCCTCCGGCCGGAGATGAGAAGCGAACGAGCCCCCTGCGCTCTATATAAGCGCCCGTCGGTGGTTATCCGGGGTGATTACATGGAGAGGACGGCCCGCTGACGATCACTTCGCGGCTACCTTCCCGCTGAGCCGGTCTTCGAGGGCCTGGAGCTCCGCGGCCCTCTTCCGGAGCTTCTCCTCGCGGTCGAGGAGCTCGAGCGCTTTCTGTTGGATGATCTTCACGCGTCGGTCGATGTCTTTGCGGGCCTCCTCGACCTCGGCCTTCGGCGCGTCCGGCGCGGGGCCCGGCGCGACGACCGTCTTCATCGTCTTGAGATCCTGCTCTCGCAGGGAGAGCTCCTCCTCGCGACGCGTCAGGGAGGCCTCACGTTGCTCGAGCCTCGCCTCCCGGTCCCTCGTTTGCTCGGCCTGGTCCAGGATCTCGATCGCGCGCTTCTGGAGGAACTTCCGCTCCTTCGCCAGCTGGGCCTTCTCGAGGTCGATCGCCTGCTTGACTGCGTCGGAGGGCTCTGCGGCCGGCTTGTGGGACATCACGAGGCGTTCCTTGGCCATCGTGGCGAACCGCTGGCTGAGGTCCGCGACCCGGGCCTCGATCTGCTCCCGGACCTTGTCCGCGTCGGCCTCCCGCCTGGCCGTCTCGGCCCGCTCTCGCTCCAGGGTACCGACCGCTTCCTTGTGCGCGGCCTCGAGCTTCGCGACCCGTTCGGTCGCCTCGCGGTACTTCGCCTCGAACTCCGCCTTCGCCGCGATGAGGTCCCGGCGCTCCGCCTCGAACGCGTTCCGTGCCTCCGCGAGGGCCTTCGCGTCGTCCGGATGGCCTTTCGCCTTGAGCTCCGCGGCGAGCTGCCTCGACGACTCCCCGGCCTGGGTCGCCCGCCACACGCCACGCGCGAACCCCTGCTGGTTCTGGGTCACGTAGTCCGCGATCGCGGAGAGCCGCGCCTTCTGCCGTTCGAGTTCGTCGCGCCGCCCGCGGAGGTTCGCTTCGTCCGCCTGCAGCTTGACCTCGGCCTTCGCGAGGTCCGTCTCGCGCGCGTTGAGGCGCGCCTCCCGCTCCGCGACGGCGCGGTCCGCCTCCTGTGAATGGGCCGCGTCCGCTCCCTTCGGCGCGCGACCCGCCGCGCCGAACTGGCCGTGCGCCGCATTGAGGACGAGGGCCGTCCAGTTGAAGTCGTCCGGAGAGAGCTGCCCCCGGGACAGGAGGACGAACACGGACCGGCCGCTCTGGAACGCCGTGAACACGTACTCCCCCACGAAGAGGCACTCGCGGTCCCCGATCCCTTCGTCCGGGAGGGCCCGGAGGAAGTCGTTGTAGTCGATCGGGCAGTCCGCGTCGAGGACGTACTCGCCCGCCATGTCCCCGGCGTCGTCGAGGACGTAGATCTTCTTGAGCTCCGCGCGCGAGGACTTCTTCGGCACGACGGCCATCAGGAAGGGGACGAGGCCCGGGCTGAGCGCCCGTTCGAAGATGGTTTCTGCCAGGGTCTCAAAGAGCCCTTGCATTCGCTGCCCGCCTTGGCACCCGTGGCACGCGGCGTCCCGCGCTCACGACGTCGGCAACAGGTGGGCCCGTCGCTATATAATGAAAAGGCCTTGGTTATCGAGGCTGAGAAGCGCACGTCCTACGGGGCTGATTTCGCGGGAGGGGCCGCGGGCTTCTCGGAGGGCTGCGAGGTCCCCTCGGCGGGCGTCTCGGCGGACGAGGTCCCGCGCAAGAACGTCCGCTGCATCCGGACCGCATAGTCGCGCAGGGCCACGAGCCGGTCCTCCCGCGACCGCACCTCGAGGTCTAGCTCCTTCACGCGCATCGCGGCGCCCTGGATGTCCGATTCGATCTGGAGGGCCCGCTGCTCCCGGCGGGAGACGAACAGCTCGCGCTGCGCGATCTCCTTCTCCCTCTCCCGGAGGAGCGCCTCGCGCCTGGCGAGGGTCGGCGTCAGGTTGGGCGGGATGTGGACCCGGGCCGCCGCGAGGAGGGTCCCGATGGACCCGCGGTCCTCGATCCGCGGCACGCCGAGCGTCAGGACGACGAACCACAGGTCGTCCACGCGGAACGGGGTGAAGGCGTACTCGCCCTGGTAGAACGAGACGAGGTGGCGGAGCCCGTTCATCGGGAGGGAGCGCTGGAGGTCCGCGAACTCGAGCGGGCACTCGTCATTGAGGGCGTACTCGCCGAGGAGGGCCACGCGGTCGTCCAGGACGAAGATCCGCTCGTAGTCGACCCGGGGCACCGTCTTCGGGGCTCCGAGCGCGTAGCCCGCCGGGACGACGCCGAGGTCGACCGCCGGGGTCGTCCGTTCCTGTGGCGCCGCGTCTCTCGTCAGGCGATGTCGCTCCTCCCACCGGTGGGCTACCGAAGATACTCGCGGCGCGGCACTTGAGGGTTTCGCTGCGGGGGTCGTCTCGTTCTCGGTTCGGAGAACGGGAATCCTCACACGAGGCCACGCGCCTTCGCCATGTCGTCCACTCCGATCGCGAGCTGCGCGTTCCCGGCGACCGTCTCGAGGTGGATCACGCTCGTGATGTTCACCCCGGCTTCGCCGAGGCGCCGTGCGAGGTCCGCCAGGGAGCCCGGTTTGTCTTCGAGGCGCACGACGACCACGGTGCGCTCGGAGCACTCGTAGCCGGCCTGCTTGAGGGCGGCCCGGGCCCTCGCGGGCTGCTCCACGACGAGGCTCATGTACGACCGGCCGCCGCCCGACTCCGCGCTGATCGCGTTGATGTTGATCCCCGCGCCGCCCAGGAGGCTCGCGAGCTTCCCGAGCTCCCCCGGCCGGTCGGGCACCACGACGTCGATCTGGATCACGACTCGCCCCCGTCCCGGCATGGGCGTGCGGGGCATAGAAGGCTTGCGCCGCCCGTCGAGCGGCGGGCGAGAGGTTATCCCGCGGGCCCGCGTCCCCGGGTCGATCCCCATGCGGTACACGGTCAAGTACGTCGGGCTCCAGGTGCGGGACCTGGACCGGTCCATCGCGTTCTACCGGGACGCCCTCGGGATGGAGCTCCGCCATCGGGGCCAGGTCCCGGAGACGGGCGGCGAGCTCGCGGAGCTCATGAGCCCCGGCTCCTCGATCCTCATCGAGCTGAACTGGTACCCGGAGGGCTCCCCGTTCTTCGGAGGCCCGTACCGGAACGGGGACGAGCTCGACCACCTCGCGTTCGAGTGCGAGGACGTCGAGGCGGCGTACCGCGAGCTCCTCGGGAAAGGAGCCCGGGTCGGGCACGCGCCGTTCCTCGAGGGGAACACCCTCCTCGCGTACGTGCAGGATCCGGACGGGATCTGGATCGAGCTGTTCGCGCGCGCGCCGGGCGACGCGCAAGGATAAGAGCCCGACGCGGCTCCCCGGGCGGATCGCATGGGCGCCGCCTCGGACCTCTTCTTCGGCCTCACGACGGCCGTCGGGTACGGGACGGGGGACTTCCTCGCGCGGCAGGCGTCCCACCGGATCGGGCACCTCCGGGTCCTGTTCTACCTGGAGGCGTTCGGCCTCGCGATGCTCCTGCCCCTCGCGTTCGTCCTCGAGCGCGGCGGCTGGGACCCCGCGGACCCGTGGGCCCTCCTCGCCCTCCTCGGGCTCGTGAACCTCGTCGCCTCCCTGTTCCTGTATCGCGCCTTCGAGCTCGGCGTCCTGTCCGTCGTCTCGCCCGTCGCGTCGAGCTACCCCGCCGTGACGGCGGCCCTCGCGTTCCTCTTCCTCGCGGAGCGGCCCGGGCCCCTCGCGACGGCGGGCATCGGGATCGTCCTCGGCGGCGTCCTGGTCCTGTCCCGGTCCCGAGGCCATCCGGACACCCCGGCCCCGCGGGACGCCCGCGCGGGCCTCGCGTCCGCCTTCGTCGCGTTCGCCGGGTACGGGGTGTTCTACTTCGCCCTCGCCTATTTCGTCGAGGCGATCGGTCCGGTCACGGCGGCCGCCCTCGTGCGGGGCGTCGGCGCGGCGGTCCTCCTCGCCGTCTCCGTGCGCGGCCCGCGCCTCGCCGCGCGCCCTCCGAGGGACCTGTGGGGCCACGTCCTCGGGATCGCGGTCCTCGACGAGGTCGCGTTCCTCGCGTACAACGTGGGGATCGTGGACGGCTCCGTCGCGATCATCGGGACCCTGAGTGGCCTGTTCAGCGCGGTCACCGTGATGCTCGCCGCAGTGGTCCTGCGAGAGCGGCTCACGCGCGTCCAGTACGGCGCGATCGCGGGCCTGCTCGTCGGCGTCGTCCTGATGGCCCTACGCTGACGGCCCGAGGACGAACCGCGCGTCCACGACCCGGTATCCTTCCCCCTTCCCAAGGACGATCACGGGGTTCAGGTCGATCTCGTCCACCCCGTCCAGGTCGAGGACCATCTGGGAGAACCGCTCGAGCGCGTCCGTGAGCGCCTCGACGTCGCTCGGGGCCTCCCCCCGCACGCCCTCGAGGAGCGGGTACGTCCGGATGGACCGGATCATCCGGCGCGCGTCCTCGTCCGTGAGGGGCGGGATCCCGAAGGCGACGTCCTTCAGGTACTCCACGTAGACGCCTCCGAGACCGAACAGGATGAGGGGCCCGAACACCTTGTCCCGCGTCATCCCGAGGATGACCTCCTTCCCGCCCCGGACGAACTCCTGGACGAGGAAGCCGTCGAGGGCGAGGCCGCGCGCCGTGAGCCGGCGGGCCATCGCGGTCGCCTCGGACCGCACGGCCGCGCCGTCGCGCAGGTCCAGGGCGACCGCCTTGAGCTCCGTCTTGTGGACCAGGTCGGGCCCAAGCGCCTTGATGACGACCGGGAAGCCGATCCTCGAGGCCGCGTTCGCGGCCGCCTTCGCGTCCCGGACGACCTCCGCCCTCGTGGTCCTCAGGCCGTACGCCTCGAGGAGACGCCAGGCGTCCGCATCGGCCACGCGGCCGGGCCCGCGGCCGCGCGCCTCCGCGACGATCGGCTCGGTCCGCGAGCGGTCCACGTCGAACCGTTTCACGGATCCCTCGGGCCGCGCGAGGTACATCGTGCGGCGGTGCATCGCAGCGAGGGCCCGCGCCGCGCTCTCCGGGAACAGGTACGACGGGATGCCGTTCTGGACGAGCTCCACGAACCCCGGGCTGTCCTCCGAGCGGCCGAGGAACGTGCACAGGACCGTCTTGTCGCGCCGCTTCGCCGCGGTCCAGATCGATCGGGCGACGAGCACCTCGTCCGTCACGACGGGAGGTACGTACACGGCGATGCACGCGTCCACGCCCGGGTCCGCGAGGACCGCGTCCATCGCGCGCTCGTAGTCCTCCGCGGTCGCGGACGCGATCAGGTCGACCGGGTTCGCGAGGGCCGCCTCGGGCGGGGCCCACGCCCTCATGGAATCGACCGTGGAGGGGGCCAGCTCCGCGAGCTGGAGGCCCTGCGCGACGAGCTCGTCCACGCACATGATCCCGGGTCCGCCGGCGTCCGTCACGACCGCGACCCGGGGCCCCCTCGGGAGGGGCTGGAGGGAGAACGCCATCGCGTCGTCGAACAGCTCCTCGATCGAGTTGGCCCGCTGCACGCCCGTCTGGGCGAACACGGCGTCCGCCGCGAGATCGGACCCGCCCAGGGAACCCGTGTGGGAGACGGCCGCGCGGCTCCCCGCCTCCGAGCGGCCCGACTTCACCGCGATGATCGGCTTGCGCTTCGTCACCTCGCGCGCGATCCGCACGAAGTTTTTCGGGTTGCCGAAATTCTCGATGTACATGAGGATGATCTTCGTCTCCGGGTCCGCGGCCCACGCCTCGAGGAGGTCGTTCCCGCTCACCTGGGCCTTGTTCCCGAGCGAGCAGAACTTCGCGAACCCCACGTTGATCGACCGCGCGTGGTCGAGGATTGCGACCCCGAGGGCCCCGCTCTGGGTCATGAAGGAGATCGTCCCGCGGAGGGGCGGCGTGGGGGCGAACGTCGCGTCCATCCGGACCTCCGGATGCGTGTTGATGACCCCCATGCAGTTCGGCCCGACCATCGTCATGCCATGCGACCGGCACAGGTCGAGGAGCTTCGCCTCCCGCTCCGCGCCCGGGCCGCCGATCTCCCGGAAGCCGGCCGTGATCACGACGAGACCACGCACCCCCTTGCGGCCGCACGCCTCGACGGCCTCGAGGGCGACCTCCGCGGGGACCGTCACGATGGCCAGGTCCACGGGATCCGGGATGTCGAGGACGGTCGGATACGCCCGCACGCCGTGGACGCTCGTCGCGTTCGGGTTCACCGGGTAGACCGTCCCCTGGTACTCGTTCACGATCAGGTTGTGCATGATCGCGTACCCGACCTTCCCGCGGTGGCGGGACGCGCCGACGACCGCGATGGACCGCGGCGAGAAGATCGCGTCGAGGCCGTCGGATACCATGGCTCGCACCCTTGAGGACGGGCCCGGGCCGCGGGCCGCTAGATTATCGGGCCAGATAACCGCGTCATTCGTATAATATATCGTCGCGGGGAACCGGGGTCCTCGCAGCCCACGGTCCCGTCTCGCCGGGAGACCTCAACGCATGTCCTCGCGCACTCGTCCGCCCGCCCGGAACGGCCTCGCGGTCGCGGTCCTCGTCGTGGCGATGTCGTTCGGCGTCCTGTTCCTCACGGCCCCGAACGCGGCCGCGGTCACGTACGTCCGAGGGGCGATCACGACGGACACGACGTGGGGCCTCGCGGACACCGAATACGTCCTCACGGGCTCCGTGTTCGTCCGGCCCGGCGTGAGCCTGACCATCCTCCCCGGGACATCCGTCAAGATGGACCCGGACGTGGCCCTCTACGTGGAAGGGTTCCTGTCCGCGAACGGCAACCCCGGGAACCCGATCACGTTCACGCCGAACAACACGGCCTCCCTGCTCGCGCCGATCGGAGTCCGGTTCAACGCCTCGAGCGGCGGATCCGTCTCGTGGTCCACGTTCGACCGGTACAGCGGCCCCCTGTACGCGGAGGACAGCAGCCCCGCGTTCCAGGACAACACGATCACGGCCGCGACGGTCGGGATCCGGGTCCGCCGATCCTCCAGCTTCATCGTCGCCAACACGGTGAACCGCGCGACGCTCGGGATCCTCCTCGAGGAGTCCGACGCGCAGGTCGCCGGCAACGCGGTGAACGGGACGAGCCCGTTCGGGATCCAGATGTCCACGTCCGGGGCTCCGTTCATCTTCGGGAACACGGTCACGAACGTGTCGGGCCTCGCCTTCCTGCCCGCGGTCGCGATCTACGCGACGGCGGGGACGTCCCCCACGATCCAGTTCAACACGGTGGACGGCGTCCAGGGGGTCCGGGGCGCGAACGCCCTCTTCGCGGGCGCGAACGGGACCGGGGGCGGGATCGCCGTCGGCATCCTGACGGACGGCGCGGCCTCGGTCGCGATCGAGGGGAACACGGTCACGCGCGTGTTCGGGGGTCGAGGCGGCGATGGAGCGCCGAACTTCGGGGGTCGCGGCGGAAACGGCGGCCTCGGCGGCGACGCGGCCGGGATCGTCACGGCGAGCGCGACGGACGTCACGATGTCCGGCAACATGATCACGTCGATCGCCGGGGGCCGCGGCGGCCAGGGAGGCGGCGCGGGCGGCACGATCGTGGGCGGGAACGGAGGGGCCGGCGCGAGCGCGGCGGGCGCCTATGTCCTCTTCACATCGACGACGGCCCTCGTCGACTCGAACTTCATCGATGGCGTGACGGCCGGGTCCGGCGGGAACGGCGGGGACGGGACCGCGGCGGACGGGAACGGCGGGTCTGGCGGCGACGGCTTCGGGTTCTTCGCCTCTGCCTCCGCGGACGTCCAGATCCAAGGCAACATGGTCCAGTCGATCCGAGGCGGATGGGCCGGCAACAGCACGGCCGCGGGCGGGGACGGGCTGGGCGGCATGGGAGGGGACGGGAGCGGCGTCTTCGCCCTCGGGATCGAGGGGAGCGCCCTCTTCCACTTCAACGCGGTGTACTCCGTGATCGGCGGCCCGGGAGGCCGCGGCTCCTCAGGCGGCGCCGGAGGCAACGGGACCTCCCTAGGCGCGATCGGCTATGACGACGGCCTGTTCAACGTCACCACGGCGTCGGGCAACTGGCTCGAGATCGCGACGGGCGGCGCCGGAGGCTTCGGCGACAAGGCCGGCGGGGCCGGCGGCGGCGGGGCGGGCCTCGTGTTCGCGCTCGTGTCCGCGACCTCCGCGGGCAACGGGATCGTCACGGTGACGGGAGGAGCGGGCGGTAACGCCGGCGACGGGTCGGACGGCGGCCGCGGAGGCGACGCGACGGGTTTCCTCGCGTACACGGTCGGGCCCTCCTCGTCCACGGGCGACACGGTCTTCACGGTCACGAGGGGCGCCGCCGGCGCGGGAGCCCCCGTCCAGGCGCGGTACGCGCGCGGCTACTACGCGGCCGGCAATGCGACCGCGGTGTCGCAGCTCACGATCGAGAACGCGACGATCCTCGCGGTCGGCGACTACGACGTATGGGTCGACAACTACACGGATGTCGTCACGATCAACACGCCCTTCGACCCGGCCGCGAACGTCGAGGCGACGGGCACCCTCACCGTGCGCAACTACCTCCAGGTCGAGGTGTACTGGCCCGACGGGACCACGCTCGTCGCAGGCGCGTCCGTCCTCGTCACGGACGAGGGCACGACCGCGTACGACGTCACGTCCTCGAGCGGGATCGAGTCGTGGCTCCTCGTCACGGACCGGGTCTACGTGAACTCGGACACCGCGACGGAGAACGAGACGCAGGTCGACGTGGGATACCTCTCGTCGAACTTCGCGTCGGACCCGCGCTCCGTGGACATGGACACGAGCCACACGGAGACGTTCGTCATGGTCGATTCGGATCCTCCGACGTCCGCGGCGAGTCCCCTCCCCGCGTACCGGAACACCCTCACGTTCGACGTGGACTACACGGCCTCGGACGGGAACGGCGGCGGCCTGAACAACATCACCCTCTGGTACCGCCTCGACGGCGCAGGCTGGACCCCGTACGCGACCCAGGCGGCCTCCGGGGCCGGCACGTTCTCGTTCACGGGCCCCTCCGACGGCACGTACGAGTTCGCGACGACGGCGGACGACGTCGCGGGCAACCCGGAACCGGGCCCCTCCGCGAACGACACGTGGACGATCGTCGACACGGTCCGTCCCGGGTCTTCCGTGGCGGCCCTGCCCACGTACGAGACGACCCCCTCGTTCATCGTGTCCTGGTCGCCCGATGGCGGCGTCGTGGACATCGTCACGTACACGATCCAGTACAACCGGGGCGCGGGCTGGGTCACATGGCTCCTGGACACGGCCTCGACGAGCGGCCTGTTCACCGCGGACCCCGCGTTCGGCGTGTACCAGTTCCGCTCCATCGCGACGGACGCGGCCGGGAACACGGAGATCGCGCCCGCCGGGAACGACACATGGACCTTCGTGGACACGGAGCGCCCGACGTCCGCGGTGAGCGCCCTCTCGAACTACCAGACGAGCCTCACGTTCAACGTGTTCTGGGGCCCGATGGGCGACTCCTTCGACATCGCGACGTACCGGATCGACGTGAACGACAACGGCGGCGGTTGGACGGCCTGGATCGCGTCCACGGCGAACACGAGCGCCGCGTACACGGGGGTCGACGGCCACCTGTACCAGTTCCGCTCCATCGCGACGGACCGCGCGGGGAACGTGGAGACGCTCCCATCCGGGAACGATACGTGGACCCGGGTGGACGTCACGCCCCCCGACAGCCGGGTCACGGCCCTGCCCGCATACCACACGAGCCTCCAGTTCGCGGTGGCCTGGGGCCCCGTGCCGGGCACGACGGACATCACGACGTACACGCTCGAGGTGAGCGACAACGGAGGCGCCTGGACCTCCGTCGCGGGATCGATCAACACGCCGGCGACGAGCGCCCAGTTCGTCGGAGTGGACGGCCACCGGTACGCGTTCCGGACCCTCGCGCGGGACCGCGCGGGGAACCTCGAGCCGGCACCGACCGGGAACGACACGTGGACGACCATCGATGTGACGCGCCCGTTCGCGGCAAGCGGATCGCCCCGGGGCGCGAACGTGAACGGCACCCCGCTCATCGTGATCACGTTCAGCGAGCCGATGGACCGCGCCTCCGTCGAGCAGGCGTTCTCCCTGAGCCCCGACATGAACGGCGCGTTCTCGTGGAGCGCGGACTCCCGCACGGTCACGTTCACGCCGGAGAGGGACCTCCAGGCGGGCACGCGGTACGTCGTCGCGATCGACTCGAGCGCGCGCGACCTCGCGGGGAACACGGCCACGGGCCTGTACACGTTCGACTTCACGACGGTCGCCTCCGCATTCGGGATCCTGGACATGTGGTGGGTCTTCGCCGGGATCGCGGTCGCGGTGGGCGGGAGCCTCTTCTTCCTCCTCATGAGGCGACGCACCCCGGCCGCGGAGGCAAGGGCCGCCTCCCTCGCGAAGTCCGCCGCGGCCTCGCCGGCGGCCGCATCCCAAGCGACGATCGACGACGTCTTCCTGCTCTACCGGGACGGCCTCCTCATCAAGCACGAGACCCGGCGGCTCAAGCCGGACATCGACACGGACATCCTGAGCGGCATGCTCACGGCGGTCCAGCAGTTCGTGAAGGACTCCTTCCGCACGGAGGAGGGGGAGCTCGACGAGCTCACGTTCGGGCAGATGCACATCCTGATCGGCCGCGGGAAGTACCTCATCCTGGCCGCGATGATCCAGGGGGACGGCACGGAGTCGTTCACGATCCAGATCAAGAAGACGATCCAGGACATCGAGGACCACCACTGGGACCAGCTCGACGACTGGGACGGCGACATGGCGATCGCGAAGGTCCTCACCCCGTACGTGAAGAAGTTGATCCGCGGCGACTATCTCTGAGCGGACCGGGTCTCCCGGGGAACCTTTACGTGCCCGGCGTCTCCATCCGGTGCGCGTGAAGCGGACCGGCCGATGCGCGAAGTGCGGCGGGACGAACGTGCGAGCCTACGCGAGCGTCCGGGCGGGGGACGGTCCCCTCGCGGTGGGGGATTTCATGGCCGGTGCGTTCGCCGTCTTCTCCCAGTTCGACGCGTACGCTTGCGCGGCGTGCGGCTACACGGAGTTCTATCTGAAGCCCGCGTAGGCGAGGCGGCTCACACGGGGAGGGTCGTGAGGAGGGCCATGACCTGCTCGCCCGGCTCCTCCTGGGCCTTCGTCTTCGCCTCGAGCCGGTCCAGCTTGCGTTTCGCATCCTCGAAGATCTCCTGGACCTGCTGGATCGCGTCGCGCCGCCAGGGCACGTGGTAGAAGTACACGCGGCCCACCTCGAAGTCCACGGTCCCCTTCTCCTGGATCCGCTTGATCGACTCGTTCACGAGGCCCTTGAGCATCCCGAGGACCGCGAGCCGGTAGTTCACCTTGTCGAGGTCGCTCAGCTCGTCCCACACCCCGCCCGAGTCGATCCCCGTGGCGGGCAGCCGGTAGTACTTCTCGACGAGGTTCCCGCGGACCTCGCTCCGCGTCGGGACGATGAGCCCAGCCGCGAGGAGCTGGCCGATGTGGTGGTGGACCGTGGCCGGCGTGAGGTCGAGGGCTTTCGCAAGCCGCGAGATGGACATCTCCCGGTCCATCAGGAGGGTCAGCATCCGGAGCCGGGACGGCTCGCTGAGGACCTTGAGCTGGTCCACGGACACCTTCACGCGGGGTTCGGCGGACACGACGGGCGCCTCCTCGGGGGCCATGGGAACACCCCTTATTCGAAACTATCAAAACGTGTAAGTGACGTCAACATACTTAAATACCGCCAGTTTGGTAGTTCGGATTAGATAACATCGAAACGATGAGCGAGGTGAACTAGAATGCGCCGATTCAAGAAGATGGACCCGAAGATCGCGAAGGATTCCGCGGAAGCCGCCGTGCAGGCCTCCCTGTGGCGGGCCCTGTCGCCGTCCCTTTCGACCCTCCGCTGAGCCGGAGACCCGAGGGAACCCCATGCGCAGCCACCTGATCATCCCGAGCACGGCCCGGGCCCTCCTCGAGGCGGTCCGGCCTCGGCGGCTCCCGGACGCCCGGCCCCGAAGCCGGGACGTCTGAACCCTCTCACCCCTCCCATCTCCGCCCGCTCGTGCGGGCGGATCCCGCTTTTCGCAGCTCCTCTCCCGAGCCTGAGGCCGCCCGCCGAGCCGCGCGAAACGCTTTACCCGCTGGCCGCCCTACCGCGGGCGCGGAGGCGTCCTCGTGTCCCTGGACGGTCGGGTCGCCCTCGTGACGGGCGGCTCCCGGCGGATGGGCAAGGCGATCGCCCTGGCCCTCGGTCGGGCCGGGGCCGACGTCGCGATCGGCTACCGGACGAGGGCCGCGGACGCCCGGGCCGTCGTCGCGTCGATCGAGGCCTTCGGCCGGCGTGCCGTCGCGGTCAGGGCCGACCTCACGCGTCCCGCAGAATGCCGGCGTCTCGTCGAGACCGTCGCGGGGGAGTTCGGGCGCCTGGACGTCCTCGTGAACAACGTGGGGGACTGGGTCCAGGAGCCCGTCGAGACGATGGACCTGGCCACGTGGCGGCGCGTGCTCGACTCGAACCTCACCGCGACGTTCCTGTGCTCGAAGGCCGCGCTCCGACACATGCGCCGGCGGCGCTGGGGGCGCATCGTGAACCTGGGCGCCGCGGGAGCGTACCGGGCCCACGGCTCGGCCCGCATGGCCGCGTTCTACGCCGCGAAGGCGGGGATCGTCGCGTTCTCGAAGGCCCTCGCGCGCGAGGCCGGGAAGGACGGGATCACCGTGAACGTCGTGTCTCCCGGCGTGATCGAGGACCCGGATCTCGGTCTCCCGGCCGCGCGGAAGCGCGCGGACCCGGGCACCGCGGTGGGCCGGGTCGGCACGGGCGCGGACGTCGCGGCCGCCGTCCTGTTCCTCGTGTCCGACGAGGCCGAGTTCGTCACGGGCGACGTGATCGGCGTGACGGGCGGATGGCTCCTCTAGTCCCATTTTCATACTCACAATCGAATATAAATGGCCCCGGGGTTCCGGATTCCGGCTGGCAAGGGCCCCGGTCCATGGGGCGTGTTACGGCGAGGCACGCTTAAGTCCCTCGACGGGTTTCCCGTCGCGTGAAAGCCGGGCTCGTGTATCACGAGGCGTTCCTCGCGTACGACTTCGGCGGGGGCCACGCCCTCCGCGAGGTCCGCGTCCAGCTCGCGCGGGACCTGATCCGCGCGTACGGGCTGATCGACGCGGACGAGGAGCTGCGCCCGTCGCCTGCGCCGGACGAGGCGATCGCCCGCGTGCACGAGCCCGCGTACGTCGACGCGGTGAAGCGGCTCAGCGCGGATCCCCGCGGCGTCTCGTACGAGCATGGCCTGGGTACCGCGGACAACCCCGTGTTCGCGGGGATGTACGAGGCGTCCGCCCTCCAGGCCGGTGCGACCCTCCTCGCCTGCGAGGAGGTCGCGTCGAACCGTCGCGCGCGGGCCTTCACCGTGGGGGGCGGGTTCCACCACGCGATGCCCGACAAGGCGTCCGGCTTCTGCATCCTGAACGACCTCGCGATCGGGATCCGGGCCCTGCTCGAGGACCACGGGCTCGAGCGGGTCCTGTACGTGGACATCGACGCCCACCACGGGGACGGCGTCCAGGCGATCTTCTACGAGGACCCGCGCGTGATGACGATCTCCCTCCACGAGGACGGCCACTACCTGTTCCCGGGGAGCGGCTTCGCGGACGAGATCGGGAAGGGTCCCGGCGAGGGGTACGCGGTGAACGTGCCCCTCCCGCCGTACACGCGGGACGTGTCGTACCTGTACGCGTTCCAGGAGATCGTGCCGCCGCTCGCGCGCGCGTTCCGGCCCGAGGTCATCGTGAGCCAGCTCGGGGCCGACGCGCACTATATGGATCCCCTCACGCACCTCATGCTCACGTCGGAGACGTACGAGGCCGTGGGCCGGATCCTCGACGAGCTGTCCCGAGATCTGTGCGGGGGCCGCTGGATCGCCGCGGGCGGCGGCGGGTACGACCTCACCGCGGTCCCGCGCGTGTGGACCCTCCTGTTCTCCCAGATGTCCGGACGCCGCCTCGACGACGCCCTCCCCGTGGAATGGCTCAAGGAGTGCAACCGGATCGTGGGGAACGTGCCGCCCGACAAGGCCCTGCGGGACGTGGCCCGCACGGACGAGGAGGCCCACGTGCCTCGGGCCGCGAAGCGGACCGTCGAGGAGCTGCGCCGCACCGTGTTCCCCCTCCACGGGATCCGGTGATCAGGGGAACAGGACCGCCTCGAGGATGAGGGCCGTCCCCGCGGCGATGAACAGGACCGCCGACCCGATCCGGAGCCACGACGCGCGCGCGACGCGCGCGACCGCGGTCCCGATGAGGACGCTCGTTGCCGCGATCGCGACAAGTCCGAGCGCTGCGCCCGCGAACACGGAGGCCGGCGCGCGGGTCGTCGCCGCGAGGACGATCACCGCGATCTGCGTCTTGTCGCCCAGCTCCGCGACGAACGTTAGGACGAACGCCGTCCCGAACGCGCCGCGCGGCGACGGCGGGACGGTCGCGTCCTCCTCCCGCCGGCGGAGCGTCCACGCGCCGAACCCGACGAACAGGACGCCGCCCCCGATCTGGATCGCGGGGAGCCATGGCTCCAGGACCACCGCGAAGAGGCCGCCGATCGCGGCCCCGATTGCCGTCACCCCGACGAGGGCCGCAGCCGCGCCCGCGAAGATCGGCCTCCCGGGATGGCGGGCCGCGAGCGAGATCGTCGCGAGCTGCGTCTTGTCCCCGAGCTCGAGGAGCGCGACGAGCCCGAGGGCCGCCGCGAACGCGGACGCGCCTTCCATCCGCGGCCCGGACGGTCCGCGCGCTCATGGTCCTTTGCGTCTTCGCGCCGCGTCGGCCCGTCTCCGGCGCGTCCCGCGCCACGTCGCGTCACGTAGGCCCGTTTCTCCATACGAACGGCGCGAGTACTTTCGCTCGAACCGGCGTGTATTGCTGTTTCCGGCACCCACGGGCAAAGCTTTAATCTCCCAGGTGAATTCGTATCAAGGGATGGGAAGCGGCGCCTTCCTCCATCGACCCGTGTCGATAGGCGGCCCGCTCCACCGTCCCGGCGATGCTGCGCGCGCGAGCGCGCGGTGAACGGGAATGGCAAGCGACGAAGGTGAGGGCAAGGGGTCCAAGACGGCGGACGACGTGCGCGACGAATTCGAGGAGAAGATCGATCGTCTGCGCCGCCAGTACGAGCGGGACCTCCACTCGTTCCGGTACGAGATCGAGGAGCGCGAGTACCGCCTGAAGGCGTACGAGGACAAGTTCAACAAGATCAAGCAGCCGCCCCTCCTCTACGCGTACGTCGTGCGCAAGGAGGGCCCGGACCTCGACGGGAACCAGGTCGTCGTCGCGCGCGCGACGGAGCTCCTCAAGGTGTCCACGGGCCTCGTCGACAAGGCCCAGCTCGCGGTCGGCCAGTACGTGTGGGTGCACCCGCAGACGTACGCGATCGTGGAGGGCTCCGCGGTGAAGAACGAGGGCCTCATCGCGAAGGTCATCGACATGATGGAGGGCAAGCTCGTGATCAGCGTCGAGGGGGACATGGAGAAGCGCCTCATCGACGCGGACAAGGCCACGTTCAAGAAGCTCAAGCCCGGGTTCCAGATCAGCGTCCTGCCGCCGACCATGGAGGTCATCGAGATCCTGCCGAACCTCGAGGTGAAGTCCCTCCTCCTCGGGGAGAAGCCGAACATCACGTACGGGCTGATCGGCGGGTTGAGCGAGGCGATTGAGCGGATCAAGGACGTCGTCGTGCTGCCCTACCAGGAGTCCAAGCTGTTCGAGCAGATCAACCTGAAGGCCCCCCGGGGCATCATGTTGTACGGCCCGCCCGGGTGCGGCAAGACCCTCCTCGTGAAGGCGATCGCGACGGAGAACGAGATGACGTTCTACAACGTGAGCATCGCGGACGTCCTGTCGAAATGGGTCGGGGAGAGCGAGCGGATCATCAAGGAGATCTTCCGCCAGGCCCACGAGAAGGCTCCGAGCATCGTGTTCTTCGACGAGATCGAGGCCCTGTTCACGGTGCGCGGGATGATGGACACGTCCGGCGTGCACAAGAACATCATCGCCCAGATCCTGAGCGAGATGGACGGCCTCGTCGAGCTGCACGACGTGTTCGTGATCGGCGCGACGAACCGCGCGGACATGGTGGACCCGGCCCTCCTGCGGCCGGGCCGGTTCGACGAGATCATCGAGATCCCGCGGCCCGACCGGCGCGCGGCCGAGGAAATCGTGAAGATCTACCTGACGGACGACCTGCCGGTCTCCGGCGAGCTCGAGGAGGCGAACGGCGGTCACGCGGAGGCGATCGAGGCGCTCCGGCGGTACGTCCTCGACGAGCTGTACGGGGAGAACAAGTGGGTCAAGGTCAAGCTGGACACCGAGGCGAAGGAAGCGATCAAGACGGTCAAGCGGAAGGACATCGTGTCCGGCGCGATCGTCGAGGCGATCGTGAAGACGGCGAAGAAGAACTTCGTGAAGCGCGTGATCACCCTCAAGAAGGCGGATCGGAAGAAGGAGGGGCTCGCCCTCCGGGACCTCGAGGCCGCCGTGGACGAGGAGTGCAAGGAGCACGCGATCACGGAGATGTACGTGTACGAGAAGCGGCAGCGCGAGGTCTTCCGGACGGGTGCCGACCCCATGGTCGGGTGACCCATGAAGAAGATGGTCCAGGGGACCGAGCACGAGTACACACTCTACTGCCGGAAGATGGGGTCCATGGGGTTCGACCCCCACACCCTGGCCCTCGACTTGCTCCGGGACTCGGACCTGCACCTCGCGGGGGAGTTCCTCGTGAACGGCTCGCGCGCCTACTACGACGTCGGGCACTTCGAGCTCAGCACGGCCGAGGTGAGCAACTTCTTCGACATGGTCACGTGGGAGAAGGCCGGGGAGAAGATCCTCGACTGGGTCCGCCGGATCATGGAGGAGAAGTACCTCGTGGAGGGGATCAAGCTCCACGCGTTCAAGAACAACACGTCCCCGGACGGCACGTCGTACGGGTCCCACGAGAACTACTGCGTCTCGCGGGACGTCGCGTTCCCCGCGCGGTACATCCGGGAGTTCGTGCCCCACCTCTCCACGCGGTTCATCTACACGGGCGCGGGGGACATCATCGACGGGAAGTTCGTCCTGTCGCCCATGGCGTACCTCACGTCGACCGTCGTGAGCGGGGAGACGATGCACGACACGGGGATCCTGAACACCCGGGACGAGCCCCATGCGGACGGCCGGCGGTGGCGCCGGCTGCACGTGATCGTGGGGGACGCCCTGATGAACGAGACCGCGATCCTCCTGCGGCACTTCACGACGTCGGCCATCCTGCAGCTCATGGAGGCCGGGAAGCTTGAGGACGTGCCGCGGATCAAGGACCCCGTCGCGGACATGTGGCACAACGTGGAGAATCGGAACCCGGAGGAGTGGCGGGTCGAGCTCGAGGACGGGTCGACCGTCTCGCCGATCGAGATCCAGCGATACTACTTGGGAAAGATCGAGACGATCGCGGAGGACCACCGGGAGAAGCGGGCCCTCCGGATCTTCGAGGAGGTCCTCGACGACCTCGAGAACCGCCGGTCGAAGGACGTGGCTCGGCGGGTCGAGTGGGTCGACCGGTATTTCGCGATCCAGGAGGCGTCCGAGGCGAAGGCCGGGCCGGACGTCGAGATGACGGCGTGCAAGCAGTACTCCGAGATCGGGGCGGAGCGGTCCGTGTTCTACAGGCGGCAGCGCCAGGACCTTGTCGACCGGATTACAGACGACGAGGCGATCAAGCGCGCGATCTACGACCCCCCCGAGGACACCCGGGCCAAGTTGCGGCGGAATCTGTGCGACACATTCAATATCGAGATGATCGATTGGTCACTGTTGGTCGTGAACGACGGAACGAGGCGGCGTATCGATCTTCTGGATCCATACGCCACGAAGCTGGAGGAAGCCTATGCCACAGCAGCAAATTGAGGAACGTCCCAAGAAGCGCAAGAAGCAAGAAAAGAAGCTAGAGTTCGAGGCCGGCAAGGTCTTCACCCCTGGGGAAGTGAAGGAAGAGGACTTCGAGCTGGACCTCGAGGCGAGCCGCTTTAAAGCTCAAAAAGGCGAAGGTGGCGATCGCCGAACCTAGTAGTTTCACCGCCCTCCCTCCGCGGTATTAACATACGCTCTGGCCCTGTCCGTCGACGTGGATTCCCCTGAGTACCTGGCCGGATTCGTTGACGCCGAAGGGTATGTGGGGCTCGACCGCATTCCGCGCCGCCGTCGGTCACCCGAATTCTGTGCGCGGCCATGCCCTGGTCTGGACCGATCCGATGGTCCCGGAAGTCTTGGCCCGGGTAAAAGAGCGGCTGAGACTCAAACGAAAGCAAGCCCTGGTGCTCTTCCGCTTCCTGCGTGAACGGAATTCGAAGCGGAGTGCTCGCCCCGGGCGAGGTGGCCGTCTCGCTGCGGGGCTCTGCGAACGAATGAAACAGCTCAACGCCCGAGGGCCCCCGGCTCCCGGGAAGATATGACGCAGCGGGCGGGCTCCGTGGCGCGACTGAACCCGAACGCCACGAACACAGACGGCGATAGCCTCGCAGACGGCCAGGAGCTGTCCGTGAAGACGATCAAGACCCCGAAGCCGTATCCGACGAAGGACCCGCAGACCGTGTGTTCGGACGCCGTCGAGCTCAGCATCGGCACCCCCGCTTGGGCGATCGTCCGGACAGGCAGGATTGTCGGCTTCAGCTCCCGGGCACGGGTCAGACTTGCGCGTTCGTCCAACGGTGTCACAGGATGGCGACTCACCGAATAGCGGGTAACTCTTTATCCGCCCCCGGCCTTCCGCGCCGCCGATAGCACGCACGTGGAGACCCTCGCGAACGGCCTGAAGGTGATCCTCCGGCCGATCGGGCAGACGAAGGCCCTCTCGACCTGGGTCACGTATCGGATCGGCTCGCGGAACGAGGTGCCCGGGATGACGGGCTCGACCCACTGGGTCGAGCACATGCTGTTCAAGGGCGGCGGAAAGCTCCGGAAGGGCGACATCGACCGGATGGTCTCCGAGCTCGGCGGCCGGCACAACGCCTTCACCCATTCCGATTTCACGACGTACTTCACGACCCTCCCCGCGACCTCTCTCGACACGGCCCTCCTGATCGAGGCGGAGCGCATGCGGAACGCCGCGTTCGACCCGAAGGAGGTCGAGGCCGAGCGGACCGTCGTGATCAGCGAGCGGGAGGGCGCGGAGAACCAGCCCGAGTTCCTCGTCGAGGAGGAGCTGTGGGGCCTCGCGTTCCACGTGCACCCGTACCACTGGACCCCGATCGGATACAAGCAGGACCTCGCGAACCTGGCCCGCGACCCGCTCTACGCGCACTACCTCCGGCACTACGCGCCGAACAACGCGGTCCTCGTCATGGTGGGCGGCTTCGACGTCGCGGTCGCGATGCAGCGGGTGCGGGAGCACCTCGCGCCCCTGAAGCCCGAGGCCCCTCCCGAGCCCTTGCGCCTCGCGGAGCCGGAACAGCGCGGGGAGCGTCGGAGCGACCTGAACCGGCCCGGGGCCGCGGACCTCCTCGCGGCCGCGTGGCACGTGCCCCCCTTCGCGCACGAGGACACGCCGGCCTTGATCGTGCTCACGGCGGTTCTGGGCGGCTGGCGCGGCTTCACCTCGTTCGGCGGGGGCGGCTGGCATCCCCGCGCGAACCGCCTGTACCGGGCCCTCGTGGACACGAAGCTCGCGACGGACGTCGGCGCGCGGCACGACATGCGGATCGATCCGTCCCTCCTCGTCGTGAACGCGACCCTCGCGCCGAACGCCTCCCTGGACCGGGTCGAGGCCGTCCTGGACGCGGAGGTCGAGAAGCTCCGGAAGGCCGCGCCCACGAAGGCGGAGATGGACCGCGCGAAGGTGCAGGTCCGCTCGTGGACCCGGTACGAGCAGGACGGGGTCACGGACCAGGCCCTCCTCCTGAGCGTGATGGAGGCCCTCGCCTCGTGGGACGCGGCGGACGCGACCCTCGGGAAGGTCGAGAAGGTCCGCCCGGAGGCCGTGCGGGACGTCGCCCGGCGGTACCTCGTGGACGATCACCGGTCCGTCGTGCGGTTCCATCACGCGGAGGCCCCGCCTTGACGCTCCCGGACCGCACGGTCCTCGACAACGGCGCGATCCTCGTGTCCCAGGCCGTCCCCGCGAACCCGTTCATCTCGTTCCGCGGGAGCGTGCCCGCCGGGATGACCGCGGAGGGTCCGGACGAGATCGGGGTCGCGGAGTTCACCGCGCGGCTCCTCCTGAGCGGCAGCCGGCGGGCGAGCGCCTCGAAGGTCGCGGAGCGCCTCGAGGGAATCGGCGCGACCCTCGAGTTCAGCAACGGGGAGGAGGCCCTCGCGTTCCAGGGCCGCTGCACGCGCGAGACGGCCGCGGAGACGGTCCGGGTCCTCGCGGAGTGCCTCGCGGAGCCCGCGTTCCCCCCGAGGGAGATCGAGCGGGTCCGGGGCGAAACCCTGAACGACCTGCGGCTCGAGTCGGACGACACGCGGCACCGCGCGATGCGCGCGCTCTCCCGGCTCGCGTTCCCGAAGGGCCACCCGTACGGCCGGGACCCGAAGGGCGACGAGGCCCGGGTCCGGACGATCCGGCGGGCCGACATCGTCGCGTTCCACGGGGCCCACGTGGGCCCGTACGGGATGATCGTCGCCGTGACGGGCGACGTGGACCGCGGGCTCGTGGAGGAGTCGATCGCGCGCCCCCTCTCCCGCCTGCGGTCCGATGGGTCCGAGGACGCGGTCCCCATCCGGCCGCCGCCGGCCCACACCCCGCGGTCCGAGTGGATCCGGATGCCACACAAGACCCAGGCGGACGTCGTCGTCGGGGCGCCGTCCGTCGCGCGCTCCGATCCCGACTACTACGCGCTCCGCCTCGCGAACCTCCTGTTCGGCCGGATCGGGATGTCCGGCCGCGTGGGCTGGAACCTCCGGGAGGAGCAGGGCCTCGCGTACTACGCGTTCAGCAGCCTGGACGCGCGGACCGCGGGGGGCCTGTGGACCGTGAGCGCGGGCGTGAACCCCGCGAACCTCGAGAAGGCGATCCGCGGGATCCGCGGGGAGATGGACCGGATGCGGTCCGATCCGTTCTCCTCCGAGGAGGTCCGGCGGGGCCGCGACAACCAGATCGGGTCCCTCGTCGTGAGCCTCGAGCGGAACGCGGAGGTCGCGGGGGAGCTGCACCGGATGGAGTACTACGGCCTCGGGATGGACTTCTTGGAGCGGTTCCCGGACATCGTGCGGGACGTGTCCGAGGACCGCGTGCGCGAGGTCGCGCGCAAGGCGTTCGATCCCCGCGCGTGCTCCATGGTCGTCGCGGGCCCCGTGGGCAAGGCCCGCGTCTCCCTCTAGGCCGTGCCCCGCCTCGAGGGCGACGTTCCCGGCCGTCAGGCCTCGAGCCTCTGGATCCCGCGCACGTTCCGGAAGTGCTCGTCGCCCGTCACGAGGGCCGCTCCCCGCGCGTGCGCGCACGCGAGGACATCGGGTCCCGTTCGTCCCGAAGCCCCTTCGTGTTGAGCCAGGTGTCCGCACCGAACAGCGATTCCTTCGATTGGAAGAGCGTCTTCGCGAGGATCTCGTTGATCGCGTTCGAGAGCCCCCGCGGACCCTTCCGAATCAGGTGGTCGCGAACGTCTCCCGGAGGAAGATGGTCGTCTTGACCGGCATGCCGTGAACGTATGCGGTTACCTACATACTGCACACGGTCGCGCCGGCGCGACGGCACGGTCCCCCGGCTCCGTTCGACGCGAGCCCCGCTGAACGTTTATATCGCGTTCCAACGATGTCTTCGGGCCCGCGTGGGCGAGGGGGTCGCGTGTTCTCCAACGCAGCAGTCCCGACCCGGGCCCGCCCGCTTCGGGGACGGGGCGTGCGGTTCCTCGTCCTGACCCTCGTCGGGCTCACCCTCCTCGGCTCCCTCTCCGTCCCGTCGGCGGCCCTCTCCGGCAGGAACCCGTCCGATAGAGCCCCGTCGGTCGATGGCGTGCCGGGCCTGGCGGACTTCGCGTGGGACGACCTCGGGTCCCTCGACTTCGCGAGCCGTCCGCCTGTCGAGCCGGACTACCGCGCGAAGATGACCCCGGGCGTGCGGGAGGCCGCGGCCACGGATTCGACGTTCCGGGCGGCCATCCTCGCGGAGGACGTGGCGGCCCTCGGATCGAGGCTCCGCGCCCTGGGCGTGCCCTCCGCGGTGGGGTCCGTGCCCACATCCGTCGCGGGCCCCCGCGTGGTCGTCGTGGACCTGCCGTCCCGTTTCCTCGAGAAGGTCGCGGCCCTGGACGGCGTCCTGGCCATCGCCCCCGCGGTCCGCCCCGAGGTGCCCGATCGCGCGGACCCGGAAGCCCTCGAGGCCCTCGCCGGGGGGATCGCCCCGACCCTCGTCGAGGCGGGCCGCGGCCATCACGTCCCGGAGGCGTGGGCTCTCGGGTACACGGGAGCCGGCGTGCGCGTGGCCCCCCTGGACAGCGGCACGGACTTCGGACATCCGGACCTCCAGGGCACGTACGCCCGGGTGACGGACCCGACGTCCCCGTACGTCGGCTGGCCGATCGTCTTCGACCCCGCCTCCATGGAGACGTACCTGTTCCGCAACGTCACGTTCCCGACGTCCGCCCTCTCGTGGTACGTGAACACGAGCTTTGGGACGGCCGCGGATCCCGTGACGGGCCTCACGTCGAGCCCGTTCAACGGGCGCACGTACAACGTGAGCGGGGTCCTGAGCGCGAGCGGGACGTACCGCCTGGGCCTCCACCCGGACCTGACCCTCCGCGGCTCGTCCTCGTGGAACTACGGCGGCTTCGTCGGCGTCCTCGTGACGGACTCGCTCCTGCCCGGTCGGTACGACACGGTGTACGTGGACCTGGACCACGACCGGCGGTTCGGGGACGACAAGCCCGTGACCCGCGCGTCCCCGGAGTCCTGGGCCGACTACTACGACGCGTCGACCCTCGCCTGGGACAACACGTCGTACGCGACGGGGGACGGGGTCGCGGACATGTCGGGCGGACTCGTATACTTCATCGCGGACGGGCTGAGCCCCGTGCCCTACGCGGACGTGATCGGGGCGCGGTACGGCGTGCCCGTGCCCGTGCCCGCCGCGGGGGACCTCGTTGCGTTCCACCTCGGCGACGTGAGCGCGGTCGCGGGGGACCACGGCACCCTTGTCGCGTCGTCCATCGTCGCGCAGAACGCGACGGGCAAGGTCCACGGCTTCGCGCCGGACGCGCGGCTCATCTCCGTGGGCAACGTGTACGCGAGCGGCCTCCTGTTCTACGACGTCTTCACGTTCGCCGCGGAGGGCTACGACGCGACGCCGAACACGGGGGACGAGGCCCATGTCGCGTCCGCGTCGTTCGGCATTTCGGAGGTCGTGAACGACGGCTGGGACTTCCTCTCCCGCTGGGTCGACTACCACGCGTACTCGTATGTGTACACGGCGTACACGGTCTCCACGGGGAACGGGGGGCACGGCTTCGGCACGGTCACGGCCCCCGGGTCCGCCGCGGGCGTGATCGCGGTCGGCGCGTCCACGAGCTACAACGCGGCCCTCGCCACGTTCGACTACGCGGCCCATCCCACGTTCGGGGACGTCCAGCCGTGGTCGAACCGCGGGCCCGGGACGTCGGGCCTCGGGAAGCCGGACCTCGTGACCGTGGGGGCGTGGGCCTCCGGGGACGGGGCCCTGAACCAGTTCGGGGGACGTCTGGCCCCGTGGACCGTGTGGGGCGGGACCTCCCTGTCCGCGCCCGCGACCGCCGGGCTCGTGGCGCTGGTCGTCGAGGCGCACACGGCGGCCGCGGGCGGGCCCGTGCCGAACTACCTCGCGGAGGCCTTCCTGACCGCGGGGGCGGACAACATCCATTACGATCCGCTCGTGATGGGCCACGGCCTCGCGAACGCCCTGCGATCCGTGCGGGCCGCGGCCCTCCTGGACGGGATCACGCCCGTCGATCCGAGCGGATGGGTCCCCTCCCCGAGCTGGACTGCGGGGGACTACCGCGGGACCCCGCACACGGCGTTCGCCCGGATCCTGTCTCCAGGCGGGCGGAACACGACCACGTTCGAGCTGTGGAACTGGAACGCGTCGAGCCCGAGGGACGTGACGATCCGGGACTGGGAGCTCCGCCGCACCGCGACGGACGTCTGGACCGTCAACGCGACGAACGCGAACGAGAGCCCCGCGGACTTCATCCGGCCCGACTACCTGATCGACCTCACGGCCGAGATCCCCGCGGGCACGGCCCTCCTGCGGGCGACCGTGTCGTTCCCCATGGCCTCGTTCGACCCGGGGCTCGACTACACGCTCAACAGCCGCTGGCGCGTCCTGTTGTACGACTGGGTCGACTACGACGGGAACGGGTCCGCCTGGCGGGACGCGAACGGGAACGGGGCCGTGAACACGGGGGAGCTCGACCACCTCGGGGGCGCGGAGCTGAACCGCTTCACGTACGGGTATCCGAGCCACACGAACGTCCAGGCGACCGTGCACGATCCCCTCGCGCGGATGGGGGACGGGCTCCTCCTCGGGATCCAGCATCGCACGGCGGGCCCGAGCGTCCCGGCGACGACCCTCACGGTCACGGTCGAGTACTTCGAGGCCGTCGACGCGCCGTGGCTCAGCGCGAGCGCGTCCCTGGTCACGATCCCCGCGGGCCCGATCTCCGTCCCTCTCACTCTCGCGGTGGACCTGCCGTTGGACGCGCCCCTCGGCACCCTCTCCGGGGTCGTGACGGTCTCGAACGCCTCGACGGGGGAGACCCAGATCCCCGTCCTCGTGAACGTCGCGGCGTCCGGGCCCACGTTCTCGTTCGGCGGGGACCCGAACGGGACCCGTTTCCTCGACAACTCGCGGGTGTTCGGCGGGCCCGACTGGTCGTGGCGTGCGGAATCGGGCGACTGGCGGTTCTTCTTCACGGACATCCCGGACGCAACCCCGATCGGCCCGGGAGACCGGCTCCTCGTCCACACATCGTGGGAGCGCGTGCCGACCGACCTGGACACGATCGTCCTCGGGCCCACCGCGGACCCCGCGTTCAGCCCGTCCGACCTGTGGGGTCCGTACGTGCTCGACGTGGTCGGGAGGAGCCCCTATCTGCATCTGGGCTCGGGCCGCTACGTCTTCCGGACCGCGACGGGCGGCGCGGAGGAGTGGGTCGCGGCCCCCCTCGCGTCGGGCCTGCACGAGATCGCCCTCCACAACGTCCTGTTCGCGGGGCCGTCCGCGTCCGAGATGTTTTCCGGGGACGTGGGCCGCCTGTCCGTGACCCCGAGTCCGTGGAACGTGTCCACGTCCGCGGGGACCGGCTCGGCCGCCTTCGACCTCGACGCGAGCCTGGACCTGCCGGGCCTCGAGGTCCGTGCGTTCGGGATCTCGGCCCCGTCCGTGTCCTTGGGGATCCCGATCGCCCTCGGCGGGACGTACGCGGAGACATTCAACGCGTCCACGATCGGCCTGATCGACATCGCGATCGAGGACCCCTCCGGCACGCCGGGCCTCGACCTCGATCTGTACCTGGAGTTCTGGACCGGGAGCGAGTGGCTGCCCGTCGGATCCGGCGTGAGCCCGGACGCTTCCGAACGGGTGCGGGTCGCGATGCCCCTCGACGGGCAGTACCGGATCCGGGTCGTCGGGTTCGCGGTGCCCCCCGCGGGCGCCGCGTTCGACCTGTCCCGGGCGATCCTCGCGGGGACCGACCTCGCGCCCCGGGACGTGCCCGCCTCGCCCGTGGCCGCCGGGACGCCGGCCCGCTTCAACGTGACGTACGACCTCGACGTGGACACGCGGCCCGGGTTCTACCAGGGTGTCGTGTTCCTCGGTCCGCCGGGGGCGCCCGCGGTCGAGGTGATCGCGAACTTCGTCCTCGAGGACGACGCGCCCCCCGTGGTCCTGGGGTCGGTCCCCTCCCCGGGCGGCTTCACGCGGGACCCGGACGCGCCCATCGTCGTGGACTACGAGGACCCCGTCGTGGGCACGGGGATCGCGGACGTGACGTTCGTCCTCGACGGGTTCGATCTCACGTACGCGGGCACGTGGAACGACACGCGGTTCACGTGGTCCTTCCCGTTCGGGCTCCGGGAGGGGGCCCACACGGCGAACCTCACGCTCGAGGACGGCCAGGGCCTCACGACGGCGTACGGGTGGACCTTCACGGTCGACACGACGGGCCCGTCCCTCTCCCTGACGTCCCCCGCATACGCGATCACGCGGAACCCGAACGCGACCGTCGCGGGCTCGACGGACCCGGGCGCGACGGTGACCGTGAACGGCGTCGCGGTCCCGGTCGACGGGAACGGGACGTTCTCGACCCCGCTCTCCCTGGCCGAGGGGGCGAACCCGATCGTCGTCGTCGCGACGGACCCCTCGGGGAACTCCGCGCGGATCGAGAGGTCCGTGACCCTCGACACGATCGCGCCGAGCCTCACGGTCCTCGCCCCCGCGGACGGGGACGTGTTCCGCACGACGGCCGTGTTCGTCGGGGGCCGCACGGAGGCGGGTGCGACGGTCACCGTGAACGCGGCGGCCCTCGCGACGAACGAGACGGGCTCCTTCGGCGGGGAGGTCGCCGTGTCGCCCGGGGACCGCACGGACGGCCGGCGGGTCCTCGTGATCACCGCGAGGGACGCGGCCGGGAACGAGGCGACCGTCCTGAGGACCGTGACGATCGACGTGAACGCGCCGATCACCCGGACGGATCTCGCGGGCACGGCGGGCCGGGACGGATGGTACGTGTCCGCGGTGAGCGTGACCCTCACCTCGGAGGACGCGGAGAGCGGGGTCGCGGGGATCGAGTACCGGACGAACGGCGGCACCTGGTTCGCGTACGGCGGGCCGTTCCTCCTCGCGGACGGGGTCTACGTCCTCGAGGTCCGCGCGCGGGACGTCGCGGGGAACACGGAGGTCCCGCGGGCCACGTCCATCCGGGTCGACTCCATGGCGCCCGTCGTACGGATCCTGTCGCCGGCCCAGGGTTCCGAGACGGAGGAGGCGAGCGTCGAGATCACGGGGAACGTGGACGACCCGACGGCCGTCGTGATCGTGAACGGGGAGGAGGTCGTGCCCGACCCCGACACGCGGTTCTGGCGGACCGTCGTCCCGCTCCTCGCGGGGGCCAACGCGATCGACGTGAGCGCCCGGGACCCCGCGGGGAACGTCGGCGAGCCGACCGTCCCGCCCATGAGCCCCCTCGTGGTCACGTACATCTCGCCCCTCGAGGACGTCCAGGACGACCTCCTCGGGAACCAGCAGGCGATCGGGGGCCTCGGCTCGACCCTCGGCTTCGGGCTCGTCGCGGTCCTCGTCGTGGTCGTCGTCCTGCAGGTCGTCCTGTACCGTAGCCTCCAGCAGAAGATCGAGGCCCTCCGGCCCCGGGAGGAGCCCGCGTCCGAGGGCCCGCCTCCGGGGCCCCCTCCGCCCCCGGGCCCGTAGCCGGTCCGGCCCGACGGCCGGGGCGAACCCTTAAACGCGACGACGCACGTCCGGCCCCGGGGGAGTCGAACCTCGTGGCGCGCATCGAGTGTCTGAGCGACGTCGGCCTGTTCGTGAAGGATCTCAAGAAGGCGAGGCAGTTCTACACGCGGAAGATCGGGCTCAAGGTCCGGTCGTCCATGCCGAAGTACGGGTACATCGCGCTCGGCACGACCCTCCGCGGGGAGGACGCGAGCCTGAACCCGTGGGCCCCCGAGCCGTCCTGGGGCCAGGAGCTGTACGAGAAGGGGATGAAGGAGATCGGGACCGTGACCGGGATCGGGTTCCGGACGGGCAGCCTGGACAAGACGGTCGCCGCGTTCAAGAAGGCCGGCGTGTCGATCGAGGTCTCCAAGGACCCGACCGGGGACCCGTTCGGCCGGTTCCAGGACCTCGACGGGAACACGTCGTTCGTCTTCCAGCCGCGCCGGCCCAAGGTCCGCCGCGGGGGCCTCCTGCGCTTCGACTTCGTGACGGTCGTCGCGAGGGACCTCGAGCGGACCCACGAGTTCTTCACGAAGGGCCTCGGGCTCAGGGGGAAGCGGACCTCCGAGGGGTTCGCGGAGTACCGCGTGAGTCCGAAGGGGACCGCCGTGACGCCCTTCACCCCGAACCGGGAGATGTACGAGGACCCCGCGGACTACGACGCGGACATGGCCCACATCGGGGAGTCGACGTCGATCGGGTTCGAGGTGAGCGACATCTACGCGCTGCAGGAGAAGCTCATGGCCCGC
>DATETY010000012.1:0-77979 GCA_035283365.1 Thermoplasmata archaeon | reverse complement strand
GCCTCGTTATCACCCCCGATTCCTAGGTCGGAACCCCTTTAAAAACGCAGGGGGCTCGCTCGACGAATTCCGGCCCAGCGCAGCCTTCAGCCCACGCAGAGGGCCGCGCGCGGGAGGGACTTGACCATGGCGGACAAGGTGAAAGTACCGAGCGGGATCCCTGGCCTCGACCACCTCACGGAAGGCGGCTTCTGGCCGAAGTCGACCGTCGTGATCCTCGGCTCGTCGGGCACGGGGAAGTCGACCTTCGCGATCCAGTTCCTCATGGAGGGCATCGAGCAGGGCGAGCAAGCCTTGTACGTGAGCCTCGAGGAGCCCCCCGAGCAGATCATGCGGGAGGCGGCCCTCATGGGCTTCGACATGAAGAAGCACTACGAGAAGTCCCTGTTCTTCATCCATCTGAAGGGGAAGAACTTCAAGAAGATGATCGAGGAGCAGCTCCCCCAGCTCGTCAAGGCGCGTGCGGACTACAACATCCCGACCCGCGTCGTGATCGACCCGATGACGCCCGTGATCTGGGCGACCCAGGACAAGCTCGAGCAGCGCGAGCTCATCGGGAAGCTGTTCTACACCCTCAAGGAGCTCGGGGTCGTCCTGGGCACGGTCGAGGAGCACTCCCGCCCCGGCGAGATGATCGGGGAGGACATCCTCCTCCCGATCTACCTCTCCGACGGCGCGATCCACCTCGAGTACTACCCGATCGGGGGCGCGTTCAACCGCACGGTGAAGATCCTCAAGATGCGCGGGGTCCACCACGGGGAAGGCGTGTACCCGTACATCTTCGCGCGCGGGGTCGGGATCGTCGTCCGGGCCAGCCCGGTCCGGATCCCCGAGGAGCAGGGCCGCTCCCACTCGAAGACCTTCGACGACGCGATCAAGACCGCGGAGTCCCTGAAGGCCCCCGCGCGGGTCGTGGACAAGCTCCGGGCCATGCAGCGGAGCTGGGACTACGACTACTCCCCCGAGGAGGCCCTCCAGATCATCTTCAGCACGTACGGGCTGAAGCGGGGCGGCTAGATGGCCTTCGCGGGCCGGGTCGACAAGACGATGGGGGCCGAGACGGTCGGCCACCTCAAGCTCATGCTCGACACGGAGCTCCGCCGGGGCCGGGAGGAGAACGGGCTCGACATCGCGATGTTCCTCGGGGTCGACGGCCGGATCTTCGCCTCCTCGATCCCGGACACGCTGGACCCGAGGGAGTACCGCCTCCTGAACCTCCTGAAGGGGAACCTGAGCCACATTTGCAGCCAGCTGAGCGGTCAGAACATGATGATGTCCGTCCAGCAGTTCGAGGCGGGCACGATGATCATCTCGGGCGTGGGCGAGCGCGCGTTCCTCGTCTTCCTGACGACGAAGTCCGTCGAGATCACGAAGATGCAAGGAGTCCTCTCGAGCGTCGTGAAGACCGCGATCGTCGTGAGGCACCTGTTCGAAGAGAAGCCCATCACGCCGGACGTGCTCGCGTCGTACGACGAGGCCGTCGCGGCGGAGCTCAAGCGCCTCACCCGGATCCTGTTCGTCGAGAGGTTCGAGGAGACGAAGGAGTTCAAGAAGAACAAGGAGATCGAGACGTTCCTCCGGAACCGGCTCACGTCCCTCGTGGGCCCGGGACCCGTCCAGGAGTTCCTCTCCCTCGCGTACAACGAGGTCGGGACCTCCCCCTCGTACATGAGCCCGGCCCACTGGGACCGCCTCGTGCCCATCCTCGTGGACAAGGTGCGCGAGGTCCGGGGAGACACGGTCGCGGAGAAGGCGGAGCGGGAGTGGCGGGCCTACCTGAAGCAGGTCCTGTCCTCGTTCGTGTGATCCCCATGACGGAAGGTGCGTGACCACGCTCGACGTCGCCCTCGCGTCCCTCATCGAGGACATGATCGAGAAGGCCGGGGCCGACGGGGTCGTCGAGTTCTGGCAGCGGGTCGGGGACAACCTCGCGAGCCGCATGGGGAAGGAGGCGTACCTCGGGTGGACCTCGTTCAACGTGGCGGTCCGGGAAGGCCGCACCGCGTTCAGCATCGAGGGCGAGGTGACGCCCCTCACGGACATGGCCATCACGGACGTGGACGGGGACGTCGTCGGGTACCTGTACGCGATGCGCCAGTGCTGCTACGTGCCCACGATCCTCCGCACGAGGATGAGCGTGGGCGCGATGAGCCCCGCGGACGCGGCCGTCGTGGAGGAGTACAACGGCAACACGCACGACATCGCCGTGTGCAACTTCTGCGTCTTCCACGAGCGGTTCCGCGAGGAGATCGCGAAGAACGTGACCGTCTCGGGGAACGGCCTCGCGTGCCATCTCCTCGCGACGCGCGGCTGGCGCGGCGAGACGAAGATCTCCGGGAAAAACCTCGCGAAGATTAACATCAACGAGGAGCACATGCGGGCGCTCCTGAGGAACTACGAGTGCGTGTACGCCCTCGTGATGCGCGGGGCCCGGCTCAAGGGGGAGCGCTGATGCCCGCGGAGGCCCGGCTCCCGGAGTGCAACCCGTTCGTCGAGATCGCGACCCACCTGTTCCTCGAGGACATCGCGACGAAGGTCGGCGTGGCGGGCCTGAACAACTACCTCCTGTCCCTCGCGAAGAATCTCGCGCGGAGCATGTCCGCGGAGGAGTACGACGACTGGGCCGAGCTCCTCGAGGCGCTCCGGGAGGGACGCTCGATCCTGTCCACGTTCGAGGAGATCCGGCCCATCACGGACCACTGCATGACGACCCTCCGCTCCCCGTTCGAGCGCGGGTGGCGGGAGTACGCGAAGCGGGTCGGGGCGTTCTCGCCCATCCACCGCCAGGTCGCAGACCTCTACAACGCGAAAGTCCGGCCCACCGCGGTCACGTCCCTCCACATCGTCCTCCATACGTTCCGCGACGCCGCGGCGTCGCGCATCGAGGTCGGCGGGAAGCGGCTCCGGTACGAGCCGATCGCGACGGCCTGGGTCGACGGAGAGCGTCGAATGCCTCCCGAGGACCGCCTGGGGCTCCTCCTGAAGCGCGCGGAGATATCGAGGACCCGCCTCGGGATGCTCCTCCGGACCCACGCGGACGTGTGGCTGCTCGAGCCCGGATGACTCAGCCCATCGCCTTGCGCCGTCGGAACGCGACCGTGAGGAAGAACGCCGCGACGAACACGAACACCCCGAGGATGAGGCTCCATCCCTCGCTCAGGGTCGCCGTCTCCCGGTAGAACAGGTCCGTCACGACGAGTTCCCCCCGCGCGGGGTCGATCCGTCCGTCGCGGTCCACGTCGGCCTCGATCCGGACCCGGTGGGGACCGGGCGCGAGGCCGAGGGGCAAGTAGTCGTACGACGCGGTCGCCTGGCCCGTCGGATCGATCCGCGCGATCGTCTGGGTCCCCACGAGGGCGTCGTCCACGTAGAACCGCACGGAGACGTTCAGGGCGGCCGTGGGGGCCGCGTTCCGGAACGTGGCGCGCAGGACGACCGGCGCGATCACGACGATCGGCCGCTCCACGGTCGTGTTCTCGATGACGGTCCCGGACCGCGCGGAGATCCTGACCACGAGGGTGACGGTCTGCTCCTTCTCGGGGGCCGTCACGTCAACCGTGAAGGAGGCCTGGCTGCCGGAGGTGCGGCCCGGGGACTCCTCGCGGGGCGCGCCCCCCGTGAGGTCCTCGGCCCGCAGGAAGTACTCGACCGTGTAGTTCACGATCCCGGTCGGGCCGCCCGTGATCGTCACGTTGTACACGCCGGGCAGCCCCGGGCCGATGGCCGCGGGGCCCGTCACGGACCCGAACACGGGCTGGGCGCCCGCCGGGGCCACGGAGAGGCCGCCCAGCGCCACGAGGAGGACCGCGAGGATCGCGAGGGCCGTCCGCAAGTCAGCGCCTCCGGCGCGTGAGGACGAGGCCGGCCGCGATCGCGGACACGGCCGCGACGAGAGCGGCGAAGATCGGTGCCGGGAGGAACGCGGGGACGGCCGCCACGTTCGGGCCGCTCGCCTCCGCACCCTCGGGCGCCTCGAGGCTCGGGAGGCGGGCCGTGAAGACCGTCGTGGATGCGATGTCCGGGTCGTCCTGGCTGAAGACCTGGACCACGACGGGCACGTCGCTCGGGCCCCGCGCGGACGACAGCTCGAGCCGCACGCGGCTCGTCGCGTTCGCGTTCACGGGGATGTCCGTGACCTGAACGCCCGGGGAGCCGAGGTTGTCCTCCCGGACGAGACGGGCCGCCCAGCCCGACGAGGCGAGGTCCTCCGGGTTCGCCACGAGGACCGTCACGCTCTCCTGGGCGTTCCCTGCGTTCCGCACCTGGATCGTGTAGTTCAGGAACCGGCCGTCGAAGACGCCCGAGCTCGCGTTCACCTGGAGGCTCAGGGACCGGACCCGCTCGATGAACACGTCGACCGAGACGGTGCCTTGGGTCGCGCCGTCCGACGAGGTCGCGACGAGGGTCAGGGGCCCATGGACGACGGGCGCGTCCGCGGGAGCCTGGATCGTGACGGAGACGCTCGTCCCGCTCCCAGCCGACGTCCCGAAGTCGAGCGGGACCGTGGAGGGCAGGAACGTGAAGGTCCAGTCGGAGGGCCGGCCCGTCAGGGTGTACGTGTCCGGGACGTTCCCCGCGTTCCGCACGTCGACCGTGTAGACGACGCTCTCCCCCTGTCCCACGGTCTGGCGTTCCGCGACATCCCAGCCCAGGGTCACGGCCCGCTGGACCACCTTCTCGAGGGGGAGGTTCGCGACGACGTCCGCGTCGAGGACGACGCTCGTCGTCGCGCGGTACTCGACGGAGATCCCCTGCTCCGTCCCCGTGCGCGTCGCCGTCACGACATACGACCCGGCTGGCAGGAGGGCCTCGTACGCGCCCGCGGCGTCGGTCCCGAGGTCCAGGCGGCTCCCGCCCTCGATCGTCACGTTCGCGGTCGTCCGCGCCCCCACGACGTCCGTCACGACGCCGGTCAGGTCGAACGCGTCCGCGAGCGCGATGTCGAACCCGTGGGCGTCCGCGTGCGGGAGGACGAAGGCCCCGAGGAACGCGGCGCTCCCGATGGGCCGCGTGGCGTACACCTCGTACGTCCCGGGGGCCAGGTCGATCCCGTACGTCCCGTCCGCCGCGGAGGCCGTCGTCCCGTCGAGGGCCCCCCCGCCCCGCGCCAGGAACGCGACCGTCGCGTCGACCCCGACGCCCGCGTCGCGCACGCTCCCCGATACGGTCGTGTTGTCGAACGCCCGCGCGAGTTCCACGTTGAACGCGAGGCCCTGGGACCCGGAGGGCACCACGAGGGTCCCCGCGAACGTGTACCGGTAGAACCGGGTGACGGCCCCGACCGTCTCGCTCGCGACCGCGTCCACGCGGACGTCGTACGTGCCGGGTGTCAGGGACGCCGCGTACCGGCCGCCCGGTTCGTTCGCCCGGGTGACCGAGCCGCCCTCGCGCCGCTCGAACCCGATCGGGAGGGTGGAGAGGAGGCCGACCCGCTCGAACAGGGCGAGGCCTGTGACCCGCGTCGCGTCCACGAGGCCGAGGTCCACGGTCGTGGGGCCCGACACGCTCGCCCCGTCGAGGGCCAGGAGGCCGTCAGGCTGGGACACGGCGTTCGCCGTCACGTCGTACGTGGCATCCCGGAGGTACACCTCGAAGCGGCCCGCCCCGTCCGTCGTCGCGTTCCGGACGTCGGGCCCGACGAACCCGACCGTCGCCTCGATCCCGGAGCCGTTCCGGGTCACCTGGCCCGTCACGAGGGACCGGACGACGACCTCGAGGTCCCGGAGGACCGACGAGGCCCCGAGTCGGACCGTGAGGACGTCGGACCCGAGGTTCTGGTACCGGAGGTCCCGGGATCCGGACACGTTCTCGTCCACGACGAGGTCGTACGGGCCCGGGACGAGGCTCAGCTCGAACCCCCCGTTCGTGTCCGTGGACGCGGTCGCGGGGACGGCGCCCGCGGCGAGGGGCACCGCGCGGATCGACACGCTCCGGAACAGGAGGGGCGTCCCCTCGAGGAGGACTGCGCCGCGCACCTGGACCGGGGTCGGGACGAGGGCGAAGCTCGCCTCGGACCGGAACGATGCGATGGATCCGCTCACGGGGAGGGCGCCGAATCCGAGGGCCTCGATGCGTCCCGTGAACGTGCGCTCCGCCGCGCCGACGAGGCGGAAGACGCCCGTCTCGCCCGTCAGGGCCACGACGGCGCGGCCCCGGTCGTCCACGAGCCGCACGGTCGCGCCCGCGATCTCCTCGCCCGCCTGCCACTCGCCGTCCCCGTTCAGGTCGCGGAAGACGCGCGCGGTCGCGGACGTCGCGGACTCGAGGGTGAGGTCCAGGGACCGGCTCCCTGCGAGGTCGACGGCCGTGTACACGGCGGCTGACGTGGTGAACGCCTCCAGCCCGTACGATCCGACGGGGAGGTAAGCGACGTATCCGCTGGTCAGTCCGGTCCGGATCCACCACTGGGCTCCCGCTGTCGTGAACGCGATCTGGGCGCGCTCCGTCGTCGTCGAGGCGCCCGTCACGGTGCCCTCGATCCGGGCCCCTTCCACGAACACGGCACCGTACGCGGTCGTGGTGCCCGCGACCACCGCGACGCGGCCCAGATGGGCGAACAGGCCCGTCCCGATCCCGAGCCGCCCGTTCACGTTCCACTCGCCGGCGGGGAGGGTCACGGAGAACGCGCCCGTCGCGTCCGATCGGACGGTCCGCACGTAGCTCACGTTCGCGAGTCGCTGGAACTCGAGGGTCGCGTACGGCTGGACCACGCCGAAGTACCGGGTCGTCCCGACCACGCGGCCCGAGGGGACGAGGGTCAGGTTCTGGGAGACGACCGCACCCGCCACGCGGGTCCGGGTCGGCACGGACGCGAGCTCGTCGGAGCCCGCGGAGATCGTATAGTCCCCCTCGAGGAGGGGGCGGAGGGACCACCCGCCGCCTGCGGACGACGGGACGGTCGTCGTCGTGTCCATCGCCTCGTCGAGGACTTCCACGGTCGCGGGGAGGAACTGTCCCGCCGCGTCCAGGGTGAAGCCATTCAGCTCGCCGAAGGGCACGGGGACGTCCCGCCGGGCCAGGGACCCCGTCGCGAGGTCGAGGTTCGGGACCGCCACGGTCCGGCCGGAGGCCGTCGCGTCGATGCGGTACGTGCCCGTGGGGACCGCGTCGAGGACGTACGCGCCCTCCGAGTCCGTCCGGACCGTCCGCGCGAAGTCGATCTCCGTGTGCTCGAAGGAGAGGGTGGCCCCGGGGAGGACCTCGTCCGCCGCGCCGAGCGAACCGTCCCCGTCGAGGTCGAAGAACGCGGTCCCGCTCACCGCGCGCCCCGGGACGTCGAGGTTCCGCGTGATGAGCCAGTCCGGCTGCCCGTCGCCGTCTGCGTCCGTGTTCTCGCGCATGGCCTGCCCGAGGGTCACGGGCACGGTGAGGGTCGACAAGGGTCGCTGGCCCACGAGGGTCCGCAGGTTCGGGGTCCCGACGGACGCGGTGATCGTGATGTCCCCGAAAGGCACGAGGGCGCTGTACCGGCCGTCCGCGTCCGTCGTCGTCACGTAGTGGGGCGTCCCGAGTTCGTCGTGCACGGTCACGCGGACGCCGGCGACGGGCGTCTCGCCGCCCGCCCGCACGGTCCCGTTCACCCAGGCGCCGTCGTAGTAGCGGAGGAAGACGATCCCGTTCGTCACGGCGGCCTGGGTGCTCAGGTCCACGACCCCCTCGGCCCGGCCCGCCTGGATCTCCTCTTGGAGCCGCTCGGCCTCCGGGACGTCCACGGCGCGCCACGCGTCCGTGTGGTTCGCGGGATCCGCGAACGGGTTGTAGTACGAGGTCCGGTACACGGTCCGGAAGTGGGCCAGGTTCCACGCGGGGACGGGCGGGTCGTTGAAGAGGGCCTGGCTGAGCCCCGGGATCCCCGCGTCCGCCGACGTGACGTTGAGGTCCGAGGGCGAGTATCCGACGTACGCGCGGTAGAACATGGACTCGTAGAACGCGGACTTGTACGCGATCTTCTGGCTCCGGATCTGCTCGCCTGGCTGCACGTTCTGGATGGGGATGTCCTGGACCCGGTCCGTCGTGACGAGGATGTCGTAGAACTCCGTCGGGAGCGTGCGCCCGTCCGGGAGCTCGAGGACCCGGTGGTCCGAGAGCTTCACGGGGGCGTAGAAGATCCCCGTGTTCGTCGCGCTGAGCGGGAACAGGCGCGCGTCCACCGCGAAGTAGCCGATCTCCTGGCCCGTGGCGGCCCGCACCGCGCGATACAGCTCCGCCACGCGGGCCTCCCCGACCCGCGACAGGGCGTCGCGGGACACGTAGATGTACAGCGCGTTGAGGGGCTGGATCTCGTCGTCCCAGACGCCGAACCGGGTCGGGTCGTTCCGGATGAGTGGGACGAACTCCATGGGCCGGAGGATCGCCGTGCGGTACAGCGACGCGGGGAGTTCATACCCCGCGAGGACCTGCTCGATCGCGGGGCTGAACCGGCCGCCGTGGCGGCGCACGTCGCCCTCCAGGAGCCGCACAGCGAGGAGGGAGATCGCGAGGCTCTCGTTCTGGGCCGTGATGAACTGCCCCGCGAACGCGAACCCGTTCTGGAAGTTGTCCGCGACGGTCGGGTGCTGCCCCCGGTCGACCGCCTCGAACCCGTAGTCCCACCAGGAGAGGAACGCGGGCCGCAGCTCGGGCGGACGGTCCACGTCCTGGGTCCGGAACCACCGCCAGGCGGCCGGGAAGTACTCCGTCGGCTGCGGGACGCTGTACCCGAAGGCCCCGAAGTAGAAGCTCCCGCGCCCCGCGAGCTGGTCGTACCCGGGCGCCCGCAGGAACGGCGGGAGCACGTCGTGGATCTGCCGGTCGTAGCGGGACTTGAGCTCGAAGGGGATCGAGGCGTCGACCCCCCACCACACGTTCGGGAGGAGGACGGCGCCCACGATCATGAGGACGACGAGCACGTGCCGGATCTTCACGGACTTCCGGACCGCGTTCCGCCAGCTCCCCGTCACGAGGGAGCGGTACGTGCGCCGCATCCCCACGAAGTCCGCCCGGGCGATGATCAGGTCGATCGCGAACGCGGCCGTCACCGCGAACGCGGGGGACGCGTTGAAGATGAACCGGGCCGCGGCCATCGCCATGAAGATCGCGGCAAACGCCCAGATCACGATGACCGTGTACGCCGCGTCCCGGCGCTTCGGGATCTGCCACAGGAGCAGCGCGATGGCGGCGACGCTGAAGTAGAACGTGAAGAACCCGAACGACAGGATGAGCTGCGACAACCCGGGCGCCTGGGCCTCCGCGATCGTCTGGTACACCTTCGTCTGGACGAAGTACCCGGCGCCCGACACGAACGCGTTCGCGAGGGCGGGGTTCACGAGGACGCCGACCCCGAGGCCCGCCGCGCCCGCGACGAACGTGAACGGGATCACGAGCGTCCACGGGTAGTCCCGCGTGACCGCGAACGTGACCCCGAGCACGACGGCCGCCAGGAACAGGTACCCGGGGACGTCGAACCACACGCGCACCTGGTTGCGGGCCGCGTACCAGGGGAACGCGAGGATGAGAGGCACGATCATCGCGATCGCGAAGAGGATCGTGAGCCCCATCGGGTCCGTGTTCCGGACCCGGTCGAGGAACAGCTGGACGACGAAGTACACGAGGAGGATGACGGGCACGTACGCCCACCCCTGCCACGAGAGGGCGATCACCGCGATGCAGAGGCCCGCGAGGATCGCGTACAGGGCGCTTTTCCGGTTCTCCCCGAGGAAGGCGCGCACGCCGGCCACGATGGACGCCCGCTTGGACCAGTTCTCGACCCACCGGCGGGGCTGCATGACCTTGAGGGACCGGAGGAAGAAGTAGAACGTCGCGACGACGAAGAACAGGGTCCATGCGTCGTGGTCCGCGTCCGTCGCCTGGCTGCGCTGCATGTGGGCCGCGCTCACCGCGAGCAGGAACGCGGCCACGAGGCCCGCGCGCCGGCCGAACGCCTCCTTCGTGAGGAGGTACGTCGGGATCACGGTGAGCGCTCCGAAGAGGCCCGTGGACAGGAGGAACACGAACAGGACGGCGTGCCAGGGCTCCGCGAACAGGGGGGCGATGAGCCGTCCCGCGAGGAGGGAGAACCACGGGAACAGGGGCGGCCGCGGATTGTCGAGGCCTTGCCCGTAGTTCAGCATGCTGTCCGTGTCGAGGTCCTTCCCCGTGTCGTACGAATAGCACAGGGCCCGATGCCAGTAGAAGGAGTCCGAGCCGCCCGACACGGGTAGGGCCGACTCCCCCTCGCACGAGAGGCCGATCTGGGTGAACGCGAGGTCGTAGACGAAGTAGACGCGCAGGAACAGGGCGATCCCGAAGATCAAGGCGAGGGCGAGGGCCGTCCGCCCATGAGTCCGGAACCAGGAAGTCCCCTCATCCAAGCGCGCACCGACCGGAGTGGAACGTGCCCATGATGCATCGCCTATTTATGGGTTCTCGGCGACACCTGGAGGGCCGCCCGGAGGCGAGGAACTGGGGCCGCGGGATGAGGCTTTTGGCACGCACATCGAAGGTGCGCCGACCACGAAGCACTTAAGCCGCGCGATCCGATGGCGCCCCGATGAAGCGGGACCTCATGGAGATCCTGTGCTGCCCCGTGTGCAAGGGGGATCTCGAGCTGTCCGTCGACGTGGAGCGCGACGAGATCGTGGAGGGCTCCCTGTTCTGCAAGGCGTGCGACCATCGGTACGTGATCCAGGACGGGATCCCGGACCTCCTGCCCCCCGACTTCAAGTGAAGTCGGCCTGGGCCCGCACGACGGCTCCGCTGTCCGTCGCGGCGCGGTACGCCGCGAGGGGCTCCCGGTTGAGCGCGAGGAACCCGTCCCCCCACGCGAACTTCGAGAGGAGCTCGCGCGCGTGGTCCTCGTGGCCGAGGATGAACAGGGCCGCCGCGAACGCCTCCACGCTCGTGAGGGTGAGCGGCTTCCCGTAGTTCACGGGGTTCGCCGCGACGAGGTACGGCAGGGCGCGGGGATGAGCCTGGGGCGTCGCGGGGAACGCGCCTTTCTTCCACGACACGTCGAGCACCGCGAGGCCGTGGCGCTCCGCACGCGCCGCGTCCGCGGGGGAGAGGGCCCGCTCCGCGGTGGGCGCGAGGACGATCGAGCCGCGGGGCAGGGAGGACGGCCGCGGGACGGTCATGACGAACCCGAACCGGGCGAGCTTCCGCGCCGTGCACCGCTTCGGATCGCACTGCCGGGCGTCGTACGCCACGAGGCGGATCCGGGCCACGCCGGACGGATGGGTCCTCGCGGGGTTAAGGCTGCCGCGGCGCAAAGCCTATCCGCGCGGGCCGCCCTCGTCGTCGGGCCACCGTGATGATGCAAAGCACGCTGACCCGTGATGAATGATGGGCGATCTGAGTGGCCGGCTTTGTCAACGCGGCGTGCGTGCCGCACGGCTTTTATAGCGCGATTCCGATGGGCCGGAGCGGGATGCACTCATGGTGAACGGGATCGACCTGCTCCACAACCGCACGTTCCAGGTGCACTGGTTCAAGCGGATCGTCGCGTACGTCGTCGACCTCGTGTTCGTGTTCTCGCCCGTCTGGGTCGTCCTGTACTTCGCGGACGAGCGGCAGCCCGTCCTGTTCGGGCTCTGGGGAGGCGTCGCCCTGTACGGGTACTCGACGGTCGCGGAGGCCCTGCTCCGCACGACGGTCGGGAAGTTCATCGTCGGGCTCGAGATCCGCTCGATCCGGGGGCCCATGACGTTCGCGAAGGCGGCCGTGCGGAACGTGCCCAAGCTGTTCTGGTTCCTCTTCCCGCTCCTCGACACCCTCGCGGGCCTCATCGTCGACGGGGACCCGCGGCAGCGCTGGTCCGACAAGGTCCTCGGGACGACCGTCGCGCAGTCCCATCTGATCCACACCCGGTTCCACCGCCTCGAGCCCATCGCTCCCTCGCGCTGACCAACGGTTAAATAGCGAGCCTCGAATGCCATCGGCGGCGTGCCCCCATGCTCTTCGTGACGCAGCTCAAGGTCCTCCCCGGCCAGCTCGAGGAGGCGACCCGCATGTTCAAGCACCCGAAGCTCCCGAACAACGTCGTCGTGCACTCGTTCCTGGGCCTCCTCGGGAAGCCCGACGCGATCGTGATCTTCGAGGCCCCCGATGCGTCGACGGCCGCGGACTTCACCGTGCAGTTCGGGCGGGTCGCGGACGCGTCGACCGCGCTCGCGTTGCCCATCGAAGAGTTCAAGTGGACGTGGTAGCCCGGCCGAGCCGCCGGACCGGTTCACGAGGACCGTCGCGTCCCCCGCGCAGACCCGGTCGAGGGTCGTCCCTCGCCGGGAATGGATGAAAAAGGAAATGGAAAAGGGAAAGGGGTTGGGATCCGTTCAGATGCCTATAGGGTGCCCGACCAGAGGAGCGTCGTCCCGTCGAGGATGCTGATCTGCATCCCTGCGACGTAGCTGAATCCGCTCTTCGCGATCGTGATCACGTCGGCAGGCCGCAGATCCGTCTGGGTCGCACCGCTCACCGGGCTGTACTGCACGCCGCCCGACGCGGTCTTGAGCGCGTCAAGGGTCGCCTGGCCCGGCGGGTTCACGACCGACGAGTTCGAGGCCCACCTCATGATGAACGTGGTCGTGGCGACCGAGTGCGGCGCGGGCACGTTCGCGATCGACAAGACCCAGTTGTTCGAGGTGTCCTGCCTCGACACACCGATCGTCTGGGGACCGGTTCCCGGTCCGACCAGAAGGCCGGATACCATCACGTATAGTACCGCGGCCAGCACCACCGTGATCGCGACCATCAAAATCGTCGCGATGACGGGAGACACGGCCTGTTCATCCTTCCGGATGATGGCTTTCATGGTTGTGTCCTTCCTGCGGCTTTCGCCGCAACCCCTTCACGGGGGCCTTTTCGACTATAAACGTGTCGAGATGAATATCAGACGATGAGAACGACCTCTTGAGCCTTCCCGTTCCGTTAGGGCCATCGGGGTCGTTCGAGGGTCGTTCCGCGTGTGTCGGACGGGCTCATTCGGACAGGCCCTTGATGTCGTCCCCGAGCTCGATCGTCTCGTCGCTCACGAGGACGAGCATGTTCCGGATCTCGTCCGTCTCGTACTCCTGCATCGAGAACACGACCGTGTAGGCGCCGCGGGCACGCAGGTTGTTCACGAGGATGTGGAGGAACTCGCTCAGGATCTTCGTGTTGTTGTGGATCGCGAGGGAGTTGATCGAGTCGAGGATCACGAGGGCCCGGCGGTCCGGGTGCTTGCGGAGGAGGAACTCGACCTTGAGCATGATGTTCTCGAGCATCGTCGGGCTCTCGACCGCGATGGAGTGCTCGTGGCGCTTCGAGGTCGACATCATGATCTGGCTGATGCAGTCCACGAACCAGATGTGCTCGAGGGGCACCTCGAGGGTCTCGAGCGCGTTGATGATGCTCTGGGACGGGATCGTGGACGTGACATAGATCGCCTCGAGCTCCTTCTTCGTCCCGAACAGGTCGAGCATCCCCTGAACCGCGTCGAAATACTGGTCCGTCCGCAGCCGCAGGGCGACCGCGGAGGCTTCCGGCAGGGCCTGGAGTTTCTCGGAGATCTCCGCCGCGATCGTCACGTCACGCGCCTCCCGCGATGCTCCCGCCCTTCAGGAGCGGGACGAGCAGGACCCCGCTCGTGGTCAGGTCGAGGACGTATTTCGCGCGGCTGTGGGACGTCCCCCGCATCTTGACGACCTGGAGGGTCCGGAGGAGGTCCCCGCGGCGCTCCAGGTTCCCCGTCACGATGACCCCGTCCGCGACCGCCTCCTCCACGCCGAGGCGGCTGTAGGCGTCCTCCGAGGGGCTGATCTCGGACACGAGGAGGGACGTGCACCCTCTCGCGCTCAGGAGGGTCCCGAGCCGCAGGAGGAAGTCCCGGATCAGCTCGGGGTCCTTGAGGCGGTACGACACGGAGGTCACGCTGTCCAAGACGAACCGCTTGACCCCGTTCTGCTCGACCAGGTTCACGATCGCGTCGACGATCATCTTGACCTCGTCGAAGTCGAACTCGCTCTTCTCGATCCCGAGCTTCTCGTACAGGTTCGGCAGGTCGAGGAACTGGAGGCGGCTCTGTTTCATGAGCCGCTCCTCGAGGAAATCGAACGGGATCACGTTCTTCAGGAGCTTCGAGACGGGCTCCGTGACGCTCAGGTAGAGGGAGTTCTCCCCGTTCACGGCGCCATGGATGAGGAACTCGATGCAGATGGACGTCTTGCCCGTGCCCACGGACCCCGCGATGAGGACCGTGTTCCCGCGCGGCACGCCGCCGTTCAGGATGTGGTCGATCCCCTCGATGCCCGTGACGCACCGCTCGCGCTCGCCGGGCACCTCTCGTTCCTTCGCAGGCATGGACCCGTCCGTCGTCCATCCGAGCGCGCTCTATATGAGGTGACCGCGACGAGTATCAATTCTGAAAATCCCCGAGGCCGATGGCCCTGTGACCACCTCGGGGGAGGTCCAGTCATCAAGGCCCCCGGGGCCCATGGAGGCGCCGGAGGCAGGTGTGAGCCATGGTGGAGACGAAGACGATCCTCGTGTCGGGCGTGACGGGACAGCAGGGAAGCGCGGTCGCGCGGAGCCTGAACACGCGGGGGCACCGGGTCCGGGGACTCACGCGGAACCCGGACCGCATGAAAGAGCTGGAGGCCCGCGGGATCGAACCCGTGCGCGGGGACCTCACGGACCCGTCGAGCCTCGCACGAGCCCTCCGCGGCGTGGACGGCTTCTTCGTCGTGACGACCCCGTTCGGGCCGAACTTCTCGGTGGACGTGGAGACCGAGGTCCGGCAGGGGACCACGGCGATCGACGCGGCGAGCGCCGCGCGGGTTCCCCATCTGGTCCTCGCGTCCGTGGCCTCCGCGGACCGGAACACGGGCATCCCTCACTTCGAGTCGAAGGCGCAGATCGAGCGCCACCTCGGCGGCTCGGGGCTCCCGCACACGGTCACGCGACCCGTCGCGTTCATGGATACGTACGCGGGCTGGTGGATGGGGGCCGCCGTGCAGTCGGGCACGCTCGCCCTCGGGTTGCCTCAGGAGTACCGGCTCCAGATGGTCGCGGTGAAGGACATCGGAGAGATCGTCGCGAGGGCGTTCGGTTCGCCGGAGCGGGCCGTCGGTCGGACCGTCGAGATCGCGGGCGACGCCGTGTCGATGGGCGAGCTCGCCCGGATGTTCTCCGAGAAGCTCGGCCGGTCGATCCGCTACGTGGAGCTGCCGGACGAGGAGGTCCTGAAGACGATGGGCGAGGACGGAGCCCGGATGCTCCGCTGGTTCCGGGATGAGGGCTTTCACGTGGACATCCCCGCCTTGGAGAGCGAGTGGGGGCACCCGATGACCCGGTTCGACGAGTTCCTCCGGACCGCGAAATTCGATGGGTGACGGTCCGGCCCGCCTGCACTCGTCTCCGAGCGCCGCGGGAAGGGGATACGTTTTTATCGAGAGGGCGAGGTGTAGCGCGGTGCCATGGAGCCGATCCTTCAGGTCGCCCTCGACTTCATGCACCTGAAGCGGGCCCTCCAGGCCGCGAAGGAGGCCGTCGAAGGCGGCGCGGACTGGGTCGAGGCGGGCACGCCGCTCGTCAAGTCCGAGGGCGTCGAGGCGGTCCGCGCCCTGCGCAAGGCGTTCCCCGGCCGCACGATCGTCGCGGACCTCAAGGTGATGGACACGGGCGCCCTCGAGGTCGAGATCGCCGCGAAGGCGGGCGCCGACGTCGTCACGGTGATGGGCGTCACGGACGACGCGACGATCCTCGAGGCGGTGAAGGCGGCTCGGCGGTATGGCGCGAAGATCATGGTGGACCTCATGCGGGTCCCCGACAAGCCGAAGCGAGCGGTCGAGCTCGAGAAGCTCGGCGTGGACTACCTGAACCTCCACGTGTCGATCGACGAGCAGATGATCGCGCGAACGCCGCTGAACGAACTCAAGGCCGTCGCGAAGGCGAGCGCCCTGCCCGTCGCCGTCGCGGGGGGCCTGAACTCGGAGACGGTCGCCCAGGCCGTCGAGGCGGGCGCGACGATCCTCATCGTGGGGGGCGCGATCATCAAGTCCGAGAAGGTCGCGGATGCGGCGCGGACGATCAAGAAGGCGATCCGCGAGCGGGCCAAGATTCCGACGGGGCTCCACAAGAAGTACACCGAGGCGGACGTGTTCGAGGCGTTCCGCAAGGTGTCGACGCCGAACCTCGCGGACGCGATGCAGAAGCGCGGCGTGATGCACGGCATCCTTCCGCGGATCAAGCACGGGACGAAACTCGTGGGCCGCGCCCTGCCCGTGAAGACGGCGGACGGGGACTGGGCGAAGCCCGTCGAGGCAATCGACCGGGCGAAGCCCGGGGACGTGATCGTGATCGACGTGGGGGGCGGGCCCACGGCGGTCTGGGGCGAGCTCGCGAGCAACTCGTGCGTCGTGAAGGGCCTAGCCGGCGTCGTGATCGACGGCGCGGTCCGGGACCTCGATTCGATCCTCGAGCTGAACTTCCCCACATTCAGCCGGCACGTGGCCCCCCACGCGGGCGAGCCGAAAGGCCTCGGGGAGATCGGAGGCGAGATCGAGTGCGGCGGCCAGGTCGTCCACGCGGGCGACTGGATCGTCGGGGACGAATCCGGCGTGGTCGTCGTGCCGCGCGAGCAGGCCGTCGAGATGGCGAATCGCGCCCTGGACGTCCTGGAGCGGGAGAACCGGATCCGCGAGGAGATCAAGCGGGGCGGCACCCTGAGCTCGATCCTCGAGCTCGAGAAGTGGGAACAGGTCCGGTGAGGCGCCCGCGATGGACCGACGCCGCGTGGAGGCCGTCCTGGCGGACCTGAAAGCGGGAAAGGTCACGGTCGCCGAGGCCATGGATCGACTGCGCGGGCTCCCGTACGAGGACCTGGGATTCGCGCGGCTCGACGCGCACCGCGACCTGCGCCGTGGCTTCCCGGAAGTCGTCTACTGCCCGGGCAAGACGCCCGCCCGGATCGTCGAGATCGTCCGCTCGATGAGCAACGGGCATGCCCTCGTCCTCGCGACCCGGGCGACGCCGTCGATCCATGCGCGTCTCCGGAAAGCCCTGAAAGGCAAGGAGGTCGCATTCCACGCGGAGGCGCGGCTCATCTCGGTCGGCCGACCGCCCAAGGCGTCGCGAGGCCACGTCCTCGTCGTGACCGCGGGCACGTCGGACATCCCCGTCGCGGAGGAGGCGGCCGTCACCGCGGAGCTCATGGGCAGCCGCGTGTCGCGCCTGTTCGACGTCGGGGTCGCGGGCGTGCACCGCCTCCTGGACCAGCGAGCCCTCCTCGAGAAGGCGAAGGTGATCGTCGCCGTCGCGGGGATGGAAGGGGCCCTCCCGAGCGTCGTGGCGGGCCTCGTCGAGGTCCCCGTGATCGCGGTCCCGACCTCCGTCGGGTACGGCGCGAGCTTCGACGGCCTCGCGGCGCTGCTCGCGATGATGAACGCGTGCTCGCCCGGCGTGGCCGTCGTGAACATCGACAACGGGTTCGGCGCGGGCTACCTGGCGAGCCGGATGAACCGCTGAGCCGTGCCCGGGTTCAGAAGCCGAGGAGGCCCGCCCGCCAGCCCACCACGACGAGGGCCGCGACGATCCCGACGATCCCGACATACGCGCCCTTGTTCCAGGCCCACACCTTCGCGCCGTCGAGGGGCATGAGCGGGAGCATGTTGAATCCCGCGAGGATCAGGTTGATCAACGCGGCCGCGTCCAGGATCACGCGGGCGACGAGGATGCCGGTCGACGTCCCCGCGACCTCGAGGACGGCGGACAGCCCCATGAAACCCGATCCGAGCACGATGTTCGTGAGGGGCCCGGCCGCGCTGATCCGACCGTTCTGTTCGTTCGTCACGTAGCCGGAGATGTACGTGGCGCCGGGCGCGCCGTAGATGAACCCGATGAACGCGAACACGAACGCGAGCATGAGCCCCATCGGGTTGTAGCGGAACTCGGCCCAGTGCCCGTACCGCTGGGCGACCGCCTTGTGGGCGATCTCGTGGAGGCCGACCCCGGTCCCGACGGCCAGGAGGGACATCGCGAGGTACAGCCCGAAGAGGGTCGCGAAGCCGGCTCCGCTCAGCCGGCCCGCGAAGAAGTCGAACGCGGCGCCCCGGACGAACAGGAACGTCATCGCGAGGGCCAGGGCCGCCACGGCGATCCCGAGCTGGACGAGCTCTACGCGGCTGAACCGGAGTCCGGGCTTGGGTCGGTCCGGGTACACGTACACGGGCGGGGCCGCGTAGTCGGACCGCGTGGGTCGCACGGGCCTCAGGGACGCCCCAGCCATATTTGAGCGTGCGCCTCACGCGAACCGCGCGCCGCAGTTCGGGCACTCCTCCGCCGCACTCGGCAAGACGACCTCGCACAGGGGGCAGCGAAAGCGCCCGCCCTCCGCCTTCTTCATCATCTGGGCGCGGATGATCCGCACGGAGCGCTCCTGGAACCGAGCGAGGTCTTCGTCGAGGAGCCGCTCGAGCGGCACGACGTCGAAGCCCTTGCGGCGCCACGCCTCGATCTGCCGGCGGTAGTCCTCCCGCAGGAGGGCCGCCTCGTCCATCCCGCCGAACGCGGCGAGGAGCTCCTCGCGCACATCGACGGGCATCCCCTGGAAGTCCGGATCCGTCCCGAGGTCCACGATCTCCCCCGTGACTTCCTGGAGCTTCCGCTCGATGGCCGCCACGTCGAACCCGACGTCCGCGGAGGCCCCGCAGATCACGCAGCGGTCGAAGCCCACGAGCCACGGCGTGCCGCACGCGGGGCAGCGGGCGTCCGCGGTCCGTTCCTCCTTCCGGCCGATGGAGGAAAGGAGGACCTTCCGCGCGATCGCGTGGTGGAGCCCTTTCGACACGGCCGCGTCCGGGAGGGCCAGCCGCAGGACGTCCGCGAAGTCGCGGAAGCCCTTCGAGACGAGCTCGCGCGCGCGGGCCTCCGAGATCCCCGGGACCGACGCGAGGGCGTGCACGGCGTCTTCGTCCTGGGGCCCGGCGGGCCGGTCCCCGAGGGCGGACCCGCACGCGTCGCAGGCCGGGATCCAGCTCGAGAACATCTTCCCGCACCTCGGGCAGATCGCCTGGCCACGGAGGACGATCGTGCTGCAGCGCGGGCAGACGGCCTCGAGCGTCTCGAGCCCGCACACGCCGCACCGGGCCATCCCCGCGCCATCCCGCCGCGCGTTACTTAAGGGCGCGCCCTCCGTTATCCCCGCGGGAACGGGAGTAGTTTCGGCCATCCCTCCCGGGAACCCCTTCATACGCCGGACGCCTCGGCCCGGGTCACGCGGATGGCCATGGAACGGTTGGAGGCGTTGCCGTCGCGGGGCGCGCGGCCCCGGATCCCGTGGCCGTTCGACCGGGTGCGAGGGGGCCAGGCCGAGTTCCTCTCGGACGCGCGGGACGCCCTCCGCGCGGGGGCCCATCTCCTCGCCCACGCCCCCACGGGGATCGGGAAGACCGCGGTGGCCCTCGTCGCGGCCCTCGAGGTGGCGCTGGACCGCGGCGGGACGATCCTGTTCCTCACGTCGAGGCAGAGCCAGCACCGGATCGCGATCGAGACCCTGAAGCGGATCCAGGCGAAAGGGGCCGCCGTGTCCGCGGTCGACGTGATCGCCAAGCAGGCCATGTGCCTCCAGGCCGGGGCGCCCCCGTTCGGCCGCGCGTTCCATGCGTTCTGCGACGGGAAGGTCCGCGCCCGGGGTTGCGCGTTCTTCCTCAAGGACGCGGGCGCGATCGCGGCCGCGGTCCGCCAGCGGGCCCTCCACGTCCAGGAGCTCGTCCGCGCGAGCGCCGCGTGCGGCGTGTGCCCGCACAAGGTCGCGATGGAGGCGGCGGGCGACGCCCACGTGATCGTGTGCGACTACAACTACGCGTTCAGCGACATCCGCGGGGCGTTCCTCGGCCGCCTGGGTCGGGACCTGGAGGACCTCCTCCTCGTCGTCGACGAGGCCCACAACCTCCCGGATCGGATCCGGGCCAACGCGACCGGGGACCTCGGGGTGCAGGACGTCGTGCGCGCGTCCCGGGAGGCGCGGGACCTGGACCCGGAGACGGCGAACCAGCTCCTCGGGGTCGCGCGCGCGTTGGACCGGGCCCTGTCCGTCGTAGGGACCGAGCGCGCGGCCCGCAAGGAGGAGCTCGTGGACGTGGTCGAAGGAGGCCTCCGCAGTCCGCGCGGCTCCCGCCTCGGGTACGCGGACCTCGTCGAGATGGTCGCATGGACCGCCGGCGAGGCGACCCGGATCGGGCGGCCGACGACCCTGCCCGACGTCGAGGAGTTCCTCCGGCGGTGGACCGAGGTGGAGGAGGGGATCCTGCGCCTCGTCGTGCCGGGTTCCGAGGGCAAGTTCGCCTTCCGGCTGCTCGACCCAAGCCTCACGAGCCGCCCCGTCTTCGAGCGGATCCGGGGATCCGTCCTCATGTCCGGGACCCTCCATCCGCCCGAGATGTACGCGGACCTGCTCGGGATCCCGCCGGCCCGCCGCCGGATCGGGCGGTACGCGTCTCCGTTCCCCGAGAGGAACCGGCTCCTCCTCGTCCATCCCGACGTGACGACCCTGTACGCCCGCCGCACGCCCGAGATGTACGATCGGATGGCGTGCGAGGTCGCGGGGATCGCGTCCGCCGGACCTGGGAACGTGGCCGCGTTCTTCCCGTCGTACGAGGTCCTCGGGGCGTGCCTGGAGCGCGTGCGCGCCTCGGCCCCGAGGAAGCGGCTCCTCGTGGAGCGGCCCGACTGGGACAAGGCCCGCCGGGACGGGGCCCTGGAGGCCCTGCGGATCGCGCGGGCCGAGGGCGACGGGGCCATCTTGTTCGGGGTCCAGGGCGGGTCCCTGAGCGAGGGCGTCGACTACGAGGACAACCTCCTCGCGGCCGTGATCGTCGTGGGCCTGCCCCTGAGTCCCCCGAACGTGGAGGTCGAGGCGCTCAAGGACTATTACACGAGGAAGTTCGGGAGCGGCAAGGGGTACGACTATGCGTACGTGTTCCCGGCCGTGAACAAGGTCCTCCAGGCCGCGGGCCGTCCGATCCGGAGCGAGACGGACCGGGCCGCCGTCGTCCTGCTCGAGGGGCGGCTCGTCACGCCCCGATACGCGCGGTACCTGCCGCGGACCTTCGCGCCCCGTGCGACCCGGGCCGTGACCGACGAGGTCCGGCGGTTCCTCCAGGAGACCGCCCCTGCGTAGGCCCGGTCCGCGGAATCGGTGCCTGGTCCGGACTCGAGTCGGCGGGTTGCGTCGACACCGACAGAAAGGGAAGGTCACGTGGCCCCGGCGGTCCCGGGGCCACGTGGTGGTGGGGCTCCTACGCCTTCATCCGGTGCAGCTGGATGTTCCCGCCATCCAGTTCGCCACAGATGGGCCGGTCCGATGGGCAGAACGACCGCCCGTTGTCCGCGCGGTAGACCAACAGGCCGTTGAACGTGACCTCGATGGCGAATCGGTCGTACCGACCCGGCTCCCCGTAGTCGCAGACGCCCGTGTTGTACCGGTAGCCAGGCACCTTGTTGAACGTCGCGTCCCCGCCGAAGATCCGGCAGTGGTCCGGGTCGCCGCTGAAGCGGTAGTAGAAGTCGACCGTGACTCCCTGCACGTGGTCTCGGCTGACGTGGTCGATCAGGTTCAGGTGCCCCTTGAGCTCGGGGTTGTTCGGGCTCCGCGGTCCCGCGTTGAAGCCGAAGTTGACCCGCCCGGGACGGTTCGAGTTCGGAGGTACGAAGAAGCCTCCGCCCGTGACGAAGTCGTTCGGCACCTCCTTGTCGCAGTCGGGGTACCCGCACATCGGCACGACCTCGCCGCCCGAGGTGGCGAAGGCGCGCATCGTGGACGGGCTCCCGCCCAGGGGGAGCAGGGAGGAGGTCTGGCCGCACGCGATCGTGCTCGTCGCGCTCGAGACGACGAACTCGACCCCGCTGACCCAGCCATGGAGCGCGTTCACCGTGACAGACTGGGCGCCTCCATAGTAGGAGAACGTCTGCTCGTTCACGATGAGAGAGAGGACGCCTGGGACCGAGTAGGCCTGGTTCGGCGTCCCCGTCACCGCGATCGGCACGCCCCCGACGGTCAGGTCGAAGACCTGGCTCGCCGCGCTCATGCCTTGGCACGTCGCGACGCTCCGCGCGTACGCGAAGCCCGCGACGACCTGGAAGGCCGTGCCCCCGAGGAGGACGATGTCCGACGTCGCGGCCTCGCTCATCGCGACGTCCTCGAAGCCGCTCGTGTACGAGAGGAACACGTTCGCGGCGGCGACCCCCGTCGAGACGGGGGCGAAGTCCGCGACGAGGAAGCCTCCCTGCGCGGGCAGGCTACCCGAGTACGCATACGTCGTGCCACCGAACCATGGGACGTAGCTTGCGACTCCATAGGCGCTCCCGCCGTACGACGTGCCGGACGTGTACGCGGGATCGACTCCGCCTCCATAGGCGAACGCTCCCGAGCCCATTATCAGGAACGAGAACGCCAGGACGGACGTCGCGGTCACAATGCGGCCCCACGGTCGTTTGTCGAGCTTGGAACCCTTCATGAGGCCGTCGTAGCCCCGGGATGAGGATAAGGTGCAGCCTGTGGGCTGTGGCGCAGTGTACCCCGCTCCCACCGCCTAGGACGGGATGGAATACACATGGAACAACCCGGTGGGACCGCAGCACCCGCCCCGCGGCGGTTCGCTCCTCGTCGATCCGGAGGGGGCCCGTCGCGGACGGGAAGAACCTTTTTCTCGCGGGGCCCGCATCGCGCCCCCGTGTTCCCTAGGCGCGGGGCCGAGGCGATCCTCACGAGGACGGAGTTCCTGGGTCGGGCCGCGGTCGAGAAAGCCCGCGTGCCGAAGGCGTACCGCCATCCGACGATCGACGAGGCGTTGAGGCGCACGCGGATCGTGGCGGAGGCGAGGCTCATGGCGGAGGCCCGCTCGGCGGGCGTCGCCGTGCCCGTCCTGTACGACATCGACCTGGCCGGGAACCGGATCGTGATGGAGTTCGTCGAGGGCCCGACCGCGAAAGAGGTCCTCGAGGCGGGCGGCCCGAAGGCCCTGCGCACCGCGCGGGAGATCGGCCGGGTCGTGGGCCGGCTCCATCGCGCGGGGATCGTGCACGGGGACCTCACGACGTCGAACATGATCGTCCGGGACGGGACCGTCGTGATGCTCGACTTCAGCCTCGGGGCGATGGACTCGGGCCTCGAGGCCCGCGGCGTGGACCTCCACCTCCTGGGCGAGGCGCTCCGGAGCGCCCACGCGGATCCGGCCGCGTACGACCGCGCCGTGGTCGCGGGGTACCGGGCGGCCTTCGGCCGGGGCGCGGCCGCGGCCGTCGCCCAGGTCGACGAGATCGAGTCCCGGGGGCGCTACACGTGATCACGTTCGTGACGACGAACGAGGGGAAGTTCAAGGAGGTGTTCGACACGCTCCTCGAGCGAGGGATCCGGATCGAACGGGCGGACCGCAGCTACCCGGAGGTCCAAGCGGACTCCCTCGAGAAGATCGTCCGGTTCGGCGCGACGGTCCTCGACGAGCAGATGCCCGGGGACTACCTGATCGACGACTCGGGCCTGTTCATCGATGCGCTGAACGGGTTCCCCGGACCCTATTCGTCGTACGTGTACAAGCGGCTGGGGTGCGCGGGGATCCTCAAGCTCATGGCGGGCGCGAGAGACCGCGCGGCCGCCTTCGAGACGGTCCTCCTCATGCGGCGGAAGGGGGAGCATCACACGTTCCGCGGGACGTGCCGCGGGACGATCGCGGACGCGGAACGCGGCAAGGCCGGGTTCGGCTTCGACCCGATCTTCCTCCCGGAGCGCGAGACGCGGACGTTCGCGGAGATGGACCTGAAGGAGAAGAACCGCTATTCGCATCGCGCGAGGGCCGTGGAGGCGCTCGCCGGGTTCCTGTCGGCTGGCGGGCCTCCGGCGTAGCCAAGGGCGACCTCCCGCCAGGGCTCGAAACGCGCGGCCGGACGGCCGACCGGGCCCCCGGCGTCGCGCCGTGACAACCGCGTGGCAACCTTCTTACCCTCCGCGCCCTTGGGCCGCCCGGGACGTGCGATGGCCCGGCCGAAGGTCGTGATCACGGGGGGAGCCGGATTCATCGGGAGCCATCTCGCGGACGCCCTCGCGGCGGACGCGGACCTCGTCCTCGTGGACAACCTCTCGTCGGGGAGCCGCGCGAACGTCGCGGACGCCCTGAAGAAGCGCGCGAAGCTCGTGCGACGGGACCTCCGGACCGGGGACCTGAGACCCCTGTTCCGCCGGGCCAAGGTCGTGTACCACCTCGCCGCGAACCCGGATGTCCGGCTCGGCAAGGCCGGAACGAAACCCCACATCGAGGGGAACATCCTGGCCACCCATCGCGTCCTCGAGGCGTGCCGCGCCGCGAAGGTCCCGCGGGTCGTCTTCGCGTCCACGTCGACTGTGTACGGGGAGGCGAAGGTCGTCCCGACGCCGGAGGACTACGCGCCCCTCGAGCCGATCTCCCTGTATGGGGCGTCGAAGCTCGCGTGCGAGGCCCTCCTGAGCGCGTACGCGCACTCGTTCGGGATCGAGGCGGTCGTGTTCCGCCTCGCGAACGTGATCGGAGGGAGGAGCGGGCACGGGGTCGTCCACGACCTCGTGATGAAGCTCGCGAAGGACCCAGAGAAACTCGAGATCCTCGGATCGGACCCGGGCACGTCCAAGTCGTACGTCCACGTGGACGACGTGATCCTGGGGATCCGCGCTGGGGTCCTCGCGGCCACGGAGCCCGTGAGCGTGTACAACGTCGGGACGGAGGACGCGGTCCACGTGCGCGGGATCGCGGACGCGATCGCGGAGGAGCTCGGCCTCCTCGACGTGCGGTACGCGTGGACGGACGGGGCCCAGGGGGTGCGGGGCTGGGTCGGCGACGTGCGCACGATGCGGCTCTCCGTGGACCGTCTCAAGACGACCGGATGGATCCCGACGATGACGAGCGAGCGCGCCGTCCGCACGGCCGCGAAGGAGCTGTGGGCCCGCCTTCCGCGGAAGCGGACCGCGCGGCGATGAGGGAACGTATTTAGCGCGGCGGGAGGTTGCTCGCCGTGCCTGGGGCTGTGGGGTAGCTTGGTATCCTTCGGGCTTTGGGACCCTCAAGGCGAAAGAGCCTGCGACGGCCGTTCAAATCGGCCCAGCCCCATCTCCGCGGAGGTGGAAGTTTTATGGAGTCCGCGCTCCGTCCCCGACCCATTCGGCGGTGGGCCATGGCGCGTGCGAAGCCTCGGACGGAGCGGGAGTGGCATCGACGGTTCGGCGTGGAGCTCTTCAACGGGACGTGGGACCTCCTCGAGAAGCGACGGAGGTCGCGGGAGGACGACTTGCGGATGGTCCACATGGCCCACGCGAGCCGCTACCACTGGAGCCGCGTGGGGAAGCCCGTGAACTTCGCGATCGGGGAGTGGCAGGTGTCTCACGTGTACGCGGTCCTCCGCCGACCCGAGCCCGCGACGTACCACGCGGAGAGGTGCCTCGCGATCTGCAAGGCTCACCGGGTGGGGGACTTCGCCCTCGCGTTCGCGTACGAGGCCCTCGCGAGGTCGGCCGCCGTCGCGGGCCGGCGCGCGGACCTGCGGAAGTACCTGGCGGCCGCGGACCGCGCCGGGCGCGGCATCGCGGAGAAGGAGGACCGGGACGAGTTCTTCCGGCAGCTCGCGACGATCGCGACTCGCCGCGCGTGACCCGAGGGCGTGGCTCAGCCGGCGCGCTCGACGAGGGACGCTGCCTCGACCCGCCACACCCCGCTCGAACCCGTCCAGACCCGGGACGCAGAATCGACTCGGACCCGCTTCCGGAAGAACGGCGCGTCGAGCACGAGGGTCTCGAACTCCCCGCCTTCGCCGCACGGGTGCACGCCTCGGGCCGCGTGGAGGCGGAGGAGGTCCTGCACGGCGGCCTCGTCCCATGCCCGGCCGAGCCACGACGCGTCGAGGCCCTCCGCGGAGACGCTCGAGAAGACGATCCGGAGGCCCGCCCGAAGGTACTCGCCCGCGAGGACCCGCGGATCGTGGCGCCAGAGGGGGGCGAACGCTCGCAGGTCGAGCTCATGCGCGACCCGATTCACGCGGCTGACCTGATAGTCCGACTCGATCGCTCCGACGAGCACGCCGTCGACATGGAGTCCCTCGAGGGCGCTCCGGAGGGCCCCGAGTTCGGCGGCCTCCCCCGGCTCGGCCCGCGCCCGGACGAGCGGGAGGCCCATCGCCTCGGCGAGGAGAGGCACCACATGGAGGTTCGGCACATGGTACAGCATGGAGTCCGGATCCGCCGGGACGATCGACACGAGGGTCGTCACGTCCCACGCGCGCTGGAGGGCCACGGAGATCGCGTACGTGGAGTCCTTGCCCCCGGAGTACAGGGCCGCGAGCTGCACGTCGCCGCGAACGCGTCCGTCGATGAAAGCCTTCGCGGCGCCGAGCGATCGGAGAGCTCCCGCACCGCGGTTGTTAACCTTGTTCAAGGTTAACCGGAGCGCGCGGACCTTTTAATGGCCGCGCCCCATTCCCCGGCTCGATGGCCTCCGAGGAGCTGAAGCGCCGGGCCGCGGAGGCCGCCCTGACGCACGTGAAGGGAGACATGGTCGTCGGGCTCGGCACGGGGTCCACCGCGCGGTTCGTCCTCGAGGGACTCGCGCGCATGGTCGCGGACGGCGCGTCGATCCGAGGGGTGCCCACGTCCCTCGAGACCGCGGAGGCCGCGAAAGCCCTCGGGATTCCCCTCACGTCCCTCGAGGAGAGCCCCCGGCCGGACGTCGCGATCGACGGGGCCGACGAGGTGGACCCGGAGCTCGATCTCATGAAAGGCCTCGGCGGGGCCCTGTTCCGGGAACGGATCGTCGCGGCCGCGGCGAAGCGGTTCGTCGTCGTGGTGGACGAGTCCAAGCTCGTGCCGCGCCTCGGGACGAAGGCCCCCGTGCCCGTCGAGGTCCATCCATTCGGCTGGCATTCCGCGGCGAAGGCCCTCGAGGGGCTCGGCGCGACGGTCACGCTGCGGCGCCGGGACGGCGACATCGTCCGCACGGACAACGGGAACTACTTGCTCGACGCGAGGGTCCCCCCGATCCGGGCGCCCGGGAAGCTCGCGGCCTCCATTCAGGCGATCCCGGGCGTCGTCGGGCACGGCCTGTTCCTGGGGATGGCGGACCTCGTCCTCGTGGGGAGCTCGAAGGGCGTGAAGGCCCTGCGGCCTATGCGTACGACCGGAGCCGCTTCCGGTTCGACTCGATCCGCTCGATCTTCCCCTGCTCCTCGCGGTCGACCTGGCCGATGATCTCGGACCACGAGACGCTCAGGCGGTACGAGTGGACGGGCCGACCCTTCCCCTCCTTCTTGAGGTCGCGCTTGTCCACCCACTTCCGACGCCGGAGCTCCTGCATCGCGATGCTCACCTCGGGCTGGCGCAGCCCGGTCGCCTTCTCGATCTCCACGGAGGTCGTCTCCTCCCGCTTGGACAGGAACACGAGGGTCTTCGCGATGTTCTTCGACATCCCCGTCTCGATGAGCAGGTCCACGAGGACCTCATCCCTCCGACTCAGGCGCGACTCACGTGTCATTCCCGTTCCCGGCCCAGATCCCCCGCGGCTTGTATCTGCCGACCATTTATTAATTTCGGCATATATATTTCTTGTCCTCTAAAAATCCGGAGGCCTCTCACGACCGCACGCGCGACACGCGTGACCCCGCGTGACCGCGGACAAAGCGCACATCGCGTGGGTCGCTCCGCGGCGCGCGAGACGCGGCAGCCCTCCCGCGCCTAAACCCGCGGTTCTGTCCCGTAATCGGGTGATTTCGTTTGGCCTTCCTCTGAGGCGGCGGCTGTAACTTCTCGGGTGATGGCGGCCTCGAGAATCGCTTTCCACCGGAAACCATCCGGCAGGGATATGCCCGCCAAGACGCCGGGAGTCTTCCCGTCGAGCGTGATGTGCGGCTTCACGGGGTTGTAATGGACACGGAAGCCTTCCGCGATCATCGCCGCCCCGTCGTCCGTAAGGCCTACATCGCGGCGCTGCCGGGTTGGAACAAGGCGGTCGCCAAGCGTGTCGATGCGCTGATTGAGCGCGAAGTCCCCGACGTGCGGCGTGCCATCAAATGGAATATGCCGTTCTACGGCATCGAGGGGCAGGGATGGTTCGTCGCGTTCGCGGCGTTCTCCAAGCACGTGAAGTTGATGTTCTTCCGGGGCACGTCGAGATCAGTCCTCAGCTCACTGCTTTCTTCACGAGCGCGCTGATCCTTGCCTCTTCGGTGGCAGTCAACTCCTTCAGCGCGAAGGCGACCGGCCACAGGGCGCCTTCGTCGAGGTTCGCCTCGTCGCTGAAGCCGAACGTCGCGTACCTCGACTTGAACTTCTGCGCGTTTTGGAAGTAGCAGACGACCTTACCGTCTTTGGCATATGCGGGCATCCCGTACCAGGTTTTCGGCGAGAGGGCTGGCGCGCTGGCTTTGATGACAGCATGGAGCCGCTTGCCCATGGCGCGATCCGGTTCCGGCATCTCGGCGATCTTCGCGAGTACGGCGCTTTCCCCGTCCGCCTTGTCCGCGCGCGCGGCCGCCTTCAGCTCTTGGGCGCGCTCCTTCATCGCGGCTCGTTCCTCGTCCGTGAATCCCTTGTACTTCCTGTCGATCGCGGTGGTGCTCTTGGCGGACTCTTGCGTGTCCTTCTTTGGGCTCATGGAAACCTCCTTAAATAGTGATTGATTGTCGTTGACGCAAAGTTTTCACCCACCCAAGATGGGTGGTTGCTATATCTTAGAACATCTATTCAAGCCGGTGCCTCCCGTTGGGGAGCAAGAGGACGCCCGCGGCCTCGACCTGAGGGAGGACGACGAACTGGGCGAGAAGCAGCTCGCGTCTTGGGTCCATCAGGCTGCCGCGATTCCCGGCTTCCTCGCCGAATGAATCCCGCCTCCCCGCATCACCCGACATGTTACATTCCTCAGATCCCGGAAAACCCGCCGCATTCATCACCCGAGCTTACACAGAACCCGAACCCGCAAACACTTTAATAGCAGTTCCTCTCTGTTACGACGCTCGGTGTCCCCTCCATGAAGATGCCCCGCTCGATCCGCGGGTACTGCCCGCACTGCAACAAGCACGTCGAGCTGGAGGTCGAGCGGGTGAAGAACCGCCCGCGCTCCGAGCTGCGCGCGGGGCAGCGGCGGTTCCGGCGCGTCACGCGCGGGTACGGCGGATTCCCGAGGCCCAAGCCGGAGGGCCGCGAGAAGCCCACGAAGAAGCTCCACCTCCGCTACCGGTGCAAGGAGTGCAAGAAGTCCCACCAGCGCGTCGGCATCCGGGCCAAGAAGTTCGAGCTCGTGGAGGTGCACAAGTGATCCCGAAGCCCGACAGCCGGTTCCTCAGGGTCAAGTGCGAGGATTGCGGGAACGAGCAGATCGTCTTCGACCGCGCCGCCACGGACGTCCTGTGCCAGGTGTGCGGCGCGACGCTCGCGAAGCCGACGGGCGGGAAGGCCGCGATCCGAGGCGAGATCCTGGGGGTCCTCGGCTAGTGGTCGCGGACCGCGGATACGATTGGCCCGAGGAGGGCGACCTCGTCGTCTGCACGGTCTCCAACGTGAAGAACTTCGGGGCCTTCGTGAAGCTGGACGAGTTCGAAGCGAAGGAGGGCTTCATCCACATCGCGGAGGTCAGCTCGGGGTGGATCAAGTACATCCGGGACTACGTCCGCGAGGGCCAGAGGGTCGTCTGCAAGGTCCTCCGCGTGGACACGTCGAAGGGCCAGGTGGACCTGTCCCTCAAGGCGGTCAACGAGCACCAGCGGCGCGAGAAGATCCAGGAGTGGAAGAACGAGCAGAAGGCGGAGAACCTCCTGGGGATCGTCGCGACCCGCCTCGGCAAGCCGGTCGACGCGTGCTGGGACGAGTTCGGGTACGACCTCCTCGACTCGTTCGGCACGTTGTACCGGGCGTTCGAAGAGTGCGCCCTCGACGAGAAGGCCCTCGAGGCGGAGGGGTTCAAAGCGCCTTGGGTGAAGACGTTCGTGGAGGTCGCGCGGGAGAACATCGTCCCGCCCTACGTGACGATCGACGGGTACCTCGAGCTCACGGACTACGCGCCCGACGGTGCGGTCCACATCAAGGAGGCCCTCCTCAAGGCGCCCCGGGAGACGGACGGGTTGACCGTCAAGGTGCAGTATCTCGGGGCGCCCCGGTACCGGCTCCTCGTCCGGGCGCCGGACTACAAGAGCGCAGAGGAGGAGATCCAGAAGGCCGCGGGGCGCGTCCTCAAGGTCCTCGAGGCGAAGGGCGGCGCGGGCCAGTTCCACCGGAAGGACTGAGGCGGTTCGATGCGCACCCTCCTCCGGATCTGCCGCGCCTGCGCGCGCTACACACTCCGGGACGCGTGCCCGTCGTGCGGGGCCGCGACCGCGATGCCGCTCCCGGCCCGGTACTCGCCGGAAGACCGATACGGGAAATACCGCCGACGACTGCGAAAGGAAGGTGAGCGCCCGTGGACAGCATCGTGATCCGCTACAGCGAGACGCCGAAGCTCGAAGACCCGATCTTCGTGGAGGGCCTTCCGGGGATCGGGAACGTGGGCAAGCTCGCGGCCGAGCACCTGAAGGACGAGCTCAAGGCGGTCAAGTTCGCGGAGATCTTCTCGAAGTACTTCCCGCCCCAGGTCCTCGTCCAGGACGACGGGCAGGTCAAGCTCGTGAACAACGAGATGCACTTCGTGAAGCGCGGCCGCGGGCGCGACATCATCCTCCTCACGGGGGACTACCAGGGCCTCACCCCGGAGGGCCAGTACGAGCTGAGCGACTTCATCCTCCGCGAGATCCGCAAGTTCGGGGTGCGGCGCGTGTTCACGCTGGGCGGATACGGGATGGGCCGGATGGTCACGAAGCCCCGCGTCCTCGGGGCCGCGACGGACGCGGACCTCGTGAAGGAGATGGAGAAGCACGGGGTCGTGTTCTCGCGCGGGGAGCCCGGCGCCGGGATCGTCGGGGCGAGCGGCCTCCTCCTCGGCCTTGGGCGAATGTACGACATGCAGGCCGTCTGCCTGATGGGCGAGACGTCCGGCTACTTCGTGGACCCGAAGAGCGCCCAGGCGGTCCTCGAGGTCCTCATCAAGGTCCTCGACGTGACGATCTCGTTCGAGGAGCTCGAGAACAAGGCGAAGCAGATCGACCAGATCACGTCGAAGCTGCGGGACATCGAGGCGACGCCCGAGACGCCGGACAAGCGCGAGGACCTCGGGTACATCGGCTGAGGCGAAGGGCCGCAAACCTCAATACGCCCCCGGGGGCATACGGGCGTCCGGGATGGGCTCGGACGAACTTCGGAAGGCTTTCCTCAAGGGGTACGAGGAGGGCCTAAAGGCGGCGTGGCGGGAGATCGGCAGCCTCACGACCCGCGGGTACTCCTCGACGGAACTCAGCGTGATGGCGAAGTCCAAAATGGCCGTCCTGTACAGGGACGTCGAGTCGATGTCCGCGCGCCTCGCCGAGGAGGACGGGATGTCCATCGACGTGCTGAGCGCCCCGCGCTCGTCGATCGGCGGCCGGGGCGCGTACATCGTGCGGGAGCCGCGGGCGGACCGGATCTTCGAGCTGTACGTGTCCCTCGTCCGCGCGGGCGCCCGGGGCCTGTGCATCACCCGGACGCATCCGGACGACTACCGGCAGCGGTTCGCGCTCCCCGAGGCCGGCTACGTGTGGCTCTCCAAGACGGCGGGGAAGAAGGAGTCCGGGATCGCGGTCGTGGAGCCGGCGGCCCTCGTGGACATCGCGTCCGCGATCGCGGAGTTCGCCGCGGACGGCGGGAACGCGGTCGTCCTGCTCGAGGGCCTCGAATACCTGATCGGACAGAACGGCTTCGCGTCCGTGGAGCGGTTCCTCCAGAAGGTGAACGAGAAGATCGTCCTGAACGCCTCGTACCTCTTGATCAGCGCGAACCCCGCCGCGATGAAGGAGCAGGAGTACAAGCTCCTCGCCCGGGAGATGGTCGGGGAGATCTGAGCCATCAGGGCTCCGCGGACGGCCCGGGCGACGGCGCGGCAGCCTTGCGGCCTGCCCTGCGTTCCTCGCGGAGGAGCTGGACGAGGAGGAGGACCGCGAACACCTCGAGGGCCTTGGATAGGAGCCCGAGCGTCTCGACCTCCTCGATCTCGGACACGGGCCAGACCTCGACCGTGCGCGTGGCGACGTAGGCGGCGATCAGGCCCGCCGTCATCACGAGGGATCCGTGGATCCAGCGGCGCGGGCCATAGGGCAGGGCCAGCCCGACCCCGATCTGCAGGGGCGCGACGACGGCGAAGAAGGAGGCCTGAAGGGGCTCCCCGAGATGGTCGTTGAACGCGTACGCATGGAGGAAGCCATCCGCGAGGATCACGTAGCCCGCGAGATAACGAAGCGCGAACACGGGATCGCGGAAGAAGCGCGCCTGGTGCTGGAAGCCCACGCCGATCCCGGCGAGCCCGAGGGCGAAGAACAGCATGTTCATCCGGAAGAACAGGTCCCCCGTTCCGTGATCCGCCTCGCCCCCCAGGGCGACGAGGCCGAGGAGATCCGCGAGCCATCCAGTGCTCGCGACGATCAGGCCCGACGCGACGAACGCGAACTCCACGGTGGGCCGGACCTTCCAGGCCATCGCGCTTCACATGCGACCCGCTCGCAAAAGGGTTGCGGGGGTGTCGCGCAACGGCCAGCCGCAAAAGGATTTATGGGCCTCCGAGCTAACCCGCCGCCCGCTCCCGTAGTCTAGTCCGGTCAAGGATCGGGGCCTTTCGAGCCTCAGACGCGGGTTCGAATCCCGCCGGGAGCATCCCCACGTGGGTTTACTCCCAAAGTTAGCCTAGCGGCGGGACTGCATGATCGGTTCGTCCCTGCGCGACGAGGCTGAGCCTTTTCCTGGCTGATCCTGGGCGGACGCCTCTGGGACGTATGCAACGCCAAGTCCCTCCGCGAGTTCGCCCCTACGCCCTCGTATCGCGCGGCGTCCTCATGGGCAGGTGCGAACTCATGCGATGTACGGTTGCCAGCCGGTAACCTTTAGGCGCCTAATTGTATCGTTATCATGATGAGGGGAAGCGAGTATGTGCCTGAATGATGGTACCATGCTCTCAAGCAGGCATGTTCCGCCGGGATTTCCCGCGCTAGTGCCCTATCTCACGGTGGACGACCCGGCGAGGCTCATCGCCTTCGTCAAAGGGGCGTTTGCGGCCGAGGAATTGAAGGACCAACACTGGGAGCACCCCGCCGGGAAGGTCATCCATGCCGCGCTCCGCGTCGAGGGTTGCGTCATCGAGACGGGTCGTGCCTCGACCGAGTGGGGGGCGATGCCCGTCGCGATCCATCTCTGGGTCCGTGACGTGGACGCGACATACGAACGTGCCGTCAAGGCAGGAGGTGTGAGCCTCCACGGCGTCAAGGAGATGGAATATGAGGAACGGGCCTGTGCCGTAAGGGACCCCTGCGGCAACAACTGGTACATCGCGACGCACACTGGCCAGCCGTGACATCCAGACCTTCACACAATGATCGCGCGGCTCTCGGGCCGCTTGAGTCGCCCTAAGGCGGTTGCTGCCGGCGTTGAGGCGGCGGGAGTTGTCCAAGCCGCTCCAGGGAATCCGTTCCGGGATTTCCCGAGGACCGTCCTTGCATCAATCGCGATGCGTCGGGATGGCTATCCCGGGTCCCTCACAAACGGCCTCATCCGGAGGGTCTTCCCGTCGACTTGGATCTTGAGATCCTGTCCTTCTTTCCAGCCAAGCTCCCGAACGATCCTCGGCGGGAGGACGACGACCCATTTCGCATACTCCCTGCCGGCGAAGCGACGATTCAAGTGCCTCTGGAGTTTCACGAAGTCAGGCAAACATGTGGGAGTACTTGGTCCCTGGGGAACCGTGGCCCGGCTTTGACATCGGTGTTCGGCTACCCAGCGTTACCGGGATGTTGCCAGGTCGCGGCGCGCGAGGCGGACGCCTTCCCATGGTGGGCCCTAGGTAGGCGGGCTCACATGCCGTCGAGCCCTCCTTTGCGGGAGGAAGGCCACCCACGTGAGTCTACTCCCCGCCGGGAGCATCCCACCCGACTCTTTCCGGTAGAAGATCAGCTCTTCATGTTTGGATTGGTTTGAACCAAACAGCTCCGGTCCGGTTTCACGAAAGGGCACGGGTCGAGATCGGGCATCGCATCGCTGAGTCGTGACTGCGGGTCGGCGGAATCCCGTCCGAGGCACCCATACTCGCTAGTCTGGGTACGGGTAAGTCTGAAGGATTCGAACCGAAACGCTGGCCTCCGGTGAGCACCAAGGTGACGCGGACACGGTGTGCCTGACCGGCCAAAACCCATTCGCCTCCAAGTACCTTGTATTCGCAGGGCCGAGTCTCCCCACATCATTCACGAAAATCTGGTAGACAACCGCAAGTTCGTCATTGTCCCGTTTCCACAAGTCGAAGCTAACGTCGAACGAACAACTGCCAAGGTAGAGAACGCTCAAGTGATCGACCGTGATTTTCGGGTGCGACACAAGACTCACGGAACGAGGAACGAGTACGCCGACGGCGGCGCCGATGGCGAACCACACCAGCGTTCTTCGTAATCTAGGATCAGTGCGATCCTTGCGCTCCCCCTCCATCAGCGGAACGATCGCTTTGCACCCAAATAAGTGTCGGGCAAGTTACCCACGAGAATTCGGATCTCCCCGCCACGGGAAGTCCCGCCCCCTCCCCTCGTCGAACGCTCGGGATGGTATCCCGACAGCACATAGCGAACGATGGGCCAAAACTTCCTCATCCACGCCCTCCATAACGGATGACGGGGATCCATGCGCTCGCCGTCGACTACGCCGCGACGACGGATCCCGCCGAGCTCGCCGCGATCCGCGCGTCGTTCGCGAGCCTGTACAGGGTGATCAGCGGGCTGTTCCTCGCGGGGGACATCCTGGCGACGATCGGCTGGCTCCTCGTCAGGATCGCGATCCTCCGGACGCACGTCCTGCCCCGGTGGGTCGGCGGATGGACCCTCTTCTCCGGGATCGTTGCCGCGGCCTTCACCCCGCTCTCCGAGGTGGACCCCGTGCTCGCGTTCCCGCTCCTCCTCGCGTACATCGTGGCGGGGATCATCCTGTTCCACTTCGTGTTCGCGGTCAAGTTCTGGAAGGCCGCGTCCAGGCCCGCCACGGCCTGACGGGTCTCCGTCCGGGGGCGCTCTGCTTCACGGGCCGCCGCCTCGCGAGGGCTCCGCGGCCTACGGCCGGAGACGCTCCTCGAAGAACTCTGTGATCGCGTTGTAGCAGCGCACGCGGTCCTTGTGCTTCAGGACGTCGTGGCCCTCGTCCTCGAACGCGAGGTACTCGACATCCTTCCCCCCGACCTCGCCGTGGTCCAGGGGGACGTCGTCCAGTCCGCGTCACCGTAGGGAGGTCCCCGCCGCCCAGCGGCGCGGCACGGATGCCGGTGGAATACCCCCATGGCAGACCGGTAGGTAGCAAGGGCCGGGGTCCGAACTCTCCGCCGGGAGAGCGTCCATCGTGGCTTCGAAGCGAGGCAGTGTGTCCACGCCTATCAAAGCCGATAATTGCCAGCGACGGATTTATTCAACCCCGTGCGCGTGGGTGCGGCATCGTCATGGGCAGCATCCCCTTCGTCCTATCAGCGGTGCTCATGGCCGTCGTTTCGGCCGCTCCGGACAGGGCGAGCAAGCCTTCGGACGCCTCCATGGCGCTGCGCCCTTCGCGCCCGGAGCCCCGCGAGCTCGTGGTCTTCCTGCAGATGAACCCCGAGGAGAAGTTCGACATCGAGGCGATCAACTCGATTGACCCGCAGGCCTTGATCGAGGAGACCCGCGGGGACAGACGCGTCCTGCGCGAAGTCGTGCGAACGGCTGAGGCGCTGTTGCCTCGGGTGCGCGCCGAGACGGAGGATCCGCTTTTGGTCAGCGCGATCCTGCGAGCGAAGACCCTCGATTGGCACGGTCGGAGTCCGTCGGATCCTAGCTGGGCCGCGTCGATGCCGCTCCGATGGGGCGGGATCTTCTTCGAGTCGCGGGTTCCCGGCGGCAGGCTGAGTCGAAAGCTTTCCGTCCGGTTGACCACTCTCATCAACCAGTGCGTGGAGGCCAGCGGCGCCGTCGCCTTCTTCCGGGCGGGAGTCTCGGGAATCTTTCGCGGCTCGGCCATGATGGCGAAGATGGTCCAGTTCAGCCTCGGCTCAAAGCGGCCGCGCCTCACGCAGCAGGTGGCTCAGGCGTACCTCGACGATCTGGCGGCAACCGCTCGCACCAATGACGCACCCCTCCCGCTGGAACGGCTCAGCGACCTCGCCCGACGGAACGGATCGTCCGAGGTGAGCATGACCTTGGCCGAGCTCTTCCCCCACGACGTCGCCAACATCCTCACCGTCTTGGATCCTCGCTTTCATCCCGGCATGAGCGCGTTGGCGATTCGCGTGGTCCCTCCGAGAAACCCCGACGACGCGGCGACATACGACCTCGTCCAAGAGGGCCGCGGTCCGGCGAGGCAGTCGAACGCACCGGAAACCTCGCCGGCGGAGGCTATCTCTGGCTCGCCGTGGGACCGGACGGAGATGACGAAACGAGACTGGCTTGTCCTGCTCAAGTCTCTCGAGAAGCGGAAGACCCGGCTCGAGGCGCCGCCGCGCGAGAACCCCCGTGACCGCGAATCCTACCTCGGCCTGAGGGAACTCATCCTCACGGATTCCTCGGGTCGCAAAGCCTTCCTGGCGGTCCATTGGAAAGGGAGGCCCAGCGGCCTCCCGTTGCTGTGTCGGCTCCTCTCCGACCGTCGGCTCCTGCCGGAGGCCGATACCGACGGGGATTATCTCGAGGCGGAGCTCGATCATCCCGACAAGGGCCATCCGGACCGCCGCGCCAAGGACGGCCACTGGAACCTCGGCCACGGTTGGACCGTCGTCCGAGAACTCGCGGATGGCGGCGTGCGGACCTACCGGGCCGACAGCAAGTCGGCCGACTGACGGACCCTGGCCGTCAAGTACTGGTACACCTCGTCCCGATCGAGGACACGGGGCAATACGGGCTGCGCGAGCGCGCTCTCCAAGATCGCCCAGGTCGAGTCGGATCGGACTCCTCTCGGTGCGATGACCAAGTTGAAGAAGTTCAACGCGGAGGCACGCGGTGCCTCGCTGATCGCCGTGAGCATGGGGAGGCCACACCCCCACACCAACAGCTCGGCGATCAGGTTGAGGGTCGCGTTTCGCGCATCGGGCGTCGTGTTCCGGCACAGGAGGAGGGTCCGGCTGGTCGGGTCCGACATGATCCGGGTCGCGAGGGTCTCGATCGCGGGGAATGTGAGGTGCTTGTGGATCCCGCTGCCGAACGGCATCCGGCGCTCCTCCTCGGGCCGAGGCGGAACCTGGAGGAGGGCCATCTCGCCCTCGACGTCAGGGGCCCGAGTGTCGAACTCGTCCATCGCCCGAAAGACGGATTCGAGATTGATTCGGCCGGACCGGAGCACGTCCGTACGCGCGACGACGGTGTGATTAGCGAACGTCGGCCTGCCCGCTTCGTCAGGGGGTCCTCGCGTGATCCGGGACAGCAGGATCTCTCGGCCGCCACGGACGGGGTGCATCATGTGCAGGTCGATCGGGTCGTCGCTTGACTGCGCCGTCGCCCCGCGAATCGGCGTATAGTGCCCACGCAGGTACGGGTCGTACAGGCCTGCGTCGAGGCCCTTCGAGACCGCGCGCGTGGTGTACCCGACTCCGGGGAGCGCCCCGTAGATCCAGTGGTCGAATACCACGACGCCTTCGTCGGTTGACCCGGGACTGGTTTCCGCGGTTCCCATGGTGGAGCCTGCTACGCCGACCGAGCGAGAGCCTGAGCCTGGAACTTCTCCGCCTCAAGGACTTCGTCGGGGATCTTGTGGGCGATCTCCCGGAAGTGTTCGATGAACTCCACGTACTCGTCGTACGCAAAGTCCGGCTCGCCCCCGCCTTCCGGCGCGAAGCCGGTCCGGACGATCTTCGGCTGCCCGACGGGCTCCATGCCTTCCTGTTGCTCCGTGCGGACCCAGCTGAGGAAGTACGCGGCTCTGTCCATGCTGACGCCGGCGATCTTGCCGCCCCGGATTTGGGAGAGGGTTTGCGGGACGAAGACCCGGAGCAGCGCTTCCGCGTACTCCTTCCTCTGGCGCTTGCCTTCAGGGAATCCCCGGTGCAAGCCGAGTCGCGCAAGGACGTCATCCCGAAGGGTGTCGAACTTGGCGAGTACGAAGGCGGGGTAGATTCTCGGGGGATCGGCTTTGACCCCGGAATCCTTGAGTCGATCGTATTCCTGCTTCTTGTACGTCTGGAAGGCGACGAGCAGCTTCGCGACCGTGCTGTCGTAGCGAAGCATCTTCTTGTAGCCGGCCGTATCGACCTCGGTCGTCATCTTGCTGCAATCGACCAAGACGACCACGACGACGCTCTTCAGGAGCTGCTGGATCAGCGGCCTCGAGGCGATTCCCGTCTCGATGAACTCTTCGATGTCTTCGCCCGACACGTCATACGCCGAGAACCGGAGGGTGGAGAACGGATGGACCCAGTTCTGCTGCCGGATGTAGTAGGGCAACTTCCCGACTACCCTGCGGAGGTAACCGAACACGAATCCGAGTTCGGTGATCTCCTCCTTCAGGGTGGCGCTGGGGAATCGGCCGTCTTTCATTCCTTCATAGACCGCAGACATGAGATTCAGGGATGGGATCGGCGCGTGGAACCGGAAGTCATCTTGGACTCCGGTACCGTACTTGACCTGGGCCGAATACAGGAGTCCCAAGAAGGTCGTTTTCCCGGAAGCGCGGTCCCCGAGTAGTGCACAGGGCATGTCCGGCGGATGACCCCCCAACCGTACTTAATCCTAATCCCAACGTTATCATCGTCGCGACGACCCCGCGCGACGGAGATTCAGCTCATCCCCCGGCGTCCCTTGCGATCCTCCAGAGGCACTCGAGCAAGGCGAGGTACTCGTCCTTGGAATAATCCGGCTCCCAGCCTCCTCCCTCGCCCCGCCGAAGTCGAATTCGCTCCCTCCGACCGGGAGCCGCCGCCTCCGTACGCACCCAGCTGAAGAAGTACGAGGGCGTCGTGAATCGCATCCCGTGGGGTTCCGGCGCCCGGACCCGCGCCATCGTGTTCGGCAGATTGTGGTCCAGGAGCGCCTCCCCATAGGCGGTTCGAAGGCCCGCCTTCCTGACCTCGGGCGGCTCACCCTCCACCGCGGCGGCGCGCAGTGCCCCAGGGTCCACCGCATCAAATTTCGTGAAGACGAAGAGCGGATGGAGGGACGTCCCGCTGCCACGCCCGCGCGAGCGCTGCAAGGCCGTCAGAAGCGCTTCGACGGCGCCGTCGTACTTTCCCATGGGCCCGAGCTGCCGGTCCTCGCCGGCGCGGGCGAGCTTTCGGCCGTCCACCAGGATCGCGATCGCCTCGCTCCCGAGGACGTCCCTCAACATCGCGTTGCCGAGGGAACTGCCTTTCCGAAATCGATCCATCTCGTCCTCGAGATTCCTCAGGAGGATGAACTGCAACGAGGCGGGTGCACCGGGTGTCCATCCGGGCGATCGGAGTCGTGACCAGATTCCCCACCCCGACCTCCGATAGCCGAGGTGGAAACTAATCGAACGAATCCCCTCTTTCGCGGCGGAATCCGGGAAGTTCCCCGACATCACTTGCTGGAAGACACCGGAGATCTCGTCAATCGATTCGTACGCTACGTGAAACCGGAAGTCATCCGCCCGGTCCGAGCCCGATCTGACTTGTGCCGTGTAGAGGAAGGCCAGGAACGTCGTCTTCCCCGATTCACGGTCTCCGACGATCACGATGTTGGGCATGTGTGGGAGTCTCTTCCGAAGCGCCTGCGGCCGGGCTGAGTCGCGGTCCATGGGGATGAGCTTTTTGGAGCGCCGCATCAAGTCCTTCGCACGACTGACTGCTCGGCGGACCGGTCCGACGCGAGGACCCCCTGGATCGTGGCGCGGCATGGATGCCGGTCCTCAAGAGGCCCTGCTCCGGTCGAGCGGACGAGGATTCGCGCAGCCGCCCCGGCGTCCTCAAGCTGAAAGCCTTTTGCGATCGGGGGCCATCCGGCCCTCGATGCTCGCGTTCGATACGGTCGGCCGCGGCGAGGGCCCTTTCGTCGTCCTCTTGCACGGGTGGCCGCTAGATCGGTCGATCTGGCGAGAGGTCGCGCCCCGGGTCGCAGAGGCCGGATTCCGCGTCCTGGTCCCCGACCTCCCGGGCTTCGGCTCGAGGCCTCCCCTGCCCCCGGCGTCCTCGACCGTGGAGGCGTTCGCGGACGAGGTCGCGGCCTTCCTCGAGGCCCATGCCCGCGGGCCCACGGCCGTCGCAGGGCACAGCTTCGGCGGGTACGTCGCGCTCGCCCTCGCGGAACGGGACCCGGACCGCGTGGCGGGGCTCGGCCTGATCGCGTCGAGGACCTTCGCGGACTCCGAGGCGGCCCGGCGCGGGCGTCACGAGGCAATCGAGAAGGTGCGAGCCCAGGGCACGGCGGCCCTCCTTCCCGGGCTCGCGGAGAAGCTCCTGGCGCCGACCGCTCCCTCGGGCCTGCGGGAGCGCGCGGCAGCGACCGTCGCGCGGGCCCATCCGGACGCCGTCGTCGCAGGGCTGGCCGCGATGGCCCGTCGGCCGGACCGGACCCGCGTGCTCGAGGGGTTCGAAGGGCCCGTCCTCGTCGTCCACGGCGCGCAGGACGCGCTCATCCCGATCTCGGAGGCTCCCGCTCCGTCCGGCCCGCACCGGACGGTCCGCGTCCTGCCCGGCGCGGGCCACATGCCCATGTGGGAATCGATCGGCCCGACCGCCGACGCGATCGTCGCCTGGGCGTCCGGCCTTCGGAGCGCGCGCCGCACCTCGAAGGGAGCCGCTCGGTAGGGAGAATGGGCCCGAAACATCTAAGCCCCCCGACGGACCCTCGCACCCGGATGCGGGTCGCGATCCTGGGCATCGGCGGGGTCGGGCGGACCCTCGCCTCCGAGCTGCGGGCGGACGCCCGCGTGGACGGGCTCCTCTTGATCGACAAGATGGGGGAACGGGCCCGCGTGATGGCGGGGATGCGAGGACGCGTGCCGATCGAGGCGATGCAGCTCGCCGTGGACAACCGCGAGGCCGTGGCCCGCGCGATCCGCGGCTACGACGTCGTCGTGAACGCGACCCTCCCGAAGTTCAACGACGCGATCATGGGCGCGGCGCTCGACGCGGGCGTGAACTACCTGGACGTGGCCGCCACGGGCCCGTCCGAACCGGGCGGCCAGTGGGGGATCCTGGCGCAGCTCGACCGGGGCGACGCGTTCAAGGCCGCGGGCCTCACGGCCCTCCTCTCGATGGGCCTCGATCCCGGGATGTCGAACGTCCTCGCGAGGTCCCTCGCGGACGACCTCGACTCGGTCGACGCGGTCCGGATCCGCTCGGGGGGCGTCGTGAAGCTGCCCGGCTTCACCGCGTTCCCTCTGTATTCCCGGGAGGCGTTCCTCGCGGACATCCTCCTGACCCCGGCCGTCTGGGCGAACGGAGGGCTCGCGGACCGGGAGCCGATGGGCGAGGAGGAGTCGTTCGAGTTCCCCGCGCCCGTCGGGACCCAGCGCGTGTTCCTCATGTCCCACGAGGAGGTCAAGACGGTCCCCCGGTTCCTCGGGAAGCCCGTGGGCCGCGTGGATTTCAAGTACGCCTTGGACCCGCACCTGGTCCGGGCCATCCTCGCCCTCGAGAAGCTCGGGTTCCTCGAGGACGGGCGCCTCGTGCGGCTGGGCGGCCAAGCCGTCCCGTTCCGGCGCGCCCTGCTCGCCGCGTTCCCCGAGCCGTCCGCCTTGGTCCTGCCCCTGGAGGGCACGAAGTGCCTCGCGGTCGAGGTGGAAGGCACGAAGGCGGGGATCCGGAAGGTCCTCCGCGGGGACATCGCGATGGCCCACCAGGAGGCGAACCGCCGGCGGTCCACGACGGCCGTGTACTACATGACGGCGGCCGCGGCCGCGATTGGCACGGTCCTCATCGGCGAGAAGGCCCTGCCCGGACCCGGCGTGCACACCCCGGAGGCGTTCGAGCCCGCGCGCGTGTTCCGGGAGTGGTCGGCCCGCGGCCTGCCGCTCGAACGGACCGAGCGGGTCCTCGCGAGCTAGGCCTCACGTCGGGTCGCCGAACGTGACGTAGTGCCACGGCTTCCGGACCGCGTCGGTCAGGTCCACGAACACGTGCTTCACGTTCGTGTACTCCTCGAGGCTGAAGATCGAGAGGTCCTTCCCGAAGCCGCTCTGCTTGTATCCGCCGTGTGGCATCTCGCTCGTGATGGGCAGGTGCTCGTTGATCTCCGCCGCGCCGAACCGCAACGCGTTCGCGACCCGGAACGCGCGGTGTACGTCCTTCGTCCACACGGACGAGTAGAGGCCGTACACCACGCTGTTCGCGATCTCGATCGCCTCGTCCTCCTTCTTGAACGGGGTCGCCGTCACGACGGGCCCGAACACCTCCTCGGCCGCGATCCGCATGTCGGGCGCCGCGTCGCTGAACAGGGTCGGCGCGTAGTACCAGCCCTTGTCGAGTCCCTTCCCCTTCGGGCGGGCGCCGCCCGTCTGGAGCTTCGCGCCCTCCTCCTTCGCCACGGCGACGTACTCCTCGACCTTCTTCCGCTGCCGGTCGCTCACGAGGGGCCCCAGGTCCGTGGACCGTTCGAGCGGGTCCCCGATCCGGATCGCCTTGAGCCGGTCCGCGAACTTCTGGACGAACTTCAGGTAGACCCTCTCCTGGACGATGAATCGGGCCGCCTGGGTGCAGTCCTGGCCGCCGTTCACCATGGACGCGGCGACCGCGCCCTCCACGGCGGCCGGGAGGTTCGCGTCCTCGAACACGACGAACGGGGCTTTCCCCCCGAGCTCCAGGTGGAGCCGCTTCACGTTCGCGGAGCCCGCCTTCATGATCTGCTTGCCCGTCGCCGTGTCGCCCGTCAAGGAGACCATGTCGACCCGGTCCGAGCTCGCGAGCTCGTTCCCGATCACCTCGCCCGGGCCCGTGATCACGTTCACGGCGCCCTTCGGGATCCCGGCCTGCTCGACGAGCTTCCCGAGCTCGACGGTCGTGAGGGGCGTGAGGGACGCCGGCTTGAGGACGACCGTGTTGCCCGCCGCCAGGGCGGGCGCAATCTTCCAGATCGCCATCATGAACGGATAGTTCCACGGGGTGATCGAGCCGACGACGCCCACCGGTTCCCGCCGGATGATGCTCGTCGCGCCGTACGCGTACTCCATCGATGCGGGGCCCGAGAGGGTCCGCGCCGCGCCCGCCATGAACTTCAGGTTGTCCACGCTGAACGGCAGGTCGCCGTCCCGGGCCTGCTTGATCGTCTTCCCCTGGTTCTTCGTCTCGAGGACCGCGAGGCGGTCCATGGACGCCTCGATGAGCGCGCCCAGGCGGAACAGGGCGGACGCTCGGTCCGCGGGGGTCATCCGGGGCCACGGCCCCTTGTCGAACGCCTGCCGCGCCGCGTCGATCGCCGCGCGGGCGTCCTCCGTGCCCGATTTCGGTACGTCCGCGAGCTTCGCGGCGTTCGCCGGATTGATCACGGTCGAGGTCGCCTCGCTGTCCGCGGGCATCCACTCGCCGCCGATGTAGTTCAGGTAGTCGGGCTTGCCCATACAATCCTCCTCCGCCCCGGGGGCGTTTCCCTCAAGGCCGCGAACGGCTAAGTACGTTTCGAGACGCCGCGCCGAGGCGCCCGAAGGGCCGCCTTCGGCGGGATCGGCTACGCGCGGAGCTTCTCGATGACGACCGGGAACGCGTCCGTGAACCGACGCGCGTCGTCCGGGGAGACGCTGAAGGAAACCCGGAGGAACCTCCCGCCGGATCGCTTCGAGAGGTAGCCCCCCGCGCGCGTGTGGACGAGGTGGTCCCGCAGGAGCGCGGCCTCCGCGTCCTCCGGTTTGACACGCGTCCCGGCCACGTCGATCACGAACATGTTCGCCTTGGACGGGTACACGGGGAGGAACGTCCCGTCGACCTTCGAGACGGCCGACTCGATCGCGCGCTGGTTCGCCGCGCACACGCGGCGGACCTCCGGGAGCCACTCGGCCTTCGAGCGCAGGGCCGCGAGGGCCGCCCGCTGCGCGATCACGTTCACGCCGAGTACGTTCGTGTCGAACTTCTTCAGCTTCGCGACGATCTCGTTGGGGCCGAGGACCGCGCCGACCCGCATGCCCGCGAGGCCGGGGCCTTTGCTGAACGAGTACGACAGGATCGTCCGCTCGGGGGCGAACTCGGTCGTGAGGACGTGGTCCGGATTGAAGTCCCGGTACGTGATGTCGTCGATCACGAGGAGGTCGTGGTCCTCCGCGACCTCGCACAATCCCTTCACCTGGGCCCGCGCGTATCCCGAGCCGAGCGGATTGTTCGGGTCCACGAGGAGCAGGACCTTCGTCGCGGGCGTGACGGCCTCGTTCGCGAGCTCCGGCGTCATGACGAACGGCTTGCGGTAGATGTCGACCTCGATCGTCTTCGCGCCCGCCATGCCGACTTGATCGTGGATCGGGAGGAACGACGGGTCCGTGGACAGGACCTCGTCCCCGGGTTTCAGGAGGGCTCGCGTCGCGACGTACTCCCCTTCGATCCCCCCGTTCGTCAGGAGGACGCCCACGTCGTCCAGGCCGAGGTCCGCCTGGATCGCCTCCGGGAGTCCGAACACCCCCGCGCGGTACGGATACAGGTTCCATTCACGGGACTCGACGCTCGCCTGGATCGCATCGAGGATGGCCGGGTGCACGGGGAGCGTGTTCGTGTTCTGGGACATCCACGCGACTTCGCGGCGGTGCTCGTGGGCGAATTCGAAGTTGTCCGTCGACGCCATGGGCCGGCCCCCGGGGGCGAGCGAGGCCGTTTCGCCTCATATCCGTTGCGGTCGCGACGACTCCCGCCGGGACGGCGCAACCCATTTGGAGACGTCGCGCCATGGGCCCGCGTTGGTCCGCGCTCCCGAGTCCTGGCGAAGGATCCTGCGAGAGGCCACGGTACTCGTCGCGCGGCGGGATCGGAGGGCGCTCGACCTCCTGCTGCCCGCCCTTCGGTGGCGGGACCAGACGGCTCGCGACAAGGCTGTGGCGCTCCTCGTCCGCCTCGGGCCCGTCACCGTGCCCGCGCTCCTGAAGGTCCTGACGGGAGCGAAGACGGCCACGGAGCGACGGGGAGCCGCGGACGCCCTGGGTCGGATCGGCGATTCCCGCGCAGTGCCCCCTCTCGTGCGCGCCCTGGAGGATCCGGGCATGAGCGTGCGCCGGGCGGCGATGGTCGCCCTGCTCCGTCTCGAGGCGATGGACGCGGTCCCGCGCATCATCCTGCGGCTCCGTGACCCGTCCGGCGGCGTGCGCGTGCTCGCCGCGCTCGTCCTGGGGAAGTTCCAGGACCCGCGAGCCGTGCCCGCACTCATCGAGGCGCTGGGCGATCCCCGGTGGTACGTCCGTCAGTCCGCCGCGACGGCCCTCGGCGAGATCGGGGACCTCCGGGCCGTGGGTCCGCTGGAGAGGGCAACCCGGGATCCCCGGAAGGCCGTGGCCCGGGCCGCTGCGGCCGCGTTGCGGTCGATGCGCGGGTAGTGCCGAAACTCTTGCTCCATGCATCCATTGCGGACGTGGGTCGGGCTCATGGCGTGCGATGCGATGCACCGCGAGCACGACGCGACCACGAGGATCACGATTCTGTGGGCTCCGGTGGAGTCGTCTCGGAAAGCCTTATGCGGCCCCGGGACTTAGGCCGCGGGCGCGGGCTCGTGGTCTAGTGGTCATGACGTCACCCTGACACGGTGAAGGTCACCGGTTCGAATCCGGTCGAGCCCACTATTCCCGGCGGCCCGATGCGGCCCGCGCGTCCCAGCGATTCGTCGGTGCGGGCTCGTCGATCGTCTCGTCGGGTCTGACGGGTCCTGGCCCGGCCGGTCCCATGGAAGGCGGCGCCCCCGCCGCGCCTACGGATCGAGGGTCCCAGGTCGTGTCCACGACGAGGCCCAGGCCGCTCGCGACGGCAGCCCACGGGACGAACTTGACGTTCGAGGCGCTCCCTCCGGAGTTCGACGCGTCGTGGACCGCGAGGAGTCCGTGCGGGAACCGGGTCCCCAGGGGGAAGTTGGTCACATCGAGCCCGTCCGTGCCTTCGGTCGAGTCGATCGTCCCGTTGGATCCGACCGTGAACTCGCCGAGGAAGGCGTTCGAGCCTTCCCGGGTGTACACGGCGATCCGGCTCTCCCCCTGGCTCGAGGCGAGCAGGTACCCGGCGTTCGCCCCCGCGTAATAGATCGACAGGCCCTCGACGTCGGCCACGAGGTGGCCGCCCGATCCGGTCCGGTCCACCTGGGTCCGCGCGCTGCCGTCCACGGGCTCCGCTCCGTACTTCCAGATCCCGAGGTCCTCCTCGCCGATGTAGAAGGCACCGAGGACGTCATCGGCCACGCATCCCTCCGTGATCCCGCCCACGTCGAACTCGCGCACGAGCGTGCCTGCGACCCCGCCGTTCCCTGCGTCCCGCAGCTCCCACTGCTGGTTCATCCCGTTCTGGTCGTTCACGAAGTAGTCGTACTTCCCGTTCGTCGGGCTGTGGTACATGCACGCCCCGTACGGGACGATCGTCGTGGAGATGCTCCCCGCGGGCTCGAGCCTCCGGGCGCCGGGGTCGACCTTGAAGAAGTCGATCTGCGAGCCGAGCTCGTCCCCGACGCCCACGAGGGCCACGGTCGTGTGCGGGGTCCCCCCGAGGAACTGCCCCGCGAGCGGGACGTTGTACCGCAGGTCCACGTTGTTGTAGTTCGTCCCCTCGACGTACTGGAGCTCCATCCCGTCGAGGTCCCAGACCATGAGCCCCCCGTCCTTGTCGTCCCCGATCACGAGGCTGAGGGACGGGTCCGATGGATGGATCCAGATCGCCACGTCGTCCGCCGTGTCCCCGGCATGGTGGGACGGCCCCGTCTCCACGGACGGGAAGACGATCACCGTGCCGCCCGGCGGGCCGGCGGCCGGGGCCCACGACACACGGGCCACCGCGTTGCCCGTACGGTCGAACCACTCGACGTGGATGAGGTGGCGTCCCGCCTCGAGCGCCACGTCCCGGGTGTGCGTCGAGGCCGACTGCGGGACCCATGAGTCGAAGCCGGACGCGCCGTCGACCCAGATCCGCATCCCGTCGTCCGTGACGATCGTGAACCGGTACGTGCCCGAGGACGCCTCGTCCCACTGGCCTTCCCAGCGCACGCTGAACGTGTCGGGGGCGAGGCGCGGGTCCGGCGTACCGCTTCCCCAGTCGAAGTCGATCGCGGCGTCGATGCGCTCGAAGGTCCGGTTCGTGAGGTCCTCGCTGTCGTGGTACTGGCCTCGGAAGGCGCCCACGGGGATCCCGAGCGGCCCTCCCGGCGGGCCCGTGATCCCGAAGAGGCCGGGCGCGAGGACCACCGCGGCGAGGAGCGCGATCACCGCGGCCACGGCTCCGATCGCGAGCGCGGTCTTCCGGCGTCGCTCCATGGGCGGGCCCCCACGAAGACCTCGGCGCATTAAGGCTTCCGCGTGGACGTGCACTCATGATTACGGCAAGCGGTAACGTCGGCGGCCCGCGGAGTCGCGTGACCTCCGAGTTCGAGACGCCGAGCCTTCGTGAGGAGCCCGTCGGTCGTCGCGTCACTCGACGTATCGGAGGGCCTCCGCGGGCGGGATGCGCGATGCGCGGATCGCGGGGCTCACCGCGGAGACGAGGCTCATCCCATACGCCACGACCGTGACGAGGACGATGTCGTCCCACGGGATCACGAAGGCGGGGGACGCGGTGAAGTAGTCCGCGTAGATCCGGTAGGACAGGAGGATGCCGAGGACAACGCCGAGGCCGATCCCCAGGAGGGCCACGTACGAGTTCTCGAGGAACACGCTCTGGAGGATCATGTTCCGCCGGTACCCGAGGGCGCGGAGGACGCCCATCTCGGCCCGCCGTTCCGTCACGTTCCGGAGGGTCACGATCCCCAACCCCGCGATCCCGACGAGGAGGCCGAGCGCGAGGTATCCCTGGAGGAGGTCGAAGAAGTTGAGCGTGGACTCGAGGTTCTCCCGCACGACGCTCGCGAGGACGATCGTCTGCATCTGCTCCGGCAGGAAAAGCCGCTCGAGGTCCTTCGCGACCGCGTCCGGGTCCGCGTCGGGACCGACCTCGAAGAGGAAGAAGCTCGGCGCGACCGCGCCGAACTCGGACCGGACGAGGTCCGCAGACAGGAACACCCCGCGCACCGCGATCGAGTCGAGGATCCCGATCACCTCGACGGTCCGCAGGCCGCCCGACGCGTCCTTCAGGTCGAGCCGGTCCCCGACGGCCACCTGGAGGCTGCTCGCGGGCGGGCCGAAGTCCACGGGCTGGACGCTCCGGTCGATCACCGCGGCGCTCCCGTTCGCGGCGATCTCCCGCCACACGTCCCGGTCCGTCGCGAACCGGTCCGCCTTCCGGAAGAACGTGAATCCGTTCCGGTCCGCGAAGCCCGCGTCGGTCCCGTACACCTCGTAGAAGCGGAAGTCGCCCGCGGATCCGGGCGAGAGCTCCGCGGGCGCGAACAGGAGGGCCTCGTGCGCCGTCAGGTCCGTCGCGAACGAGGCGTTCGCGAGCCTCGGCTCGAAGTCGAAGATCGGGGCGCGCGGGTTCGAGACCGCGAAGATGTCGTAGCCGCCCGACGCGTCCTCCGTGATCGTCGTCACGCTCAGCCCGACCTGGGTCTGGATGTGCGCCATCACGACGATCGTGAAGATCACGAGGGCGAAGATCGCGATCATGAGCCCGCTCCGGAACGGGCGGTTCATCGGGTACGCCATGGCCGTGCGGACGATCGGCTGCATCCTCCGACGGCCCTTCAGGAGCCTCGCGGCCGCCGTGAGGAGGATGTCGTTGTTGAACACGACGAGCAGGACGCCCCCTAGGACGAGGAACACCCCGACCGCGATGAACAGGGTGATCTCCGGCGCGACCGAGGGGAACCACTCGTACGGCGCGACGAACCACAGGACGATGAGCCCGCCCGCCGCGGTGAACGCGCGACGCGTCCCGACGGCCCGGTGCCCGAGCTGGGCGACTCCCAGGATGATCAGGGCGACGCCCGGGCTGAACAGAATCGCGCGCTGCCCCTGATATCCGACGGCCGTCATCGCGGCCCCGGCCACGAGGACGAGGCCTCCCGCGACGAGTTGGCCGCGGGTCGCGCGGTGCAGGACCGGCTCCGGGATGTTCCTCACGGCGCGGACGATGTTGAGCCGGCTGATCCGGCCCGACGTGAACGTGATCGTGGCGATCGTGATGAGGAACCCGAGGGCGAACCCCACGAGGAGGCTGTCCGCGTCCCACCGGAGGGCGATCCCGCCGTCCCCCGCGAAGATCTCGTTGATCGCGAGGAGGATCACGCCCGCGACGACGAGCCCCGCGACGGCCCCGAGGGCCGCGCTCGCCATGGCGTACAGGAACCCCTCGAGGGTGAACAGTTCCGTGAGCTGCCCGCGCCGCATCCCGATCGCCCGCTGGATCCCCATCTCGGTCTTCCGTTCCTCCGCGAGGACCGTGAAGATGCTCACGATGAGCATGAGGCCCGCGATGACCGTGAACGCCCCGAGGAGGACGAACAGCTGGGTGAGCGTGTCCGCGGCCTGGTCCGCGTCCTCCAGCGCGTCGCGCTTCACGTCCCGGATCGTGTACGGGTGGCCCGGCCCGAGGGCCGCGTCGACCTCCGCGATGGCCGCGTCCGTCGCCCCGACCCCTTCCTCGACGCCGCCCGCGTTCGACACGACGATCTGGTTGATCCGCCCCGGCACGCCGAGCAGGCCCTGCGCGTCCGCGAGGGAGACGAACAGGACGGGCTGGCCGAGCCAGCGCCCCTTGGCCTCCGGCCTCAGGACGTCGAGCACCTCGAGGACCGTCGGGGAGGGCGAGGTCCCCAGGAACACGGACAGGTCGTCCCCCGGATGCGCCTCGACGGACGACGCGAGCGCGTCGCTCAGGTACGCCTGGCCCGTCCCGAGCTCGGCTCCGTCGGACCGCGTGCCGTCCGATCGGACGAAGAGGCCGGGGTCCGCGGCGGGATCGAACCCGACGAGCCAGCCGCGAGGCTCGAACAGCTCCGCGGCCGGGTTCAGGATGCTCACCCGGGCGGCGATCCGCGGCCCGAGGCCGTCCACGGAAGGCATGTCGGCCCGGCGGGCCGCGAGCCCGTCGTACGCGCTCGCGTTGAAGAACTGGCCACTCCCCTCGTCCCCGCCCAGGACGACCGTCTCGTCGATCACGTCGAGGTCGCGGAACACCTCCGCGCGGATCGAGTAGTTCAGGCTGTCCCCGATCACGAAGCTCCCGCTCAGGATGGACGTCGCGACGAGGAGGCCCGCGACCGCGAGGACGACCTGCGTCTTCCGCCGGCCCACGTTCCGCACGGCGACCCGCAAGAGGATGCGACGCCGGACTCCGAGGGCGAGCAGCGCGAGGACGACGAGCCCGACCGCGGCGAGGTAGGGTCCCTCGTGGGCCATGCCCTCAGAACTCCGTGGGGCGGTACACCTTCTCGATCCGGCCGCTCCGCATCGCGATGATCCGGTCCGCGATCCGCGCGACGTTCGGGTCGTGCGTGACGAGCACGAACGTCTGGCCGGATTCCTTGTTGAGCTGCTTGAGCAGGGCCACGACCTCCTGGGTCGTCTCGCTGTCCAGGTTCCCCGTGGGCTCGTCCGCGAAGACGATCGTGGGGCGGTTCACGAGGGCCCGGGCGATCGCGACTCGCTGCTGCTGCCCGCCGCTCAGCTCGCTGGGCCTGCGGTTCGCCTCCCCTGTGAGCCCGACGGACCGCAGGGCCCCGAGCGCCTTCGCGCGGGCCGCCTTCGGGTCCTCCCCCAGGATGAGGAGAGGCAGCTCCACGTTCTCCACGACCCGCAGCACAGGGATCAGGTTGTAGGCCTGGAACACGAAGCCGATCCGCTCGGCCCGGAAGTCCGATTTCTCCGAGTCGGAGATGTCGCTGAGGCGTCGGCCCGCGATGATCACCTCGCCCTCCGTGACCTCGTCGATGCTCGAGAGGCAGTTCAGGAGGGTCGTCTTCCCGCACCCGGACGGACCCACGATCGCGAGCATCTCCCCCCGGCGGACCTCCATGTCGATGCCCCGCAACGCATCGACCCTCACGGGACCCGTCTCGTACACCTTCACGACGTTCCGGACGACCGCGATGGGGCCGCCGTCCTCCCCGGCGGGCGGGTCGATCTCCGGGACGGGGGGATCCGCGGGACGGGCCGCCGCGGGCCGGCTCCGCCTCCAGACCGCGAACAACACGAGGGCCGGGATCCAGAGGAGTCCGACCTTCACGCTGTCCGGCACCTCGGGCAGGACCGACACGTACGCGCCGGGGATCGTGATCCCAGCGAACCCCGCGAGGAGGAGGACCGTCGCGACGCCCGCGAGGGCCGTCACGAGGAGCGCCGCGACTCCGATCCGATCCCGCCGCCCGGTCGCCGACCGCTCCTGCGCGGTCCTTCGGGAGCGCCGCCACGCGCTCACGAGGATTCCGGCCGGGATCCAGAGGAGGCCGACCTTGACGCCGTCCGGGATCTCGGGGAGGACCGGGAGGTACAGGCCCGGGATCGTGACGCCCGCGGCGGCCTTCAGGAGGAACAGGCCGGACGACGCGGCCGCAAGGACCGTGTCGAGGACGGCCAGGGCGCCGATCGCGCGAGTCCATGACGACATCGTGTGCGCGCCACCTCGGCGTCCCTACTTAAGCATGACGCGGGCCCCGCGCTGGGTGCCTCAGGTGGCGTGCGTCTCCCCGACGAGGAGCTGAAGGACGTCCTCCTCGATCGGGTCGCCTTCTCCGACGATCATCGCCTTGAAGTTCCGGCGGCGGTCGTTGCTCCGCCGCGCGACCGCGACGTCGCTCCATCCCGCGTCCTCCGCGGGTACGACGGCGAGGAAGAATCGGGAGCTCGGCGCGTCCCGGGGGAACGCCATGTCGAAGAGGAGGGTGATCGACGCCGGGTCCACGAGCCGCGTCGCGGCCCCGAGGACCTTGAGCCGGCCCTGGATGGACGCGAAGACGGCCTCTGGCTCGCCCCGGGCCCGGAGCCGATGCATGCGCGGGCCATCCCTCCCTGACGGGGGATGAAGGTTTTCCCCCCGTTATCCTGTCCGATTCCGCGTCACGCATACTCGGTCCGGGCGATCTTCCGGACGATCCCGAGGGAGAGCCGGCCGAACAGGTCGTTCACCCGTTCCCCGGACTTCGCGCTCGTCCACAGGGAGAACCCGCCGTACCGGACCGCCTTCTCCTGGGGCTCTGCCTCGTCGTACAGGCACATGACCTGGTCCTTCAGGTCGAGCTTGTTCACGACGATCGCGAGAGGGACCTGGCCCGCGATCTTGAACGTGGCCGTGATCCACTGGTCCAGCGCCTCGAACGTCGAGTACCGGGTCACGTCGCACACCGCGATGAGGCCCTGCGTCCCCTTCAGGTACTCCTGGTGCAGGGTCTCCAGGTACGACCGCTCCCCGATGAGGTCCCACAGGGAGAGCTGGACCTCGAGGATCTTCGTCGCGTCGTTCTTCGGCGTGAGCCAGATCTTCTTCAGGCTCACCTTGCTCCCGAGGGTCGAGATGTACTTGTCGTCGAACGCGTTGTCCACGTAGCGTCGGATGAGCGACGTCTTCCCGACGGCCGCCTCGCCGACGAGGCACACCTTCGCCTTCAAGACTCCGGACTGGTCCAAGCGGGTCCGAGTCGGCCCGGCGGGCTATCAAGACTCCGCCGCCGTTATCATCGATGAGAGGGCCGCCTCACCGGCGTCGCAGGACGCGTCCCCCGAGGGCGCCCGTGGACGTGCCGTCCTCCACGGCGACGGCGCCGTTCACGAGGACCCAGTCGATCCCCTCGGGGAAGTCGTGCGGGTAGTTCTCGAACGGGTGCGGGTGGGGCCACAGGTTCGTCGCGCGGTCCCGCACGCGCGGGAGGTCGAACACGACGAGGTCCGCGAAGCATCCCTTCCGCACGAGGCCGCGGTCCGGGAGGCCGAGGCGCGCGGCGGGCATGGACGTGCACTTGCGGATCGCCTCCTCGAGCCGGAGGATCTTGTCCTTCACGACGAACCGCTCGAGGAGGCCCGCGTACTCCCCGTACGTGCACGGCTGGTACGGCGCGTTCGTCGCGGTCCGCTGCTCCTTCGGAGCGACCCAGCCGTCCGAACAGATCATGACGAGCGGATGGGCGATCGTGGCCTTGATCTCCTCGAGGTCCATGTAGTCGAACAGGCCGGCGGCCTCGTCCTCCTCCTCGAGGATCACGTCGAAGTACGCGGTCCACGGGTCCACCCCGCGCTTCGCGGCGAGCTGCGCGATCGTGAGGCCCTCCGTCGCGGGGTCGTGCGGGCATCGCAGGAGGAACACGCGGTCGAACCGGTCGTGCACGAGGAGCCCCACGTACCCGGCGCCGGGCCGGCGGTCCTCTTTGATCTCCTCCTTGAGGGCCTCGCGTCGCTCCGGGTCCCGGAGGATCGCCAGGAGGTCCGGCGTGGGGAGCTTCTGGGTCCACTGGGGAAGGGCATGGCTCAGCGGAGGCCCGAAGTCCGTGTGCAAATCGTTGTCCACCATCACGTCGATCCCGCGGGCCCGGGCGGCCTCCCAGATGGCCTGGATCGTCGTCGACTTGCCCCAGCCGCCGTACTTCGGGTTGTTGTGGCTGATCTGGACGGGCAAGCCCGCGCGCTCCCCGATTTCGATGCACTCCTGCACGGCCTCCACGATCGTCTCGCGCTCCCCTCGGATGTGGGACGCGTAGAACCCGCCGTGGCGGGCGACCACCTTCGCGAGGTCGACGACCTCGTCCGTCGGCGCGAAGCATCCGGGCGGGTACACGAGGCCCGTGCTCATCCCGAACGCCCCCGCGCGCATCGCCTCCTCCACGTGGGCCTTCATCTCCTTGATCTCCGCGGGGGTCGCATCGCGCTCCTCGAACCCCATCACGGCGAGCCGGACGGCCCCGTGCCCGACGAGGCCCGCGATGTTCACGCCGACCCCCTGGGCGTCCATGAACGCGAGGTACTCCCGGTACGTGGACCAGGTCCATACGCCCTCCTTCGCGTAGTACTCGAAGCGACGCCTCGCGAGGTCCCGGTGGCGGTCGCTCACGGGAGCCGGGCTGTCCCCGCAGTTCCCGATCACGTGGGTCGTGACGCCCTGGCGGACCGCGCACTCCGCGGTCGGCTCGACCAGGATGCCGAGGTCGCTGTGCGTGTGGATGTCGATGAACCCGGGCGCGACGTACTTCCCGTCCGCGTCGATCACGAGGTCCGCCTTCGCGCGGTTGAGCCGGCCGACTTGGGCGATCTTCCCGCGGCGGATCCCGATGTCGCGGACCTGCCACGGCGTGCCCGACCCGTCGAGGACCCGCCCGTTGCGGATCACCGCATCGAAGGGCATCGCGCGCGGAACGACAGGGCGGAATATAAGGGGATGCGTCCACGTGCAGCGCGTCCGGCAATCTATCTATAGTTTCCGCGCGTTCGACGTGTCAATCGATACCATGATGTCGTGGGAGGAGGAACTCGAGGCGTTCAAGAGGCGAACGAAAGGATCCGCGAAGGCGTTCGCGGCGGCGAAGAAGGTGATCCCGTTCGGGGTCAACTCGAACTACCGCCTCGTGGACCCGTACCCGCTGTACTTCCGGCGGGCGCGAGGTTCGCGCCTCTGGGACGTCGACGGGAACGAGTACATCGACTTCAACATGGCGTTCGGCGCGCTCGTCGCGGGGCACAGCCATCCCATCCTCGTCCGCGCGATGAAGGAGCAGGTCGCGAACGGCACGATCTTCGGGTACGAGCCGGAGCGCGCCGCGGCCCTCGCGGAGCACATGACGAAGCGCTTCGCGATCGACCGGATCAAGTTCTCCATGACGGGTCTCGACTCGACCCTGTTCTCCGTGCGCCTGGCCCGCGGGGTCACGGGCCGCTCGAAGATCATGAAGTTCGAGGGCTGCTACCACGGGTCCCACGACAGCCTCATGGTGTCCGTCAAGCCGACCGTCGAGAGGGAGGGTCCCGCTCGTCGGCCCACCCCCGTGGCGGCGTCCCGCGGGCTCCTCGAGGAGCTCGTGCGCAGCGCGGTCGTCGCGCCGTTCAACCATCTCGACGCGACGGCGGCCCTCGCGGAGGAGCACGCGGACGACCTCGCGGGGATCATCCTCGAGCCGATCCCGATGAACATGGGGTTCGTGCTCCCGAAGCCGGGGTTCCTGGAGGGCCTGCGGCGGATCGCGGACGAGACGGGCGCGTTGCTCATCTTCGACGAGGTGAAGACGGGCGGCAAGTTCTACGGCGGCGCGGAGGAGGCGTTCGGCGTCCGCCCGGACGTGAAGGTGTTCGGGAAGGCAATCGGCGGCGGGTTCCCGATCGGCGCGGTCGGCGGCACGGCGAAGGTCATGGACGCGGTCGTGCCGGGACAGATCGCCCACGCGGGGACGTTCAACTCGAACCCGGTCAGCATCGAGGCCGCGTACGTGACCCAGACGAAGATCCTCACGCGCGCGGGGATGCGCCACGCCCAGCGGATCGGGGACGCCCTCGGGAGAGGCTACACGGACCTCATCGCGGACCGCGGTCTCCCGATGACGGTCCAGTATCGCGGGATCTCGGGCGCGGTCCACTTCAGCCGCACGCCCGTCGTGGACTGGCGCTCCTTCCATTCCGTACGCGTGGGCCAGTGGTGGGCGTACTCGACCGCGATGATGAACCGCGGGATCATCCCGATGGCGACGGGCCCGGACGAGCAGTGGACGACCGCGGTCGCGCACACGATGGACGACGTGCGGCGGCACCTCGAGGCGTTCGAGGAGGTCGTGGAGATGATCCGCGGATTCGAGGAAGAGATCCCCCTCGTCGAGGCCGTCTGAGGTGAGGGGACGCCGCGCCGGAAGTACGGTCGGATGATCAAGCCCCTGCCCGTCCTGAAGCGGGAGAAGTGCCGCCTGTGCAAGGCGGGCCGGCCGTGTCCCGTCCACTCGGAGAAGGCCGGGTGATCGGGGCCGCAAGGTTCTAGGGACCGATCCGCGATGGCCGCGCCCGACACGATGGGGAAGGACGTCGCCCCGGGCCGTACGAAGGGGTCCCACGCGTACAGCGAGCGCGCCCGGCGGTCCATGCCCGGCGGCGTGACGGCGTCCGTGAAGTACTTCGCGCCGTACCCGATCGCGATGCGCAAGGCCCGCGGCTGCCGCCTGTGGGACGTCGACGGGAACGAGTACATCGACTACTGCCTCTCGTTCGGTCCCCTCATCCTGGGCCACGGTCATCCCCGCGTGATGAAGGCGATCCACGAGGCTCTCGACGACGCGGGCACGACGATGTTCGGGACCCCGCACGAGCGGGAGGCGGCCCTCGCGGAGAGGCTCCTCAAGATCTTCCTCCCGGACGGGCGGATGCGGTTCACCCTCTCGGGGACGGAGGCGACCCTCCACGCGGTCCGGCTCGCCCGCGCGTACCGCCGGAAGGCCGTGATCGGGAAGTTCGAGGGGCACTTCCACGGCGGGATCGACGACCTGCTCGTGAGCCACACGCCGACGAAGGCCCAGCTCACGCCGGACTACAGGCCCGTGTCCGGCTCCCGCGGGACCCCGGCCCACGTCCTCGAGAACACGCTCGTCCTGCCCTTCAACGATCTCGCGGAGACGGATCGTCGGATCCGCGAGCGGGCGGACGACCTCGCGTGCGTGATCCTCGAGCCCGTCGAGCGGTCCTACATCCCCGCCGACCCCGAATTCCTCAGGGGCCTCCGCGAGGTCACGGAGGCGCACGACGTGCCCCTCATCTTCGACGAGGTGATGAGCGGCTTCCGCGTCACGTTCGGCGGGGCCCAGCACCACTACGGCGTGACGCCGGACCTCACGTGCCTCGGCAAGGTGATCGGAGGCGGCCTCCCGTGCGGCGCGTTCCTCGGACGGGCGGACATCCTGGCCGTCGCGGACCCGGACCGGGGGGAGTTCTTCCACAGCAGCACGTTCGCCGGCTACCCGATCGCGATGGCCGCGGGCCTCGCGACCCTCGACGAGCTCGAGACGCCCGACGTGATGGACGTGCTGAACGACGAGTCCGAGCGCCTGCGAAAAGGGTTCCAGGCCGCCCTCGACGAGGCCGGGATGCCCGCCCAGGTACCCGGGCTCGGGAGCGTTTTCTCGATCCTGTTCACCCGCGCTCCGCTCCGGAACTATCGGGACACGCTCACGGCGGACCCGGCCGTGCGGAAGCGCCTCGACGAGACCCTCCTGTCTCGCGGCATCTTCGTGAAGCCGGGGAAGCCGTTCTACGTCTCGACCGCGCACGATCCGATCGCGATCGACCGCACGCTGGAGACGTTCGAGGGCGTCGTGGCCTCCCTCGCGTGAACGCTCGCCGGGTCGCGCCACGCAAGTCGCGGGGACCTCACTCGCGGGGCGGCAGCCCCATGATGGCGCGGGCCTCGTCGGCGGTCGCGACATCCCGTTGCAGGTCGTCCGCGAGGTGCTTCGCCCGCGCGACGAGCTCCTCGTTCCGCGCGAGGACCCCCTTCCTCAGGTACAGGTTGTCCTCGAGGCCCACCCGCACGTGTCCGCCCATCACGATCGCCATCGTCGTCATGGGGAGCTGCATCCGAGCCATCCCCGCGACGACGAACGTCGAGCCGGGGGGGAGCTGGTCCCTCATGTGGAGCAGGTTGTCCGGGGTCGCGGGGATCCCTCCGTCGACGCCCATCACGAGTTGGAAGTGGGCGGGCTCCTTCACGAGCCCCGCCTCGATCAGCTTCTTCCCCTGCTGGATGAACCCCACGTCGAACGCCTCGATCTCGGGCTTGATGTCCCGCGTGAGCATCTCCTTCGCGAGGAACTGGACCGTCTCGACCGTGTTGATGTAGATCACGGACGGCTTGCGCCCCGCGAAGTTCAGGGTCGACGTGGTCAGGCTGCCCATCTCGGGTTTCGTGCGGAAGGGGGCGGCGCGGTCCTCGTCCGTCTGCCCCGCGATCCCGCTCGTGGACGTCATCACGACGAGCTTCGTCCTCCGCCGGATCTTGTCGACGGTCTCCTTGAAGACCTCGTATTTCGACGTGGGCTTCTCGGCCTCGTCGCGGCAGTGCACGTGGATGATCGCGGCCCCCTCCTGCTCGCATGCGTAGGCCGTCTCCGCGATCTCGTCCGGCGTCACGGGCACGTGGGGCGTGTCCTTCTTCCGCGGGACGGACCCCGTCGGCGCGACCGTGATGATGAGTTTCTCCATCGGCTCCTCACCGGTCCCCGGCCATGCCGGGAAAGGTTGTAAGGATTGTGCCGGGACGCGCGCGGCTCCGCGCGGGCTGTTAACCTTGAACGAGGTTAACTCCCGACGGACTCGCTCCACGTCGGCCTGCCGTCCTATGCGATGCGCCCGTACCGGTCGAGGATGTCGATGGTCTCGGCGAGGGGCAGCTCGCGGGCCGTGTGCCCGTCCCGGCCGACGACCGTGGTCGCGGTGAACAGGGAGTCCACGATGGCCTCTTCGGTCGCCTCGACGGCCGCGAGGAACAGCGGGTCGAGGCGGGGGTCTGGGAGTCGGACCTCCGCGAGCGGCTCGCTTCCAGCCCCGTAGGGCACCCACTGGGCCGTGGAGAACGCGATTGCGATGTCTCCGCTCCCGTCGCCGCTGAACGATCCCGTCCGGGCGAGGCCCAGGAACGCGCGGCGCGCGACGCGCCCGAGCTGGCGCGACGACAGGGGCGCGTCCGTCGCGAGGACGATCACGATCGACTTCGCGCGGCTCCGCGTCCGGCCCGCGCCCGACTCGAGGCGCATGAGCTCGCGGCCCACCGGGACCCCCGCGATCGTCAGGTGCTCCCGCAGACCGAAGTTGGAGACGACGAGCGCGCCCACCGCGTGCCCGCCGTCCTGCGCCCCGATCCGCCGGGACGCGGACCCGATCCCGCCCTTGTAGTCGCAGCACGTCATCCCGGTCCCCGCGCCGACGGTCCCGTGGGCGAAATCGGGCCCCGCGGCCGCGAGGGCGTCCCTCGCGTGGGCCGGCTTCACGTGCAAACCGCGCGCATCGTTCAGGTCCGAGTCATCGCACTCCGAGACGACCGGGATGACCGCGTCCGCGTCCGGGTTCGACTCCAGCACGGCATGGACGAGCCCCGTGGACACGTTCCCGACGCAGTTCGTCGTCGTGAGCCCGATCGGGGTCGGAAGGGTCCCGGACTCCCGCATCTCGAGGGAGCCCGTGAGCTCCCCGGATCCATTGATCGTGTCCCACGCGGCCTTGAGACGATCCGTCCAGACGTTCCCGCGGTGAGGCACGACGACCGTCACGCCGGTCCGCACGGGCCCCTTCCCGGGGACGAGGGGGCCGTCGCCCTCCACGAGGGTCACGTGCCCGACCCGCACCTCGCCCACGTCCGCGATCGTGTTCCGCGGCCCGGGAGGCAAGGTCCCCAGGACGAGCCCGAGGTCACGCGGCCGGGCCCGCATAGGCTCCCTCCGAGAACAGGTGGCACGACACCTCCGTGTCCGGGGCGACCGCGCGGAGGGTCGGCTCCTCGAACCCGTGCAGGACGATCCTGGTGGAATCGCCCGAGGTCTCGATCGCCCGGATCCCCTTGAGGGCCCGGTGCGTCTCCGCGTGCTCCGCGACCGCGCGGCGGAGCCACGCGTCCGTCGGTCCGGCCGACGGCACGCGGATCGCGAGGGGCCCGTCCCGTGAGGCTCCCTGGAGGAACCCCGCGGACCCGCCCCCCGCCGCCGCGATCTCCCGAAGCGTCTCGAGGACCTCCTCGGCCGTCCACCCGCACGCCTCGAACGCGACCGGGCACCTCGGATGGAACCGGCAGCCGGCCGGGATGTGTGCGGGGTCGGGCCGCTCCCCCCGCAGGATGATCCGCTGCCGCCTGCGCTCGGGGTCCGGGACGGGCACGACGGACAGGAGCGCCTTCGTGTACGGATGCCTCGGGTTCCGGATCACCTGGGCCTTCGGGCCTTGCTCCACGATCTTCCCGAGGTACATCACGCCGATCCGGTCCGCGAGGACCCACGCGAGGGACAGGTCGTGCGTGATGAAGAGGAACGTGAGGCCCTTCGCGTCCCGGAGGTCGAGGAGGAGCTCCACGATCTCCGTCCGGATGGACACGTCGAGCATGGAGACGGGCTCGTCCGCCACGATGAAATCCGGCTCCAGGACGAGGGCGCCCGCGATGGAGACGCGCTGCCGCTGCCCGCCGGACAGCTCGTGCGGGTACCGGTACAGGAAGTCCTCCGGGGGCCTCAGGCCGGCGTCGTGGAGCGCCTGCCGGACCCGGGCCTGCGTCTCCGCGGGGGCCTTCGTGAGGCGGTTCACGACGAGCGGCTCGGACACGATGTCGAACACGGAGTGCTTCGGGTTCAGGGACTCGTACGGGTCCTGGAAGATGATCTGGAGGGTCTTGCGCAGTTTCCGGAGCTTGTCCGCCTCGATGCCGATCCGGGCCCGCCAGTAGCGGATCGCCCGTTTCGCCGCGAACGAGGCGGTCGAGACCGCGGCCGCGATCTGCACGAGGATCCCGATCGGGTCGAGGGCCGCCGCGGCCGCGAGGACCGCATCGAGCCGCGGGGAGTTCCCGGCGGCCCACCGCGCGAACGCGACGCCTCCGAGGTCCCCGAGGACCGTCGCGATGAGGGCGAAGCCCATCATGTAGCGGGGCACGCGGTCCCGCACCTTCACGGGCGGGATCGTCCCCACGACGCCGACCGCGATCCCCGCGAGGGCCGACGCGACGAACGCGGCGCCCGTGGCCCGGGCCGCGAGGAGGCCGGCGAACAGGGCCGCCGTGACCCCGGTCCCGATCGCGGTCGCGGCGAGGGCCGCGGCGAGGAACCGGAGCACGTCCCCCGTCGACCAGCGCACGTGCTCCTTGTAGCTGAGGGACCAGCGACGGCGGATCGACTCGACCTTCGCCTCGTCGTGGGCCGTCCGCGCGGCCTCGTACTCCCGGAGCACCGCAGGGGGCGCCCCGACGAACACGTCGCCCGAGTGTGGCTCGACGAGCCGGAGGATCCCCTTCCCCGTCGTCGTCTTGCCGCAGCCGCTCTCCCCGACGAGGCAGTACACCTCGCCCTTCCCGATGTCCAGGTCGACCCCGTCGACGGCCCGCACGTAGTCGGGCGTCCCTCGGCGGAGGGCCTCGAGGAAGCCGCGTCGCTTCGGGAACCACACGCGGAAGTCGCGCAGGACGAGGTACGGTTCGCGGGTCATCGGCTCGGCGGCTCCGACGTGTTCAGGTGGCACGCGGACCGGTGGCCCTCGGCCACGGGGAGGAGCGGGGGCTCCGCGTCCACGCAGTGGGACCATGCGTACTTGCACCGCGTGTGGAACCGGCATCCCGCGGGCGGGTCCACGAGGCTCGGGAGGAGCCCCGGGATGTACGCCGGGAGGGTCGCGGGCCCGTCGATGTCCGGGAACGCCGCGATGAGGTCCTTCGTGTACGGATGGTTCGGGGCCTTGAAGATGTCCGTCACGGAGCCCGTCTCGACCGTCTTCCCCGCGTACATGATGGCCATCGTGTCGCACGTCTCGGCCATCACGCTCAGGTCGTGGGAGATGAGGATCATGGACAGGCCGAGCTCCCGCTTGAGCCGCTCGAGGAGCTCCAGGATCTGGGCCTGGATCATCACGTCGAGCGCGGTCACGGGCTCGTCCGCGATCACGATGCGCGGGTTGCACGCGAGGGCCATCGCGATCATGACCCGCTGGCGCATGCCTCCGGAGAACTCGTGCGGATACTCGGACGCGCGATCGCGCGGGATCCCGACGAGCTCGAGGAGCTCCCCGACCCGCCGCGCCGCGGCCTCGCGGTCCACTTTGTCGTGGAGGACGATCGGTTCCGCGATTTGCTCCCCGACCCGCTTCACGGGGTTCAGGGCGTTCATGGCCCCCTGGAAGATGATCGAGATGTGCTTCCAGCGGAACCCGCGGAGCTGGGCGTCCGACAGGCTCGCGAGGTCGTACCCCATGTACCCGATCGAGCCCCCCGCAATCCGCCCGTTCCGCGGGAGGAGGCCCATGATCGCGAGGGCCGCCGTCGTCTTGCCGCAACCGCTCTCCCCCGCGAGGCCCAGGGACTCCCCCTCGTTCAGGGTGAAGTCGACCCCGTCGACCGCGCGCACGGTCCCTTCCTGGGTCCCGTAGTGGACCTTCAGGCCGCGGACCTCGAGGATCGGCATGTCACGTCCTCCCGCGCACGCCGGGGCGCGTCCCGCCGCACGGGAGAGCGGGAACCCGAGGACCATATATAACCCCGAGATTCCCGCGGATGTCCATGGACGCGCCGCGCTCGAAGGTCTTCCGGTTCGCCGCGTACGCGGCCGCGAGCTCCTTCGCGATCTGGATCCCGTTCTGGGCCCTCTGGTTCCGGCGGCATCTCGCGTCCGACCTCGAGCTCACGTTCGTGGACGTCACGTTCTGGGTCGGGATGCTCGTGTTCCAGCTCCCCGTCGGGGTCGTCGCGGACCGGATCGGGCGGAAGCGGACGATCCTCCTGAGCGAGGGGTTCCGGACTGCGGGGATCCTCGGGTACGGCCTCGGGGCCTCGTTCCTCGAGTACCAGGTCGCGAACATCGTGTGGTCCCTCGGGGCCGCGTTCTCCATCGGGACGTCCGCCTACCTGTACGAGGCGCTCCTCGAGGCGGGCCACGAGGCCGAGTTCCCGCGGACGATCGGTCGGATGACGACGATCCAGCTCGGTTCGAACGCGGCGGGCGCGTTCGCGGGCGGGCTCGTCGTCGCGTGGACGGGCCAGATCCAGATGACCCTCCTCCTGGGGGCCGCGTGGAACCTCGTCGCGATCGGGATCGCGGCCACGTTCGTGGAGCCGGACGTCGCGCGGACCACGGAGCCGACGTTCGGCGAGCAGCTCGTCCAGGGCTGGCGCGTGGTCCGGCGCCGGGAGGGGATTGCCCTCCTGATCGGCCTCGAAGTCGTCCTCGGGACGGCCCTCTACGCGATGGCCCTGTTCCGGCCGATCTACCTCACCCAGGCGCTCGGCTTCTCGGAGGCCGAGGTGGCCCTGTGGGTGAGCGCGTTCCTCCTCGTCGCAGCCGCCGTGTCCGCCTTCGCGGGGGACCTCGCGGCCGCCCTCGGGGAGTTCGGCACCCTCGCGTTCCTCGTCGCCGTGTCCGCGGCGTCGTTCGTCGGCCTGTGGGCCCTCGGGGCGGCGTGGTACGCCGTGTTCGCGCAGGCACCGATGTACGTCGCGTGGAGCCTCCATTCGCCCCTGACGACCGCGTTCCTGAACCGCCGCCTCGAGCCCGGCCAGCGGGCGACCGTCCTCTCGATGGGCGCGTTCGCGTTCACGCTCGGCCTCGTGGGCCTCCTCCCCCTCGTCGGGTTCGTCACCACGGCGACCTCGGACCTCCGGCTCTTGGGCCTGGCCCTCGGCCTCCTGACCGTCGTGCCCGGGACGTACGTCCTCGTGCGCTGGCGGACCCGCGTCGCGCCGTGGCCCGCCGTGACGCCCATCCCGACCCGGCTCCTCCCGGATAGCGCCCGGCTATCCCGGTTCCACCGGTTCCTCGAGCGGATGAGCCGGCTCAAGCCCTGAGGCGCCTCACGCGTACTCGGATTGACTCTGCTCCCGCATGAACTGAGGCAGGTAGTAGTGACCGCCCGCGGACTTCCCCGAGATCCCGGACATCTTCCAGCCTCCGAACGGCTGCACCCCGACCACGGCGCCCGTCGTCGCGCCCGCCTCGCGGTTCGCGTACAGGACGCCCGCCTGGACCTCGCGGAAGAACCGCTCGACCTCCGCAGGGTCCTCGCTGAAGACGCCCGCCGTGAGGCCATAGTCCACGTCGTTCGCGACGCGGATCGCGTCCTCGAGGCCGTCCACCTCGATCACGCTCAGGATCGGGACGAACAGCTCGTCCGTGTTGATCGGGTGGTCCCTGGGCAGGCCGTCCACGATCGCGGCCTCGACGAACAGGCCGTCCCCCTTCAGGACGGTCCCGCCCGCGAGGAGCTTCCCGCCGGACTTCCGGATGAGCGCGATCGACTCCGCGTACGTCGTGACGGCCGCGTCGTTGATCACGGGGCCCAGGTACACGTCTCGCTTCGTGGGATCGCCGACCTTGATCTTGCGGGTCTCCGCGACGAGGCGTTCCACGAACGCCTTCTTCACGCGCTTGTCGACGAGGACGCGGGAGCACGCGGAACACTTCTGGCCGGCGAAGCCGAACGCGGCGCGCATCACGCCGAGCGCGGCCTTCTCGAGGTTCGCCTTCGCGCTCACGATCGCGGGGTTCTTCCCGCCGAGTTCCGTGACGATCGGCTTCGGCATCGTCTCCGTGAACGTGCGGAACGCGCGCAATCCGACGTCTCGCGAGCCCGTGAAGATGAAGCCGTCCACGCCCGGGTTGTCGACGAGCTCCTGGCCCACCGTGGGTCCCGGCCCGGTGACGAAGTTGAACACGCCCCGCGGCACGCCGGCCTCCCGAAGGAGCTCCGCGAACTTGAGCCCCATGAACGGCGTGTCGCTCGCGGGCTTGAAGGCGACCGTGTTCCCCGCGATCATCGCGCCGCTCGACATCCCCGCGGCGATCGCGAACGGGAAGTTGAACGGCGCGACGACGGACCACACCCCGTACGGCTTGAGGACGGACCGCGTCGTCTCGTTCGGCAGGAATCGGCCCATGGCCCGGACGTAGCCCTCGTTCCGCTCCATCTCCTCGGCGTACCAGCGGATCAGATCCGCCGTCTCGTCGACGTCGGCCATGGCCTCGTACCGGGTCTTCCCGTTCTCGAACGACATGAGGGCCGCGTACGCGAACTTCCGCTCCGACACGAGGTCCGCCGCCCGGCGGAAGATCCGCACCCGCTCCCGCCAGTCCGTCCCGGACCAGGCCGGGAACGCCTTCCGGGCCGCGTCGATGGCCCTCTTCGCGTCCGCGCGGGTCCCCTTCTGGAAACGACCGAGGACGACCTTCGTGTTGAACGGGCACGTGTCATCGAACGTCTCGCGGGCCCAGGCCTCCTCCCATTCGATCAGGATCGGATGCTTCTTCCCGAACTCGGTCTGGACCTTCTCGACGGCGGCCTCGTACGCCTGGTGAAACTCCTCCGCCTTGTTCGCCTCGACCGCGTTCTGCCACGTGCGCTCGTTGCGGAACACCAGGGCCGCCTCCAGGGAGGAGTGGAACGCCCGGGCCGGGAAAAACCTTCGCTCACACGATGTACGAGTCCGGCGAGCCCTCGTACTTGTCGAACAGCGCGAGGGCGCTGACCTGGGCCAGGAGCTCGCGGGCCCACTCCCGGCTCATCGAGTTCGGCGGGATGTCCGTCGTCGTGCCGAGCCAGTCGAAGACCTCCTTCATCGCCTCGCGCTGCTCGTCCTTCGTAAGGCGCGCGTCGAGCCCGCCGATCGCCTGCTCGAGGCGCGACATCTGGAGCGCGAACTCCCTGCACTGGGCCGCGAACTTGGCCTTCTCCTCGCGGGTCATCTCAGGTCCCTCGGCGGTCGATGCGGCGGGACCGCGATAAAGCTTCCGACACGCGGCTCGGAAGGTTCATGGCCGCCGCGGGCATCGTCCGGGATGGTGGGCGCCTTCGCGAAGGTCGCGACGGTCGACGAGGTCCCTCCAGGCGGCTCGAAGGTCGTCGTCGTCGCGGGCCACCCGGTCGCCCTGTTCAACGTGGACGGCGCGTTCTACGCGACCTCGAACGTGTGTCTTCACCGGGGCGGGCCCGTGGGCGAGGGGTTCGTGGACGGGACCGTCGTCACGTGTCCCTTGCACGGCTGGGAGTACGACGTGCGGACGGGGCAGAACGTGGCGAACCCGGTCGCGAGGCTCCGCACGTTCGAGGTCCGGGTCGAGGGACAGGACGTCCTGGTCGCCTCGCCCTGACCGCTCCTGGTCTGGCGGGAACGGACAAGTCACAAATACCCGCGCCGCGGATGGGACGCCCGAGGGATGTCCGGTGCGGGATCATCGATCCGCTCTCGCGTTCGTGTTCGGCCTCGTCGGCGGGTTGGCCATCTTGGTGACCATCGCGATGTTCTACCCGCTCTTCCTGTATGGATTCGCGGGGCCGCCGTTCTACGGGATCTTCGGCCTGTTCCTCGGGATCGTCGCGGGCGCGTTCGTCGTGCTGGGGGCCGCCATGGTGTTCCGCCGCCCCGAGCACGGCGTGCTCTGGGGCATCGTGATGGTCGTGTTCGGGGCCCTGAGCGGATTCGGGCTCGCGGGATTCGGCATCGGGATGGCTTTGGCGGTCGCAGGCGGGGCCATCGCGATCGTCGTCGGGTCCGGAACCGCGCCCGGAGCCGGAGGGCTGCGAGCGTGCGTGTCGTGCGGGATGTTGTTCTCCTCCACGTTCCCGCACTGCCCGCACTGCGGCGCCGCGGTCCCCGTTGCCCGGCCGAGCCCCTGACCCCGCGCGCCTGAAGGTTTAACCCACGCGGGACGCTTCCGCGCGGCGTGCTCCTCGAGCTCCTCGTGTGGACGTTCCTCGTGCTCGGCGGGCTCGCGCTCATCGCGAACGGGCTCAGCCTGGTCCAGGGACTCCGGTTTCGGGGCCACGTGCGGCGCGCCCTCCGGATGGCCTTGGGCGCGTTCCTGCCTCGCGCCGCGGTCCTCCTCCCGGTCCGCGGGACGGACGACGGGTTCGACGCGAACCTGCGCGCGATCCTCGAGCAGGCCTATCCGTCCTATCGCCTCGTCGTCGTCGCGGACGCGGCGGATGACGAGGGGCTCGATCGGGCTCGGTCCGTCGCCCCGGGCCATCCGACCCGCCGCGTCGACACGATCGTCGCGTGGCCCTCGACGCTCGGAGGGAAGGTGAACGCCCTGAGGACGGGCCTGTCCCATCTCGAGCCCGACGACGAAGTCGTCGTCTTCGCCGACGCGGACATCCGTCCGGGCCCGGACTGGCTACGGCAGCTCGTCCAGCCCCTCGCGGACGTCACGGTCGGTGCGTCGACCGGGTTCCGCTGGTACGTCCCGCCGGATCCGGGCTTCTGGGCGCTCGTCCGATCCGAGTGGAACGCCGTGAGCGCGAACGTCCTCTTCGATCCGGAGCGGAACTACGTCTGGGGTGGCTCGTGTGCGGTGCGCCGTGAGCACCTGCCGCGGCTGCGGCTCCCCGAGCGCTGGCGCGAGGTCCTGAGCGACGACCTCGTCCTCACGCGGGCCGTGCGGGAGGAAGGGCTGCGGATCGCGTACGCCCCCGCGGCCCTCGTGCCCACCCTGGAAGGGGGCGACCGCGCGGGGTGCGTCGAGTGGTGCCTCCGCCAGATGACGATGGCGGTCCTCTACCAGCCCGAGCTCCGGAAGTACGCGGCGGCCGCGTTCGGCGTCTTCAACGGCGCGGTCGTCCTCGGCCTCATCGCCGTGGTCCTCGGGTTCCTCCTCGATCGTTCGTTCCTCGGACCGGCGGCCCTGCTCCTCGCGACCGTCCCCGCGACCGCCGCGAAGGCCGCCCTGCGGCGGCGCGCGTTCCTGTCCGCCTCCCCCGCGGTCGACGGGGCGTGGCACGTGCCCGCGTGGCGCTCCTCCCTCGCGGCCGTCGCCGTGCCCTGGCTCATGATGTGGGGTCTCCTCCGGACCCGCCACCCCGACGTGGTGCGGTGGCGAGGCCGCGTGTACGACGTGCGCGACCCGGACCGGGTCCGGCTCCTCGAGGACGGACCCCCGGCCCGGCCTGGGTGATCGTCCTCTCACGCGGACCCAGGGTCATCCGTCGCGGGCCGTTCTCGGCGGCTCTCCTGGAACTTCGCGAGCTCGCTCAACATCGCGTTCCGGGCCTCGCTCCGGCGGAGCGTCCACACCATGGAGGCCGCGGGCGGGACCCCTCCGGCCCCGATCGCGATGCCCGCGAGGGCCGGGGTGATCGGGGTCCCGAAGGCCGAGGCCCCCGCGAGGATGCCGGCCACGAGGGCCGGCGGCAGGAAGAAGGCCAGGAACACGGACGCGACGGACACGAGGGGCCTGCGCGCCGCCTCCTGGAGCCCGAGGACTTCCTCGTCGGTCATGGGCCGGGCCGTCGTGACCATCGGCCGGCCCGCCCGCGCGAACCGCTCGCGGATGATCCCGATCGCGTCCTGGAACGCGGGCGACTCCGCTCGGAAGGCCCGGATCGCCCCCGGGGTGAAGCGCACGAGGCGCCTGCGGCCGTCCCGCGTCTCGATCCCCAGGCCCACGTGGACGAGGGTCCCCGCGGACGAGGCGAACGGGGACATGAAAGAGCCCGCGACCTCGTAGCTCGCGGGGTATACGTCGCGGACGTCGGCCCAGGGGACGTACCGGACCTCGCCCGCGATCCGCCTCCAGAGCGGAAGGGAGACCTCGATCCCCCCCTCGTAGACGAACGTGGGGCTCGGCCGGTACGCGACGATCCACAGGAGGATGCCCGCGAGAGGGAGGAAGCACAGCCCGCCGAGGGGCCACAGCCCCGCGGGCGCCGCGGCGATGGGTCCGAGCCCGAACGTGACGACCAGGACGAGGAGCAGGATCGCGACGGACATCGGGTTCGCGGGGATCGGGGAGTACGCGTACAGGAGGGGACCGCGGGCCGGCGGGGCCATCACCCGGCGGCAAGGCGGGGCCGCCATTTATCCCTCGCGGGCCGCAAACCCTTTCTCCCGCCTCCGTCGTGCCGTCCTGGATGCTCTGCCTCGGGATCGAGGGCACGGCCCATACGGTCGGCGTCGGGATCGTGGACGAGTCGTGCCGCGTCCTCGCGAACGAGATCGACATGGTGCGACCCCAGGCGGGCGGGATCCACCCGCGGGAGGCCGCGAACCACCACGCGGACGCCGTCGTCCCGCTGCTGCGAAAGGCCCTCGACGCGGCCCACGTGGACCCGTCCGCCGTCGACGTGGTCGCGTTCTCCCAAGGGCCGGGGCTCGGGCCGTGCCTCCGCACGGTCGCGACGGCCGCGCGGGCCCTCGCCCTCGCCCTCGACCGACCCCTGATCGGCGTGAACCATTGCGTCGCGCACATCGAGATCGGCCGGGGCACGACCCCGTGCGAGGACCCCGTCCTCCTGTACGTGAGCGGCGGGAACACGCAGGTCATCGCGTTCGCGCGCGGCCGGTACCGCGTCTTCGGCGAGACCCTCGACATCGGAGTCGGGAACCTGCTCGACAAGTTCGCGCGGGAGTGCGGCCTCCCGTTCCCGGGCGGCCCGGTCCTGGAGACGCTCGCCGCCGCGGGGTCCGCCCTCCTGCCGCTCCCGTACAGCGTGAAGGGGATGGACGTGGCCTTCAGCGGGATCCTGACCGCGGCCCTCGCCCTGCGGCGCGCGGGTCGGACCCTCGAGGACCTCGCGTTCTCGATCCAGGAGATCGCGTTCGCGATGCTCACGGAGGTCACCGAGCGAGCGATGGCCCACATCGGGAAGGACGAGGTCCTCCTCGGAGGAGGCGTCGCGCGGAACCGCCGCCTCCAGGGGATGGTCGCCCGGATGGCACAAGACCGCGGGGCCCGCCTGTTCGTCCCGCCCGGAGACCTGTGCATCGACAACGGCGCGATGATCGCATGGACGGGCCTCCTCATGCATCGGGCGGGCGTGACGATGCGGCTCGAGGAGACGGCGGTCGATCAGCGTTTCCGGACGGACGAGGTCGAGGTCACGTGGCGATGACCGCGTGGTCCATCCGGCCCATCCGGACCGGGGATGCGCCCGCGATCCTGGGGCTCGCGCGGACCCTCGACGATTGGTTCAACGAAGAGGGGCTCGAGACGATGGCGCGGGATCTCAAGACGCACGGAGGGTTCGTCGCTTCCCGCGCGGAGACCGTGATCGGATTCATCACGTGGCACCCCGCGAGCCCGGAGGTCGCGGACCTATCGTGGATGGGCGTAGCGCGGCCGGAGCAGCGAGGCGGGATCGGGAAGGCTCTGCTCGGGGCCGTCGTCGCGGACCTCCGGCGGCTCGGTTGCGCGCGCCTGGAGGTCTCCACGGTCGCCGACTCGGTCGACTACGCGCCCTACGTCGCGACGCGACGCTTCTACCGTTCGATGGGGTTCGCGGACCACCGGATCGACCCCTTGTATTGGGGATCCGGCGACGACCGCTACGACCGCCTCGTGATGGCCCTCGAGATCCGGGCGTGAGCGGACCTCCGTCCGGTCACGCGGGGACATGGTCCGCGAGCGCGCCGTTCCGGGATCGCCGAATCGGACCGCGGACCTGCGCCTTGTCGAACGACACGACGACGGCCTCGTCCATGATCTCCGTCTCGATGGCCGCCGGGATGACGACCCGGTACATGGTCCGCCACAATGCCTCGAGGAGGGCCGACGTCGGGCGGCCTCCGCTGTGCTTGAACACCTGTACGATCCGGTCCGTGTCCTCGCGTTCCTCGAACTCGTAGAGACGCGCGTACCGGGACAGGAGGCGCGGGAGCGTGTGGACGACCTCCTGCGCGGAGGCCTTCGAGAACCAGAAGTTCACGAGCGCGGGACCGACGTTCTCCGCCATCCACGTGCCGACCTCCCGGGCCTGCTCCTCGGAGAGCTGAGCCGTCATCCGCGCGAGGGCGTCCTCGGGGACGCTCACGAAGCCGAACCGGTCCGCGTAGACGTCCCACTCCACGTGTTTGCGCAGCGCTCGGTTCGCGAACGAGCTGATGCTCACGCCCTCGCGCGAGGACCACGCGCGGAGCGCCTCGTCGACCTCCGCGTCGATCCGGAGCGTCCGGGTGACGCCGCGCGCTCGCTTCCGTGCCGTGTGGGTCGCCACCTGCGGGGATGGACCTCATCCCTCCTCCGCAATGGGCCCAACTGAAATCCGCGAGTAGATTGCATTCGCGTGGCCCTTACAAATAACTTGGCCTCAGACGTGCGTTTGGGTCGCCTGGAATCGACGTTGTTCGCAGTTGTTCGCTTCGAGACGCGCCCTTCTTGCGGTCTTTCTCGTTATCGGTAATGAAAGGGCGGAGGATCTTGTTGCCCGGGGCGGGGGGAGACCCTTGCGGTCCGGTCCGCGGGACCCCCGTCAGGGGGAGATGAGGACGACGGAACACCTGGGGGACATGGAGGCCTTTCGGATGAGTCGCGCCGCGCTCGACGGGTACGCGGCCCGCATCCTGATCGGCACGAGTGAGCACGGGTCGACGGCGAACGAACTGAGCGAGCGCTACAGCATCCCGATCGCGGCCTGCTACCGCAGGATTCGTCGCCTCGAGACCCTGGGCCTCGTGTACTGCGAAGCCGAGCGGTCGACGCCCGCGGGGAAGCGGATCCAGGTGTTCCGCTCTGCGGTGCGGTCCGCGAGAGTCGCCCTGGAAGGCGGGCGGCTCATGGCCTCGATCGACATCGCCCGTTTCGAGGAGCCGGTGGGGCACGCGGACCCTCCGGCGTGACGCCCGTCGGCACGGAGACGGGCCGGCTCCCGGCCCTTCCAAGACGAACCCCGGACCATCGCGTGGCGGGTGCATCTCGCATCCCCAAGGGACCGCGTCTTCGAGTTCCTCGCGACGGCCGCGAACCGCACGCGGCCCGCGTCTACGAGGACAGTGTGGGACGCGGGTTACGTCGGGACCTGAGCCGTCAGGCGCCGCGGGCGGACCCTGTGAGCGCGCGGGCGCCGTCGCCAGGCTCGAGCGGATGTCCCATCGCCCCGAGGGTCGCCTCGATGGCACGGAATCCGTCCCTCAGGTCGTCCAGGTCGCAGATCCCCATGTGTCCGATCCGGAAGATCGTCCCCTTCAGGGGGCCCTGACCCCCCGCGACGATCGTGCGGTGCGCCTCGCGCAAGGTCGTGCGGAAGCGGCCGTCGTCGATCCCGTCCGGGTAACGGATCGCGGTCACCGTGTTCGAGGCGAACGCATGATCCGGGAAGAGGCGGAGCCCCATCGCGCGCACGGCAGCCCGCGTCGCCTCCGCGAGGCGTCTCGTGCGTTCGATCCGCGCCGCGAGTCCCTCTTCCGCCAGGAGGCGCAACGCGGTCCGGAACGCGAGGAACAGCGGGACCGCAGGGGTGTACGGCGTGTCCTGTTCCTTCAGGCCGTCCACGTGCGCCCGGAGGTTCGTGTAGAACGACGTCTCCGCGTGGAGCGCCTCGTACGCTCGATCCGAGAGGGCGACCGCGCTCAGGCCCGGAGGCGCCGCGACGCATTTCTGTGAGCCCACCACGAGCGCGTCGATGCCCCACTCCCGCATCCGGCACTCGAGGCCGCCGACCGCGGTGATTCCGTCCACGATGAACCACGCGTCGTGCTTCCGTACGACCCGGGCGATGTCCTCGATCGGGTTCGTGAGTCCCGTGGACGTCTCGTTCCAGCACAGGGTGACGGCCCGGTACTCGGCCGATTCAAGGGCCTCCGCGACCCGGTCCGGGACGATCGGCGTCCCCCATTCGAACGGGAGCGGCGTGGGCGTCGCGAACACGGCGGCGAGCTCCCCGAACCGCTCGCTGAACTTCCCGTTCACGAGGTTCAGGACCCGGTCGTCCTTGCGCAGGAGCCCCGAGACGGCCGCCTCGAGGCCCGCCGTGCCGGACCCGGATAGGATCGCGACCTCCCCGCGCGTCTCGAACAGTCGTTGCACGAGGCCCCGCAGATCGAGGAGGATCTCCTTGAACTCCGGTCCGCGGTGGTTCATCGCGGGGGTCGCCATCGCGGCGAGGACCCTCGGGTCCATCTTGACGGGACCCGGGAGGAGGAAGACCGTCTCGCCGTCGGGTCGCATCGAGGATGCGAACGACGGGGCCTCCATAAACGATTCGCATGCGGTACGCGGGAGGCCCGTCCGGGTCCCGTCGGACGCGCGCCTTCCACTTGAAACGCCGTTCCTTCGCGTGATAATATTCTCATAACGCTTATATATTTCCCAAGGGATGGGGCGGACGCTCGTCGGTCGAACGAGGTCGTTCCGGCCCACGCGCGCACCCCGGTGTTCCATGCCCGTCGAGACGGAGAAGATCACCCTGCGCCTCCCGGCGCGGTTCCTCAAGGCGCTCGACTTCCTCGTCGAGGTCGACGACTTCCCGAGCCGCTCGGAGGCCGTGCGCGCGGCGATCCGCGACTTCGTGTACGCCCGCGTCGAGCTCGTCACGGACAAGCTACGCAAGATGGAAGACGCGGAGCGATCGATGGCCCAGATGGAGGCGTTCCGCCGCGACTTCATGCAGAAGTAGGCGGCGGACGAAGGGATGCACCCAGCACGCGCGCGCAGGCGCGCATCGCGATGACGTCACGCTTACCTCCCCCCCAACTGGGTGGCCTTTGCGCCACCCACTTTTCTTTTCACGGCCCGGCGATTCCGGGCGAATCTCACGTCCGAAAACCACTCCTGATAGGCGGCCCGCCACGTACTTGACCCCGGGCCCGCGTCGCCGCGTGCGATGGCGACCGACCCGGACGCGACCTCCGATCTCGCAGGTTCCGACCTCGCGGAGGACGACGCCCCCGAGCCCACGTTCGTCGAGCGCCTCGAGAAGTTCGTGTGGATCTCGAGCGGCATGTTCAGCGTGGCGGCCCTGGGCCTCGCGTTCACGGGGTACGTGACGTTCGCCGCGTACGAGGAGGCCGGCTCGAACTTCCTCGCCGCGATCGCGGCCTCCGGGATCTTCGGGCTCACGACTTACCTCAAGTTCGGGCCTCCGTCCGAGTGACGGGACCCGTCGGCCGCGGGAGTGCCGAACATTTATCTAACCTCGGGCCGTTCGCCGCATCTGTGGAGCGTGACTCCTGGCTACGCGCCGTCATGCTCGTCACGATCCCCGGGCTCTTGGCCCTCATCCTCGTGACCCCGAGCCTCCTGGGCCGCCAGCCGGAGCTCGCGTCCCTCCCGATCCTCGTGATCGGGATGACCCAGGACAAGGCCACGTTCGTCCTCGACGTGAGCGGGGCGATCCAGGCGTACCTGTACGCGAACATCACCCTCGCGGTCACCGGGATCGCCGACCCGTCCTTCTCCGACACGGGGTGGGAGCTCGACACGTACAACGTGCACCTGCGGGTCGCGGCGGCCGAGGCGCCGTTCCTCGTCTGGGCGTACCTCGAGGACCAGCAGGGTAACTACTTCGAGTACAACGTGACCGTGCGGTTCGGGCTCGACGAGGAGGACCGCCCCGCGATGTTCTTCACGTTCCCCGATGAGCCGACCCTGGACGAGCAGCGACGGATCCCGCCGGACGACTTCCGCGTCGCGGTCCCGCTGAGGGGGTCCTCATGAGGCTGTCCCGCTGGACCCTCCTGTGGCTCCTCATCGTGGGCGTCCTCGTCGCGATCGAGGTGAGCGTCCTGACGGGCGTCCTGAGCCTGAGCAACATCCTCGGGTTCTTCGTCATCTTCGTGTTCGGCCTCGTCGTGATCGCGGTCCTCGCGATCGTCGGAGGCGTGTTCCTCGGGATGTGGGCGAGCCACAGCATCCTGTCCACCCAGGGCTTCACCCCGTTCGAGCAGGAGATGCTCCGGATGCGACAGGACCTCAAGCAGGTCGTCGATCGGCTCGACGCGATCGCGGAGCGGGTCGGCGCCGCGAACCCGGTGGAGCGGAAGGGGCCCTAGGCGAGGCGCTCGGGGCACGCGGCCCGGCGCGAGCATCCGATGCACTTCCCGGGTCGGTTGTGGTTCCGGTGGGCCTCCCCCTTGGCGGCCGCCGCGCGCATCTCCGCGAGCTTCGTGAGGAGGAGCCGCTTGAGGTCGTCGTTGTACTCGATCTCGTGGCTCACGTCCCCGTACCGCAGGATCCCGTACGGCGGGGCTTTCCCGTATTCCTCCTCCATGAGGAGGCAGTACGCGGCGACCTGGAGGATGTGACTGAACAGGGGCCCTCGTGGGACGCGCCCCGTCTTCACCTCGACGGGGATGTGGTGGTCTCCCTCCACGACGACGTGGTCGGGCCGGCCGGAGAGGCCGTGCCGCTCCGAGACGAACACCTTGGGCCGCTCCCGCGCCGAGTCGACGTACGCGAGCTGGCCCGCGATCCGGTGCCGCTGCCGGGTCGCGGACGCGATCTGCGTGGAACGCAGGGACCCGTACAGGAACACGCTCGCTCCGATGAGCCAGCCGAGGGCGAGCGCCTCGAACCCGGACGCGAGGTTCTCGTTCTGGACCCCGCGGAACGAGACGGCCGCGATCGCGATGACGGCCGCGGTCATCGCGCTGATCAGGATGACCCGCTCGGCGAGGAGCCGCTCGATCGGGGTCGCGATCCGGTCCGCGCGGTACAGGAAGTACACGGCCGTGAGGAGCCAGATGAGGGCGATCGCGCTCACGAGCTCCGAGATCCGGAGGCCTTCCCCGAGGAACGTGAGGCCGACCGTCGCGACGAGGGTCGCCGCGATCGCGAAGTACATGACCCCGACCTCGGCCTCCCGGGCCCGGGTCTCGTGGACCTCAATCCCCTTCAGGTCCTCCGCGATCGCTTCGTGCTTCGTCTCCCCCGCCGCGAGCCCCTCCCCCTCCTCGGGGGCCAGGTTCCGGCTCAGCCACCAGGTGAGGGGACAGTAGCCGAACTTCTCCACGTCGCCCGCGGAGAAGACCGCGGAGGCGGGCACGCGTTCGCAACCCGGGAGGTGGCTTTAGACCTTTGGGGCCGCCTCTCAGAATCCGCAGCGACGCGACGCTCGCGGCCGCGACGGCCGCGTACAGGATCGCGAGGACCCCGGGATCGTCGATCTCGAATCCGTCGGCGGATCGCGCGGTCCCCCAGTCCGCGAGGAGGGACGCCTCGAAGGCTCCGGCCAGTTCGCGCCCCTCCACGATCACGCCGACCTCGCGGTTCTCCGTCGCGGAGCCGTGCGCCCAGTTCATGCTCCCCACGAACACGGCCCGTCCGTCCACGAGGACGCCCTTGTTGTGCACGCGGTCGATCGGGCCTCGGGGCTCCACGAGCCGGACCTCGAGGGGAAGGCCGTTCCGTTCCGCGAACGCGTTGAGCCGGGCCGCGACGTCGTCGTTGCCCTCGGCCTCGGGGTCGTCGTTCCACCAGCTCCCGTCCAGGAGGATCCGGCACGTCACGCCGCGGCGCGCGGCCCGCAGGGTGGCCTCCAGGAACGGGTTCGGCCCCTCGCCCCACGCGTCCTCGAGGTAGAACAGCTCGATCCAGACGGATTCGCGCGCCGCATCGAGGAGGTCCAGGAGGCCGCCTGCCCAGAGCGCCTGGTCCGGAGCGATGACGAGCCTCGCGGCCACCGCGGGGCGCGGCGGCGCGGTCGGCCACGGTCCCGGGACGGGCCCGGCCAGCCCGGGCCCGAGAGACGAGGCCTCCGCGAGGATCGAATCGCGGCGGCGCGGATCGAAGTCGTCATCGAAGACGAGGCCCAGGTGGCCCGCGAGGACCGGGTCCTCGATCGCCACGGCCCATCCGCGGTTCCCCGATCCGCCGGGAGGCGGGAACCCCGAAGGCCCGAAGTTCTCGGAGCCGATCCACGCGGCGCGCCCGTCCACGATCGCGTACTTCGCGTGGAGGTACCGGTATCGCTTCACGACGTCGGGCGCGCCATCGAGCCACCGCACGTGCGCCCCCGCGGCCGCCAGGCTCCCGGCGAGGCCCCACGCATCCGGATCGATGCCTCCCACGGGGGCGCCCTCCAGGAGGACCTCCACGTCGAGGCCGCGGCGCGCGGCGTCGGCGAGGAGACCCGCGATCGTCGGGTCCGTGAGCGTGTACACGGCCGCGAGGATGCTCGTGCGCGCGGATCCCAGGAACGCGAGGAAAGCCTCCCGCGTGCTCTCGGGCGACGTGAACGGGTACACGGCGGCCGGCTCCGTTGGGGGCCATGGATCGAAGGCGGACTGCCCGATCCGGTGGGCCCGCGGGCCGTCCCAGTCCCCCCGGCCGTCCGTGTCGAGGAGGCTGCCGCCGAGCGTCGCGCGGATGGCCACCTCGCCGCGACCCGGGATGCGGGCGGGGGGTCCCGACCATCCGGCTCCGCGATAGGACGATCCCCCGTACGCGAACGCATCCACGATGTCTCCGGCCGGGTCGAGCAGCAGGACTTCGTCCCCCGCGTCCGCGAGGCGGAGGGCGTCTCCCTCCATGCGACGCGCGTCTCCGCGGTCCCACGTGAGGTCGGCCTCGCGGAGCAGGTCCTCGGCGTAGCTCGTCGCATTCCGCGTCGCGACGATCCGGCCGGAGGGAGCCACGAGGGTCCCGAACGGGAACGCGGCGGCCCCTTCGCCGTCCGAGAGAGCCCATCCGCCCAGGTCGAGGAACGTCGACCCCGTGTTCGCGATTTCGACGAACTCGTCGTCGCGCGGTCCGTTCGCGTACACCTGCGTGAGGATCGCGGGACCGCCGAGCTCGGCCGCGAGAAAAAGATCGGCCGGCGATGGAGGGCGAGGGACGGTCCCCGGCGCCGGCCCCGCGGCCGCGAGGCTCCCGAGCCCGAAGAGAACGCATCCGACGAACGCCGCCAACGTCCTCGCGCCGCGCACGAGGCCGACTCGGCGTGGCGGGGCATAAGGCCCCGGCGTACACGCACGCTACCTTTGGGGATCGGGGTCAGCGGAGGCCTTTCACGAGATCCCGGAGGGCTCTCTCGGGGTCCTTCGCCTTCACGACGCCGGACGCGAGCAGGACGCCCACGGTCCCCAGGTCGATCGCCTTCCTCACGTCCTTGGAGGTCTTCACGCCGGCCCCGCACAGGACCCGGACCTTCGGGTTCGCGGACCGGATCCGTTCCACGGCCCCGGACACGACCTCGGGCTTCGCGGTCGTCACGCTCACGTCCCCCCCGATGAGCTCGGGAGGCTCGATCGCGATGAGGTCCGGGGAGATCCGCGCGAGGGCCTCCGCCTCCGCGATCGTGTCCGCGCACGCGATGACCTCAAGGCCGAGCTCGCGGCAGCGCGGGAGGATCGCGCGAACGTTCTTGTTGGGGACCTTGCGCTCGCTGTGGTTGATCAGCGTGCCCGCGGCGCCCGCCTCGAGGAGCGCCTCCGGGGAGACCCAGCCCGTGTGCGCGCCCGCAGGGACGGCGTCGACGTGCTGCCCGAACACGGGCACGCGGACGAGCTTCGCGATGTGCGCGAGGTCCGGCGCCGGAGGCGCGATCGCGATCGACGCGCCCGTGTCCTCCGCGACGTCCGCGCAGAGTTTCGCTAGGTTCCAGCCGCG
>DATETY010000011.1:0-13720 GCA_035283365.1 Thermoplasmata archaeon | reverse complement strand
ACGGCCGCCAGCGGCCCGTTAACTTGATGGGCGAACCCGGCTTCGTCGCGCCGTGCAGACCGGGGAGCTGTTCGAGGCCCTCCTCGCGTTCGAGCGAGACGCGGCCCGTGCGGCCGGCGAGGCGCTCCCGATGATGTGGGGCGAGATCGATCGCAACGGGAGGCACCCGCGGCTCCACATCGCAAACGTGGGCTGGGTGGACCGGATCCCTCCGAGCGGCGTGGACGGGATCCTGACGGACGCGGACCGCTCGTTCCGAGCCGTCCAAGTCCCTCATCGCCTCTTCGTGTTCTCGGACGCGCAGCGTGCGTTCGAGGTCCAAGAGGACTTCGTACGCCGCGGTTTCCGGCCGAAGGCGGACGTCGCGATGGCCCGGCTCGGTCTCCCATCGTGCATCGTGAACGAGTCCGTCGATGTGAGGGAAGTGGGTCGCGGCGCCTCGGAGGCGGACCACCAGGCCGTCTGGACCGGCGTCGACGAGACGATGGACTACGGCCGCGACATCTCGGAGGACCTGTACGCCCTCTGGGAGGAGCGGGCGGCCGTCCTCGGCCTCCGGGCGTTCGTCGCGTACCTGGATGGCGCCCCCTCGGGGACGTTCACCCTGTGGGTCCGGCGCCCGTTCGCCTACATCGACGACGTGGGCACGGTCCCCGCGCACCGGATGAAGGGGGTCGGCCGGACCATGATCCACGAAGCGTGCAACCTCGCGATCGAAGGGAGGGCCGAGTGGACCCTCCTCGTCGCGGACCTGTTCGACACGCCCCACCTCATGTACAAGACCCTCGGCTTCGAGCCGATCGGGGAGATCCGCGGGTTCCTCCGGGAGTAGGACCCGCCGAATGCTTCTTACCCGCCGCGGCGTTTGCCCCGCGCGATGGACCTCGGGCTTCGCGGGAAGACGGCCCTCGTGAGCGCGGCCAGCCAGGGGATGGGCCGAGCCGTCGCGTTCGCCCTCGCGAGGGAGGGCTGCCGGGTCGCCGTGTGCGCGCGGACCGCGGGCCCCCTCGAGGCGACCGCGGCCGCGATCCGGAAGGAGACGAGGGCGGAGGTGTTCGCGATGGCCGCGGACGTGTCCAAGGCGGACGACGTGAGCGCGTTCGTCGACGGGGCCGTGGCCGCGTTCGACGGGGTCGACATCCTCGTGGCCAACGCGGGGGGCCCCCCGACGGGCCGGCTCGAGTCCCTCACGGAGGAGCAGTGGTCCGCCGCGTACGAGCTCACGTTGCAGAGTTTCGTCCGGCTCGTCCGGGCGTCCGTCCCGTCCATGCGGTCGCGCGGGGGCGGGTCCGTCTCGGTCATCACGTCGATCAGCGTGAAGCAGCCCCTCGAGAACCTCCTCCTGTCCAACGCGATGCGCGCGGCCGTCGTGGGGGTCGTCAAGACGCTAGCCCGGGAGCTCGCGCCCGATCGGATCCGCGTGAACGCGGTCGCCCCGGGCTGGATCGCGACGGACCGCCTCATGGAGATCATCCGAATCCGGGCGGAACGCGCGGGGAAGCCCCTCGAGCAGGCCCTCGCGGAGGAGAAGCGGGAGGTCCCTCTCGGCCGGTTCGGCGAGCCGGACGAGGTCGCGGACGTGATCGCGTTCCTCGCGTCCAAGAGGGCGTCGTACCTGACGGGGAACGTCGTCCAGATCGACGGCGGGCTCTACCGCGGGGTGCACTGAGCCGCGCCTACGCGGGCGGCTTGGGCGCCTTCGCGGGCGCGTTCGAGCACGACCAGCAGGAGCGGCGGCTCATCCCGTTGTACGCGCGGCACTTCCCGCACTGCCAGCTCTCGACGGGGGTCGAGCGGCCCCCGTGGAACACGCGTCCCGCGATCCCGGCCCCGCACGCCCAGCAGATCACCGCGTCGTGGTCGTTCACGATGCTGCAGTTCGGGCAGCCCCAGCTCGGGCCCGCCCACGGGCCCAGGTGTCGCGCGCGGCGGCGCCAGTCGAGCCAGCTGAAGACGGTCCCGCCCAGGAACAGGAACAGGAGGGAAGCGGACAGGAGGTCGTCCACGAGTCGAATCGATTCGGCGCACCGGACTTATAGCCGCCGCGCTGGGTATCACAGGCGATTCTGTTTTTCGCGGAACGGAGCCAGCCCGCGTCACTGGTTGAACGTCTCGACCTTCTCGTACGTCGTCTTGAGGTACTTGATCAGGATGTCCCGGTTCCGCCGCAGGTGGCTCTCGTACCAGACCTTCACGAGGTCCGCGAGGAGCCGGTGGAGGTCGTCCATCTCGACCCGGTCCACGATCTGGTCGTACAGGGTGTGGATCGTCCAGATCCGCTTCCACCCGCTGTACTTGTAGTAGTGCTCCCCCTCGCAGTATTCGAAGATCATCCGGAGGCGGGTCTTCCCCTCCACCTCGACGTAGTTCACCTTGAGGGCGTCCCCGACGCGCCCCTGGTCCATCGTGCGGTCCAGGAGCTGGACGGTCTGCACGGCCGCGGGGCCGAAGCCGGGGCGCCAGTGCCAGTCCCCGTCCGGGAACGTGTCCGCGAAAACGGCCCAGTTCGAGTAGTTCGGTTCGAGGGCGAAGTGGACGTTGATCTTGTTGAACCGCTTCCAGATCTTCCAGAAGTCCTCGATGAGGGCCTTGTTGACCTCGAGCCGGGCGACGTTCTGCTCGCCGAGGTCCTTGGAGATCTCCTTGGTCCGCTTCTCGAGCTCCGCGTCGAGAGAGTCGAACCAGTCGTCACCCTTGCCCGTGGCCTTCTTCGCCATGGCCATCCCTTCCTCACCGGCGCTGAATGAGTCCTGCCATTATATAGGTATTTGTCTGGAGAGGACCGGGTTGGCAGCTAGCCCGTCCGGGAGAGATTCAGCGCGGCGTAGAACGTCCGGAACGCCTCGATCATGTCGGTTCCGCGGAACTCGATCCGCGTGCCGCCGACGCGCCGTACGCCGGGGACGATCTCCGCGCGGTCCGCGTGGTCGGTCCCCTTGAACTCGATGGCCATCTCGACGGGAGTCGTCGCCTTGAGGGGCAGGATCCCGCTCGCGGCGCGGCACGCCTTCTCGGCCTCCTCGCGGATCCGGTCGCGGGCCAGCTTCGGATGCATGCTCGTCGCGGCGCTCGCGCCCATCGCGTCCTTGACGGCGACGAGCCGGATGCCGGACAGGAGGCCTTTCGCCTCCGCGGTGACCGCCGTGTCGCCCGTGACGAGCACGACCGGGACGCCGTGGTGTCCCGCGAGGGCCGCGTTGATGCCCGTTTCGCCGACGGCCTTGCCGTTGATATCGACTCGCGCGATGCGTCCGCTGAACGTGTGGTCCAGGATCGCGCGCGGGGTGCCGGCCATCGCGTGGTACCCGACGAACAGCGCGGCCGCGAACGTCCCGTCGAGGCCGCCCACCATGGAGCCGGCGCGAGGCCATCCGCGGAGGAGGGTCGCGGCCTCGTGGAGGTCCTCCTGGATCAGGTTGTCAAAGTTCCAGTGGGAGTCCGCGACGAGGATCTCCTTCGCTCCGGCGCGCACGCATCCCTCGACGGCCGCGTTCGCCTCGCCCGTCATGAGCCGGCGGCTCGCCTGGTACGCCTCGCCGCCCTTCTCGGGATCCGTCTCGAGCTCGTTCACGATCCCGCAGATCCCCTCCATGTCGACGGACAGGAACGCCTTCACCGGATCTCCGACCGCTGAACGAGCGCGACCGCTTAACGCTTCTGTGGCGGCCTGCGCTGTTCTCGCGCCTCGGAAATCCTTGCACATCTTTAAGTGGTGGACGACGCAACGTATCGGCATCAACCGGGGCCTGGCCCCGAGGAGGAGCTAGACCCACCATGGCAGCGAAGCACGCGAAGAAGACCGCGAAGAAGGCCAAGAAAGGCAAGCGGTAACCGTCCTCCATGAGGACGGACGTTGTGGAGCCTTTCATCTCTTTTTCTTCTTCTCTTTTTTCGCATCGGACCGCTGTCGGAGCCGTTCCCGCAGCACGTCGCTCACGAGCCTCCCGTCCGCGCGACCTCGAAGCCGTTCCATCGCGCGGCCCATGAGCCCCTTCTCCCCGGCCTCGCCCCGGGCCAGGAGGTCCGGGGATGCGTCGAGGATCTCGTCGATCACACGTTGCACGTCCGCGCGGCCCATCCCGATCACGCCGGTCGCCGCGATCGCGTCCGAGGCGCGCACGCCGCGCCGGGCCATCTCCCGCACGAGGTCGGGGATGGCTTCCTTCGCGAACCGGCCCGCCTTGAGGAGAGAGAACAGTTCCCGCCAGTAGTCCTCCGGGATCGCGTCCACGTCGAGTCCCTCGCGGCGGACCTCGGCCGCCGTGTACGTGAGGGTCGTCGCGGCCGTCTTCGCCTCGCCGAACTCCCTCGCGATCATCTCGAACACGTGGGAGGAACCTTCCTCGAACATCTGCCTCGCGATCTGCTCGTGGATGCCGTACTCGCTGGCGAGACGGGGGATCGCGACCTCGGGCCGCTCCGGCAGGGACTCGCGGATCTGCCTCAGGCGCTCGTCCGTCACACGGACGGGCGGCACGTCCGTCTCCGGATACATGCGGGCTTTCCCGGGTAGCGGGCGCGCGTACACGGTCGTCCCGTCGGGCCGCGGCTCCCGCGTCTCCTCGGGCACGCCCCGGAGGGCCGCGGCGGCCCTCGGGACCATCTCCTCGATCGCGGCGCGGGCCCTCGACTCGGAGTCGGCCACGAGGACGAACGCGTCCCGGTCTGCCAGGCCGAGCGAGGCCCGCACGGCCCCGACCTCCTCCGCGGCGATCCCGTACGCGGGCAGCTCGTCGCTGTGGAAGATCCCCCCGACGCCCGCGATCCGCGCGTGGGCCGCGAGCTCGGGTCCCAGCTTGCCTTTCAGGAGCCCTGCGAAGCCGGGGAGGGGCCACGCGAGGACCTTCCCGCCGCGGCCGAGGGCCCCGCGGAGGACTTTCGATTCGGACGACGCGAACCGGGCCGACACATCGCGCACATCCGGAGGGACGGACGTGACCCCGCGGGAACGGAGTTCCTTCGCGACCTCGAGGAGCATGACTTGGCGCGCGACCTCCGTCTCCACGAACATGGCGATGAGCCGCAGCTCCTGGACCCCTTTGATCTCGATTCTCGCGCCGCCCGCGATGGACACGTTGAGGTCCTCGCGGACCGTCCCGATCCCGCGGTTCACCCGGTGGGTCGCGCGGAGGAGGGACCCGATCGCGAGGGCCACCTCCCGGGCCTCCTCGGGCGTCGCGATGTCAGGGCTCGTGGCGATCTCGACGAGCGGGATGCCAAGTCGGTCCAGGCGGTAGACGACCTCGCCCTCCGCTTCGCCGACTTTTCGGGCCGCGTCCTCCTCGAGGAGGATCGTCGGGACCCCGATCCGCTTCCCCGCCACCTCGATGGAACCGTTCAGGGCCACGAGGGCGGACCGCTGAAACCCGGACGTGTTCGAGCCGTCGATCACGATCTTCCGCATGAAGTGGACCTCCCGGACGGGCGCAGCCCCGAGGAGGAGCGCGATCTCGAGGGCGATGTCGAGGGCCTCCGGGTTCGGCGGGTGGGGCGGCTCCTCGTCCGCCTCGACGAGACACGTGCCCTCGGGGGCCTCGTACACGAACGTGAGGCGTCGCTTCGCCTCCTCGATCGCGGCCGCATCGACCTCGCCGAGCTCGCTCTGGGTGGGCCGCAGCCGGCGGCGGAACCGGATCGGGCCGGGCGCGTCGACGAGCCACGACGGGCACTCGCAGAACAGCTTGTGCGTCGCGAGCTGCTGGTGGATCTCGAGGCCCACCTTGAGCCCGAGGGCCCGGTAGTCCATGCGCGCCGGATAGCCCGCCCCGCTGGAATAAGCCTTTCCGGGATCACGTCGGCTCGGCGGGCCGAACGGATGCATGCGCGTCCGAGCGGAGCCGGTCGACATCCTTCTCGAGTTCCGCGATCCTCGCCGCGGCCTCCTTGAGCTCGGTCCACAGGATGTGGTACCGGCGGGACGCGCGGTACTCCCGCATCGCCTCCGGTTCGGAGGGCGGCGGCTCCCCGTCCGTCGCGAGGACGCTCTTCACGTAGAAGTCCCGGTCCAGCTCGGGCATCGCGGCGATCCGGGACACGAGATACGCGGGCTCGCCGGGCCTCACGGCCGACACGGCCCGGAGGGCCATGAGGACCGCGTACTCCCCGCAGCACGCGAAGTCCCCCGAGGGCGGTGTGTGCTCCTCCCCGTGGGTCTCTTTGTGCATCCTCGCGAGGAGATCCCAGACCTTCTCGTACTCGTCCGCGGCCGTCATGTCGCGTCGAGGTCGCGAACGCGCCTGTGCCGTATTTACCTTGTGCGGGGCCTCTCGACCGCGTCGCGGTCCTTCCCGTCGTACGGGGACTTGAGCGTGCCCTCGTCCCGCATCCGCCGCACGGCCTTCTCGTTCTTGAGCCACGCGAGGAGCCTCGATGCCGCGCCGAAGGGCCGGAATTCGAACGTGACCTTGCCGAACTCCTCGCTCTCCGCGGGCACGAGGACGCGTCCCTTCTTGTGGATCACGTCCAGGGCCTCCTCGTTCCGGATCTCGTGGTAGTGCTTCCCCTTCCTCCCGTCCGCGAGGTCGACCCACGCGTTGTCGAAGAGGAGGAGCCGCCTCCGGGTCTGCCACACCCAACCCGTCCGCGCGTCCACGAGCCCCTTCTTCACCGGGAACGCGCCGCGGTAGATCTCGTACTCGAGGCTCCGGAACCCGATGATCTGGTCCCCGCCCGTCAGGACGGGCTCGTTCGACTCCGTGAGCACGACCCCGACGGCCCCGACCCGGTCGATGATCATCGTCGGCCGCGCCCAATTCCTGGGAGCCGGATAAGCCTACCGGACGTCACTCGGAGAACTCGTCCAGGCGGATGCTCGGGTTCCGCTCTCCCGCGAGATCCGTGGCCATGAGCTTCGCGACCTCCCGCGGGTCGCCCGCGTGGCCCAGGGCCCACATGAGCTTCACGGTCGCGGTCTCGGGGAGCAGGTCCTCCCCGCTCAGCGCGCCGGCCGCGAGGAGGTCCCGCCCCGTGTCGTACACGTTCAGGTTCACGCGCCCCTGGAGGGTCTGGGTCGTCATCACGACGACCACGCCGTCCCGCACGATCCCGCGGACGACGGGGACGAGGTCGTGGGCCACGTGGCCCAAACCCGTGCCCGCGATCACGAGGCCGTGCAGGCCGTTCGCGATCCCCGCGAGCTCGTCGGGGCGCTGCCCTGGGTAGAACGTCGCGAGACCGACCTTCATGTCCAACCGGTCGTCCACCGCGACGGGTCCCTTCCCGCGGGGTCGCGCGCTCGACGTGAGCTCGACGTCCCCGGTTGGCGTGACGCGGCCCAAGGGCGCGAGGTTCATGGATCGGAACGCGTCCCGCCGGGACGCGTGCATCTTGCGGACCTTCGTCCCGCGGTGGATCGTCGCGCCCGAGTCGGACGTCTCCCCGTGCATCACGGCGACGACCTCCCCGAGGTTCGCGGTCGCGACCCGCGCGGCCGCGAGGAGGTTCGACGCGGCGTCCGAGGACGGCCGGTCGCTCGACCGCTGGGCCCCGACCCCGACGACGGGCCCGCTCAGGTTCCGCAGCATGAACGCGAGGGCCGCCGTCGTGAAGTGCAGCGTGTCCGTCCCGTGGGGGATCACGACGCCGGCGGCGCCCCCGTTCAGCTCGTTCGCGGCCTCCCTCGCGAGGCGCTGCCAATGCTCCGGCTTCAGGTCCTCGCTGTAGATGCTGTAGATCACGCGGGCCCGGACGTTGCACACGTCGAGGAGCTCCGGCACGCTGAACACGAGCTCCTCCGCGGTCACGGCCGGGTGCACGGCGCCCGTCCGGTAGTCGACGTACGAGGCGATCGTGCCTCCCGTCCCGAGGACCGCGACGGCCGGCCGGCCCGCCTGGGGCGGCGGGATCGTGCGCTCCACCTTCGCCCGCATGGCCTTGCGGGTCACCTCCACGCTCTCGATCTCCCCGGCGACGATCCCGATGTTGTAGCCGTTCTCGAGCTTGACCGTGAGGATGTCCTCCCCGCTGAAGCCGTGGTGGGGCATCACGACGCCTGCATAGCGGGCCCCTTTCGCCACGACGACGACGCCGTCCCCCTCCTTCGCGCCGGCCCGGTCGAGGACGGCCCGCACTCCGGGCGGATAGTCCATCGGCCCTCCGAAGCGGGGCCCGCCGATAAGGCCTTTTGGGGCCTCGAGCTTGCCCGCGCCGATGGCCCGCACGGCCCGCGAGGTCCTGAACGAGTTGCGATGGCGCGAGCCCGGGCGGCTCGCGGATGCCGTCCTGACGTACCGGGACCGCGCGCGGCCCGAGGGCGCGCGGCCCATCCGCGGGGCCGAGATCGTCTCGCTCGAGCGCCGGTACTTCGCGACCGCCTCGGGTCGTCTCCCGTACTACAAGATCGAACGAATCGAGTGCGACGGCGACGTCCTGTTCGATCGGTCGCGCGGTCCCCGAACCGCGGCGACACGTTGATATACGGCGTGCCTCCTGGGTCCTCCCGACATGACCCGCGTCGCCACGAAGCACCCGAAACGGCCCGTGGCGGGCTTCCCAGCCTATTGAGCGGAATCGCTCGGCTTCTCCGGCGGGAAGGTGCGCGGGGCGTGGTGTAACGGCAGCATCCGAGGCTGTAACCCTCGAGGTGGGCGTTCGACTCGCTCGGCCCCGACTCCCCGTCGGCGGGAAAGAGCTGATTCGATTCCGGACGAAGCGGACCCGCGGGATCCGGCGCCGCGCACGCTGGCTCGCGGAGAACCTCAGGGCCGCCTTCCGAGGCGGCCGGTGGTGAGGGGACCGCCAGGGCGGCGCGCCCCTCGGGCGAGCGGAGCGGCTCGCGCACGCAGGACGGGTCCGTGGTGTAACGGCAGCACCCCTCGCTTGGGACGAGGACGTGGGGGTTCGACTCCTTCCGGGCCCAGTGAGCCGGTCGCCTAGCTCGGTCGAGGGCAGGGAGCTTTTAACTCCCCATGTCGCCGGTTCAAATCCGGCCCGGCTCACCATCACCCTTTTCCCCGTGGAACCGATCCTCGGAGCGTGCTCGGGTCGCGCGACGTGATCGCGTTCGTGGGGACGCGGGATTCCGCGAGGGCGCGTGCGTTCTACGAGGGCGCCCTCGGGCTGCGCCTCGTGGCGGACGAGCCGTCCGCGCTCGTCTTCGATGCGGGCGGAAGGAGCCTGAGGGTCTCGAAAGTGCGAGAGGTCGCGCGCGCGGAGTACACCGTGCTCGGGTGGAACGTGCCTGACATCCAGGCCGCGATGACCGGACTCAAGGAGAAAGGCGTCGCGTTCGAGCGGTTCAGTTTCTTCCCGCAGGACGACGCGGGCGTCTGGACCGCGCCGGACGGGACGAAGGTCGCGTGGTTCCGGGATCCGGACGGGAACCTGCTCTCTCTGACGGAGTTCCCACGGCGTCCCGGGAAGCCCTGAGCCGCGGCGGACGCCGCCGCGGGACGTCCTACTCCTTCTTCACGCCCTGGAGCACGCCCTGGGTCTGGAACCAACCCGCGAGGGTGTCCGCGACCTGGTTGAACTGCTTGTTCACCCGAGCGACCCCGATGATCCCGCCCGCGAGGCCCGTGTTCGCCTTGTGCAGCCGCAGGGTCGCGAGGTCCCCGCCCGGATGGATCTCGAAGTCGATCCCGTAGTACTGGGCGAGAGCTCCCAGGGCGATGTTCAGCCCCCTGCTCCCCTTCTCCGCCTTCCCCTTGAGCCCGGATTCCCATTTCACGGAGAACCCGTTCGCGCCGAACGCTTGTTGCACGAGGTTCTGGACACTATCCACGTTCGCTTTCACCGCGATGTCCGCGTATTTCGCCACCGTGACTCCCTCCAACCGGACGGAGGGGTCTCCGCCGGCTTGAACGTTGCGCCCGCCCTCGGGACGGGTCCGCGACCCGGTCCGAAACACACATATAGCGTGGCACGCGTGCGTCGTCCTGGCCATGGAACGAACCCGGCATGTTCTCGCATCGCGCATGGCCGGCGGGCCTCGCATAGGGTAGACGGCCCTCCCGTCCCGAACCGTGCGCCCGTGGCGTAGCTTGGCATCGCAGCGGACTTATGATCCGCCAACGCGCCGTCCCGATGTGGCGGTGATCGCAGGTTCAAATCCTGCCGGGCGCACTCCCCCGCTCGACCGACGGACGAGGGCGTGGAGCGCGCGTGGGCTCGTCGAAAAGGGAAACCCCGCAGGGAGGCCGGCGCTCGAAGGCCCGGCCTGCGGATGAGGGAAACCGTCGGTTGCCAGGGAGCGCGGCTACGTTCGCCGGGACCCGGGCAAGTACGGAGTCGCGACCGCGAGGACCGCGCCGAGGAGGCCGATCAGCCCGCCGATGAGCCCGGACTGGCCGCCGAAGGCGACCAGGATCAGGCTCACGACGCCCGCGACGAGGGCCCCGTTCACCGGGTTCTTGCGGATGATCGCGGCCGAGACCCACAGGGCGCTGCCCAGGATCACGTTCACGACGAGGGTCGTCGTCTCCGCGGCCAGCCGGTTGTCCGCGATTCCCTGGTACCACTCGATGCCGAAGAGCGCGAGCGTCAGGAGGACCGTCAGGGCGCTGCCCAGGAGGAGCAACAACTCATGGGGTTGCTTCGTCGCGAGGCTCGCCACAACGGTCTTGCCGCTCGTCTCGTAGTTCTGTACCATTGCGGCGGCGCACAGGACCGCGCAGGGGATAACGGCTCCATCCTAAATGTCGCCCCGTGAAAATCAACTTCCGGAACAGGGGGTCGTTCCCGCGGCCGGAGGCACGTGGTTCTTGGGATGTGCGGCCATCCCGGAACCCGGCGATCCCTTGACCGACTACCCCGAGGAGGTCCTCACCCGCACGAAGCCGGGCGAGGTCGAGGTCCGCGCCCTGATCGACCGCGGGCGATATGTCCGGTACCGCTACCTGGACCCTGAGACGGGCCGGCCCATGGAAGGCGGGAAGGTAAAGCTCGTCCTCCTCGCGGAGGACGGGAAGGCGGAGGAGTTCTTCATCATCCCGACGAAATCGAAGCGGGACCTGCTCATCCGGGCCGCGGACAAGGGCGAGCGGAAGGTCTGGGACGGGACGCGGGCCGTCGACCTGTGACACCGCAACCGACCACCGAACGTTTATGCCGGTCCCGTTCATCGGACCGGCGGCCATGGACTCCCTCCGGCGGACCGTCGCGGTCCTGTCCTCGACCGTGTTCCTCGTGATGATCGGGATCTCGATCATCGTCCCCGCGCTCCCCCAGTACGCGACCGCTCTCGGCGCGAGCGCCTTCCTCGTCGGCGTGCTCGTAGGCGCGCTCCCCGCGACGCGGATCCTCCTGGACCTGCCGTCCGGCGCGTTCGGGGACCGTCTCGGCCACCGCTTCATGATGCGCCTCGGGCTCGGGATCATCGCGACGACGTCCCTCCTTGCGTTCTTCGCGTTCGACTACTGGGTCCTCCTCGCGGTCCGCGCGGCAGAGGGGATCGGGAGCGCGTTCTACGTGACGTCGTCCCTCGCGGCCCTCGCGAAGCGCGTGCCTCCGGAGCGCCGCGGGCGGTTCATGGGGATCTACGTGAACGCGCTCCTCATCGGCCAGGTCATCGGGCCCGTCGTGGGGGCGTTCGTGATCCTCAACTGGGGCCTCCGGGCCCCGTTCGCGGTGTATTCCGCCATGGCGGTCGTCGGGATGGTCCTCATCACGTTCGGGATGGGGCCCGCGCCGCGGGCCGAGGGGCCCGTGGCCCGGGTCGACATGGTCGCCGTGCGTCGCCTCCTGCGCGATCCATCGTACGTGATCGTGAACATCGGGACGATGGGGACGTTCTTCATCCGGTCCGGGCTCATCACGACGGTCATCCCCCTGTTCATCGCATACAACTGGGGCGGCACCCCGGAACTCGCGGCGACCCTGACCGGCGTGCTCATCACGACGACCGCGGTCGCGAGCCTCTTCACGATGTACCCGAGCGGCTGGATCGCGGACCGGATCGGTCGGAAGCTGCCGTTCGTCTCGTCCCTCGTCCTCGCGGGCCTCGTCGCGCCGTTCCTGTTCTTCGCGACGGACCTCGGGACCGCGATCCCGATCATGTTCGCGTACGGGCTCGTCCTCGGTCTCCACGGCCCCCTCGCGGCGTGGGCGACGGACCTCACCCCGAAGGAGATCATGGGCACCTCGATGGGCCTGTACCGGACCCTCGGGGACTTCGGGTTCCTCCTCGGGCCCGTCGTGCTCGCGGCGGTCCTCCAGCTCACGATCGTCGCGGGCCAGGTCACGATCGCGCCGTTCCTGTTCGCGAGCGGCTGGGTCATCACGTGCGGCCTGCTCCTGCTGTTCGCGAGGGATCCCGTCGGGGAACGACGGAAGGCGGCCGCCGCGGCCGCGCGCCCCGGGAACGCGAACTAGCCGGCGTGGGCTTGGAGCAGGATCCGGGCGTCCTCGAGGAACTTCGCCAGGTCGCGGCCCGAGCGTCGCAGGGCCTCGAGCTCCGCCCCGGAGAGGTCCCATGCGTCCACGCGAAGCACCCGGCCCCGAGCGACCCGGGCGGGCACGCCGACCGAGACGCCCCGCATCCCGTACTCCCCGTCGAGCACGACGGACGCGGGCACCACGGACGGCGTGGATCCGAAGAGGGCCTCGAGGAGGACCATCGTCGCTCCCGCGGGGCCGAACACGGTGCCGCCTTTCGCTTCGATCACGCGCAGGCTCGAGACGCGCAACGCCTCCAGGAGCTCCTCGGCTGCCGCCTTCGTGACGCGGAGCGGTTCGCCCCGGACCCGCGCGCGGCTCAGGACGGGGACGGCCCGCTCCCCGTGCTCCCCGAGGACGATCGCATGGACCTCGGAGGGCCTGACGCCGTGGCGTCGGGCCAGGAGGAGCCGCAGCCGGTTCGAGTCGAGGATCCCGCCCGACCCGAGGACCTGGGTGCGTGGCAGCCCCGACGTCTCCTGCGCGAGGGCCGTCATCACGTCGAGCGGGTTCGTGAGCACGACGACCGCGGCCTTCGGCGCGACCCGGCCGATCCCGCGCGCGACGTCCGCGACGATCGGCGCGTTCGTGCCGAGCAGGTCCAGGCGGGTCCCGCCCGGGATGCGCCCGCGGCCCGCGCACACGACGACGAGGTCCGCCCCGTCCAGGTCCGCGAGGCCGCCGGCGGCCACGTCGGCCCGGGCTCGCGCGTCCAGGCCATGCCGGATGTCCTCCGCCTGGGCCTCTGCGAGGCCCTCGACGGCGTCCGTCAGGACGACGGACCGCCAGCGCGGATCCCGGGCGAGCGCGAACGCGATGGCCCCGCCGAGCTTCCCGACTCCGACGACAGCCGCTTTCATCGGGATTCCTTGGAACCCTCGGAGCCTATAAGGACTCCCGTGCACCGCGCCGCGCGGATCCGTCACCGGACCAGTTCGTACGTGATCCGGTCCGTCTCCTTCCCCTTGGAACGCCGTTCCACGATCTTCACGCGACCCAGCTCGGCCGTGTTCCGCACGTGGGTCCCTCCGCACGGGCAGTAGTCCGCTGTCCCGACCTGGATCACGCGGAGCCGCCGGATCGACTGCGGGATCAGTTCGAGGAGCGAGCGGTCCCCGATTTTGTGGTCCACGGCCACGCGGTCCTCCTCGAAGATGCGCACGTCCTGGGCCGCCTCGACCGTGCGGTTGCACTCGCCCTCGATGCGCGCGAGGTCCTCCGGGGTGAAGGCCGCGGGCTGGAAGTCGACCCGGGCCCGGTCCGCGTACAGCTGGTTCCCGACGGTCCGCGCGCCGAAGATCTTCCAGACGAGCCCGGACATGAGGTGCTGGGACGTGTGGTACCGCAT
>DATETY010000010.1:0-36448 GCA_035283365.1 Thermoplasmata archaeon | reverse complement strand
ACCCCGGCTGTCAACAGGCGCCGAGCCCCGTTGACCTGCTCAGGCCGACCTCTCGATGATGGTCCCGAGCCCCATACCGAATCCGATGCAGAGAGATGCGAGACCCGTCCTGAGGTCCTGGCGTTCGAGCTCGTGGAGCATAGTCGTGATAAGCCGCGCTCCGCTCATCCCCAGCGGATGGCCGAGACCGATCGCCCCGCCGTTGACGTTGAGCTTCGCGTCCTCGAACCCGACCGTTTCGCGAGTTGCAATCGGGACGGAGGCGAACGCCTCGTTCACTTCCCACAGGTCGATGTCGTCGACCCGCTTCTCCGCGCGGGCAAGCGCCTTCTGGATCGCGGGAATCGTGCCATCCAGCATGATCGTCGGATTGGTCCCCGCGACCCCCGAGGCGACGAACCGTGCCCGCGGCTCGAGTCCGAACTCCCGCGCCTTCTCCCGAGTGGTCACGAGGATTGCGCAGGCGCCATCGTTGATGCCGCTCGAGTTGCCCGCGGTGATCCGACCATCCGGCTTGAAGGCGGGCGGAAGGGACGCGAGTTTCTCGAGGGACGTGTTCCGACGGGGGTGCTCGTCCGTGTCGAACAGCCGCTTATTCCCGGCCTCATCGAGCACGGGTACAGGGACAATCTCGCGCTTGAAGCGCCCCTCGTCGATCGCTCGGATCGCCTTCCGGTGGGACCACAACGAGTACTCGTCCATCTGCTCGCGCGTGACGCCGTACTTGTCCGCCACGAGGTCCGCTGAGATCCCCTGGGGCACGATCTCGTACTTCTCGAGGAGCTTGAGGCTCAGGGCGCCCGCGTCCGATCCAATCGGGACGCGGGACATCGATTCCACCCCGCCCGCGATCACGACGTCCGCCTGGCCTGTGAGGACCTCCATGCACGCGAAGTTGAATGCCTGCAGCCCGGAGGCGCACATCCGGTTCACGCTCGTGCCTGGAACCGTGTCCGGGAACCCGGCGACGAGGGGCGCGATCCGCCCGATGTTGAGCCCCTGCTCATCGACCTGCGTGACGCAACCCATGACCACGTCGTCCACGAGTTTGGGCTCGATCCCCGTGCGCTCCACGAGGGCTCGCAGGATGAACGCGGCGAGCTCGTCGGGCCGGATGTCCTTCAGGGATCCGCCCCGTCGGCCGATCGGAGTCCGCACGGCCTCCACGATGACGGCGTCCCGCATCGAATCCGACGTGACGATGCCCCGGGCGGGATAAGAACTTTCGCGCACCGGGCCGAAAGTTCAAGGCGCGGCGGGCCGTTCCGCGCGGGATGCCCGGGCCCCTCGATGGCCTCCTCGTCCTGGACCTGACGAGGCTGCTCCCAGGCTCCTTCGCGACCCAGCTCCTGACCAACCTGGGCGCGGACGTGATCAAGATCGAGGAGCCCGTCGTCGGGGACTACATGCGCGCGGTCCCTCCGAGCGTCCGGGGCGTTTCGCTTCCGTTCCTCATGGTGAACCGAGGGAAGCGATCGCTTGCCGTGGACCTGAAGAGGCCGGAGGGCCAGGAAATCTTCCATCGCCTCGCGGCGCGCGCGGACGTCCTCGTAGAGCAATTCCGTCCGGGCGTGATGGCCCGACTGGGGGCGGACCATCCCTCCCTGGCGGAGATCAATCCGCGCCTCGTGTACTGCTCCTTCACGGGGTATGGACAGACGGGACCCGCGAGGGACTGGCCCGGCCACGACATCACGTTCGAGGCCCACTCGGGGATCCTCGGGGTCACAGGTGGGGCGGACGGCCGGCCCGTGGTCCCCGGGGTGCCGATCGCGGACCTCGCGAGCGGCTTCAACGCGGCGCTCGCGATCCTCGCGGCCCTTCGCACGCGGGACCGGACGGGCCGCGGCGAGTTCATCGACGTGTCCATCTTCGACACGACCGTCGCGCTCATGCTCCTGAACATCGCCCACTTCCTGGGCGCGCGCGAGGAGCCGTCCCCCGGGGAGACGATCCTCACCGGGGTGTTCCCGTTCTACAACCTGTATGAGACGGAAGACGGCCGCTGGCTCGCGGTGGGAGCCGTCGAGGGGAAGTTCTGGCGACGATTGTGCGAGCTGCTCAGCCTTCCCCGACTCGCGGACGTCCAGTTCGGCGATGTCGAGGCGCGCCGCCGGGTGACGGAGGCCGTCGCGGCCGCGTTCCGCACGAAGACGGGAGCCGAATGGGAGCGGCTCCTCGCGTCGGAGGACCTCCCGGTCGCCCTCGTGCGGCGCGTGTCCGAGGTCGTCGAGGATCCGCACGTCGCAGCGCGTGGCCTCCTCGCCGCCGCGGATGTGCCCGGCGGGGACGGGACACGGGTCGTACGACATCCCGCGTTCCACGAGATCTCGAAGATTTCGACGCCAACGAGGGCGCCCGAGAAGGGCGAGCACTCGGAACAGATCCTCGCGTGGCTCGGCTACTCGAAGGCCGCGATTGAGTCCCTACGCCGGGGGCGCGTGGTCGCCCCGTGACGATCCGGTCTAGCGGAGCTTCGCGAAGACGCGGGTCGCTTCCTCCACGGTCCACGCCTTCATCGTGGTCGTCCGGACGTTCCCCTGGCCCCCGAGTTGGACGAGGACCTGGAAGACCGTCTCGTCGTCAGGCGCCTCCGTGAGGGCCACGGCGTCGTATTCGCCCATCGTGTAGAAGAGCTGCATCTTGCCCCCCATCTGCTCGACGAGCGACTTCGCGGCGTCCGCGCGCTTCGGCGACTCCCTCGCGTTCTTGATGCCTTGGTCCGTCCACTTGATCAGGCTGACATAGTGCGGCACGAGACTCCCCCGGCCCCGTATCCGGGATGGGGCTAATAAATGGGTGCCCGCGGCGGTCGGCCGCGTCACTCGCCCTTGAACTTCGGATCCCGCTTCTCCATGAACGCCTGGATCCCCTCGTAGATGTCCTCCGAGGACGACGTGAGGCCGAACGCGAGGGCCTCCATCGCGAGGGCCGCGTCGATCCCCGCGTCCGGGCCGCGGTTCAGGAGGAGCTTCGCGAGCTCCATCGCGACGGGCGGGCCGCGGGCGAGCTTCTCCGCGAACACCCGGACCTCCCCCTCGAACGCCTCGTTGTCGACGGCCTTCGTGACGAGGCCGATCGCGGCGGCTTCGTCTGCGGTGAGGCGGGAGCCCAGCATGACGAGCTCCTTCGCCTTGGCCTGCCCGAGGACCCGGAGGAGGCGCTGGGTGCCTCCCGCACCCGGCACGAGGGCCAGGTTGATCTCCGTCTGGCCGAGTTTCGCTCGGCGCGCCGCGATCCGGAAGTCGCACGCGAGGGCGAGCTCGAGGCCACCCCCGAACGCATAGCCGTTCAGGGCCGCGATGGTGGGCTTCGGAAAGTTCGCGAGGCGGTTCATGACGTCCTCAGCCCGCCTCGAGAAGCGCCACACCTTGAACGCCTTCGAGATGTCGCTGAACGAGGTGAGGTCCGCCCCCGCGCTGAACGCGCGGTCCCCCGCACCCGTCACGATGAGGCACCGAACGTCCGCATCCTTCTCCAGGTCCCCGAGCGCGCGGTCGATCTCGTCGAACACCTGGGGGCTCAGGGTGTTCAATCGGTCCGGACGGTTCAGGGTGAGGGTCGCGACCTTCGTCGCAGCGTCCGTCGCGAGCTGGATCGTCTCGAAGCCCATCGAGCCCCCCGAACCGCGGTGGTCGTAAAAGCCCTTGCCGGACTTCACGCCAAGGTCGCCGCGGCCCGCCATGTCCCGGAGGATCTTCGCCGCCTTCGCGCGGGGATGGCCCTCCAGGGCAGCGAGAACCGTGTCGATCCCGAGGTCGTCCGCGAGGGCGAGGGGCCCCTTCGGGAACGCGGTGCCGAGGCGCATCGCCTCGTCGATCTCCGCGGGGGCCGCCACGTCCATGGCGACGAGTTCCGCGGCCTCGTTGATGATCGGCGCGAGGATCCGGAGCGGATCGAAGTCGCGACCCATGTCGGGGGTGAGTTTCGGACGGCCCTCCGTGTACGAGTAGAATCCTTCCCCGGCCTTACGGCCCACCTTCTTCGATTCGAACAACCGGCCGACGGACGTCGGAATCGGACGCCCCGAGTTCTTGATCAGGTGATACAGGACATCGACGCCCACCTGGTCCGCGAGCTCGAAGGGACCCATCGGGAACCCGGCCCGGAACCGCATCGCGGCATCGATCGCCTCGATCGGCACGCCTTCCTGCTCGTGGATCCAGACCGCTTCCTCGAAGTACGGCCCGAGCACCCGGGTCGTGATGAAGCCGGGCACATCCTTCCGGACGACGACGACCGTCTTGCCGAGGGACTTCGAGAAGTCGACCGCGGCCTGCAGGGTTGCGTCGTCCGTCGTGTCCGCGCGGATCACCTCGATCAGGGCCATCAGGATCGGGGGGTTGAAGAAGTGGAGCCCGACGACCCGCTGAGGCCGCTTCGTCGCCTTGGCCATCTGCGTGATCGGGATCGCGCTCGTGTTCGACGCGAGGATCGCACCGGGCGGAGCGACGGAGTCCAGCTCACGGAATACCTGCTTCTTCAAGTCGAGATCTTCGAACACGGCCTCGATCACGAGGTCCGCGTCGCGGACGGCTTCCTTCACGTCGACGGTCGCCCGGATCCGCGAGAGGGCCTCGTCCGACGCCTCCCTCCGGAGCTGACCCTTCTCCACGAGCTTGTCGAGGGACCAGCGGATCCGCTCCATCCCACGGTCCACGTACTCCTGCTTGATATCGCGAAGCCGGACCTCGTAGCCACGCAGGGCCGCGAGCTCCGCGATCCCGTGGCCCATCTCTCCGGCGCCGATCACCGCGACGACGCGGACCATTGCCGCGAGGGCAATGGCGTCGCCTCATTAATCTATACTCCGCCTGGATCTGTCCCTCAGACCGGCGCGGAACCGGAGACTCGCGCGACGAAGCCCTCGAAGTCGCGGTCGAAGCTCGCGATGGATCCGAGCCCCTCGATGCGAATGAACTCCAGAGACGTGCAGTCCGTAAATGACAGTCCCCGGGCAGCAAGTCGCGTGAACCCGGCCCATGATCTCAAGAACAGGCGGGGAGTGACGTAGAGAACCCCGACGATCCGTCCGGGGTTCGCGGACCCGAGGATGAGCCGGCCGAGATGGATCGCCAAGTCCGACCTGTTCGTGCGTCGGAATGCGAGGGTGACCGCCTCGTCCATCACGTAGTCCGAGGTGAACGCGTCTCCCCAGCGGCGTCGTGCCACGTCGGAGAGGATCTCGACCGCATCGGCGTGATGGACGTCCGCCGGATTCACGAATGCGACCCAAACGCCGGTGTCGATGAAGATGCTCAATCTTCGTCACCATAGAGGACCGCGTCGATGTCCTCCTCGCGGGTTCCGACCCCCCAGTCGACCGGGTACTCGAGGAGCGCTTTCATCGCCTTCGGCGACAACGGCTTCCTGGGAGCCGGGAGAAGAATCAACGGCTCCGTCTGCAGGAGAGCACGTTCCACGAGGTCCTCGAGGATCGACTGCTTGGTCCTCCGCCGGCCCGAGCGCTCTTGGACACGGGCCTGAAGCTCGGCGAGCTTCCGGCTCGTTCGGCCGGAAATCCTCACCGTCGTCGTCGTGGTCACACGTTTGTATTCTTCGTCTACATAATATACTTTCGCTTACCTGGTCGTTCCTGGAATCCAAGGTGGGCGCCTAAATGAGGCCCCACTCGCGAAGGACGTCCTCGAGGTTCGGGTGGCCGATCTCGTCCAGCTCGTACCGGACCTGCACGACGGGCTTCGTCGTCCTCAGGACGCGCCCGAGGTCAATCGGGGTGCCGCTCACGACGACGTCGCACGGCACCGCCTCGATCGTCTGCTCGAGCTCCTTGATCTGCTTCGGGCCGTACCCCATCGCGGGGAGGACCTTCCCCGCGTTCGGGTACTTCCTGAACGTCTCCTTGATCGAGCCGACCGCGTACGGACGTGCGTCCACGATCTCGGTCGCACCGAACCGCTCCGCGGCGATGTAGCCCGCGCCGTACGTCATGCCCCCGTGCGTCAGGGTGGGCCCGTCCTCGATCACGAGGGCGCGCTTCCCCCGCACGGGCGCGTCGTCGACCGCGGTGATGGGGGACGCGGCCTCGATCACGACCGCGTCGGGGTTCACGAGGCGGATGTTCGCCTTCACGATGTCCACGTTCTCAGGCTTCGCGGTGTCCACCTTGTTGATCACGACGACGTCCGCCATGCGGAGGTTCGTCTCCCCCGGGTAGTACGTGAGCTCGTGCCCGGGCCGGTGCGGGTCCGCGACCACGAGGTGGAGGTCCGGCTTGAAGAACGGCGTGTCGTTGTTCCCGCCGTCCCACAGGATGATCTCGGCCTCCGTCTCGGCCTGCCGCAGGATGCGCTCGTAGTCCACGCCCGCGTACACGACGGTCCCCTTCTCGATGTGGGGCTCGTACTCCTCGCGCTCCTCGATCGTGCACTCGTACTTGTCAAGGTCCGCGTACGTCTCGAAGCGTTCGACGGCCTGGGACCCGATGTCCCCGTACGGCATGGGATGCCTCACGACGACGATCTTCTTGCCGTGTGCGCGGAGGATCCCCGCGACCCGGCGCGAGGTCTGGCTCTTCCCGCTCCCCGTGCGGACCGCGCACACCGCGACGACGGGCACCTTCGCGGGGAGCATCGTCTGGCGCGCCCCGAGGAGCATGAAGTCCGCGCCGTTCGCATTCGCGAGGGATACAAGGTGCCCCAGGTGCCCGTAGTCGACGTCGCTGTACGAGAACACGCACAGGTCCGCGGACAGGGAGCGGATGAGCGCGGGAAGCTCGTCCTCGGGATGGATCGGGATCCCATCCGGGTAGAGGCGGCCCGCGAGGCTCGGAGGGTACCTCCGGGTCTCGATCCCCGGGATCTGGGTCGCCGTGAACGCGACGACCGCGTACTCGGGACGGTCCCGGAAGTACACGTTGAAGTTGTGGAAGTCGCGGCCCGCGGCTCCGAGGATGATCACCCGCCTGGGCTCGGGCACGCGCGCGGACACGCGCCGACGGACTTTATCCTTTCTGTCGGGCTCCAACCGTCGGCCCGGCCCAGGCGGAGACGGAACCTCTTTCTCGCGGGATGTCATTCAGGGCCCGATCCTGCGAAAGGGAGCCGAAGCGAGGACACGGTGAGTTCCGTGCGGTCGATTCCGATCGGATGCATCTGCCTTGCGGCCGCCCTCATCGTCGCGTGCGTCGCGGCCATGGGCCCGGGGAGCCTAGCCGATCGCGGAGTCGCGACGCGATCCCCGGTTCCCGCGGACGAGTCCTCCTCCAGGGGAGGACTTCCCGACGCGTCCCCGAGGTGGCATACGCCGGTCGGGGACGCTCCCGCGGCGGCCCCGGACGCGGAGCCCGCCCTGCTCCGCGTGACGACGGACCCGCCCGTGGCGGGCATGATCTCCGTGGACGGGATCTCGCGCAACGAGTGGGGTCTCAACTGGATGAAAATCGAGCCGGGGCCTCACACGGTGTCGTTCAGCGACGTCCCCGGGTACGCGACGCCGGACCCGCTGAGCGTCGACGCGGTCTCCGGACAGGCGACCGAAGCCGTCGGGACGTACACGCGCCTCGGGGAACTCCGCGTGATCACGGACCCGGCGGTCCCAGCCACGATCAGCGTGAACGGGATCCCGCGGGACGACTGGGGGATCTGGCTGTCCCTCCCGGCGGGGACGTACACGGTCTCGTACGGGCCCGTGGCGGGCTACGCGCGGCCGCCCGACGAGACCGTCGCGGTCGTCGCGGACCGCGTCGAGACGGTCACGGGACGGTACGCGTTCGACGGCGTGTCCCCGGGCCCCGATCCCGACGGGTACGGGCTCCTCCGGGTCGCGTCGGATCCGCCCGCGGGAACCCAGATCCTCGTGGACGGCATCCCGCGGGACGAGTGGGGCCTCGACTGGGTCAAGCTGGCCCCCGGGACGTACGAGGTCTCCTTCACGGACGTCCCGCGCCTGGGGACGCCGGCCCCCCGATCCGTCGACGTGGTCGCCCGCGAGACGACTTCCGCCGAGGGGCGGTTCGAGGTGCTCGGCTCCCTCCGCGTCACGACGGGCCCTCCCGTGCCCTCGACGATCTTCGTCGATGGGGTCCCGCGCGACGACTGGGGGATCTGGCGGGCAATCCTCGCGGGGACGTACACCGTGGCGTTCGGGGACGTGCCAGGGTACGTGGCGCCGCCGCCCCGGCCCGTGTCGGTCACGGCCGGGCAACTCACGCACGTCCGCGGGGCGTTCGCGTCGACGCGGTTCGACCAGCTCGACTGGCCCACGGCCTTCTCCTTCTCCCCGGACGGGCGGATCTTCGTCGCGGAGCGTCTCACAGGGGCGATCCGGATCATCCGCGACGGCGCGCTGCAAGCCCTTCCGTTCGCCGTCCTCGCGAACACGGGCACGACCGGGGAGCAGGGGCTCCTGGGGCTCGCCCTCGACCCCGCGTTCCCCCAGGCGCCGTGGGTCTACGCGTACCATACGTTCGAGGACCCGACGGGCGGGGTGTACAACCGGGTCGTCCGGATCCGCGCGGTCGGAGACCTCGGCGGGCCGGCCGAGGCGATCCTGGCGCCGATTCCGGCTTCGTCCTTCCACAACGGCGGCGTGATCGGATTCGGGCCGGACGGGAAGCTGTATGTCCTCACGGGCGACGCGGGGGACTCCCAGGCCGCACAGGACCTCCGCGTCGCGAACGGGAAGGTCCTCCGGACGAACCCGGACGGGACCGTCCCGGCCGACAATCCGTTCGTCGGAAGCCCGAACGCGAACCCGTACGTGTTCACGCTCGGCCACCGGAACATGTTCGGGATCGCGTTCCATCCCGTCACGGGCCGCGCGTACGTCACGGAGAACGGGCCCCAGGACAGCGACGAGGTGAACCTCCTCGTCCCCGGGGGGAATTACGGATGGCCGATCGTCCGGGGCATCGCGAACGACCCGCGATTCATCGACCCCCTCGTGGTGTACGTCCAGGTCATCGCGCCGACGAACGCGATCGCGTACACGGGGGCTGCGTTTCCCGAGTTCGAGGGGGACCTGTTGTTCGGGGACTGGAACACGGGAAGCTTGCGGAGGCTCGACCTGGTCCCCCCCGGGTACGACGCGGTCGCGGGGCAGGAGGTCGCGTTCGGGGCCCCATCCGGGATCCTCGACGTCGAGCTCGCTCCGGACGGGTCGATCTGGTTCACGACGTTCGATGCGATCTACCGATGGGGCGACGCGGCCGGATGATCCGGCCCGCGCCGTCCCGAGCCGCGTCGGGCCCCTAAACCTTAGTATGCCCCGCGGTCTTTCCCGCGGCGTGGCGGAGTACCGCATTCCGAGCGACGCGCTCGTGCGGGCCTCCCTCTCCCGCCTGTTCAGCACGCGTCACGAGGTCTCGTCCCAACGACAGCTGAAACGGCTCGTGGAGCGGGACCTCAAGTCGGACGAAGTGTTCCGCGTCGGCGAGCCCCGCCTCCGGCAGATCGCGATCGACTCGGGCCTCGTGGACCTCGAGATTCACTGCCGCGAGACGGGCGAACGCCGGAGCCTCGTGAAGTGCCCCGTGTGCGCGGAGCGGCTCCGGCGCGTGAGGAACATGACCGTGTTCGGCGGGACGGTGACCGTCGGCTACCGGTGCGCCCGATGCGGATACTGGACGGGCCTGAGGAAGCGCGTGCCGACCCGCTACGTGTTCACGAGGCGAGCCTGATGCACGTCTGGTACGACGGCGGGATCCGGGTTCAGGACGGGCTTCATGGCCTGATCCTCGACCCGGCCCGCCGGTCCCCGGGCTCTGTCGTGAGCCACGGGCATCTGGACCATCTCACGGCGGGCGGCGTGATGACGCCCGAGACCCTCGAGGTCCTCCGGATCCGACGGGGCGCGAGCGACGGCACGGCCCTCCCGTACGGCCGGGAGACCGACGTGGGCGGCTTCCGCGTCGTGCTCAAGGACGCCGGGCACGTGTTCGGCTCCGCGATGGTCCGGGTGGACGACCTTCTCTACACGGGGGACTTCAACCCGGAGGGAGGCGCCACGTGCGGTAAGGCGGTCCCGGAGCGCGTCCACACGCTCATCGTCGACGCGACGTACGGGAAGGCGGGGTTCAACTTCCCTCCGAAGCACGCGGTCGAGGCGGACCTGATGAACTGGCTCGAGATGGAGCTCGCGGACGGCCCGGTCGCGCTCGGGGGGTACGAGTTCGGGAAGTCCCAGGAGCTCATCGCCCTCGTGAACCGGCTCGGGGTCGAGGTCGCGGTCGCGGACCGGATCGCGGACCTCGCGGACGCGTTCGTACGCCACGGCGTGCGGCTCGACTACCGCCGGCTCTCGGACCTCGACGAGGGCGAGCGCACGGACCCGCGCGTGTACGTCCTGCCACCGGGCTGGCTGCGCCCGCCCCTCGAGGAGAGCGTCTCGTGGCTCGGGGCCGTCCGACCGAAGACCGCGTACGTCTCCGGGTGGGCCGCGTTCTTCGACTTCACGCGGCGGTATGGCCTGGACGCCCAGTTCCCCCTGAGCGACCACGGGGACTTCGAGGACGTGATGGCGTTCATCGCGGAGTGCGCCCCGAAGCGCGTGTACACGGCGTTCAGCCATGCGCCGGACCTCGCCCGCGAGGTGACCCGCCGGATGCGGATCCGCGCGGAGCCCCTGCGAGGACGGTGATGCGATGGAGACCGCGGAGGACGGCTCCCACCTCCTCGTGAAGCTCTCCGACGGGGAGGACCTGTTTCCGGCCCTCGAACAGGCCGCCACGCGCCACCGGATCGAGGACGGGGCCGTCCTGTGGGGGATCGGGATGGTCCAAGACTTCGAGATCGGTTTCTTCACGAAGGACGGCTACGTGCGGGCTGCGTTCCCGGACCGGCACGAGCTCCTGGGCCTCCATGGGAGCCTCGCGATGCGGGCCGAACCGAGGATCCACCTCCATGTGGCCGCGGGCCGGCCCGACCACTCCGTGATCGGGGGCCACCTGTTCCGCGCGAAGGTGTGCGTCGTGAACGAGATCCTCCTGACCCGGTTCGATGGGATCCGGCTGACCCGAGAGTTCAACCCGGCGACGGGACTCCGCGAGTTGGTCATCGAGCCGCCCGACCGTGGGAGATGAGCCGGGACCCGCCGTACGAGGGCTCCGTGGGACGGCTCAACCTCGTTGTCCCGCCGTTCCGTTCCACGTCTCATGTTCGGGCTTGACGGATTGCAGACGGACGGACGAACGGGGCTGGAGGCGTACGCGCAGCTCGAGTACGGGAGCCGGGAGGCGGCTTGGCTCCTCGCGGGACCCGCCGGTCGCCCCTCGCGGGCCGGGGTCCGGGCGTGGATCGGGCGGATCGGTCGCGCCGGCCGGCGCGCGAGGGGAGCGACGGACGGCTCACGCGCGCCGCCCGCGGGTCCGCGGTCGGACCGGGCCGAAGCCGTGCGGCCCCGCGACGGCTGCGCCCACGAGACGCTCGAGTTTCTCGGCCCGGGCGACCGGACTCGCTACTTCCGCTGCGCCCTGTGCGGGACTCCGGTCGTCGTGCAGGACTCGCGCATGTGGACGATCCGGGCGACTCAACCAACGGATCCCGCGGCGCCTCGCGGTGGCGAACCTCGCGGCCGCGACGCGACCGCGTAGACGCTCAGCGCGGCCGCGGACATGCCCGAGGCCGCGTACATCGGGAGGACGAGGGCGCCTCCCGCGAGGACGCCGCCCAGGATGGGGCCGAGGATCGAGGAGAGGCTCAGTACGCTGTTGAACAGGCCTCCCGCGGTGCCCGTCTCCGGGTTCGTCTCCGTGAGGACTTTGAGGCACCCCACGTACAGGGTCGCCCAGCTGAACCCGACGAGGACTTGGACTCCGAGCATCGTGGCGAAGTCCCATGCGACCGCGAAGAGCAAGAACGTGACCGCAGACCCGGCCAGGCCCGAGACGACTAGGACTCGCGACGAACCCGATCGATGCGTTGCATGACCGCGAACTGGACGATCGGATTCACGGCGTACGCGATCCCGATCTGGAGATCGTCGAACCCTCGCACCTCTCGCAGGAACAGGGGGAAGATCACCCACGCCATGTTCGCCCCCGTGTGCCGCACGAACATCATCGAGAACACGGCCCCATTCCGGCGGATCACCCCGAGGGGGACGAGGGGCACGCGGATGCCCGCGCCCCCGACGAAGGGCATCGCGGCCGCCGCGAAGAACGCGACGAACCAGAGCCCGGACGAGATGGCGAAGACCCGCCAGAACGCGCCCGGATCGAACTGCGCGGCGAGCCCCGCGACCAGGTTCCCCAGGGCCCATCCGAGCGAACCGTACGATGCGAACTTGCCCATGAGCCGATCGGCCGTCTTCGAGTACACGAGGAGGGCCGCCGGATACATCCCTACGGTGAACCCGAGGGCCGCGCGGCTCGCGGCGAGGGACCACGGATCGAACGCGAGGGGCTGGGCGATCGCGGCAACCGCGGAAGCGAGGATCCCGAGGCGGAGGACGCGCCCTGCCCCCCTCGTGTCCGCGGCCCGTCCGAAGAGGAACGACGCGAACAGGATGAATCCGTTGTACGCCGCGACGATGAACCCGATCTGCTCCGGCGAGGCCGAGATCGGGGGCGCCCGCGCGCACAGGGGGATGAACAGGCCCGACGCAGAGGCGGCCGCATTCACGAGGAAAGTTCACGTGTCGGGGACGCACGCGCGCGGGATCGCGCTGCCGAGACACGGGACGGACTCACCAGCCGAGCCGCTCGAGCTCGCGCTCCGTCTTCGTCTTCTTGCGGAACTGGCGGTAGTGGTCTCGGCACAGGTGGCTTCGGCGCGCGTCGCCCGTCAGGGAGAGGTCCGGGAGGACTTCCTTGATCTTCGACGTCGGGAGGGACCGGGCCGCCTTGCCGCCGCACCCAGATACCGCGCACACCTCGTCGGGGGCCATCCGAGCCGCGATGCAAGCCGCGCTATTTGTAGGTGCGCCGGGACCGGTGGCCAACGCTCCGGCTCGCGCGCCAGATGCCTTGTCGACGGATGTCCCATAAAGTATTTGGGTCCTGGGCCCTGATTCGAAAACAATGGGACGGATCGAGCGTCCATGGGGCCGTCGGGTCGCATCGTGGCCCCGCATCCCGTCCCGCGCGGCCCTTCCCGGGTCCCCGGATGGGTGAACGGATGACGGAGGGCCTCGAACTCGAGAGTCGCCGGCGGATTTACGAGTTCCTCCTGGCGAACCCGGGCGTCCACCTCCGGCGGATCGGTCAGAACCTCGGTATGTCGACGGGCATGCTCTCCTACCATCTCGGGATCCTTGAGCGACGCGGCCTCCTGAAGTCCGAGGAGCTCGGACACCGGAAGCGGTACTTCATCGCGCGCGCTTTCGCGGACGTCCAGCGGCGCATCCTCGGCGTGCTCCGGGAGGACGTGCCCCGCCGAATCGTCCTGGAGATCCTCCAGTACGGGGAGAGGACGTTCTCGGACCTCCAGGTCGCCGCGGGCGTGTCGAAGTCCACGCTGTCCTACCACCTCCAGAAGCTCCTCGCGCGGGAGATCCTCCTGAGGACGAAACGAGGGAGGGAGAGCGTGTTCGCGATCAAGGACATCAACGAGGTCGTCCAGATCGTCGTCGCGAACCGAAGGAGTTTCCACGACGACGCGGTCGAACGGTTTGCGGACACCTGGGGCCAACTCCGCGCGTAGGCGGCCGCATCACGCCGATTTCACGAACTCCCGGACGAGGCACGTCGCGTACGCGCCCCGCGTGAGCTCGACGGAGAGGTGGAGGGCCCCACTGGCCACGCGCGCCTCGAGCGCCAGGACCGGGGCCAAGATCTCGCGGCGTGTCCCTTTCGACGAGATCCGCGGGATGTCCGGGATCACGAAGTCCTCAGGACGCACGCCCTCCGCGCCGATCACGTCCCGCTCGATCTGCCCGGGCTCCCCGCTCGCGAACTCGGGCTCGGAGCCGAACAGGATCCCGCTCGCCCAGGCTTTCCCCTCGCGGCAGCGCGCGACGACCTTCTCCAGGTTTTCGCACGTAACCTCGATGGTCCGACCCCGGTCCGGGAGGCCCTCGCGGTCCGCCGGGAGCACGAGGTCGCCCGGGACCGGCTCGTCGAGCGGGAGGCCGCGTCGCATCCGTTCGGACACGATCCGGTTGAACAGGAATGACTGGTACGCGTGGACGAACATCATGAGGAGGTTGAACGGGAGCCGCCGCAACGCCCCGGCCGGGTCGTCGGGCCGCACCGCGAGGTGGTTCAGGATGGCCTTCTCGAACGAGTACGCCCGGGGATACTCCCGGAGGGCCTTCCGGACGTCGCCAGTCTCCGCGAGATCCCGGCGGACCTCGAACGACGCCTCGTCCTCGCCGGGGATCGGGTTCGCGACGTACGCATCGACGGCCTCGCGGAACTCGCCGCGGACGATGTGTCGGCCCACAAGATGCGTGATGGGTCGGATCGAGCCGAACCGCTGGACGCCGAAAAAGTTCGGGAACCCCCGATGGGCGCGGACCTGCCGGGCCGTCTCGTCCACGATCTCGGCCGCTCGGTCGTCCGGCACTGCGAGGTCCCGCACCACGATCCGGAACCGGTTCCCGTGCAGGTCCCCGATCTCGAGCGGGGCCGCGGCCCGGTACACGTCGAGGACCTCCACGTCCTTCAACCGGAGGGCCCGGAGGCTGTCCGGCGGCACGTCCTCGAAGGAGACCATCCGGACGGAGAGGGCCCTCTTGTCCTTCGTCCCCGCGAATCCGATCCTCCGCCGGCTCACGCGCAGGCTGCGGGCGAACTGCCGGACGAGCCGGTTCGTCTCCCAGTTCCGCGCGCGCACGGTCGCGATCGCGAATCGTCCCTCTTCCGCCGGGGGAGGCGGGGAGGAGGCTTCCTCGACGACAAAGTCCTCAGGAGTCGATTTGAGGACGCCGCCCACGCCCGGGGTCGTCGTGATGAACCCGGCGATCCCCAGGTCGATGCCCATGGCCCGCCTACGAGAGCTCCTTCTCCACGAGCTGCTTCGCGGCGCCGTACTCGTCCGCGAGGCTTTCCGCGACCTTCTTGAGGACGGCCTGGGGGTTCCCCTTCTTCGTGACGATCGTGAGGACGGGCTTGTCGAGCTGCGGGTGGCCCGTGAAGTACCGCGCGTCCGTGACGTCCTCGTGCTTGAGGAGGGCCGTGATGAGCGGGTAGAGGACCGTGTCGTCCGGGTTCGAGATCTCGATCCGGAGGGCGTTCTTGTCCTTCTCCAGGAGGCGGAGCTGCATCGTCGCGGTCCACCGCGAGCCGCCATTTAAGCTTTTGCGGGTCGGGAGGACGCGCGTCAACTTCCGTGCGGATGACACGCCGAACCGCAGTCGCAGCAGGAGTCCATGCAGCACGTCGCGGAGGCCGAGGCGGACGGGCTCGCCATGGTCGTGAATGTCCCCGTGATCGTGATGGACCCGCCGGCCGTCACGACGGCCGTCTGCCCGGCGGGCGTGATGTAGCCGGGGACCGGACCGAACGTGACCCGATAGGAGCCGGGCGGCATCGATTGCCACATCCCCCAGTCGTCCCGGGGGATGTTCGCCACGAACACGGTCGAGGACACGGCGGGACTCGTCATGACCCGGAGGGATCCATGGCGCACGTAGTTGCCCGCCTCCTCGGTCGTCACGTCGTGGGTGATCGTCACGGGAATCGGCGCGGGCGTCGTGTAGCCGTACACCCCGCGGAACTGCACGATGTGGCTCCCCGCCGGAATCTTGACCCACGTGAGGCCCCAGTCGTCCCGGTCGATCCCGTCGACCGCGATCGTCGCGGACAAGGCCGGGTTCGTCGTCACGCGCAGGTATCCGAACGTGGGATCGGGGCCCGGTGCCGTCGGATTTGCGGTGAAGCGACCCACCACATGCTCGAAGCCGCCCGGTCCGATCGTGACCGGGGTCGGCGCGGGCGGGTCGTACCCCGCGACGCGGCCGAACGACACGGTGTAGTCACCCGGCGGAACCGCGCGCCACATCCCCCAGTCGTTCGAGGGCTGCCCGTTCACGAACACGGTGGCGGGCAGCGCGGGCTCGGTCGTGGCGCGGAGCGAGCCGTACACGAGGTACTCACCCGTGGCGACCGTCGTCATTCCGGCCGTGACCGGGACCGTCTGCAGCACGGGGGCCCGGGTCCCGTAGATCTCGCCGAAGGAGACCTCGTGGGTGCCCGGAGCGATCTTGACCCAGTTCAGGCCCCACTCGTCCCGGGGCACGCCGTCCACGATCACCTTCCCCGCCACGGCGGGATTCGTCGTGACCCGGAGGAGCCCGGGCTGGACCACCGTGATCGTTGCGGAGCCGCTCGCGGTCCCGCCCTGCCCGTCGTTTGCGCTGAGGGTCGCGGTCTTCGAGCCCGTCGAAGCGTACGCGTGGATCGCGCTGACGGGCCCGCCTCCGGCCGGCGTCGTGCCGGACGCCGTCGAACCATCACCGAACGTCCACGCGTAGCTGACCACGTCCCCGTCCGCGTCCCCGATCGTACCCGTGAACGTGATCTCCTGGCCTGGGATCACGGAGGACGGGGAACCCATGACCGCCATCACGGTCGGAGGCGAGTTCGGGGAGCCCTGCACGACAAACGTCCCGAGCATGCGGCCGTAGTGCAGGTCGCACCAATACGTGAACGAGCCCGCCCGGTCCGCCGTGAACGTGTACACGAGGGCCGTGTTGCTCGAGGCGAAGACGCCCGACCGTGGTTCTCCTGCATCCGGGTTCCGGTCGCCGTCGTAGTCCACGAGGAACGTGTGCGGGTTCAGGTCGAACGAGAAGAGCCGCATCGTGACCGTGTCCCCCAGGTTGACCGTGAGGGTCGGCCCCGGGGACGTGATCGTGTTGGCCGTGGAGCCCCATCCGCTCAGGCTCCCGTGGAGGTTGAACGTGACGGCCGCCGTCGGGCCGACGTCGAACGTCCCCGACGCGACGAACGGAGCGAGTGCGATAAGAGCGCCGATCCCGAGCGCGACGATGGACGCCTGAGCCGCCTCGCGACTTCCACGAATCGTTTCCACCGTCCGCTGCCCAGGCGAGCCTCCCGCGCGCGCGGCCGGGTCTTCCGACATCATGCCGATGCTACCTCTGGTTACTATGGAAATCGTAATCGAGTATATGGCCTCTTCGCCAAATCGCGCGGAGACCCCTCACCCTCTAAATACGAGATGCACGGTTTGCACCGCCGTGGCACCGTCCGAGGCCCTCGATGCGGACCTGCTCAAGGAGGAGAGCGAGGGTCTCCTCGAGGCGATCCGAGAGGCACGGGCCGGCCTCGCGGACGTCCCGGGGGTCCTGGACGGCGAGCTCGACCGGTTCCGGGACCGGATCGACCGGCTCATCCGGGAGAGCGAGGTCGACAACTGGCGCCAGGTGAGAATCTTCCTGAGGGACGTGGACGCGATCGCGGCGGACCTCGCGAAGGCCGCGAAGGACCGGGCCCTCCATCCGAAACACCTCCACGTCCTAGACCTCTCTCTCCGGAAGGCGAGGAAACGGGACTTCTACGGCGCGAGGAAGGCCTGGCGGAAGCTCGACAAAGTCGCGGAACAGGCCGCGGAGGTCCGGCGGCTCCAGGGCGAGTATCGGACCCGCTTCCGGGGCGCAGAAGCCCGGATCCGGACCCTCCTGTCGACCGCGGAGCGCCTCTCGAAGATCCCCCGACCGCCTGCGTCGCCCGAGGACGCGAGCGGGCACATCGGGGCCGTGGACGCGTTCAACGGGGCGACCGCGGCGGCGTACATGGACTTCCTCGCCCGGGTCCGGGTGGTCGTCGCGATCCCGCTCCTCCTCGAGTTCTCCGAGGGGAGTGGCGTGGGGGTCCCGGCGCCTCCCCGGGGCGCGGACCCGGATCCGCTCCTCGCCCTCCTCCGGGACGCGGATCCGACCCTCGACGCGATCCGCACCCGGTCCTTCTTCGGCCTCCTCGAGCTCCCGGGGTACTCCGACGCGAAGCTCACGCACCTCTTCGGCGATGCCCGCCGGATCCGGCAGGCCCTCGACGCATGTTGGCCCTGGCTCAAGATGATCCGGGACGAGGAGCGACGGACCCTCGGGATCGAGTGGACGGAGGACATCGGGGTCCTGACGAGGCGGCTCCCCGGGATCGTGTCCCTCTTGGAGCGGACCCAGGCACCCGAAGACGTCCTCGCGCGCGGCCGGACCCTCTTCGAAGACCTTCGATCGGGGCGGTTCGAGACGCTCCAGAGGGCGGCTCGGATCTACCGATCGCACGGGGCCGACGCGGAACGGCACTGGAGGGGTGAGCTGGAGACCGCGATCCGGGCCATGCGGGCCGAGGCGGATACGATCCGGAACGTCCTGAAGGCCCTCCCGGACCCCGGGCAGACGGATCCGGGAGCCGGCCGGTGAACGGGGCGGGGTCTCGAAGGTTTCTTGCGCCCGGATGTCCATGTCCCGTCCCGGGAGGGGGCTGAGTATCCAAGAGTGCGTTCGGGCTCGCGGCGGTAGGGGCGCTCGTCATCGCGTTCTTCGCGGTCCCCGTGAGCGGGCAGGCCCTCGGGTTCGGTCACACGTGGGGTTCGTTCGGATACGAAGCCGCGTACTCGATCGAGGCGGACGCCGATGGGAACGTGTACATCGCAGGGGAGATGTCCTTCCGAACTGGGCAGGGAGCCCTCGGGTTCGTCGCGAAGTTCGAACCGTCCGGGCAGCTCCAGTGGGATCGGACGTTCATGGGGTCGGAGGGCTTCTACATCTGGGACTTGGACATCGGCCCGGACGGGGACCTCCACCTCCTCGGGGATTCGTACCCGGATGACGAAGTCGTTGTGATCCGGATGAGCCCCGACGGGGATGTGCGGTATTCCCGCATCCTCGAGGGGATGAGCTATGTGTACCGGCTCGAGGCAGATCCGGCCACGGGAGGAACGATCGTGCACACGAGCACCTTCGCGCAGGACGCGATCATCGCTCTCGATGCGACCGGCGAGCCCCGTTGGGGGGTCCGGGTCGCGGGCGATGAGTATGCGTACCCGTACGGGATCGCCGTGGACGCCGCGGGGAATTCGTACGCCCTACTCTCCCGGCTCCGCTCCGGGAGTGAGTACGACCTCGGTATCATGAAGCTCGACCCGTCGGGGGGCGTGGCCGCTCAGAAGGTCCTCCCCCTGCCGGACGGACAGGAAGGGGCTTACGATCTCGTGTGGGGTGCAGACGGCTCCTTGATTGCGCTCGGATGGGGTGCCACGCCCCTCCTCGCGAAGTTCGACGATCAGCTCCGGGCCGTGTGGACGGAAGTCCTCACGACCTCCGTGCCCGTCTTGGATCTGTGGACCCTCACGCCCCTTTCGGACGGATCCTTCGCCGCGTCCGGCGGGGCCTGGGACTACCCGACGTTTGGGGATTTCGCGACCCCCGTGGTCACATTCGGCCCGACGGGCACGCCGCTCGATGCGTTCGGGTTCCTCTCCCCCCAGTACTCCGGGGACCGCTACGTGTACGGGGCCGCGACGTCTCCGGCGGATGAGGTCCTCCTTGCGGGCGAAACGTACGGGGTGCCCGACACGACGCCCCTCGCCCTCCCGGTCTCAGGTGCGGACCCGGTCCCGCCGAACACATGGATCGACGACGCGGTCGTGTGGGAGCCCTTCACACCGTCCACGCGGCCGGTCACTCTGATCCTGTCCGATCCGATCCTCGCGACGGACGACTTCAGGGAGACCCAGGATTACCAGGCCTGGTGGGGGGCGTTCGATCCCCGCCCGGGGGAGCTCGGGGTGGACGCCCTCGCAGCCGCGGTCGACGGGCTCGTCGTCTCCTTCGACGCGACGGTGTCGGGTGGGACCGGGAGTTACTCCTTCGCGTGGTCCTTCGGCGACGGCGGGACCGCCGTGGCCCCGGCCCCGGGCCACACGTACCCGGAGACGGGCCGGTACCCGGTCCAGCTGATCGTCCGAGACTCGGCGGGCCGCACGGGCTGGGACGCGTTCCTCGTAGAGCTCACCCTCCCACCGGAGATAACCTTCTTCGAGGCGTCCCCGAACCCGTCCTCAACGGGCCGGCCCGTGCAGCTGTACGTGGAAGCGGTCGATCCGGACGGCGGGGATACGTTCCGATTCGACTGGGACTTCGGGGACGGCGGGGCGGCCTCCACGACGGACCCCTTCGTGGAGCATGCCTACCTGGAAGTGGGAACGTTCGCCGCGACCGTCGTCATCACGGACGACGAGGGAGAGACCTCGTCGGCGTCCATCCTCGTGGAGATCGTCCTGAACGCGCCGCCGAGCGCGTGCTTCGACTGGTCCCCCGCGGTCCCCCAGGCGAACGAGGGGGTCTCGTTCATGAGCTGTTCCGCGGACGACGGGTCCATCGTTTCCCACGCATGGGGCTTCGGGGACGGCGGGACCGCGAGCGGTTCGTTCGTCCGGCACGTGTACAGCGCGGAGGGCACGTATCCAGTCACCCTGACAGTCCTGGACGACTCGGGCGATGCGGACACGGTCAGCCATGACGTGTCCGTCGTGGGCATCCTCGTGGACCCTGGAACCCTGGTGGTCACGCCCTCCGTACGCCTCCCGACGACGATCTTCGTGAACGGGATCGCGCGGAACGACTGGGACCTCGCCTGGCAGCGAGTCACCCCGGGGACGTACACAATCTCGGTGTCGGATGTCCCGGGCTGGCTCACGCCGGACCCGGTCGAGGTCATCGTGGTGGCCGGCCAGCGCACCGCGGTGTTCCCCCCCTTTTTCCAAGCGAATTGGTTGCGCGTCATCACGAATCCCGCGCTGCCGGGCACGATTTCCGTCAATGGGATCCCCCGGGATGACTGGGGGCTCTGGCTTCCGGTCGGTCCGGGAGAGTACCGGGTGAGCTTCGGCGCGGTGGCCGGCTACCTGCCGCCGCCCGGGAGCACGGTCACCTTCTCCTACGGAACCGGAACCCAGACGATCGTGGGTACGTACACGGCCTCGCCGGGTGCTCCGGGACCCGATCCGGCCTCGTTCGGACGACTCCGGGTCACGACGGTCGTCGACGACGGCACGGTGGGTGTGCCGAGCACGATCTCCGTCGACGGGATCGTCTCGAACATCTGGGCCCTGGACTTTCTGAAGGTCCCAGGCGGGCAGCACGTCGTCGAGTTCACCGGTGTGCCTGGGCTCCGGACGCCGGATCCGATCACGGTGAACGTCGTCGCGGGCGATACGACGTTCGTGGAAGGCGTCTTCGGGCGGAAGGGCCAGCTCCGCATTATGGCGTCTCCCGGCGACCAGATGTTCGTCGACGGGATTCGAATGAACGACGCGGGGACCTGGATCCAATTGCGACCCGGGACGTACACGGTGTCCTGGGGGCCCATCGCCGGGTTCGTGACCCCCCCGCCCCAGACCGTGGAGGTCGTCGCAGGTGGGAGGACGGACGTGTTCGGGGAGTACGTTCGGGCGTCCGCGGCCGCGGAGCGGAATTCAGGCGATGCCGCGCTCGCACGGGCCGCGACGGACGGCCCGACGGCTGTCGGGTCGATGCCAACGACCTTCGCAAGGCGACTCATCGCGATGCCTGGGCACTATTCGGGACGGGCATCGACACCCGGCTAGCTCGCAAGAGCCGCGGCGACCGGGGACGACACGCCCTCGGCTCAGCGCGGAGCCTCGGGGCGGAACTTGTAGCCGTAGTGGATCACGCCGGCGGGGCCTTCCTGGCCGAGCCGGCGGAAGGTGGCTTGGACGTGCATCCCGATCGTCACCTCATCGGGTTCGACGTCGATGATCTGAGACGTGAGGCGGACCCCTTCGTCCGTCTCGACGATCGCCACGACGTAGGGTTTCTGCATCTCGAAGTTCACGGGGGCGTCGTGGATCACCGTGTATGTGACGACCTGGCCCGTCCCTTTCAGCTTGACGCGCTGCATCTTCCCGATCGATTTGCGGCCGCACGTCGGGCAGACGGCCCTCGGCGGGAAGTCGACGGATCCGCACGAGCCGCACTTGGTCCCAATCAGGTTGTACCGGCTCTGGATCTCCCGCCAGAACCGCGGGATCGCCATCCTAGTCCCCCCGTTCGAAGATGTGGACGATGGCCGTCGCCCCCGTGCCTCCCAGGGTGTGGGTGAGGCCTCGCTTGGCCCCCACGACCTGACGTTTCCCGGCCTCCCCGCGAAGCTGCCGGACAATCTCGACGGCCTGCGCGACCCCTGTCGCGCCGACGGGCTGGCCGCGCGCCTTGAGACCGCCGGACGTGTTCACGGAGATCTTTCCGTTCAGCGCGGTGACTCCGTCCATCGTCGCCGGCCCGCCCTTCCCCTTCTCGACGAACCGCAGGTCCTCGATCGCGAGGATCTCCGTGATCGTGAAGTTGTCGTGGACCTCGGCGAGCTGCACATCCCGCGGTTCGAGGCGTGCTTCCGCGAACGCGCGTTTCCCCGCGACGACGCTCGCGTCCATCATCGTGAGGTCCCGGCGGTCGTGGAGGGCGAGAAAGTCGCTCGCCTGGCCGGAGCCCGCGATCCGGATCGGGGTGTCCGTGAACTTGCGCGCGCGGTCCATCGAGCAGAGGACGAGGGCCGCGGCCCCGTCGCTGAGGGGCGCGCAGTCGAACAGGCCGAGAGGCTCCGCGACCCAAGGAGCCTGGAGGACCGTCTCTGCCGTGATCTCCTTCTGGAACTGGGCGACGGGGTTGAGGGCGCCGTTCTTGTGGTTCTTCACCGCGACGGCCGCGAGGTGTTCCCTCTTCGTACCGAAGTCGTGCATGTGGCGTCGCGCCATCATCGCGTAGAGGCCCGCGAACGTGGCGCCGAAGACGCTCTCCCACTCCTGGTCCGCCGTGCTCGACAGGATCTCCGCGGCCTGGACCTCCCCGACGTCCGTCATCTTCTCGGCCCCGCCGACCACGACGACGTCGTACATCCCGGACGCGATCGCCATGCGGCCCTGGAGGAGCGCGATGGCTCCGCAGGCGCCGCCTCCCTCCACGCGGACGGTCGGGAGGTGCATGTCCGCGAGGCCCGCATAGTCGGCCACGAGGGCGGACACGTGCTCCTGGTCGATGAACTTCCCGGCGCTCATGTTCCCGACGTAGACCGCGTCGATTTCCTCCGCGGTGACCTTCGCGTCCTGGATCGCCTTGAGACCCGCCTCGATCCCGAGGTCCCGGAAGGACCGGTCCCAAAGCTCGCCAAACTGGGTCTCCCCGACTCCGATGATCGCCACGTCCCTCATGCGGCGGCCTCCCGCATCAGGATCTTTCCCCGGTACTTCGCGTACGTCGCGTACTCGATGAACTTCACGTCCGCGATCATGTCCTTCATGGTCCGGCCGTCACGCCGGATCTTCGCGATGTCGTCCGTCACCGTCATGTCGAACCCGTCCGAACCGGCGCCACTCCCGTAGCCGACCGCGAAGACGCGGTCTCCGGGCTCCGCCTCGTCGAGGATCGCGCACAGGCCCACCATGATCGCCCCGCTGTACGTGTTCCCGATGTCGCGGACGAGCAGCCCCGCGTCCATCTGGGCGTCCTTGAATCCCAGCTGCTTGCCCGCCCGGACGGGGAACTTCCCGTTCGGCTGGTGGAACACGGCGTAGTCGTAGTCGTCCGCGCTCGTGCCCGCCCGCTTGAACAGGAGCTGGGCACAGTTGACCACGTGCTTGAAGTAGGCGGGCTCGCCTGTGAAGCGGCCCCCGTGGCTCGGGTACCGCTGGCCCTCCCGACGCCAGAAGTCCGGCGTGTCCGTCGTGTACGAGACCGTGTGGTCGATCTCCGCAATCACGTGTTCCGTGCCGATCAGGAACGCGGCGCCGCCCGCGGACGCGCTGTACTCGAGCGCATCGCCCGGGGCACCCTGGGACGTGTCCGAGCCGATCGCGAGCCCGTAGCGGTACATCTTCGAGAGGGTCAGTCCCATGCACGTTTGCATCGCGGCCGTCCCCGCCTTGCATGCGAACTCGAAGTCCGCCGCGGTCAGGACGGGGGACGCGCCGATCGCTTCCGACACGACGGTCGCGGTCGGCTTGACGGCGTACGGATGGCTCTCGGAGCCCACGTAGATCGCACCCACGTCCTGGGGATCCACGTCGACCTTCGCCATGCAGGCCCGGGCCGCCTCGACGGAAATCGTGATCACGTCCTCGTCCGGACCCGGAACGCTCTTGGCTCGGATGTTCAGGGCCCGGCCCATCGCCTCGCCATCCGCGCCCCACACGGCCCCGATGTCCTTCGGCCGGATCCGATACCGCGGGACGTACCCGCCGTAGCTCACGATGCCTGTCTTCATGTCACACGCTCCAACCGTTCGATGACCGCGGACGGACTCAGGTCCGTCTTCGCGAGGATGATGTTCTCGAGTTCCGCGAGCTTCACGGCGAGCTCGTCGATGTTCTCCGGCTGCACGTAGACCACCATCGCGGGCTTGAGGGGATGGGCCTTCACCGCGATCATGGGGGAGCGGCCGTACTTGACCCCCGTGAAGAGGAGGGCCCGTTCGCTCGTGGCCCCGTAGATCCGCAGGTAGTCGCTCGCGTCGAGGGTCGTGATCGCCTTGAGCGAGTCGATCACCGTGTACCCGTTGATGACTCGCCGCGTGTTCGTCGGCGTCGTGAGGAGCTTGCCCTCGATCTTCCTCAGGAAGTCCGCGGCACGCACCCCGACGGCCCAATCCCGAATCGACGGGATCACGTCGTGGAAGTCCTCGAAGCGCTTCGACAGACGCCGGCCTGACGTGCGGTCGATCTCCAGGAGGGATTCCACGAGCCGCCGGATCGTGCGAATGCCCGGGGATTCGCGCCGGCCCGCCTCGTAGTCGCTGATCACGCTCGGGGACACGCGCATGTGCTTCGCGAGGTCCGTCTGCGAGATCTTGAGTTCCTCCCGCCACTTCCGCATCGTCTTGCCGGGCGCGTCGGAGAGGGCGATCTCCCCCGCGATCTTCTCGCGGAGAGGGAACTCCATCGGGCCGCCGACGGAGGGAGGGCTATATAAGCGTGTCGAAGCCGGTTTCGTCGCGCGCCGATGAGCGTCCGCCGAGGACCATCCCGCCGAGAGAGCAGAAAAAAAGGAAGGGGGGTGCCCGACCTCGGTTCAGAAATCTTGGACACACCGACCGAGGAGGACTTCCTCCGTCGCAGGTGTGCCATCGCCGTTCAGGAACCGCAGAGAGATCCACGGGTTCCCGCCGACTCCACCGAGGACCGGCTGCTTCGGGAACTCGATCGTCTGTCCTTCCGGAATGAGGACGATGTCCACGGTCGTCGGTTTCTCCGCTCTGTGCGGACCCCCGACCGGGTTGTCGTTGTTCCGGAAGATCAGCCGCGCGTCGATGCCGGAGAGCGCGAGCTCCCCGCTCAGGCTGATCGTCGATCCCGTGTTGTCGCAGCCCCCGCCTGAGACCTCCGCCGTCGCAAGGGACCCGATCACGAAGTCGCCCGATGCGGCGAAGAAGCCCTGGACACAGCGGCCCAGGAAGATCTCCCCGCTCATCGCGGAGCCGTCCCCGCCAAGGAACTGCACCCAGATGTACGGGTTGCCGCCCGCCCCACCGAGGACCGGCTGCTTCGGAATCGAGACGCTCTCGCCCTCCGGGATGAGGACCGCCGTGGCGGTCGTCTCCTCGGTGTGCTCATGCGTCCCCTTCGCGTTGTTGCGGAAGGTCAGTTCAACGCCGAGTCCGGCGAGCGCGAGTTCGCCCGACAAGGTCACAGTCGGTCCGGGTGCGTTCTCACACCCCGATGATTCGGCCGCGACGGAAACGCGGACCGGCATCGGGATCGCCGCAGTGACCGACTGGCCTGCGAGCGTCGTCGCGTTCGCGGTCGGCTCGCCGCCGCGCGGCCCTGCGTAGCTCGGGAGCGCAGAAAACGCCCCGAACGACACGAGGGCCAGCGCGATGGCGATCAAGCCCACGATGGCCAATCGTCTCGCGATATTTGCCACCTCCTTGCGCGGCCGACCCGATGCCCGTACTTATCGAGCCAGTGGTCCCGTGAGGTGCATTGTGTTCACCGTTCGGAGTCTGTTCCTATCGCTTCGGGTCTCGTCCCAAACTTCCAAGGTTCGATGGCAAAAACAACATGGGTCCGTCCGGATTTGAACCGGAGTCTAGTGGTCCCGAACCACCAAGGATAGACCAAGCTACCCCACGGACCCGGTGAGCCGCGGTAACATAGGACTCGCTATAAGCGTTGTGCGGTCCACGGACGCAACCCATGGGGGCCGGAGGAGAACCTCCGTGATCGGATGCGGACCAACGTGGCCCGCGGGTTGCCTACCGCGAGCCGGCGCCTGGGGTCGGCGGTCCTTGGACATAGCCTTTCTCCGCGAGCCTCCGTCCTCGCGCGGCGTAACCCCGGGGATCGTCGGGCGTCAGCGCAGCGAGGCCGTCGACGCATAGGTTGAACATGCAGAACGCGGCGGCGACGAAGACCGCATCGTGAATTTCGACATCCGTGGCCCCGAGCCGACGCGCGGATGCGATGTCGTCCGCGGCCACCGATCGTCCGACCCGGGCCACCTGGCCTGCGATCCGGACGAGAGCGCGCAACTTGTGCGGGATCGGGGCCGTGGATGGGGCCGCTTTCACGGCCTCCACGAGGTCTGCGTTGCCCATCGGATGGCCCGCGGCCGCGCTGTGAGTCCTGGTGCATAACGTGCACTCGTTCCGAAGGACGTGTACGCAGCGATGAGCTCGCGCTCGGCTGGAGCGAAGGGGGACGATCCGCGGAGGAGGACGTGCGTGAACTCGTTCAGCGGTTTCGGGGTCCCCGGGCGGAACAAGAGCAGAGCGCGCGAATCCCTACGAGACCCGGAGGCGTCTTGGTGTGAACCGACCTACGCTACCTCGAGGACCGCGCGAGAAACTTGGGGGCGTGAAGGCTCGCGGCATCGGCGACACGTCGCGGATCGACGCCGCGAGGGCCATCCTCGGAGGTGCGACCCGGGCGGCAGGGCTCACGTCGGCCCGGGGATCGTCGAGTCGACCGTGAATGGGCTCGAGGTCTGCAGCCGGTCGGCCGTAATCGAGAGCGTGTACGTCCCGTCGGCCAAGGACTCCAGCGCTCGGGCGTACAGGCTGAAGTGTCCGTCGACCGTCGTCGCGGTTCCCGACCACACGATCAGGCCCAACGCGCTCCGCAGGTCAACCCGGACCTGCGCCCCGTCCACGCCGAGCCCGTTCGAGTCGAACACGCTGCCTTGGGCTTGTGCGCCGCCGCCCGGATGGGTCGCGGACCGGTCCGGCTTCCCGACGAGCTTGGCGGGCTTGAGGGTCTCCGTCTTGAAAGGAGGCCGGAAGTCCTCCGCGTACTGGACGTTCGCCGTGAAGTCGAGGACCCCCCATCCCGGGTTGAAGTTCACCATGTCCATGTACCAGTACGCCCCGCCATCGGGCGTGAGCGAAGCTCGGGTCGCTGCGTCGATCGTGATCGTGAGCCCGTGGCTCAGGGCGAGGATGTCCGTGTCGACGGTCAGGACGGGGGTCAGGGTCGGGTCGTACACCGTCATGCGATATCCGGTCACGTAGACCGCGTAGTCCTGCACGGTCTCCCAATCGAGGAAGATCTCGATGGGGCGAACCTCGTTCGTATACACGGGGAACGAGAACGCGAAATGACCGAACCCTACGAGGCCAAAGCCCGTGATGGACGCGCGGTACTCGTGGCTCAGCGTGACGGTCCCGCCCGTGGGATCGGACGAGATCGACATCTGCGCGGGGAGCTTCACGCGGGCGGCTTTCGCGGTGAGCCCGAGCGCGTTCCTCACGGCCGCCTCTGCGTTCACGAAGCCGGAGCCGACTTCGAACGTCGCGTACCCGAGCATCGGGGTCGCGGTAACGGAGAGGACCTGCTTCACCTGCGCGGGAGTGAGCGTCGGGTTCGCGGACAGGACGAGGGCCGCGACGCCGGCGGCGACCGGCGTGGCCATGCTCGTCCCCTGCGCGATCAGGTAGTTCGGGATGTGCTCGAGCGGGAGGACCCCGTCGAAGCCCAAGACCGTGAAGACGTCCAAATCGCCGCCCGTGTGCAGGCGCGACGAAATCGTGAGGTGGCCGGGCGATGCGATCGTGGGGACGGCGCTACCCGTCGTGCCCCGCGAGGAGAACTCAACGAGGCCGCCGCTCGGCTGGGACGCCGCCACCGCGACCACGTTCGGGTTCCGGGATTCAGGCGTCATCGTGTCCGCCCCAGGGCCCTCATTGCCCGCCGCGAACAGGACCGTGATGCCCTCCGCGACGAGTGCGTTCACCGCGACGGAAATCGGATCGTCCGGGTTGAACGGCGCGGGGGGGAAGCTGCCCCAGCTGTTCGTGTTCACGCGGATGTTGTACTCCTCGTGGTTCTCGAGGATCCAGTCGAACGAGGCGAGGATCGTCACGAGGCAGCCCATGCCCTCCACGAGGCCCAGGCCGATGATGCTGCACTGGAGCCCGTCGAGTCCAATCACATGCGCTCCCGGGGCCATGCCCGTGTAGAAGCCGCCGCTCGCGAGCCCCGAGCCGGCGACGGACCCAGCCACGTGGGTCCCGTGCCCGAACGTGTCCGTGCTCACCTGGTTCTCGAGGTACACTTCGACATCGTGTTGAGGGAACAGGAGGAGCTCGTCGCTCAGGACCTGAACGTTCTGAATCGTGGGGCCGAGCGGAGACAAAGCGAGGGACGGGTTCGACGTGTCGATGCCCGTGTCGAGGACGGCGACGCCGATGCCCTGGCCCGTGAACCCGAGGGCCCAGGCACGGTCCGCGAGGACGGACGTCGCACCCGTCCCGTACGCGTTCGTGTCCCGGGCCATCACGGACGCGTCCGGCTCGGCCGTGTGGCTGAGCGCACGGACCGGTCTGTTGGAATAGAGGCTCCTCACGCCGTCGAGGGCCATCGCCCCCGTGATCTGATCTTTCACCCCGCCGATCGCCGCGTACGGCAGGTGCCGGTATGGGACGACCGTGAGGCCGAGCGCCTCGAGAGCCGCCACTGCGGATGGCCCGGGCGGCCCGTCGTACCCGGCGACCGCAAACAGCCGGTCCGAAGGCGACGCGCTATCGAGCTGTGCGGCGAGGTCCGGTTCGACGAAGACGCCTCGGGAGGGCCCAGCGCGACCCGGTGCGAGGGAGAACCCGCCGACGAGCGAACCCAGGAGCAAGCCAGCCAAGACTAGTGCAAGGGGAAGCCGTCCGTGCATGTTCGCATAGAATGTACGTGACGAATAAGAATCGGACAGTGGCACGCAGGTGAGGAGGTATCCAAGAGGAAACCATGCAACTATTTTATCCCTGAAAGGACATTCACGATGCATGGCAGAAGCGGAGCTAGTTGTAGACCTCACCGCGAAGTTCGCGCGTTTCGCGGAGGATTGTTCGCGGTTCTCGCGCGAGGTCGCGCGATTCGCGTCCGTCGCGTCGCCGAGGGACCCCGACGAGAACGCGCAGATGAACCTCCGGATCGCCCGCACCGTGTTCAGCAAGTGGTCCGTCGACCTGATCGCGATCCTGTACACGAACCGGTTCGTCGGGTTCCAGGAGATCCGCAAGAGTCTCGAGGGGATCAGCTCCCGGGTCCTGTCCTTGAAGCTCAAACAGCTGGAGAGTCTCGGCCTGATCCAGCGCGCGGTCCTCCAGACCCGTCCCCCGCGGGTCCAGTACTCTCTCACGGACAAAGGCCGGCGGGTCGCGAAGCTCGGCGAGCCCGTGTTCCTCTACCTGCGTTTCACGGAGGGGCTGCTCCGCGAGGTCGCGGACGTGCCTCACGGGCCTTGAGCCGTACGCGCTCCAAGGCCCGGCATGCCCGAGGACCACGTGAAGATCCGCTCGAGGCCCGACGCGACCCAAGGTCACTTGAACTGCTGACCGTGCCGCGAGCTCTCGAGCTGGATCGTCTCGCGGCGGGCCCGGTCGACTTCCGCGATGAGCTCGACGCTGTGTCGTAGGCTCTTGTGGCTCGAAGCGATCCCCCACAGCCCGATGAGGACCATGCCGACCGCGAGGGCCGCGGCGACGCTCGTGGCCTCGATCGTGGCCGTCAGAGCTGCCTCGATCCGCGACGCCGCGCCGGCGGCCGCCAGGAGGACCCCGACCGTGAGGCCGGCCACGAGGATGATCGTCCAGAACACGGTCAGGAGGACCCGTAGCCCGACGCGCGGGTTCCCGGCGGATGCCATCCGACGTACGAGCCCCCTGTATCTACTTAAATGATTCCACGGCAGCCCGACGTGGCCAAAGTTCAAGCCGCGTGCCCGCGTCGCAGCCGCGTGGCGTTCTCCCTCCGAGGCCTCGGGAAGGCCATCGGGCGGCTGGGCTGGTGGCGGTTCGTCGCGGGAGCCATCGCGGGCGCCGTCGCACTGGGCCTCACGTTCCTCCTCAGGACCCTGGGGATCGGGGTGTTCTTGCCCCAACTCGCGGTGGACTTCGTCGTCGCACGGATCCCCGGTTCCGTGGAGTCGTTCTTCATCCAGACGATGGGCGAGGGCGCGAAGCTGCTCGGCCTCGCGGTCGGTCTCCTCGTCTTCGTCGGCCTCTCCGGGGCCCTCGCGATGCCGTACCGCCTCGTCGAGAGACGGCTTCGGAAGCGGGAGCGTGTCCTCCTCGCGTACGCCGGGATGTACGCGCTCGGATCCCTCTTCGGGGTCCTCCCCGCCCTGGGCGGCGGAATCGCGGGCGCGGACACGGCGGCGGGCGTGGGGTTCGCCACGCTGAGCCAGATCCTCGCGGGCGCGCTGTTCGCGGCCGTCCTGGACTACTTCCTCGTCGACATCGCGTCGCGTCATCCGGAGGGCTTCAGCCCGACGCGGCGCCAGTTCATCGTCGGCCTGGGATTCCTGATCGCGTCCGCGGCCGTCGCGATCGCGGGCCTCGGGGCCCTTGCCTCCCGAACGGGGCGCCTGACGTTCGCGACGATCGAGGAGCTAATCGCGAAGGCCCTCACGCCGACCTCCGAGTTCTACGTCGTGACGAAGAACGTGATCGATCCGGACGTGGACCCGGCCGCGTGGCAACTCGTGGTGGACGGGCTCGTCTCGTCCCCTCGCACGCACGACCTCCCGGGGCTCCGCGCGCGGACAGACGCCGAAGAGATCGTGACCCTCGAGTGCGTCAGCAACGAGGTCGGCGGGAAGCTCATGAGCACGGCCCGCTGGCGCGGGGTGCGGATCGCGGATCTCCTCGCGGAGGCCGGGCTCGCGCCCGAGGCGGACTGGATCGCGTTCTCGTGCGCGGACGGATACACGGTCGCGGCCCCGCGAGCCCGCGCGACGGCCCCCGGTTCCCTCGTCGCGGTCGAGATGAACGGAGACCTCCTGCTGAAGGAACACGGGAGGCCCGCGCGGATCATCGTGCCGGGCTTGTACGGCATGTTCCACGCGAAGTGGCTCACGCGCATCACGGCCGTCCAGGGCGAGTTCCTCGGGTTCTGGCAGCAGAAGGGATGGACGAACCGGGGGGACATCCGGACGACCGCGATCGTCACGACGCCGGCACCCGATGCGGTCGTCGGATCGCCCGTGACCGTCGGAGGTGTCGCGTTCGCAGGGAATCGCGGCATCTCGCGGGTCGAGGTGAGCGCGGACGGCGGGACGACCTGGGGGGACGCGACCCTCCAGACTCCCCTGTCCGCCACGTCATGGGTCCTCTGGACGTACGCCTGGTCGCCCCCGGGAGGCGGCGCGTACCGGATCCTCGCGCGAGCGACGGACGGCCTCGGGGTCCCTCAGGAACCGCGATCCGCCTCTCCGTTCCCGGACGGCGCCTCGGGATACGATGCGATCACGCTACTCGTCTCGGGGTGAGGATCCCGGAGCGGAGCGGGCCGGCCGCACGCCGAGCCAGACGAGGCCCAGGCCCACCACGGCGATCGCGGACCCGAGCCCGATCCACGCCTCGCCGCGCATGAACGTGGCGGGCAGCACGTAGGCCCCCTGGAGGGCCCACACGAGGCCCGTGAGGAGGACGATGACCCCGACCACGAGGAGGATCGGTCGCATCGCCCACCCCGAGAGGGCGCCCTACCGGAGGATCTCCCGGTCCAGGGTCGTCTCGAGGCCCCAGTCGAACAGGAGGTAGAACCGATCCCGCCCGGAGGGCTCCCGCATGACCCCGACGAGCCAGGGGTCCGCCATGCCGACGGCCTGCCACACCTCGACGCGCTCGAAGTGCCGGACGGATCCACGCGCCCGCTGGACGGCCTCCGCCGGGAGCGCCTTGAACCGATTCAGCCGGTTCCGCTTGAAGTTCCAGACGGACCAGTCGGCCCAGAGGGCGGACTTCTTCGGGATCTCCTGGGCGAGCTCCGGCGCGAGGATTTCGAGGTGCGCCTTCGGGACGGACGCGAACGTCCGGTCCTTCGAGGTGACCGGGATCTCGTGGAACGCGGCGAGCTCTTCGCGGGCCCACGCCTCGTACGCGATCGCCGCGCGCCGTGTCGCGATGCGCTTGGGGCGGTCCTCGAGGACCGTGGCCGTGTGTTTCACGTCGGCCCGGAACGTCCTCGCGAGACCCGCGTCGGACCGATACGTGTCCATCTTCTCGGACGCCTCGCGGAGCTCGTCTTGCCAGAGCCGCACGAGGTTGTCATCGCTCTCGACTTCGTCCGACACGGGCGTCTGTGCAGCCTGCTCCAGGATCTGCTCGGTGAACCTCGCGCTCACAGCCTTCCCCTCCGGTGGCGCCCCGGGTGCGACGCAAGAAAGGCGCCCCGTGGGAGGCGCCTCGCGCCCTCCGGCCGGCTCGTCTTCCCCGGGCTCCGTGCCCCGTGAGACAATTAGACACACTATATCCGCTGCGAGGTTTTAAAGGATCGGGGCCCCGCGCGCTCGGCCCGGGACTTGGGACTCATCGTCGCGGCCTTCGGAACACGGTGAACCAAGCGATGAGGCCCCCTCCCGCGAGGAGCCCCGCGAGGGTCAGGGGAAGGAGTAGGTCGGGGCCGCCCCCTTCCGGCGGGGGCGGGACCCGGTAGATCGCGTCCGGCGTCGCGACGTACAACGACCCGTCCGGAGCCGCCTCGACCTCGACGATCCCGGCCGGGAGGCGCTCGATCGTCTCGTTCCGGACCACGCGATCGAACCCCGGCGTAGCCAGCGTGATCCGCTGGAGGATCCCGCGGAGGTAGTCGCCCAGGAACAGGTCGTTTCCCACGAACGCGACCCCGGTCGGCGCGATGACCTGGGGATACGCGACGATCGGATCGATGAAACGGGGGTCGTTCGCCACGCCGGTCACCGCGGGCCAACCGTAGTTCGCGCCCGGCTCGAGGCGGTTCACTTCATCGTCCGAGCTCGGGCCGTTCTCGCTGATGTACGGACGGCCCGTCGTCGGATGGAAGGCCAGGCCGAACACGTTCCGATGGCCGATCGTGTACGCGTACGACCCCGCGATCGGGTTGTCGCCCGGGATCGTGCCCTCCGGCGTGAGGCGGAGGACCTTCCCCGCGAGGCTGAACGGGTCCTGGCTCGAGGCTGAGTCGCCGGCGTCCCCGGTCGTGACGAACAGGGAGCCGTCCGGCGCGAAGGCGAGGTTTCCGCCGTTGTGAAACGTCGCAGCCGGGATCGCATCCAGGATCACGGTCGCAGGACTCGGGGCGGCCCCGACCGTGAGGCGGCTCACGCGGTTCATCGGGAGACCGGCGGTCCCGTTGAAGTACGTGTGGTACACGTACGCCCATGGGGTCGCCGGGAAATCCGGAGAGAGGGCAAGCCCCAGGAGTCCCTGTTCACCCGCGGAGACGACGGAGACGTTCCCAAGCTCCCCCGGTACGGGGACCCCGTCGACGAGGGCGCGCACGCGTCCCGTGAACCGCTCGTTGTACAGGATCCGGCCGTCCGGTGCGAGGGCCACGCTCACGGGCCACGCGAGGTTCCCGGCGACGAGTTCGGCGAGGGGGGCCGCCCGCGCGGCCGGGATGGGAAGGCCCGCGATGCCGAGGGAGAGGGCCAGGATGGAGACGACGATGCAGGCACGGCCCCGAGCATCGATAGGACTCGGAGGCCCGTCCAAGCGCCGTCCGGCCATCCGGCCCTCCGGATCAGCCGCCCGTGAGGACGACCTTCAAGCGTTCTTCCTGCCAGTGGCGGTAGAGCTCCTCGATCTCGTACGGAGGGGCGTGGCACGAGAGGTACCGGAGGCGGCCGCGTCCCACGTTACGGATTCCATGGGACCCGCCCGCGGGGAAATAGATCGCCGTATTCGCGCCGAGGACCTTCGACTCGCGCTGGGTCGACACCTCCGCCCGTCCCTCGAGGATGAAGTACATCGACTCGACCGTCCTGTGCTCGTGGAGCGGGGTGCTGCCGTTCGGCCGGATCTCGACGAGCGTGATCATGAACTTGCGGGATCCGAGGACATCGGGGCCGATGAGCTGGAAGGAACGGCTCCGGTCCCCTTGGAGGGCTTTCGCCTGAGCGACGCGCATGACCCGCACGGAACGCCTCGCGGACCGCAAGGGACCCGGGCCATTTGGAGTTTCCGACCTGCGCGAGCAGATTCCTCCGATGAGGACTCGCCTCACAACTCTTATATGGGGTAGGGCGGGTTCGCGGCCGCGATGGTCCGGGTCGAGGTGATCGCGTACACGCCGACGGACCTCGTGGAAGAGCACGAGGTGACGATCGGCCGGTGCCGCGACCTCGTGGACAAGTTCTCGGTCACGTGGGTGAACATCGTGGACCCGGACGGTCGGACCCTCGAGGAGCTCGAGACCCTGTTCGGCTTCCACCCCCTCGCACTCGAGGACGCGCTGAACCAAGACCTCGTGCCGAAGGTCGAGCTGTACGACGACATCGCGTTCATCGTCGCGCGGACCATCGTGTGGGCCGAGGAGATCGAGACGGACCAGCTCACCCTGTTCGTCGCGAAGAAGTTCGTGATCACGATCCACGACAAGGTGTTCCCTCAGCTCGAGGACATCCGGATCCGGTTGCGCAAACGCACGCCGCGGATGTTCAAGGGCGGCGCGGACTTCCTCGCGTACACGATCCTCGACGTCCTCGTGGACTCGTACTTCCCGCACCTGGACCGGTTCCAGGACATCCTGGACCAGCTCGAAGACGAAATCGTGCAGAACCCGACCGCGTCGGGGATCGCGAAGATTCACGACCTCCGGGTTGACCTCACGCTCGTGCGGAACGCGCTGCGTCCCCAGCGGGACATGCTCGGGAACCTCTCGCGCCTCGAGACCCCGATCGTGCGAAAGGAGATGCGGAACTACCTCAGGGACGTCCAGGACCACATGATCCGGGTCCTCGACACGCTCGACACGTACCGCGAGATCACGACGAGCCTCATGGAGGTCCAGGCGACCCTCGCCTCGAATCAGCTCAATGAGGTAATCAAGGTCCTCACCGTGATCTTCACGGTCACCCTACCGATCGCCGCGGTGTCGAGCTTCTTCGGGATGAACGTGCACTTCTTCGGCCGGGACGCCGTGGAAGGGCTGTACCTGGCCCTCGCGCTCATGTTCGTCCCGACGGGCGCCCTCGTGTACTGGCTCCACCGCAAGAAGTGGCTGTGAGTCCGCTCGGGTCACGCGACGCGGTTCAGCGCGCCCGTCTTCACGTCGTAGATGAACCCTGTCACGGGGATGTCTTTCGGGATGAACGGGTTCGTCTTGACCCGTTCGACCTGTGTCCGGACGTTCTCCTCGAGATCCCTGAACGAGTGGAAGTTGAGCTTCGAAGCGTTCGTTCCGTACTTCGCGGTGAGCCGCTTCTGGAGGTCCGCGTCCTTGAACGTGAGCATTCCGCAGTCCGTGTGGTTGATCACGATGAACTCCCGCGTCCCGAGGAGTTCCGCGGAGATCGCGAACGAACGGAGGGCGTCCTCCGTTGCGATCCCTCCCGCGTTTCGGATTGCATGCGTGTCACCCTCGCGGAGGCCCAGGATCTCATGGACATCGATCCGCGCGTCCATGCACGCGAGGACCGCGAGTCTTTTCGCGGGCGGCAGGGGGAGTTTGCTCCGGTCAAACGTCCGCGCGTACTCGGCATTCGCCTGCAGCACCTCAGCAAGGAGCTTGGTATCCGGCATACCCTAGGGGAGATAACGACGTTATAAAAATGCGAGTGAATCCTTTATTCACGATGAAATCGACCCGGTACCAATTATTCGAACAGGGCTAGGGAACGCGCCGATACGCATGGTCGCCACTCCACCGCATCAGAGCGCCAGATGGGAGATAATTGCGGGTTTCCTAGGGTGCCACGAGCCCGTCGTGTAGCGCAACATAGCAGATACGCCTGGCGCGACTGAATCGTTACGTTTCTCCAGACCGGGATGGACCGGGATCGTCGGTAAGCCGCCATCCCGCTCAACCCGACCACTCGAACGGTCAATCCGGGAAAAGGCCGGCGGCCCGGGGGGTGGCGGAAAGTATTGAAATGTGGCCGCGCGGCGCGGGGTGGATTAGACGCTCGACGATCCAGAGAGGCCCGTTGCCTACCTTGCCAAGGCCTCCTCGTGATAACGTAGGAGGTGATCCATCTGCAGGTTCCCCTACAGATACCTTGTTACGACTTAGCCCTCCTTGCTGAACCTAAGTTCTAGCGCCGCAAGAACGGCACCATCACTCAGGCTCAACTCGGGTGGCTTGACGGGCGGTGTGTGCAA
>DATETY010000009.1:0-37565 GCA_035283365.1 Thermoplasmata archaeon | reverse complement strand
AGAACAGGGCCCGTCACGAATCGGGGCCTTCGCCAGAGCGGCCATCACGGGCCCGGTCCAAAGCGACTCCCGGATAGGGTGGTCGCCTTTTGCCAGGCCTTCCAAACCATACAGGACCGAGCTATATGAGTCTTTCGTCCTGACCCTTGCGCACCGCGCGCCCCGCGTCCTCAGGCCGTTCGCCGCAGTACGGGGACCATCGGGAATCGGGCTTCGCGCCGACGAGGACGTCGTCCTGAGCGCGGACCGGGATGACGGGGATCGCGCGAGTCGATCGTTCCGCCACTGGGGCGTCGGGAACGCGACGTATCGGATCATGTCGTATTCCGAGTGAGCATCCTGGCGGCTTCCCAAGCGGATCAGGGCATGAATTTTTCCCGTTCAAGGCTGCGGCACCGGCCCATCACGCCGCGACGGTTCGCCCGCCGACGAACGCCCAGAGCAAGAGGAGCAACCCGAGTCCCTGGGCGAGGGAGAGGAGCAGGAGCAGGGCCCAAATGCGACCCGTCGTCGGGGAACGCAGGAGCGCGAGGTAGAACACGAGGGCGAGGCCTAGGGACGGCCATAGGGGGCCCATCGCGTCGTGCGCGGCGCCATCGAACGGGAACCACCCCTGGCTCCAGCCGACCGCGAGCAGGGCGACGGACGCGACCTCGAGGAGGAAGCCGAGCCGGAGGGTGGCCGTGACGCCCAGGCGGACCGCGAGCGTCCGGATCCCGTACGCCCGATCGGCGTCGACGTCCGAGGCCGTCGTGGGCGCGTACAAGGCCCCGAGGAAGAGCGCGATCGTCGCGATGAACCACCAGGGGGCCTCCTCGATCGGGCGCAGGAGGGCCCACCCGCCCAGGGGGCACACGACTCCGAAGCCGACGAGGTTCGTGAGGAGGTCCGCGCCCGCGACGCCTTTCCACCGGACGGCCGGATGGGAGTACGCCACGGAGAGAGAGGTCGTCGCGACCATGAGGCCCGCGAATGCCCAAGGACCGAGGAGGGACGTCGAGCCGCCGTAGTCGACGAGGGTGAGAGAAGTGTACGCCGCGAACATGAGCCCGAGCGCGGCGAAACCAAGGGCCGCGATCAGGATCGTGCCGCGGTCCATGAGGCCCTCCCCGATGAGCTCCTCGACGACCCGGACGTACGTCTTCCGCGGGTTCGCGCGGTCCGTCGTGTCCATGTCGTAGTACACGTTCAGGAGGAGCGTGAACGTCCCCAGGAAGGGGCCCACGACCAGGACCCCGAGCATGACGCGAAGGTCGTCGATGAAGAGATGCCGGCCGCCAAGAGGCTGCGCGAGGACCCAGCCGATGTAGAGCGGGAAGACCGCGACGATCCAGAACTTCACCCCGCCGAGGCTCACAATGAGCTCCGCGAGGTCGCTCGGCGAGACCCGCAGCTCCTTCGTGACTCGAATCCCGGTCGGGGCGCCCACGCATGCGAATATTCAACGTCCGGATAAAAATGCCGGCAGGCGTCGGTCCGACTTCGCTACGAACTCGCGAGGCCCTCGAGGAGCGACAGGACGTCCTCGTGCGATTCCGCCACGAAGCGGGCCCGGGAATCGCGAGATCCCACTCGAATGGAGAACGCATCGGGCGGCAGCACGGCGAACAGTTCCTCGTCCGTCGCGTCGTCCCCGATCGCGAGAATGAAATCCCACGAGTCCGCCGCGAGCCGCGTCGCGAAGTAGGCACCTTTCCCGACTCGCGACGACTTCACCTCGAGGACCCGGTTCCCGGAGAGCACGGACAGGTCTGTGTTCGCCGTCACGCTCGAGAGGGTATCGAAGAACTCCTTGGCGGCGTCGGGCGCGACGTCGGGCTCGGCGTTGCGGTAGTGCCACGCGATCGAGGCGTCCTTCTCTTCGACGAAGGAACCGGGGAGCCGAGCCGCGTGCACCTCGAACACGGGTCGCAGGCGATCTTTCCACGCCACGTCTGTCGGCGCGGACCGCTGCCATTCCTTCGCGTCTCGCGGGCGATGCCAAGCGCCATGCTCCGCGACGCAGTGAATGGGCAGCGAAGCGAACCACGCGTCTATCTCTTCGCGGCGACGGCCGCTCACAAGGAACACGTCGTTCCCGCGCACCTTCGCGAGGCGCTCCAGAAGGCGGAGGACCCTCACGGGCGGCGCGGCCTCGCCGGGCAAGGTCGTGAACGGCACGAGGGTGCCGTCGTAATCGAGGAGGAGAAGCCGCCGCGTTCCCCGCACGTATGCGGAGGCGAGCCGCTCCACGTCTTGCGGTCGGAGCGCCCGGGCGCTCCCGGGCTTCGCCCGATCCGTGACGTCCGCAAAGCGCGCGACGTACGCGAGAGCCCAGGCACGTACGTCGGACCGCTCGAGCCGATCCCGGAGGGTCCGGTTCCTGCGGACCTGTTCATCCTCGGGCATCGCCAGGGCCGTGTGGATCGCCTCCGCTACCTGGACCTCATCGTTCGGGTTCACGACGAGCGCCTCGCGCAGCTCCGTCGCGGCTCCGGCCATCTCACTGAGGATCAGGACACCCCGTCCGTCGGCCTTCGTCGCGAGATATTCCTTGCAGACGAGGTTCATGCCGTCACGAAGTGGAGTGACGAGGGCGACATCCGCGGCCGCATAGATAGACTGAAGCTCCACGTCACCCAGGGTGCGGTAGATGTACCGGATCGGCGTCCACTCGACCGTGCCGTACCGACTGTTGATCCGTCCCACGAGTTCGTCGATCTCCCGTTTGAGCTGCGCGTACCGATCGACTCTCTCCCGGGACGGCACGACGAGGAACACGTACACAATCCGACCTCGCCACTCCGGATGGGCCTCGAGGAAGGTCTGGAACGATCGGAGCTGCTCGCCGAGGCCTTTCGTGTAATCGAGGCGAGAGAGGGACAGGAGGATCTTGACCTCCCCCATCTTCCCCCGGAAGCGCGCGATCCGAGCGCGAACCGCGGGCTCCGCCTGAGCCCTCGAAAACCTCGCGAAGTCGACCCCCATCGGGAACGCGTCGACCTGGGCCGCGTGGCCGCCCGCCTCGATCCGGCCCAACTCGTGCTCGTGCCCTAGGGCCCGCCGAACGCTGCCGAGGAACGCGTTCGCGTATCCGTAGGTGTGGAACCCGATCAGGTCCGCGGCGAGGAGCCCCTCGAGGATCTCCTTGTGCCATGGCAGGAGGCGCAAGGTGTCGTACGACGGGAACGGGATGTGAATGAACACACCGAGCCTCGCCCGCGGTATCGTCTCCCGCAAGAAGCGCGGCAGGAGCGTCAGATGATAGTCGTGGACCCAAATGAGATCGTCCGGAGCCGCGATGCGGAGGATCGCGTCGCGGAACAGGCGATTCACGGATACGTACGCGTCCCACTCACGCGCGTCGTAACGGGCGTACGATGGGAACGAGTGGAACAGAGGCCAGAGGGTGCGGCTCGAGAAGCCCGCGTAGTACGGACGGGCCAGGCGCTGCGGCAGGAAGACAGGATGGCAGCCGAGGCGGCGGATGAGCTGCCGCTCGACGAGGGCCTGCTGCGCAGGAGGGATGTCCCCGGGCCACCCGACCCAGCTCGCGCCGTGCTCCTTGTAGACGGCGCCGAGGGCCGTCGCGAGTCCGCCCGGAGAGGGTTCGACCTCAAATCCCGAGCCGACGCGGCGGACGGTCACTGGCAGCCGGTTCGCGGCAAGGATGAGCAACGCGTGCCACACCTAACGGATTTTCGCGGCTTTCGCGGGTCAGGAGAACAGCGACTCCCTGACACCCGCCAAAGGTATTATAATTGGTGACCGCGTGAGCGGCGCGATGCGGGGTGCGAGGGAGATCGCGGCGCTCCTGGTCGGGGCGCTTTTCCTCACGGGAACGGTGAACGCCCAGGATCCGATCCAGATCCTCAACATCGACACGTACGACCGGACGCTTGCGACGGGCGCGAGCGCGACGTTCAACTGGACAGTCCGGAACCTCGATGTGGTGAGCTACAACGTGACCGTCGGGGTGGTCCCCGTTCCGGAGTGGGCCTTCGACGTGGAGCCCTCGCTCATCGAAAATCTCGGACCCAACCGTGCTGCCCCCATCACCCTGACCGTTGGGACGCCGCCCTCGATCCCCGCCGAGACGGTCCTGAGCGTTCAGGTCGTCTTCACGGTGTTCCAGAACGGTGCGATCGTGTTCATCGACACCCGCGTCGCGACGATCACGATCCCATCGATCTACGCCCGGAAACTCGTCCTCGGTCTCTTGGAGAACCCGCTCCCCGAGCCTCTGGACAACGAATGGGGCGTGTTCCTCCTCGACGTGGCCTTGTGGCTGATGATCTCCTCGGCGGTCGTCCTCGGGGCACGACCTATCGTGAGGAACCTCGGGGCGAGGACGAAGACTCGCGTGGGCGACATCGTACTCCGCATCGTCCGGACGCCCGTCCTCGTCCTCCTCTTCCTGTACGGAGCGATCCAGTCCCTGGGCGCGCTGGATCGCCACGTGAACCCGGTCGTCCGGGACACGCTCGAGACGACGTACCAGATCGTCCTCACGATTGTCTTGTTTTACCTCGCCTACCGATTGTTCCGGGACGTGGTCCTGTACCTCGCCCGCACGATCTCGAAAAAGACGGCCACGCTCGCGGACGACGTAATCGTGCCGATCGTCGAGAAGATCGGCGTCGTGGTGATCGCGGTCGTGGCCTTGGGCACGCTCCTCGGCTACCTGAACGTAGACCTCACCCTCTTCGTCGCGGGCGGGGTTGTGACGAGCATGGTGATCGCCTTCGCGGCCCAGGACACCCTCTCGAACTTCTTCAGCGGGATCTTCCTGCTCACGGATCGGCCGTTTGAGGAGGGGGACATCGTGATTCTGCCCGACGGCGATTGGGCCGAAGTCCGCAAGATCGGGATGAGGACGACCCGGCTTTTCCGATTCTCCGACGCGAGCCTCGTCACGATCCCGAACAACAAGCTCGTGAACGAGAAGATCGCGAACTTCACGAACCCGGCTGACAAGGGCCGGCTCATGATGACCTTCGGGGTGGGCTACGGGAGCGACGTGATCCGAGTGAGGAGCATCATCCGCGAGGTGATCGACGGCAACGAGCACATCAGCAAGGAGGATCCGACCAAGCCCATCGTCCGGTTCGACGCGATGGCGGAGTCGAGCCTCGATTTCTTCGTCCTCGTGTGGATCGACGACCGGGCGAATCGGTTCGATGTGCAGGACTACATGAACACGGAGATCTACCGACGTTTCACGGAAGCCGGGATCGAGATCCCGTTCCCTCAGCGGACCGTCCACGTGCGCATGGAGGGAGGGGAGCGCAGCGAGCGGATCTTCGTCCCACCGGAGATCGAGGACCTCGCGCGGGAGAGGGATGCCGACGATCGGGGCGCCCATGCGAATCGGACGAAATCGTAGGAGGGGCTCATCGTGCATGCGGGCGACATCCACCGCGAACCACCGACGGCGGCCATGAGTGAGACGGTCGGGGACCTGTTCGACACGATCGTCTCGAAGCCAGCAACGATCCCGGACCACGCGACCTTGCGGGACGCCGTGGACGCGATTCTCGACTCCGGGCTCACCCGGAAGGCGTACGTCGTGGATGCGGACGAGCACTTGAAGGGCACGATCACGATCGAGACGCTCATGCGTCACGTCGCGTACCGCTTGGGGGCCCGGCCTCCTGGGATTGTCTCGTGGTTCCGTTTCCTGCGGGGCATGGAGAGCGATGCGGCCACGGACTTGATGGCGAAACCCGTCCCCGTGACCCGGGCCACACCGATCGGCGAGATCGTCCGGCGTGTCGTGGAAGAGCACCTCAACGACTTCCCCGTCGTGGACGAGGCAGGGAGGCTCATCGGAGAGGTCAACACGCACAGCCTCCTGAAAGCGACGCGCGGTGTGTTCTCGACGTCGGACGGGGACGCGTCCCACGGGCCGTGAGCCCCGTTCGACCGCGTGCGCGAAAACGTTTATACGCCCTCCGAGATGGGCGCGCGCCTGCGGGGATCGCCTAGCCTGGTAGGGCGCTGGATTGCTAATCCAGTGCGCTCTGCGCCCGGGGGTTCAAATCCCCCTCCCCGCGCGGTCCCACGCGCACGCGCGGTGCGCGACCCACGAGGCGCAGCGAACCTCCGTCAGGGCGGCCTCCGCCCGAGGTCGGATTCGGTCCGCCACGTCCATGGCGGCGTGCTCGGACCCTCGTCGGGTCACCCGCCGACGCCCCGGCGACGCTGGAGGTACCGGATCCCTCCTCCCTCCAGGAGGATTTCTCGCTGCCGCTTCGACAGGTCGTATGTGACCTGGAACGACACACCCGTCGACGCATTCTGCGCATCGACAGGCCGGCCCGTCCGTAAGCCGTCCACGAGCCCCGTCACTCGGAGCCGGTCCCCCATCGAGATCCCCTCGTAGTCCGTCGGGTTCGCGAACACGAGCGGAGGCAGGCCGAAGTTCACGAGGTTGTCGCGGTGCATCCGGGCAAACGACTTCGCGAGGACGAGCTTCACGCCGAGGAACATCGGTGCGGCCGCCGCGTGCTCCCGTGAGCTGCCCTGGCCGTAGTTGTCTCCCCCCACGATGATCCCGCCGCCCTTCTGCGCGGCCCGCGCGGCGAACGTCGGGTCGACGTACTCGAACGTGTGCTTCGCGATCTCCGGGATGTTGCTCCGGAGAGGGAGGATCTCCGCGCCTCCCGGTAGGATGTGGTCCGTCGAGATGTTGTCTCCCAAGCGGATGAGGACCTCGCCCTCGACGGTCGCCTCCACGGAGGTGGGGACGGGCACCGGCTTGATGTTCGGGCCGCGGATCACGACGACCTTCGCACGCGAGCGCGGCGGCCCGATGTACCCGGAATCGTCGGTCGGGTACGCCGTGAGCTCCTGGACTTTCGGCGGGCGTCCGAGGGTCCGAGGGTCCGTGATGACCGCCCGGAGCGCGGTCGCGGCCGCGGTCTCCGGGCTGCACAAGTACACCCTGTCGTCCGGGGTCCCGCTCCGTCCCGGGAAGTTACGATTGAACGTCCGGACGCTCGCCCCGGAGGTCGGCGGGGCGAACCCCATCCCGATGCAAGGCCCGCACGCGACTTCGAGCTCGCGAACCCCTGCCCGGATGAGATCCGTCATCACCCCCTTCAGGAGACAGGCGAGGAGGATCTGCCGGGATCCGGGAGAAACGGCCATCGAGAGGCCCGGGTGGACCGTGTGCCCGTCGAGGATCTTCGCGACCATCGCTAGGTCGCGGAACGACGAGTTCACGCTGCTACCGACCGCGACCTGGGTCACCTCGACGCCCGCGACCTCGGAGACGGGTCGCACGTTCCCCGGGCTCGAAGGGCAGGCGATGAGGGGCTCCAGCTCCGAGAGGACCACCTCGACCCGGTCGTCGTACGCCGCCCCGTCGTCGGGTCCGAGTTGCTTCCAGGCTGCCCCGCGCTTCTGCCCCCGCAGGAAGCGCGCCGTCATCGGGTCGCTCGGGAACACGGAACCCGTCGCGCCGAGTTCGGCCCCCATGTTCGCGATCGTACCGCGCTCGGGGACCGTGAACGACCGGAGGGCCGGGCCGCCGTACTCGAGGACCTTCTCCTTTCCCCACTTCTCGCCGAACCGCGCCAGGAGGGACAGGATCACGTCCTTCGCGGAACACCACGGAGGGAGCTCACCCGTCAGATCGACCCGTACGACCTGCGGCATCCGGAATCGGTACGGCTCGCCCGCCATCACGGCCGCGACCTCGAAGCCGCCTGCACCGATGGCCAGCATCCCCGCGGCGCCCGCCTGGCACGTGTGGCTGTCGCACCCGAGCATCGTCTCGCCGGGCACATCGAACCGCTCCATGTGACTCCAGTGGCTGATTCCGTTCCCCGCCCGTGAGAAGACGGCGCCGTATCTCGCGCACATACCCTGGAGGAACAGATGGTCGTCCGGGTTCTCGAAACCCGTCTGGAGGAGGTTGTGATCCACGTACTGGGTCGCTTGACGCACGCGGACCTTGTCGACTCCCATCGCTTCGAACTCGAGCCACGCGAGGGTGCCCGTCGCGTCCTGGAGGAGGGCCTGGTCCATCCCGATCGCGATCTCCTCGCCGGGGACCATCCGGCCGTCTCTCAGGTGCTTCTTGATCAGCTTGTGCGTGAGGGAAAGGGCCATCGGAACTCCGCGCCGCGGGACAATCGGGAGGCTTCTCTTGAGCCTTCGCGTCCTGTTTTCGCACGATCGCACGCGTTTTCGCTCGCGAAAATCTTCTTATGAAATGAAATCTTCCCGATATCGGGTCGTGGGTGAGGGCGTGGACGTCGCGGTCCTAGGTGTGGGAGCCGCAGGCGAGGTCACGGCACGTCTTGTCGGGAACCTCGACGGGATCGGCGCGCTCCGCATCGCGGACATCCGACAGTCGAGGCTAGACCACGTCGCCTCGAAGATGAAGCGGGATGTCGTGGTGATGCGGGCCGACATCGGCCGACCCGAGGACCTCCGGAAGGCCTGCAAGGGCTCCGACGTGATCGTGAACGCGACCTTGCCGCGGTACAACCTCGCCGTGATGCGCGAGGCGATCCGGATCAAGGCTCACTACGTGGACCTCGCCTCGGAGGGTTCGCCGGACCCGAATGAGCCGTCCCAGGTGCTCGAGCAGCTCGCCCTCGACGCGGACTTCCGCGCGATCCACCGGGCCGCGATCATCGGGATGGGGGTCGCCCCCGGCATCACGAACGCCCTCGCGAGGCGTGGGATCGAGGAGATGGACCGGATCGACGCGATCCGAATCCGCGTGTACGGGAGCGGCTACGCGGAGGTGGAAGGCCACCTCTTCGCCCCCCTGTTCTCGCCCGAGACGTTCCTCGAGGAGGTCCTTTGGCCCGCCCCGATCTGGAAGGGAGACCGGATCGTCAAGCTGCCTCCATTCAGCGGGGAGGAGGAGTTCGCCTTCCCGGACCCCCTCGGGGTCGGGATCTGCTACAACGTGAACAACGAGGAGACGGAAACGATGCCGCGCTTCCTCGGGACTCGGATCGGGTTCATCGACTTCAAGTATGCGATCGCACCGCGACGGAAGGCCCTCCTCGAGCACATCTACCGGCTCGGCCTCGCTCGGACGGATCCGATCGACGTGGCCGGGGCCCGGGTGCGGCCCCTCGATGTGCTCCTCGCGCTCCTGCCCGAGGCCGCCTCCCTTGCGGGCCGGGTGGACGGCCACACGTGCGTCGTCGTCGAGACGGAGGGCCGTGCGGCCTCGAAACACGTGGGCCGGCGGCTCTGGACGATCATGGCCCACCGGGATGCGTATCGGAAGATGGGCGTCCACGCGACCGCGTTCCTCACGGGCGCGCCTCCCGCGGCCGCTGTGGAGACCCTCCGCCGCGGGGAGGCAGACGTGACCGGCGTCACGACGGCGGGTGGTCTCGCACCGAAGACCCTCTTGAAGCACGCGATGGGGCTCGGCGTGCCGTTGTTCGAGGGGGACCTGGGGGCCCTCCTGGGCAGGCCGCTCGCGGTGTGAGGGGCGGGAACGCACTCATCCGTGAGAATGACGAGGAACCCCTAATGAGGGGTTCGTCCGCATGTCCGCGGACGATGCGGCCGTCCTCCATGAAGACGAAAATCCTGCTCTTAGGGGATGGCGAGGTCGGGAAGACGTCCCTCGTCCGCCGATTCGTGCTGGACCAGTACTCGGACGATTACATCAAGACGATCGGAGCCAAGGTCTCCAAGAAAGGGATCATCCTGGGCGCGCCCCCGAACGAGGTGGACCTCGTGATGCAGATCTGGGACGTCCTCGGACAGAAGGGGTACGGCGGGGTCCACGAGATCGCTGTGGAAGGCGCGCAGGGAGTCCTTCTCGTGTACGACCTGACCCGCGAGGACACACGCCGGTCCGCGGAGGAGTACTGGATGCCCATGATCTGGCGGCTCGCAGGCCGGATCCCGATGGCGATCGTCGGGAACAAACTCGATCTCGTCGAGGACCGCGTGATGGCCCGAGAGTACCTGTACTACCTGTCCCAGAAGTACAGCGTCCCCTCGGTCGCGACGAGCGCGAAGACCGGCGAGCACGTCGAGGAGTCGTTCCGGGAACTCGGACGGCGGATCCTCGACGCGGCCGGTACGCCCGCGCGCCGGGTCGCCTTGGTGACGCCTCCCCAGGAACCCGTGGCACGCACGATCCGGATCGCGGACAAGATCATGACGGACTTCTGCTACCGCCTTGGATCCGTCGAACATGGCATGCCCATCGTGAAGAAGCAGTTCGAGCGGGCCGGTGTAGACGTGCGGACCCCGACGACGGAGGCCCTGCGGTCCGCGATCGACCTCCTCGGGACCGTGGAAGAAGACTTCATGTCTCCGGAGGAAACGGCCGCGAACCGCGCGAGACGGATCGCGTGGCTGGACGGGTCGGACGAGCCTCCCGCGTGATTGTCAGCGGTCCATCGGAAACGCCTTCTCGCCCGCGGGGATCGGGACCGAGAGCCAGTTCTCGCGAGGCGGGAACGGGCACACGTACGCATCGCTGTAGGCGCAGTACGGGTTGTATGCGAGGTTGAAGTCCAGCACATGTTCCCCGTCCGCGATCTCCTCCACGTCGAGATACCGCGCAGCCCCGTACGACTCCTTCCCCGAGGTCGAGTCGCGGAACGGGACGAACAGCGACTCGGCCTCGTGGTGATGGCCCGGCTGCTGGGCCGACGTGAACGCGTCGAGGCGTTGCGCCACCCCTCCGATCTGGAACTCGAAGAAGCCGTATCGGACCATGTCTCGCGGGATCCCTTTCGAGGTCGCGAGGACCACGCGCGGCGCGTCCGGATATCGAGTCAGGCGAACCCGGATCCGGTACGCCGGATCGGGCGGGAAGTAGGCGAGGCCCGTGAAGGGGCCCCTGAGGGCCTCGGGGATCGGGGACCCGGGGTCGTCGCGGAACGCGTGGTCCTTCTCGCGACGCATGAGCTCGATGGACCGCAGGTAATCGCGCGGAGCGTGGGCATGGCCCATGGGGGATCGATGCCGGCCGTGGGCCATAAAGCTGCAGGGTCACCCTACAGGGAGTACAGGCTCTCCTTCGCCTTCGCCAGGAGTGCCTTCTCCTGGTCCCCCAGGTGCTTCGGGGACACCAGGGTGTCGAACAGCCGGAGGATCTGGCTGCCCGCTTGGATCTTCTGCGCCTGGACGGCCCGTTTGATGAGGTCCGCCGCGAACCGCGCTTTGAGCTTCGACAGGCCCGCGTCGTCGGGGGAGAGGGAGAACATCTCCTCGAGCAGGCGGAGGGACTCGTCGAACCGGCCGTTCTTCACTTGGTGCTCGACGGCGCGCCGAAGCATGGGGAACCGGTGCGTGATCCCGGGCTCCGCGGGCACGGACTCCGGAAGGGCCCGGCGACCCATATGCTTTCCGGGCGGCCGGCGGCTCAGTACCTGGGCATGTCAGGATCGACCGTCTCCGCCCACGCGTCGATTCCGCCGACGAGGTTCTTCACCTTGCGGAATCCGAGCTCGCGGAGGAAGTTCGTGATCCGCGCGGAACGGACCCCCGTCTTGCAGTACACGACGATGTCGTCCGCCGTGCTCAGCTCGTTCACGCGCGCGGGCACTTGCGCGACGGGCATGAGGATCGCCCGGTCCAGGTGAGCGATCTCCCACTCCATGGGCTCGCGGACGTCGAGGAGGACGACCCCGTGATCGTCCGCGACCTTCTCGCGCAACTCGTCGACCGTGATCTGGAACTCCTCCCCGACCTGTTCGCTCGGGTCCCGGAGACCGCAAAACGCCTCGTAGTCGATGAGCTCCTTGATCGTCGCGTTGGGACCGCACACCGGGCAGTCCGGGTTCTTCCGGAGCCGGAGCTCGCGGAACTTCATCCGGAGGGCGTCGAACACGAGGAGCCGCCCGACGAGGAGGTCTCCCTTCCCGAGCAAGACCTTGAGGGCCTCCACGGCCTGGATGGAGCCCACGATGCCCGGGAGGACGCCGAGGACCCCTCCCTCCGCGCAAGACGGCACGAGTCCGGGCGGCGGGGGTTCCGCGTACAGGCAGCGGTAGCAGGGCCCCTTCGCGGACCAGAAGACGCTCGCCTGACCCTCGAAACGGAAGATCGAACCGTACACGTTGGGCTTCCCGAGGAGCACGCACGCGTCGTTCACGAGGTACCGCGTGGGGAAGTTGTCCGTCCCGTCGATGACGACGTCGTATTCTGTTAGGATCCCGAGGGCGTTCTCCGACGTGAGCCTCGTCTCGTACGTCTTCACCTCGACGTTCGGGTTGATCGCCTCGAGTCGCTCCTTGAGGGCCTGGAGTTTCGGGCGGCCGACGTCCTTCGTCGAGTACAGGACCTGCCGCTGCAGGTTCGTGAGGTCGACGACATCGAAGTCGACCACGCCGAGCCGCCCCACGCCGGCCGCGGCGAGGTACTGGGCGAGGGGGTTCCCGAGCCCGCCTGCCCCGACGATCAGGGCCGAGGACTGCTTCAGCGCGAGCTGCCCCTGCATCCCGACCTCGGGGAGGATCAGGTGCCGCGAATAGCGCTTGATCTCGTGGGGCGCGAGCACGTCCTTGCGCTTCGCGGCGAGCATCTCGACCATGGACATGCCGCCGCCCGCGATGCTCGGGACGATCGAGACCGTGTCGCCGTCCCGGAGGGGCGTCGACTCCTTCTGGAGGTAGCGGATGTCTTCCTCGTTCACGTAGATGTTCACGAAGTTCCGGAGGCGGCCGTCGTCCGCGTACAGGTGCCTGCGGAGCTCGGCGAACTCGCGGACGAGGCTCCCGATCGCGGCGCCCACGGAGTCCGCGCGCAGCTCGACGACGTCCCGGTTAGCCACGTACTGCCGGAGTGGCGTAGGGATCACGACTTTGACCGTGGACGACATCGCGGCGCCTCTTACACCTCTGCCGTACTTAGGGTTTCCGGGCGGAATCGGCCGCCCTCCTTCTCCAGGACCCACGAACGCAGGCCGGCCGGATTCCCATCCACGATGCTCAGGATCACATAGGAATATCCGGGCCACGTCGCCTGGGCCTCGTCGAACGCGGACGGCTGCGCGGGATGATCCGGGTGGCTGTGGTAGAAGCCGAGGATCTCCCGCCCCGTGCCGCGGAGTTCGTGGTCCACCGAGAAGATCGCCCGCGGGTCGATCACATACCGGCGCTCGCGGTTCGTCTCGGCCACGTTCGTGGCGGGCCGCGGCTCGTCCACGCGCTTGGAACCGGCCGATCGGCCGAGGAGCAAGCCGCAGCATTCTTCCGGGTACGTCTTCCGCGCGTGGGCCTCGATCGCGCGGACATGCTCCGTCCTCAGCACGATCGTCACGGGGCCTCCTCCCAGTACCGCTCGCCCAGGTATTTGTCCCCGGCATCGGGGAACACGGTCACGAGGACGCCCTCGCGGACCCTCTCCGCGAGGCGGAGGACCGCATCCAGCGCGGCCCCGCTCGACGTGCCGACCAGGTAGCCCTCCTCCCGAGCCAGGCGGCGCGCCGCGGCCTGCGCGTCCTCCGTCGCGACGGCCATCTCTTCATCGGGCAAGGAAGGATCCCAGATCCCGGGACGGATCGACGACGCGAGGTGCTTCACGCCTTCGATCCCATGGAAGGGCTCGTCGGGCTGGACGGCCACGAGGCGGACCCCCGGAGCGGCCTTCCGGAGGTATCGCCCGACCCCCACGAACGTGCCCGTCGTGCCGAGGCACGCGACGAAATGGGTGATCCTCCCGCGGGTCTGCTCGACGATCTCGGGTCCCGTGGACTCGTAGTGGGCCCGCCAGTTCGCCTCGCTGTTGTACTGGTCCATGTACCAGTACCGGTCGGGCTCCGAGGCGACCAGGGCTCGCGCGGCGCGCTGCGCCCCGTCCGTCCCCTCCGCGGCCGGCGTGAAGATGAGCTCCGCGCCGTACGCGCGGAGGACCCGGCGTCGCTCCGGGCTCAGGTTCGCCGGCACGCAGAGGGCCGCCCGGTATCCCTCCGCGGCCGCGAGCATCGCGAGCGCGATTCCCGTGTTGCCCGAGGTCGCATCCAGGAGGGTCCGGTCCCGGGTGAGGCCCGCCGCCTCCGCGGCGCGAAGCATCCATAGGACCGCGCGATCTTTCACGCTCCCTCCCGGATTGTCCCACTCCGCCTTCGCGTAGATCTCCACGCCCGGGACGACGGCCCCCGCAATCCGATCGAGCCGCAGGAGCGGCGTGTTCCCGATCAGGTCTGCGACCCCGGACGCCTTCGGGCGCGTCCCCTCGGACGACATGCGGCCTCCTCCGGGCGCCCTCGTCAGGGCTCCTTCGTCGGGATCCCCAACGCACGGCGCAGGACGTGCAGTGAGAGGAGCGCGCACTTCGTGCGGACCGCGCTCAGGGGGATCCCGAGGCGTCTGAGGACCTCCTCCCGGCCCAGCCCTTTCGCCTCCTCGATCCCGATCCCCTTGAGATGTTCCGTGAGCATCGAGGCGCTCGCCTGACTGATCGCGCACCCCTGGCCGGAGAACCGCACGTCCGCGATGCGGTCCGCGCCGTCCACGCGCAGGTACAGGGTGACCTCGTCCCCGCACAGGGGGTTCGAGTCCTTCGCTTGGTGCGACGCGGCCTCGAGGACGCCCTTGTTCCGCGGGCGCTTGTAGTGGTCGAGGATCTTCTCTTGGTAGATCTCGTACGATGCGGCCATCTACGCGAAGACCTCCTGGACCTTCCGGAGGGCCGCCACGAGGCGCTCCACGTCCGCCTCGTCGTTGTATACGTAAAACGAGGCGCGCGCGGTCGCGGGGACCTGGAATCGCTCCATGAGGGGCTGCGCGCAGTGGTGGCCCGAGCGGATGCACACGCCGTCGACGTCGAGGATCGAGGCGATGTCGTGGGGATGCGCGCGGTCCATCGTGAACGCGACGACGCCGCCCCGGTCGCGCACCTCACGGGGCCCGAGGATCCGGACGCCTTCGAGCGCGAGGAGACGGTCGAGCGCCGCGCGGGTCACGTCCATCTCGTGGGCCCGGACGGCGTCCATCCCAAGGCCCTCGAGGTAGTCCACGGCGGCCCCGAGGCCGATCGCGCCCGCGATGTTCGGCGTCCCGCCCTCGAACTTGTACGGGACCTCGTTCCACGACGCGCCGCCGAGGTGCACCTCGCGGATCATCTCGCCGCCACCCAGGAGGGGCTCCGTCGCTTCGAGGGCCTCCGACGTCCCGTACAGGACCCCGATCCCGGTGGGGCCGAGCATCTTGTGGCCGCTGAAGGCGAGGAAGTCCGCGCCGAGCGACTGGACGTCCACGGGCATGTGGGGCACGCTCTGGGCCGCGTCCACGACGCAGACCGCCCCGACCTCGTGAGCCCGCTCCGCGATCTCCCGGACCGGGTTAATCGTCCCGAGGACGTTCGAGGCGTGCGCGACCGTCACGACCTTCGTCCTCCGGGTGATCAGCTCGTCGTATTGTTCGAGGCGCAGCCGGCCGTCGTCGTCCACGTCGACGTACTTCAGGACGACGCCGCGATGGTCTTTCACGAAATGCCACGGGACGTGGTTCGAGTGGTGCTCCATCACGGAGCCGACGATCTCGTCCCCCTCGCGGAGCTTGCCCTTGAGGCCCCAGCCGTACGCGACCAAGTTGAGCGACTCGGTCGTCGACTTCGTGAAGACGATCTCGCTCGAGGACTTCGCGCCGATGAACGCGGCGACCTTCTCCCGGGCCCCCTCGAACGCGCGCGTCGATTCCTCGCCGAGTTCGTAGATCGCTCGATGCACGTTCGCGTTGTACCGCGCATAGTAGTCGCTCGTCGCGTCGATGACCTGTCGCGGCTTCTGGGAGGTCGCCGCGCTGTCTAGGTATACGATCGGCTTGTCGCGCACCCTGCGCTCGAGGATCGGGAAATCCTTCTTGATCTTCGGGACGTTCAGGAGGGTCTTCGCGGTGCGCGCCATGGGATATCCGTCCGATGCCCCCGAGGCTACTTGAACGTTCGCGTGCACGCGCGCCTCGTGAGGACGGTCACCCGACCGCGCCCCCGAGTTCGAGCTCGGCGAGGCGATTCACCTCGATCGCGTACTCGAACGGGATGCGCTTCGTGACGACCTCGGCGAACGCGAGGAACGCATGCCTCAACGCCTCGTCCTTCGAGTCACGTTCGGGCCCCAGCTCGTCGTCGGAAAGGCGGCGGGCCCCGACGACAACGTTCAGGTCGACGTCCGAGCCCTGCAGCTCGATCACGGGGATCGTCTCGTTCCGCGAGGGACCGCGGAGGAGGGACGACGCGTCGACCTGCGCGCTCGCGCCCCGCACGTCCGGGTCCGCGAAGACCCGGGGCCTGAGGACCAGAGAGCCGTCCCCGTGGGACGCACCCCGCAGCACGATGCGGGCCCGGGTCCCGGACGCCTCGTGGAGGACGGACCCGCCGATGTCCTCGTGCTGCCCCGGTCCCGCGAGGCCCCAGCCGTACGTCTCCACGGACGCGCCGGGCCCCCGGAGGACCGTTTCGGGCGACTTCCACGTCCGGCGGGAGCCCAGGTTCGCGTCCACCCATTCGACGGAGGCCCGTTCGTCGACGAGGGCGCGCTTCGTGACGAGGTTATCGATCCGCTTCGCGAAGTTCTGGACCGCGACGTATCGGACGGACGCTCCGGGTCGCGCGAACACCTCGATGCCGGACACATGGAGCTCGTCCGGCGTGTACACGGGGGCCGTGCAACCCTCGATGTACTCGACGCGAGCACCTCCGTCCGCGACGACGATCGTGCGCTCGAACGGATCTACCCCGTCGTAGTCCTCCCGGATCTCCGCCTGGAGGGCCACGCCCACGTCGACCCCGGACGGCACGTGGACGAACGTCCCGCCCGACCAGAGGGCCGCGTTGAGAGCCGCAAACGGGTTCGCGTCCGGAGCGATGGCCTGACCGAAGACCTCCCGCACGAGATCGGGGTGGGACCGCACAGCCGCATCCGTCCGGAGGAACCGGATCCCACGGGCATCGAGCTCGGCCCGCACCCCTTGGTACGCGGCCTCGGACTCCTCGAGGGCGCCAAGGCCAGGGCCCATCGGGCCTGGCTCCGCGCGTGCCCCGGCCTCGACCGCGGCGCCGAAGTCCACGTCCGCGAGGAACGCGGCCCATTCGGGGACCCCGCCGGCCCGGAAGTGCCTCGCTCCCTTGAGCCGGAGTCGGAGCATCCACTCGGGCTCGCGGCGCCGACGGGACAGATCGCGGACGAGCCCGTCCGTCGGTTCGGTCCCCACGGAAACGAGGCCGATCCCGCGACCACCCGTCCGTCGCCTCGCCGTCATCCTCGCTCCGTCGTGACGGGCTCCGCTTTCCGCTCGAGCGCAGCCTGCAGGGTGTGCCATGAAAGGCTCGCACACTTGACCCGGACGGGGAACTCCGCGACCCCCGCGAGGACGGCCAGCTTCCCGAGCCCTTTCGCGTCCGTGGCTGCGCCGGGCGGCCCCGTGACCATCGCATGGAAGCGGCCGAACAGCGCTTGCGCCTCCTCCGTCGTCCGTCCTTTCACGGCATCCGTCATGAGGGACGCGGACGCCTTCGAGATCGCGCACCCGGATCCCTGGAACCCGATATCCGCGATCCGGCCCCCTTGGAGACGCACGTACAGTGTGACCCGGTCCCCGCACAGCGGGTTGTGGCCGACCGCGGTCGCGGTCGCGTCCGGGATCTCCCGGAAGTTCCGCGGCCTCTTGCTGTGGTCCAGGATGGTTTCCTGGTACAGCTCGCGGAGATCAGGCATCGGCGCCTCCTCCCGGGATTCGCTCAGGCGTTGGCCCGGCTCCGCGCCTCATGGGGTCTCCTCCAAGCCCGCGACCCGCGGGAGCCGGGAGAGGATGAGCCGGTCCAACTTGATCCGGATCGGGGCTTCCTTGACCTGGTTCACGACATCCGCGATGAACGCGTACGTGAGGATGTGCCGGGACGCCTCCTCGTCGATCCCGCGGGTCCGGAGGTAGAAGATCGCCGCCTCGTCAAGCTGGCCGATCGTCGACGCGTGGCTGCATTTCACGTCGTCCGCGAGGATCTCGAGGCCTGGCGTGCTGTCGACGAACGCATCCTTCGACACGAGGAGGTTCTTGTTCGTCTGGCGCGCGACCGTCTTCTGGGCCCCCGGCCGCACGACGATGTTCCCGTTGAACACGCCCCGGGACCGGTCGTTCAGGATCCCCTTGTACAGCTCCACGCTCGTGCACGCGGGAGCCGCGTGGTCGATCCGGGTGTAGTTGTCGGCCTGCTGGGTCCCCTCCGTCATGAACAGGCCGTTCAGGAGGAGGCTCCCGCCCTCTCCATGGAACTTCGTGATGACCGTGTTCCGCGCGATCTTCCCGCCGAGGGAGATCGAATGGCACACGACGCTCGTGTCGCGATCCTGGTCGACGCTCATCGTCCCCATGTGGAACCCGGCCTCGCTCTCCCGCACCATCGTGTAGTGATCCAGGGCCGAGGCGGGACCCACGGCGACTTCCGTGACCGCGTCCGTGAGGTACACGTCGGGCGACCACCCCGCGTACGTCTCGATGACGGCGGCCCGGCTCCTCGGGCCGAGCAGGATCAGGTTGCGCGGGTACGAGACGAGGGGCGAATCCCTCGAGGACGAGAGGAACAGGAGATGGATTGGCTCCTCGACGGTCGTGTTCTTCGGGATTTCGACGAACGCGCCGTCCTGAAGGAACGCCGCGTTCAGGGCGGCGAACGCATTGTCGTCGATCCGCACGCGGCGCCCGAGCGCCACCTCGACGGCCTCGGGCTCGTCCCGAAGCACCTCCGCGAGGCTCGCGACGCGCACGCCTTCGGGGAGCGGCCGAAGGTACGACAGCCTCCGGGCGTACCGGCCGTTCACGAACACGAGGAGGCTCGTCTTGAGGACGCCGAACGTGTACGCCTCGAGCTGCTCCTGAGGGATGCGCTCGGGCCGCCCGAGGATCGCGGGCCTGAACGGAACTTGGAGGAGCGGGGCGAGGTTCGTGTACTTCCAGTCCTCGTGCTTCGTCGTGGGGAACCCGAGCTTGCGGAAGGTCGCGATCGCCTCGCGGCGCCGACCGGCGAGCCAGTCGGGCTGGCCCCGATCGAGGGTCTTCACGAATGCATCGAACTCGGAGACGAACGTCTCCTTCGCGTCGAGGGCCAAGGCCATCGGACGCCCCCGCTTCACGGCGCGGGCCCCGGCGCCTCCTCGAGGATCCAGCCGTATCCGTGCTTCTCGAGGTTCCTCGCGAGGTCCGCGTCCCCCGACTTCACGATCTTGCCGTCGACGAGTACGTGCACGACGTCCGGCGTGACGTAGTCGAGGAGGCGCTGGTAGTGGGTCACGACGAGCATGGAGCGCTTCGGGCTCCGCATCACGTTGATCGCGTCCGCGACAAGGCGAAGCGCATCGATGTCGAGACCGCTGTCCGTCTCGTCGAGGATGCAGAACTTCGGCTCCAGGACGGCCATCTGGAACACCTCGTTCTTCTTCTTCTCGCCTCCCGAGAAGCCCTCGTTGAGCCCCCGCTTCATGAACGACTCGTCCAGGCCGAGGAGCTTCATCCGCTCCTGGACGAGGCTCACGAAATCCATCGCGTCGATCTCGTCCTCCCCCCGGTACTTGCGGATCGCGTTCAGGGCCGCCTTGAGGAAGTACGCGTTGCTCACGCCCGGGATCTCGACGGGGTACTGGAATGCCATGAAGACGCCTTCCCGGGCCCGGTCCTCGGGCTTCATCGCGAGGAGATCCTTGCCTCCGAAGAGCGCCTGACCTGCGGTGACCTCATAGGACACCCGGCCCGCGAGGACCTGCGCGAGGGTCGTCTTGCCGCTCCCGTTCGGGCCCATGACCGCGTGGACCTCCCCCGCCCGGACGGACAGGTCGATTCCTTTCAGGATCTCCTTGTTCCCGATCCTCACGTGCAGGCCGTTGATCTCGAGCATCCTCGTGCCTCCCCGACGACCGGTCAGCCGACCGTTCCCTCGAGGTTCAGGCTAACCTGGAGGAGCTTGGACGCCTCCACGGCGAACTCCATGGGGAGCTTGTTGAAGACCTGTTTGCAGAAGCCGTTCACGATCATGTTCGTCGCGTCCTCGGGCGTGAGGCCGCGGGTCTGGCAATAGAAGAGCTGCTCCTCCCCGATCTTGGAGGTCGACGCCTCGTGTTCCATCTGGGCCGTGGGCTCCTGGACCTGGATGTCGGGGAACGTGAACGCGGCGCAGTCCGACCCGATGAGGAGGGAGTCGCACTGGGAGTAGTTGCGCGCGCTCGAGGCGCCCTTGAAGATCCGGACCTGCCCGCGGTACGTGTTCCGTCCGCGGCCCGCGGAGATTCCCTTCGAGATGATCGTGGACCGGCTGTTCTTCCCTTGATGGATCATCTTCGTCCCCGTGTCCGCCTGCTGGCGGTTGTTCGTCACCGCGACGCTGTAGAACTCCCCGACCGAGTTGTCGCCCTGGAGGATGCAGCTCGGATACTTCCACGTGATCGCGCTGCCCGTCTCGACCTGGGTCCACGAGATCTTCGAGTTCTGGCCCAGGCACTTCCCGCGTTTCGTGACGAAGTTGTAGATCCCGCCCTTCCCCTGCTTGTCGCCCGGATACCAATTCTGGATCGTCGAGTAGCGGATTTCCGCGTCATCGAGGGCGATCAGTTCGACGACGGCCGCGTGGAGCTGGTTCTCGTCCCGCATCGGGGCCGTGCACCCCTCCAGGTACGACACGTACGCGCCTTTGTCCGCGATGATGAGTGTGCGCTCGAACTGGCCCGTGTTCGCCGCGTTGATCCGGAAGTACGTGGACAGTTCCATCGGACACCGCACGCCGGGCGGCACGTACGCGAAGGAGCCGTCGCTGAACACCGCGCTGTTGAGCCCCGCGAAGAAGTTGTCGTTGAACGGCACGACGGACCCGAGCCACTTCCGCACGAGATCGGGGTGCTCCCGGACGGCCTCCGAGAAAGACGAAAAGAGGATCCCGAGCTCCTCGAGGCGCTTCTTGAACGTCGTCGCGACGCTCACGCTATCGAGGACCGCGTCGACGGCGACCCCCGCGAGGCGCTCCCGCTCCAAGAGCGGGATTCCGAGCTTGTCGTACAGGGAGAGGATCTCGGGGTCCACCTCGTTGAGGCTCGTCGGCTGCTTTTTCGGCGCCGCGTAGTAGTGGATGGCCTGATAGTCGATCGGTCCGTACGTGACGTTCGCCCAGGTCGGCTCCTTCATCGTGAGCCAGTGCCGGTACGCGCGGAGCCGCCACTCGAGGAGCCAGGCTGGCTCGTCCTTCTTCGCCGAGATGAGTCGAACCGTGCCCTCGTTGAGGCCCTTCGGGGCCGTCTCTTCCTCGAGGTCCGAGACGAAGCCCCACTTGTACTCCTGCTTCGCCATCTGCTCCTGGATCGCGGTCTTCGACACCATGGAAAGGGACCTCCGAATCGGAGGTTGTCTCAGAGAACTATAACGTCGTTATATAAGTCTTTGGTCGTAATGGCCGCGAAGCACGAATGGCCCCGTCGCGCGGCCCGACTCACGGCGGAAGCTTTAAGGCGCGGGCTCGCGTTCGAAACGCCCGGCAAACCGGTTCCCATGATGGCCCCTGAGGCGCTCCCGCTCCAAATCACGCCGAACGCGGTGCGGCGCATCCGCTTCCTGCGCGAGAAGGAGCACAAGCCCGAGGGCGCCCTCCGTCTGCGGATCATCGCGGGCGGATGCAGCGGGATGCAGTACCGGATGGACATGGCGGACGCGCCGCGGACGACCGACGTGATCGTGGCCGAGGCCGACGTGAAGGTGTTCGTGGACCCGAAGAGCCTGACGTATCTGAAAGGGTCCACCCTCGAGTGGGAGGAAGACCTCCTGGGCGGCCAGTTCAAGATCGTGAACCCGAATGCGAAGCACTCGTGCTCGTGCGGGCTTAGCTTCACGATCTGACGGGCCGGCTACAGCCCCTGCGCGACGACCTCGGCGAGGTCGAGGATGCTGATCTGCATGTTCCGGCGCCTCGCGATCCGGTCGAAATGGAGCTCTGCGTGAGGGCACGTGGTCACCAAGGTCTCCGCACCCGTGTCCACGGCGGCCTGGAGCCGCCGCGACGCGACCCCCGCCGCCTGCTCGGGATACACGTCCGGGAAGCCCCCGCCGGCGCCCGAGCACAGGGAGTCCTGCCGGTTCGGGAACATCTCGAGGACTTTCAGGTCCTTGATGAACTTGAGGGCCTGGCGAGGTTCGTCGTACGTGTCGCAGACCCGGGACATGTGGCACGCGTCGTGGAACGCGAACTTGGACGGGACCGGCTTCGTGAACGCGATCCGCTTCTCCCTCACGAGCTTCTCGACGAACTGGGAAATGTGGAACACGCTGAACGGCGGATTCCCGCCCCACGCTTTGTAGTCCTTCCGGAACGCGCGGTAGCACTCCGCGCACGCGGTCACGAGGGCCTTCGCGCCCGTCTGGGCGACCGCACGGACGTTGTGAGGCATGAGTTCCTTCTTCACGAGCTCCTGGTAGCCCATCCGGGCGATCGGCGCGCCCGTGCACCACTCGTCGGGGCCCAGGATCCGGTACGGGATCCTCGCGGCGTCCAGGATCTTGACGACCGCGCGGGCGACCTGCTGTTTCTTGTAGCTCGCCGCGCAACCGACCCAGTACACGACCTCGGGCCGCTCGGACTGGACGGCCTCGGGGGGGAGCCACGCCCCGCGGGACTCCTGCGGCTCCCCATACAGGTTCTTCGTCTCCTCGACGTTCTCCGCGTAGGGTGAGAGCTGGGGCCGCGCGTAGCTCGAGTTGACCATCCACTCCTTCACGTCGTCCCAGAGCCGGTCGAACGGGATGTATGCGGGGCACACCTCCTCGCACGCGCCGCACCCCGTGCACTCCCACGCGGCCCGCGCGAACGCCTCGTCGGGCTTCACGTGCCGCCGCAGGAGCCGGTCAAGCGGGCCCCGCATGTCGTACTGGCGGAGCGCGTACACGCGACCGCGAGGGGAGGCGCTCTCCCAGCCGGCCTCCTGGTACGCCGGGCACACGGGCACGCAGTACCCGCACATCGTGCAGGCGTGCAGGTCCTCCTGGATGGGCGGCATCTTCGCGAGGCCGGGCATGGTCCACCATCGATCAGGTACGGAGCTCCGCGGCATGCTCGTCCGCGTTCGAGGCGAGCCCGTCCTCTTCCCGCGCGAGCTCGTCGAGGAGGACCTTCGCGGCCCCCTGCGCGCGCCCCCCGAGGTCCCTGAACAGGGCTGCGGACTTCCGGGCGGAGGTGCCCGCGATCTCCCACGCCTTCGTGGGCGCGATCTCCTTCTCGAAAGAGTACCGCGCGGCCCCGCAGCTCGGGCACACCTCGGGCATCGACTGGGTCTCGACCCCGAAGCCGCACACGTAGCACTCGACCTTCGCGACGGCCTCGATCGGGTAGAAGCCGGGCCGAGGCGCGGCGTCCTTCGCTCGAGGCCCCGCGAGGGCCTCGAGCCGCGCGAGCTGCTCTCGCTTCCGCTTCGCGAGGTCCCCGAACGTGACCTTGACGCGGGTGTCCGCGACGGCGCGTCGCGCGAGCTCGAAGAACGTCACGCCCTCGAAAACGGCCCCGACGGCCGATGCCAGCGGATCGGTCCCGGTCCCGCGCTCCGGCCCCACGCTACCCGCCCCAGAATCCTGCGAGCGTCCAGATACCGGGATGGGCATATCAAGATTTGCGCCTCGGGGAGACGCGCGCCGCCCTGCGGGAGGAATCGAGTTCAGATGCCCCAGCCGAACTGCTTCTTCGCGGTCTCGGCCATCATCTCGGGCGTCCAGGGAGGCTCCCACACGATCTGGACGCTCGCCTCCTTCACACCGGGCAGCTGCTCGATTTTCCGCTTCACGTCCGCGTTGATGTACGCGGAGGCGGGGCAGCCGGGCGCCGTGAGGGTCATGCGAACGCCGACCTTCCCGGATCCCTCCTCGATGTCGATGTTGTATACGAGGCCGAGGTCGTAGATGTTGATCGGGATCTCCGGGTCGTAGCACTTCCTGAGGACCCCGATCACCTCGTCTTTCGAAACCATGGCACCACCGTGCGGGCCGTTCCATGGGCCCGCCGCTTATTAAGGTTCCGCACGTGGTCCCGTGGGGAGGGGCTTTCGCCCCGCAAATCCCGCCTCGAGGGTGTGCCAGTGGCCGACCCGCGGTTCGCCTCGCTGCCAGCAGATGTACGCGATGTCCCCGTTGATCCGCGCGTAGAAGTCGACGAGCCCGAGGTGCGGGTCCTTGAGTTCCGCGCCGAGCCGGCGGACCTCCCCTGCATCTTCCTCGAGGGCCGCGCGCACGTCCTCGAGCTCCGCGACGAGCCGGACGTAGCGGGCCCGCTCGGGGTTCGTCGCATCCTGTAGTTCGGGACCCCAGTACGCCTCGTCGTCCTCGAGGAGCTCGCGAACCTCCTTCATCCGGGCGAGCTTCCCGTCCATCCGGGCGAGGACCGCCTCGATGGCCGGGAGGAGGGCGTTCGCCTCGTCCACCGTGAACAGGCGCACCGGCCCGTCCAAGGACACGTCGAACGAAGGGGCGTCCGCCATGCAGGTTCTGGTGAGAATCGCGCTCGCGGGCCATTACCCTTTGCGTCCCGCGTCACGCGATCCCATGGTCCTTCTTGACGGCCCGGGTCGCGGCGACCATGGAACGCATCTTCCCCTGGGCCTCCTCCACGCTCCTCGTCTTGAGGCCGCAGTCGGGCGAGATCCAGAGCTTCTGAGGATGGAAGATCGAGAGGGCCTTCTCGATCCGCATGCGGACCGCCTCCTCCGTCTCGACGACGTGGCTGTGCACGTCAATCACGCCGAACGAGATCTCCTTCTTCAGGGGCTCCCGCTTGAAGCGTTCGAGGAGGTCCAGGCCGGAGTTCGACATCTCGAGGAGGAGTTGGTCGACGGGGAGCCGATTGAAGTAGTGGAAGATCGCGTCGTAGTTCCCGTAGCACGTGTGTAGGATCGTCTTCGCCTCGAGGCCCTTCGTGACGGCTCCGACGGCCTTCACGACGATCGGGAGCTCGTCCTGGCGAGTCGCGAGGGCGGGCTCGTCGACTTGGATGACCTTCGCGCCGGCCGCCTCGAGGTCCCGCGCCTCTTCATGGAGGGCTTTCGCGAACGCCATCGCGAGCGCCTCGCGGGAGCCGTAGTGCTCGTCGAACGACCAGTCCATCATCGTGTACGGCCCCGTGATCATCCCCTTCACGTGCTTCTGGGTTCGGGCCTGGGCGAACTTGAACCATTCCACGCTGATGGGGCCCGTCCGCCGGAGCTCGCCGACGACGATCGGCTTCTTGTAGTACCGGTTCCCGTACGATCGGACGAGCCCGGAGACGACCATCCCGTCCAGGTTCTCCGCGAAGTACGTCGCCATGTCGCCCCGGTACTGCTCCCCGTCCACGAGGACGTCGATCCCGATGTCCTCCTGGAACGTGATCCAGTCCAGGGTCGCCCGGTCCTCGAGCTCCCGCAGGCCCTCCGGGGTCAGGTCCCCCTTCGCGGCCCGGGTCCTCGCCTTCAGGAGATAGTCCGGCTTCGGGAACGACCCGACCGTGGACGTGAGCAGGGCGCTCATCGGGCGTCCCCCAGGAGGGCAGCCGCCTTCGCCAGGATCGCGAGCTTCTCTCGGGCCTTGTCCCGCGGGAGGAACTCGAGCCCGTTCGACGGGGACAGATAACACGCATCGAGGTCGAGGACCTTCCGGAGCCCGCGGACCTTCGAGGCGAGCCCCTTTGGATCCTCGGGCTTCGTGTTCCTCGCGTCCACGGCCCCGAGGACGAGGGGCTTGTCCGCCCCTTCCTTCGCGACCTTCGCCCACGTCTTTGCCCCTTCGACGAGGTCCAGGCCGATCACGTCCGCGGGGAGCTTGAGCACGTCCTTGTAGATCTTCGCGACGTCCCCGAAGTAGACGAATAGGGTGAGCTCCGCAGGGCCTTTCGCGGCTGCGATCGGCTCGAGGGCCTCCCGGACGAGGCCCAGGTCAGACCCGTCCCGCGCGAGGATCGGTTCGTCGACCTGGATGTGGGTGGCGCCCGCTTTCACGAGGGCCGCGACCTCCTCCGCGAGGGCCCGGGAGAGGGCCCGTGCGAGGGATTTCCGGTCCCCGTAGTGCTGATCCTTCGCGAGGGACGCGAGGGTCACAGGCCCCGTGAGGATCGCCTTCACGGGCCTCCGGGAGACGGACGCCGCGTACGTCCATTCGTCCACGAGGATCGGGCCGCGGCGGGAGACCTCGGACCCGACGACGGGCTGCCGATAGTACGTGTTCGTGTTGAAGTACCGGACGAGACCGTCGATCTCGATCCCCGCGAGCCTCCGGGCGATGTGGCTCTGGCTGTCGTACCACGTGACCTGACCGTCCGTGACGACCTCGATCCCGGCCTCGACCTGCTCGCGGATCGCGTCGCGAACGACCTCCCGCTCCACGTCGCGGAGGTCCGACTCCGTGATCTCGCCCCGGTCGAGCTTCCCGATCGCACGCCGTAGCTTCTGTTCGTCATGCGAATCCCCGATCCGGGGATAGTTCCCGACGACCGTCGTATGGACCATGGTGAGCGTCCCCCACGAAGGGTGCGCGTCGGGCGTAACCGAGTGTTAGATAAAAGCGTTCTACATTCCGATGCGAATATTCGGTGGAATCCGTCGGCGGACTCACTTCGTCTCGACCTGCTCCTCGAGGAGTTTCGTCTCGCCGCCCAGGTTGATGTGGTAGAACCCGGAGAGGTCCTTGTACCCGATCTCTTCCATGTGAAGGCAGTCGACCGGGCACACGTCCACGCACTGCTGGCACCCGATGCACTTCGTGTAGTCGAACTCGGGGATCACGATGGGCTTGCCCTTCCGGTCGTTCGGGCCGTCGAGCATGTCGATGCAGCGGGTCGGGCATTCCCGCTCGCACTTCCGGCAGCCGATGCACACGTCGGCCTCGAGGATCGGATGCTCCCCAATCCGGTTCTCCAGGACGATGTCCTTGTTCGAGTTCGCCTCGGGCATCCGGAGCTCGTCTGCCTTGTAGTACAGGTCCTCCCGCGCGTAGTCCGCGAGCTCGAACTCCTGCGTGAAATTCCAGGCGTCCGTGGGACAGTATTCCATGCAGTTCCCGCAGAACAGGCAGTGTCCGACGTCCACGGCCGGGCGGCGGATGATCTTCTTCATCTCGTCGAGCATCGCTCGGCTCGGGTGCAGGTGCGGGTCTCCGGGAGAGACCTCGTAGAACTCGAAGTAGATGCACTCGTTCGGACAGACCTTCGCGCACAGCTCGCACCCGATGCACTTGAACCAGTCGATGCTGTGCTGCCCGCGGTACGCGAGGGGGAGCTCGACCTTCTGGTACGGGTACAGGTGGGTGACTGGCTTCCGGCCCCCGGGGACGAGCCGGTTCACGCCCGGGAGGGTCACGAGGGCCTGCTTGAGGGTCACGAGGAGCGGCCTGAGGAGGCCTCGGAACGTGCCGACGGACTCCTCCCCGGTCAGGTCAGCCTCGGACTTGGGGGACCTCATACGTGTACTCACCGTCCTCCATCGCCATGAGCTGCCCCTCCCGCGCGCTCACGAGGCGGCCCTTCTTTGTCCGGACCCAGCCGGACTTCTCCGCTTTGATCTTCGCGCTCAGCTTGAGGAACCCATCGATGAGGGCCTCGGGCCGCACGGGGCATCCGGGGATGAAGATGTCCGTCGGGACGAACGTGTACGACCCCTTCACGACGCTGTACGAGTCGTAGTAGGGCCCTCCGCAGATCGTGCACTCCCCCATCGCGATGACCCACTTCGGCTCCGCCATCTGCTCGTACAGGCGCCGCACGGCGGGCCGGAGCTTCAGGGAGATCGGCCCGTTGAGGAGGAGCACGTCGACCTGGCGGGGCGAGGATCGGTAGATGATCCCGAAGCGCTCCGCGTCGTAGCGAGGGTCCGAGGTCGCGGCCATCTCGATCGCGCAGCACATGATCCCGAAGTGGAGCGGCCACGTGGAGTTCCGCTTCGCCCAGTTGAAGAAGTCGCCGACGATCCCGGCCTTCACGCGCTCGAGGATGGCCCCGCCGGGGCCGCGCTTCATCGGCGCGTCGACGTTCTCCGTGACCCACTTTACGAAGTCCTTCGACTTCACGGTGAAGATGTTCGCCTGCTCCGCGGACGGCATCATGGACGTGACTCACCGGCCCCGGGGGACCCCATGGGCCGATGCCAATGGGGCAATCCGTATTAACCCTTCCTTCCCCGCGTGCGTGGACGAGGGCTCGGACCGGCACGTGGAACGTAGTCGGTCGCCGGCTTAAACGTTCGGTACTCGGAGTGCGGCTCAGAGCGGCGAGCGGGACTCGAGGCCGCCCCAGGCCTCCCACCACGCAGCGTCCGAGAAGAGGACTCCGGGGTTCATGAGGCCCTCCGGGTCGAGCGCCCCCTTGATCGCCCGCATCACGCCGACGACCCCGTCTCCCCACGTCCGACGCAGCACGTCCGCGCGAATCCGACCCATCCCGTGTTCCGCGGACGGGGCCCCGAGGAAACGATCGAGGACCGCGTCGTCGAACTCGGCACGCAGGGCCTGCATCCGCGCGAAGTCCTCGGGGTCCGTCGGATCGAACAGGGGCCGGAAGTGCGTGTTCCCGTCTCCGATGTGGCCGTAGATGCCCGCGACGGTCCCGTGACGCCGAGCGAGGCCTGCGATGTACGCGATGAACTCGGGGACGCGGTCGATCGGGACGATCGGGTCCTCGACGAATCCCCACGGCCGCCGAGGCCCGGGACGCTTCAGGAGGCTCGGGAACAAAGCTCGGCGGGCCCGCCACAGCGTCGCCTGGCGGGTCGGATCGAAGGCGGTCTCGACGGGGCGGCTCAGCCCGTACCGCGACTCGACCTGGCGGGCGACCTGGCTCGCGATCGACTCGAGGTCCCCTTCGTCGAACTCGACGAGGAGCATCCCTCCCGCGCTCGGCGGCACGCCGAGGGCCGTGCGATCGAGCAGGTCGAGGGACGCACCGTCGACCGCTTCCATCGCGCTCGGGCCGAACGCCCTCAAGTCCGCGACGAGGGGACCGAGGTCCTCGAACCGCTCCAGGAAGATGAGGCACGTCGCCCGCCCCGCAGGGCGCGGGAGGACGCGCAGCGTAATCTCCGTGACGACCCCGAGGGTCCCTTCGCTCCCGACGAACAGGGAGGCGAGGGGGAAGCGCCCGTCCGCGAGGCCGTCCGCGATGGACCAGACGTCGTACCCGCACGCGTGCTTCTTCACGGCGCGGCGCGCCGAGCGGATCGCGTCTCCATGGGCTTCGACGGTCCGCCGGATCACGTCGAGGGCCGGGACGGCCGAGGCGAGAGCGCGCCAATCCGGGCCGTCGAGGGACACCTCGGACGCGGGCAGGACCGTGCCGTCCGCCAGGACGACCCGCAGGGAGACGACGTAGTGCTTCGTCTGTCCGTACTTGACGCTCCGGTAACCGGACGCGTTATGGCCCACCATGCCCCCGATCCGGCACCACTCCTGACTCCCGGGATCCGGGGGGAAGAACACGCCCCGGTCGCGCAGGAAGGCGTCCAGTTGGAGGGGGGAGACCCCGGGCCCGACCCGCACGAGGCCGCGGGCCGCATCGAAGTCGTGGATCACCTCGAGCGGGGTCGTGTCGAGGATCACGCCGGGCCCGATCGCCGCGCCCGAGAGGGAGGTCCCCGCGCACCGTGGAGTCATCGGGGCCCGGAGGGCCCGGCACGCGCGCACCGCGCGGACCGCCTCGGCCTCCGTTCCGACGCGGACGACGGCCTGCGGCCGCACGTAGCATGGGCTCGCATCCATCGCGAACTCGTGGAGGGTCGTCTCGTCCGACCGGACCCGGTCCGCGCCGAGGATCTCCGCGAGGGTTCGAGCCACCTCGGAGTCTCCGGACACACCCCGTCTCCCGTGGACGTCCCATCGCGGGACCGGGTAAAGTCCTTCCGCGCCTGGTGTCACGGCCCGCAGTGACAACGTTTATCCGGCGCCCCGCCCTCGAGGGGACCTCGGAGAGCCCATGCCGATCAACACGGACCGAATCCGCAAGCTCATGGAGCACGGGCTCACGGAGTACCAGGCGCGCGTGTACCTCACCCTCCTGGACCTCGGGAGCGCGACCGCGAGCCAGATCCCCGCCTTGTCGCGCGTCCCGAGGACCCGGATCTACGCGACGATGCAGCAGCTCCATGAGAAGGGGCTCGTCGAAATCCTGCCGGAGACGCCCCTGCGGTACAAGGCCGTGCCGTTCGCCGCGTACCTGCGAAGCATCGCGGAGGAGCTCCGGACCCGGGCGTCCCAGCTCGACTCGAACCTCGATGCCCTCTCCCGGGAGTTCGCGATCCTCGCCCGGGAGGAGCCCGAGGGCCGCGGGCGATTCGAGGCGATCTACGGCCGGCGGAACGTGCGGGAACGACTCATCAAGATGTACGACGCCTCGGGCCGCGAGATCATCGGGATCGGGACGTCCCGGAGCCCCGGCCGGATCATGAAGGCGTTCGGCCCCAGCCTGATCGCGAAGTCGAAGGAGGGGCTCTCCATGAAGTACGCGTTCTGCTTCACCCCGGAGAACCGCGAGGACGTGAAGGTCCTCCTCAAGCACGCGGAGGTCAGGCACATCGACTTCCAGATGCCCGTGTACCTCCACGTGGTCGACGGGAAGGAATTCCTGATGAGCCACCCGATCCCCGATGACGACTCGTACTACCGGGGGGAGGACATCGCGATCTGGACGGACGACCCCGCGATCGCGAGGGCCATGTCCCAGATGGCGGACCAGATCTGGAAGACGGGCACGCCTGCGTCGGAGGCCCTCGGGATGGAAGCCCGCGGCACGAGGCGGGCTACGCCGACGGCGGCACCGTGAGCGCGGCCAGGAGCCTGCCGACGTCCGTCACGGGAATCCCGTCCCGGGTCCCGATCGCCTGGAGGGCGGGCGGGTGGTCCGCGTACGTCGCGATCCGCTTGCCGATCCGCTCCTCGAACGTGGGAGTCAGCTCGTTCTCGTAGAACACCCCGATCGGGATCCGGTCCCCCCATTCGAGGGCCTTCTCGAGAGCCTGGGTCGTCTTCCCCTCGACGTCGGCCGGTTCCCGCACGACGGGGTCGAAGCCCTCGTCGACGAGCTTGTACACGCGGGGCATCGCCCGCCCCGTGTCGTCCTTCCGGTCCTCCCCGCCGTACCAGTCCTTCGTGTTGATGTCGTTGTACGTCGGGCAGGGCTGGAGGACGTCCAGGAACGCGTACCCCTTGTGCCGGATCCCCGAGATGATCAGGTCGCGGAGGTGTTTCACGTCGTACGAGTACCCCCGGCCCACCCACGTGGCGCCCGCCGCGAGGGCGAGCCAGATCGGGTTCACCGCGTCGTTGATGTTCGGGTGGGCGAGGGACTTCGTCTTCACGCCGAGCTTGAGAGTCGGCGCGGCCTGGCCCTTCGTGAGGCCGTACACCCCGTTGTCGTGGATGATGTACAGCATGTCCAGGTTCCGACGCCCCGCGTTCACGAAGTGCCCGCCACCGATCCCGAGCCCGTCCCCGTCCCCGCTCAGGCACAGGACCTTCAGGTGCGGGTTCGCGAGCTTCACCCCCGACGCGTACGGCAGGGCCCGGCCGTGGAGGGTGTGCACTCCGTACGTCTTGATGTAGTGGATCGTCTTCGCGGAGCATCCGATCCCGGACACGACCGCGACACGATGGGGTTCCATCTTCATCTCCGCGAAGGCCATCTGGATCGTCCGCAGGATCCCGAAGTCCCCGCATCCGGGGCACCAGTCGTTGTGGACCTCTGTCGCAAAGTCCTGGGGCCTCAATACCTGCTCAAGCGCCACGGGTCAACACCGTCCTCGCCTTCGCCTTCCCTTTCAGGATCGCCGTGATCGCCTCGACGAGTTCCGGGGAGGACATCGGGCGACCGTTGTACTTCAGGACGACGTGGGTCATCGCGATCCCCGTCTGCTCCCGGACGATCCCGGCGAGCTGCCCGCCGAAGTTCATCTCGACCCCGATCCGCTTCGTCCGCTTCGCGAGGATCCTCGCGACGGCTTCGGACGGGAACGGGTTCACGAGCCGGACGTGGAGGTAGCCGACCTTCGCGCCGGCGGCCCATAGGCGGTCGAGGGCGTCGAGGAGGGGGCCCTTCGTGGATCCCCAGCTCACGATGACGGCCTTCGCGTCCGCGGCCCCGAAGTATCGGAACTTCGCGTCGTCGGGGATCTCCTTCGCGGCGAGGTCGAGCTTCGCGAACCGCTTCTCCATCATCAGGTTCCGAAGGACGGGATCTTCCGTGATGTGCCCGAACTCGTCGTGCTCGTCCCCCGTGTTCCAGAAGATCGTGCCGTCCTGGCCGAGGACCGCGCGCGGGCTCACGGGGCCGTTCCCGAGGTCGAACCGCTTGTACGGGAGGTCCTTCGAGTAGCCGTTGCCGTCCGGCACGAGCCGACCCCGGTCGATCCGTAGGTCGGACAGGTCCGGGACCGCGACGGTCGCGTAGCTGTTCGCGAGGGCCTTGTCCACGAGATGGATCACGGGCATCTGGTACCGCTCCGCGTAGTTGAAGGCGAGGAACCCGTCCCGGATCGACTCCTCGAAGTCACCGCTCGCCAGGACGATCCGCGGCGACTCCCCGTGGCCCGCGTGGAGCGCGAAGCGCAGGTCGCCCTGCTCGTGCCGGGTGGGCATGCCCGTGCTCGGACCCGCGCGCTGGTACAATGTGATCACGAGGGGCACCTCGTTGATGGAGGCCCAGCCGATCCCCTCCATCATGAGGCTGAAACCCGGGCCCGACGTGGCCGTCGCGGACCGGACCCCCGTGAGAGCCGCGCCCGTCGCCATCGTGACCGCCGCGATCTCGTCCTCCGTCTGGACGACGAGGACGGACGCGGCCTGGTCTTTCACGAACCCCGCGTCCTCGGCCTCCGGGCCCCGCGCGAGGGTCCCGAGGGAGAGGACCTCGTTCATCTCGAGGTACTCGCTCTCGTCCGAGGCCGGCGTGATCGGGTAGTACGTCTGGAATCGCATCCCGCCGTACAGCTTGCCCAGCGCGGTCGCCTGGCTGCCCGTAAGGAAGAGCCGCGGCTCCGTCCGCGGAATCGCCTCGAGGCGGAACGCGAACGCGGGGGCGCTCGCCTCCCCGAGGTGGTATGCCTTGAGGCCGCCCGCGGCGTTCATCGTGATGACCTTCGGCTTCTTCCCGAACACATCCTCGAGGGACTTCTCCATGTGGGAGTACTCGAAGCCCAGGAGACCGAACGACGCGCCGACCGCGAGCATGTTCACCATGCGGGAGATCTTGCTGAGCTGGTCCACCGCGAACTCGTCCGCGACCTGCTCGATGAGCTCCTTGAACGGGATCGGGACGAGCGTCACGCCGCGCTGCTTGCACGAGGCGAGGACGTCCTCGACGGTCTCGCCCAGTCCGCGGGCGATCAGGTACGTCCGGAGGTCCGCCGCGGCGCGCTTCTCGATCGTCGGCACGTCCGCGATCCTCGTCTTCGTGAGGGAGGGATCGTAGATGATCGCGCCGTCGTCCGTGACCGCTCGTGCATGCCGGAGCAGGGTCTCCGCCTCGAACGTCGCGAGGACGTTCACGTCGTCGACATGGGAGCGGACGAAATCCTTGTGGGCCCGGAGGGCGAAGTACGAGTGCTCTCCCATGATGTTCGAGTAGAACTCCCGCTTCCCGTACACGTTCAGGCCCCCTCGGGCGCATGCGCGCGCGAACACGTTCGCGGAGGAGTCGACCCCGCTCCCCTGGGGTCCCCCGATCATCCAGGAGAGGTCGTTCACGGTCGGGGAGCGTGGGGACATCGGGATCACGGGGTCATGTCGTCATGGCGCACGGGGGTCTTGGGGGTTCGCCGTTTCCGGCCGCGGGCCCTGGGGACGGGGAGGGACCCCAAGCCGGACGAAGCACATGGCCGCCCCATATCAAGTCTTTTGTTCCCCTTGGGTGACAGGAATCGACGCCGTCGGCCGCGGCAGCTCAGCGGGCGATCAATGCGGGCGGGAGCTTCGGGGCTCGGCCCCGCGGAAGGACGAGCCGCTCCATGAAGTCCTCCATGAACTGGAACCGGTTCCGCAGGGTCACCTCGCTCACGCCGGCGACCTTCGCGATGACCTTCTGGGGTCGGCGCTCGCCGTGGGCCAAGGAGGCGAGGTAGATCGCGGCCGCGGCCGTGCCCACGGGCGACAGGGACATCGAAGTGTCCATCTTCTCGAGCTCCTTGAGGATCTTGAGGGCCTCCGCCTGGACCCTCTGGGACAAGCTGAGCTTCGAGCAGAAGCGGCTCACGTAGTCGGCCGGGCGGGACGGCGGCACGCGGAGGACGAGGGAACGCAGGAGGGCCCCGTACGCCTTCCCGATCACCTTCTTCCGGATCCCCGTGACCTGCTGGAGCTCGTCCAGGGTCCGCGGGACCCCCTGCATCCGGCACGCCGCGTACACGGCGGCCGCGACGACGCCCTCGATGGACCGTCCGCGCACGAGGCCCTTCTCGAGGGCCTTCTTGCAGATGAACCCGGCCTCGTCCTTCACGGTCCGGGGCAGCCCCATCAGGGAGGCGACGCGCTCGAGGGACCGGATCGTCTCCGGGAGGCTCCGTTCCCCGGGCCGGGAGTGGCCCGAGTGGTGCTGGAGCTTCCGCATGCGGTAGAACTTCTCGCGCTCGCGGAGCGGGATCGTGTTCCCGCGGGCGTCCTTCGAGGCGAGGGGGATGACCGTCGTGAGGCTCGAAGCTCCCGCGACGATGTTCCGCGGCGCGCCCGTGCGGGCGAGCCGGGCGCTGTCCTCGGCGGAGTACGCGGACCACTCCGGGCCCTCGTCGATCGCGCCCTCGCTCACGACGAGCCCGCACGCATCGCACACGAGTTCCCCGCGCGCATAGTCCCGGACGAGATGCTCGCTGCCGCACTCCGGACAGGAGCGCTCTTCGTCGATGAGGGACTCCGCTCGGGGGCCGTTCGTCATGTTGAATCCGGGGAGCCACCCGGGCCCCCCTGGCCCGACAGGATAGCGAATATAACGCCCTTATATTATACCTTGTCACGGCCACAAGTGACAGGCGCTCGTAGGAGAAACGTCCCAACCGCGTTCCCCGCGACGGGGACGAGGCCGGCGAGGCTCGGCCGTGACGGAGGATGGGACCGGGCCCGAGCCGACGGGGGGGTCGACGATCCTCGCGTTCGGCTCGACGGGAGCACCGTTCTCCCGACCGCATCGGCATGGATTAGGCCCGAGTGAATGTAGAGAACATTAATAGAACGGCCATCTCTCAGGCCTTCGGCGGAGTCCATGGCGGAGTTCCGGACGGAAAAGGACTTCCTGGGCGAGTTGAAGGTGCCCAAGGACGCGTACTGGGGCGTCCAGACGCAGAGGGCCATCGAGAACTTCCCCATCAGCGGGATCCGCTTCGGGCGGCGTTTCATCTTCGCGCTCGGCCTGATCAAGAAGGCGGCCGCAGAGACCAACGTGGAACTCGGACTCCTCGACTCGAAGCTCGGCAAGGCGATCGTGAAGGCGGCCGAGGAGGTCATGGAAGGGAAGCTGGACGACCAGTTCCCCCTCGACGTCTTCCAGACGGGGAGCGGCACGTCGACGAACATGAACGCGAATGAGGTGCTCGCGAGCCGCGCGAACGAGATCCTTGGGGCTCCGCGCGGCGAAAAGGGAGCCGTCCACGCGAACGACCACGCGAACATGGGCCAGTCCTCGAACGACGTGATCCCGACGGCGATCCATGTCGCGGCCCTCCTCGCGATCGACCAGGACCTCCTGCCCGCCCTCCGCGAACTGGAGGAGAGCCTCGCGAAGAAGGCGAAGGAGTTCGACCCGATTGTCAAGTCGGGACGGACCCATCTCATGGACGCGACGCCGATCCGGCTCGGCCAGGAATTCTCCGGCTACCATTCCCAGATCGACCACGGGATCCGGAGGATCTCCGGGGCGCGAGGGTCCCTCGCGGAACTCGCGATCGGCGGGACGGCCGTAGGGACGGGGATCAACGCGCATCCGGACCTCCCGGGGCGGGTCGTCGAGAAGATCAGCACCGCGACGAACACGAAGTTCCGCGTCGCGGAGAACCACTTCGAGGCCCAGGGGGCCCAGGACGCCCTCGTCGAGGCGAGCGGGGCGATCCGGACGGTCGCCATCTCCATGATGAAGGTCGCGAACGACCTGCGCTGGCTCTCGTCGGGCCCGCACACGGGGCTGCGCGAGATGAACCTGCCCGCGGTCCAGCCGGGTTCCTCGATCATGCCGGGGAAGGTGAACCCCGTCATCCCGGAGGCCGTCATGCAGGTCGGCGCCGTCGTGATCGGCAACGACGTGACGATTGCGGTCTCGAACAGCCACTCGAACCTGGACCTGTGCACGATGATGCCCGTCATGTCGGACCGGCTCCAGCAGAGCATCGAGCTCGTCGCGAACGTCGCGCGCGTGTTCGCGCACAAGTGCGTAGACGGGATCACCGCGAACCTCGATGTGATGCAGAAGTACGCGGAATCGAGCCCCGCGATCGCGACGAAACTCAACACGCTCATCGGGTACGAGAAGGCCGCGGAGATCGCGAAGGAGGCCGGCCAGACGGGGAAGACGGTCAAGCAGCTCGTGATCGAGAAGGGCATCCTGTCCGCCGAGGAGGCGGAGAAGGTCCTCGATCCCCGCTACCTCACGGAACCGAGCAAGGATCTCCTGGGCAGCGGCGGCGGCTGACCCCCTGAGCACGCGCGGTTAGGGCGCTGCGGAACTGGGGCGGGTCGTGTAGGCGATCGTCCGCCAGACCCGACCGGACGGCCGGCCCGTGCGGGCCCAAATCGCGCGTCCCATGCGGGTTTCGCTCACGAGGACCCCGACGGCGTGGCCGGGGGATACGAGCAGGGTGAGCGCCAAGCCTTCCTGCGGTGTCACGTAACCCAACCCCAAGAGCGCCCGGGAGGCCCACCCGATCACCTGAAAGTACGCGTAGAAGCCGAGGAAGAGGACGGTATGAGCCTCCCGTCCGGAGAGGATGCGCACCCGCTCGCAACGCGATACGACGTAGGCGGACCAGGCCACGCCTATGACGAACAGGGTGGCGACCCCGATCAACGCCAGTCCCACGGTGCCGAACCTCCCTTCCGTGAGGCCGGTAGAGGATTCGAGCGCGAGGAGGAACACGAGCCCAAAGCAGGATAGGAGTGCGGAACCCCACGCGAGCCGATGGAGGAGACGATACTCGCGGTATCCGTGGAGGACCCGAGCATCCTCTGCCATCGCTCCGGCAATCGCGGCCGTGCCTAAAGCCCTTCGGCCGGCCCGGGATGGAGCGTGAAGCGGGTATCCGGCGCGACGTCCTCCGCGACCGGAGGAGGACGGGACAGCGGACTTGCGAGTGAAACCAAGAACAGAGGACGTCTTGTTCCTCAAGACGGAAGACCTAGCGGGCTTGATGACCGGGAGGGCGTTACCCGCGGGCCAGTTTCTCCGTATCGATCTGGGCCTTCTGGAGGCGCCCGGAGTAGTCCACATACACCGTTTTCCAATACGTGAACTCCTCGAGCGCGGTCGAGCCGGCTTCGCGCGTGTCCGTGGGACCCGTCTCCTTCGTTCCTCCGAACGGGAGCTGGACCTCCGCACCGATCGTCGGTGCGTTCACGTACGTGATGCCCGCCTCGAGATCGTGCATCGCGCGGAACGCCCACCGCAGGTCGTTCGTGTAGATGCTCGAGCTCAGGCCGTACCGCACGGAG
>DATETY010000008.1:0-166694 GCA_035283365.1 Thermoplasmata archaeon | reverse complement strand
GCGTGGTCGATCGTCGCACGGACGGTCTCCTTGAACCGGCGGAACTCCGCGTGCAGCCGGGTCGGCTCGAACCCGCGGCGCACGGGCCGCACCTGCCTAATGTTGATGCGCCGGATCCACAGGTCCTCCTCGACGATGCGCCTGAGGAACGCGAGGTTCAGGTCGAACGTCCGGGCCGTCTCGCCGTCGAGGCCCGCGACGAAGTTGATCCCGGGCAGGAGCCTCGGCATCCCGTTGCCCCCGCGCTCGCGGCCCACCTCGTTCACGATCCGGATCGCCTCGAGGCAGCCGTCCGCGTCGATGTTCAGGTTGTTCGCCTCCGTGACCGCGGGGTCCGCGCTCTCCAGGCCGAACGAGAGCAGGTTCCCCGGCGTGGACCGGCCGACGAGGAGTCGGAGCGCCTCCCGCGCCTCGTCCGGGTGGGCCGTGATCATCGCGGGGTCCCCGTTGTCCGTGTGGAACACCTTCAGGTTCGGCGCGGCGGCGCGCACACCGTCGAGCAACGAGCGGATCGCGTCCACGTTCACCTGGGGGGTCGGGGTCGAGCCCAGGCCGATGGCCTGGTATGAGAAGAAGTCCGCTTGGCCGCCGAGGCGGAAGTTTACCGCGCCGAGGGCCGCGAGCCGGCGGACCTCCTCGACCACGCCGTCCACGGGCCGGAACTTCGGCTTCCCGTACATGGGCTCGATGCAGAACGAGCAGCCCTTGTTCACGTACCGGACGCACCCCTTCGAAGTGTCGAGCTCCACGACGAGCGGATCCGGGAAGTCGGGGTGAGTCGCGATCACGTCGGCCCCCGCGACGGCCCACCGGTCCCACTCCTCCGAGGTCCGGTCCCGGTTCGACCATTCCCCGTCGCGCAGGACGTCGAACACGGCGGTGTCGATATCCCGAAGGGCGACCCAGTCGAACGGTTCCACGAGGGCCTCGTCGTAATACCGGAACCGGGCGAGCGGCCCGCCGAAGACCCGGGGCCCCTCGAACCCGGACGCGTGGTGGACAATCTCCCGCTCGCTAATCGGCAGGCCGCGGAGGTACTTGCCCGGGACGATGGGGCCGGAGATCACGGCGAGGAGGTCCCCGGACAGTGGGTGGCCCTTCCGGACCTGATCAATCGTAAGGTACGACCACTCGTGCCCGGCGTCGCGGACCGCGCCGGCTAGATACCGTGGGTACGGGGAGACGTACGGGGGCACGCCGAAGTTCGACGGCTCGTCGACGTACCCGTCCAGGATGACCACGTGCATGGGCCGCATTCCATGCCGCTGCGGCGATAAAAGCGCTTCGCTCGGACGTTCACCTCGAACGTGTTCAAGGTTGACGAGAATTCGTCCCTGACCCTCTCAGCATGACATGTTGTAGCGGCATCATGTCGGAACCATGCGGTGCCCGCCTAGGGGGCTGAGCATCGAGGTCCCCGATTTCCACTCCGGCCACGGATTCACCCGGAACGCTGCAGCGGGGACCTCGGTATCGTGTCATGCTCTATGCGCGTTCCCCGCGCGCGGCCAAGCGCACCCCCCACCTGCCGTTTGCACGGGGCAATCGCGACGACCACGACGATCAACGTCTCGATTGAATCCTTACCCTTCTCCGGCATCACACGCGGTCCTTTCTTCGGCCCTCCTACTTCACCTCTGCCTAATCTGTATGATCCCCATCAACACTAGGACCACAAGAGCGATGATTATCGCACCGAGAAGACCAAGCAAGAACCAGCCTATCAGGAATGCCACGACTGAGCCCAGTCCAACGCGAGACCATTGCACGGTTATTGCCATGCTGCCCACATCACAAAGGACCCACAACCGTCGGAAGGACGAAGCCCACGATTGCCGCGGCAATCCACACGATGACCGCAACAACGAGTGCCTTGGACCAGCCCATGCTGTAGAGACCGCCGAGGGCCAACAGCCAAACGAACCCACCGATTAGGCCCGCGTAGAGCCCCTGACCCAGGAAGAAGTACGCCAACGCGTAAATGACGGCTCCCACGAAGGCGGCCAAAAAGGCCGTTCCTATCCCTTCCTTCTGTCCGAACAGCTGCGTGACCACGTAGATGATGATCGCCGAAATGATGAGGCCGACGATGAAGAAGACCACGGTCGCGGCCAGCGATACCGACATTTCCGTCACCGCAATGTGTTCTCACGTTTTCATGATGTCTCGGCCTGTTTTGCGCTTTCGGACACGACCGCGTCCTCCCGAGGACCTCACGGCACGCCTCTTGGCCACGGTCATCCTACCGCCTCTGCTCTTCTTCGCTCGCCATCTTCCCATCCCGTCTTCGGCTCTTTGTCCTCCTGGCTGGTCGTCCTTCACAACTCACGGGGTAGGCTTGGTCACCGTGTTGGTATCCAACGTGACCGCGCCAATCCGTGCCAGAGCCCTGCCGTCCAACGTCGCGCCGGTGTTCAGCGAGATGGACTGATCCGCCATGATGGTTCCAACGAAAGTTGAGTTCGTGCCCAAGGTCGCGGAAGAGCCGACCTGCCAGAAGATGCTGGACGCCTGGGCGCCCCCGGCTAGGATGACCTGGCGACCCGATGTCACGGTGAGAGTGGACGCCATCTGGAAGATGAAGACCGCACTCGAGTTGCCCTGGGCATCGAGGGTGAGGTCCCCGGAGGAAATCTCAAGACCGGACGTGGACTTGTAAAGACCCGGGGTGAGGGTTAGTCCGCCCAGGTTCCCCGCCACGCTCACGGGACATAGGGTTCGTCCAGCGGCGTCGTTGTACGCGATGGTCAAGTTGGCAATGGCCCCGGCCGCAGCAGGATCGCCCGCGTGGATCGTCCCGACCACCGTCCCGGGCGGGAATCCCGTCACCGCGGTGCCTGGGCTCACGCCGAGATCCCCGGTGACCGTGGTCGCACCGGTGTTGGTCACCGTCGAGCCCGCGAGGACGGCGAAACCGGCGGCCGACCCAAGGGCTACTCCGCCTTGGCTGCATGCGGAGGATGACGTTGACGTCGTAAAGCTCCATGCAAAGTTACTCGCCAGAGCGTTGCCTGCGAGGTCCTTGGTCCCTGTGGTGATCGTGGCAGCATAAGTGGTGTTAGCTGCGAGAGCGCTTGCGGGATCAAAGGTCGCAGTCAGGCCAGCGTAGCTCACGATGCCGGACACAGGTGTCGTCCCTTGCTTCAGGAGAAATGTTGACCCGGTGATCGTTGAGGGGTCCATCGCCTCGTTGAACGTTCCCGAGATGTTACCGGTGACCGCCACGGCGACGACAGGGCTCGTCGAACTCACTAAGGGTGGGGTGGTGTCTGGGATTTGACCCGTTGTAAAACCCCACACAAAGTTGACGGCGAGTGCGTCACCCGACGAGTCCTTGGCCCCGGTGGTGATCGTGGCCGTGTGCGCGGTACTGACAGCGAGATTGCTCGACGGGACGAAGGTCGCGGTCGTGCCCGTATAGCTCACGGTCCCCGAAACCGAAGTCGTCCCTTTCTTCAACGTAAACGTCGACGTGGTGATCGTCGAGGGGTCCATCGGCTCGCTGAACGTTGCGAGAATCTTCGCATTGATCGGCGTACCGGTGGCGGCATAGACAGGGGATGTGAACGTGACCGTGGGCGCGTTCCCAGATGGAGTTCCGGGTGGAACGCGCGCCAACAAAATGTAGCCCGCCCCAAGGGCTACCGTCACGAGGGCCATCGCGACAATCCCAACGACCCATTTCCTTCGAACCATGGTGTTACCTTCTCCGGTGCCAGAAGGAAGCGAACCTAGTTGACATCCCCCCTCGGCTGCATGGGGCACTCAGACAGACTTAGGATCGCCTTGTCCGATTCCGCGAACGAGGCTCCTTCGATATCGAGGATGCGGCGAGTAAGAGAGCCCGTCAGCCGGACTGGCGAACTCCCGACACGGCCGGACGCGCAGCGAGGTCTGTCAATACGCGGTTGCCCGACGGCGCCGATCCCGCGAGGATGAGGGTGAGACTAGCGGACCTCTCATGGGGCGAGGGACCGGACGCCAGCAAACTTGCCGTGGCCGACGCATACGCGCCGGAGATCGTCGTCAGCGCGTTCGCCGCGACGACCGCCGTCTGTGGGGTCGGCGTTGTGTAGCCGGCCACATCTCCGAAGGAAACCGTGTACGTTCCCGGCGGCATCGACTGCCACATGCCCCAGTCGTTCCGCGCCACGTCGTTTACGAATACGGTCGCCGGCAACGCAGGGGACGTGATGACCCGCAGCGACCCGTGGATCGTGAACACTCCCTCGTACACGGTCGTCGGCCCTGTCGTCACCGTGACGGTCTGCGGAGCGGGGGGAGTGACTCCGTACACGCCCTTGAAGGACACCGTGTACGTGCCAGGCGCCAGCTTCACCCATGTGAGGCCCCACTCGTCCCGGATGACCCCGTTCACCAGGACCGTCGCCGGGACGGCCGGGGTTGTCGTGACACGCAGGTATCCGAACGTTGAGGGATCGGGCCCGGGCGCGGACGGGTTCGCGAAATAGTTCCCTGTAATCGTCGTCAGCGCCCCGGCCACGACCGTCGCGGTCTGGTCCTCCGGCGGATTGTACCCTTGGACAGCCCCGAAGTGGACCGTGTACGACCCCGGAGCCGCCGCACGCCACATACCCCAGTCGTTCGCGGGTTCGCCGTTCACGGAGATCGTCGCGGGCAGCGCTGGGTTCGTGATGACGCGGAGGGATCCGTACGGAATGTAATTCCCTACGACCTGCGTCGTGGCTCCGGGCGTCGTCGTGACGGATTGCGCGGCCGGCGTGCCGTACCCGTAGATGTCGCCGAACGCGACCGTGTGCGGCACAGGAGCGATCTTCATCCACGTGAGGCCCCACTCATCTCGAGGGATTCCGTCCACGATGATCTTGGCAGGAACCGCAGGGTTCGTCGTCACGCGGAGGAGCGCCGGCGCGAGGGTCGTCACGGTATTGGTGTCCAGCGTGACCGCGCCAATCCGCGCCAACGCCCGGCCGGCCAGCGTTGCGCCGGTGTTCAGCGAGACCGACTGATCCGCCATGATCGTGCCGCTCATGCTCGAGGTCGTTCCGAGAGTCGCCGAAGTCCCGACCTGCCAGAAGATGTTTGAGACTTGGGCGCCCCCGGCCAGGATAACCTGGCGACCGGCTGTCGTGGTAAATGTGGACGCCATCTGGAAGATGAACGCCGCACTCGCGTCGCCCTGGGCGTCCAAGGTGAGATCCCCAGAGGATATTGCTAGACTGGATGTGGATTTGTACAGGCCAGGGGTGAGGGTTAGGCCTCCCAAGTTTCCGGCCACGGTAATGGGACACAGGGTTCGTGCGGCGGCGTCGTTGTACGCGGTGGTCAAGTCGGATTCGGCCTGAGCTGCGACCGCATCTCCTGCGTGGATCGTCCCGACCACCGTCCCGGGCGGGAATCCAGTCACCGATGTGCCCGGACTCACCCCGATGTCGCCGGTCACGTTCGTCGCGCCGGTGCTGGTCACCGTTGAGCCCGCTAGGACGGCGAAACTCGCGGCCGATCCGAGGGATACGGGCGCCTGACCACAGGCAGATGAGGTAAACATCTCCGTGGGCGCGACTCCCGGTGGAGTTTCAGATGAAGTCTGTGTCCGCAAGATGTAGCCTGCCCCAAGGGCTACCGCCATGAGGGCCATCGCGACGACCCCAACGACAAATCTCGTTCGAACCATGTGAGTACCTTCTCCGGTGTCACAAGGAGTCCGACCTGGTTGACTTCCCCCTCGGCTGCATCGCGCCCTCAGACAAATCCAGATCGAATTGTCCGATTTCAACAGCGGCTCTGGGATATGCGGACTCCAGACGACCTCGATACTCGGATCATGAAATCGCACAACTACAGCTCCGTATTGAAGGTCAAGAACTCGAAGTTCAGAGCCTGCAACTTCCAGGACGGGGTCGAGGATGTATGTCGGGTACGGTTCCCTGTGCGTGACAACCGGCCCGGCTATCCCTGCGACGATCTTCGTGGACGGCGTCCCGGGGAACGATTGGGGACATGGGAGCCGATGACACCAGGAACATACAAAGGGAGATTTCGCCCCGTGCTTGGCTACACCACCCCGGTGGCTCAGACCGCAACGCTGACTTCGAGTGTGTGACGCCAGTCCACGTACGTCGCGCCCTCAGGAAAGTCTAAGTATCGCATGTCCGATTCCCCCAACGGACTTACGGTATGTGGACACCCGACGATCTCGATATTCGGATCATAAAAGCGCTTGCGTCTCCCAGCTCGTTCCAGTGGGATGCCCGGATTTCCTATGCGCACGTGGCCGCGGAACTCGACGTCGACGAAGAGACGGTCCGAAACCGGGTGAGGCGCATGAACGACGTCCGGTTCCTACGGGGTTGGCAGCTCGTCCTCAATCCAGCTCTGCTTGGCCGGGAGGCTGCCATCGTAGAGCTGCGAATCGACGACTCGGAATCCAAGCCCGAGGTGATTTCGCGACTGAAACTGATTGAAGGGGTGATGCTCATCGACGACTTCTACGGCAAGGAGCTCGCCGTGCTCACCTTGTGCGAGAACTCGTCGAGCTTGGAAAGGCAGGTTCGGCTATTCGCCTCCCTTTGCGGTGGCGCAACACCGGTCTGGTGGAAGCTCGGGTTCCCTCCTTGCGAGCTGATCCCGACGAGGACGGACTGGCGGATCATGCAGGCGCTGCGGAAGGACGGGAGGGGGAGGCTCTCGGACGTCGCCCGCGGCCTGGGACTTTCGACTCGGACGGTCAAGAGGCGCGTGACCCAGCTGGTCGATGGGAATGCCTTCTACCTCGACCCCATCCTAGACTTGGGGAACGTCGGCGGCGTCAGATGCCGATTCTGGGTCACAACCGAAGCGAGCTGGAAACAGGCGGTCGACAAGACGATTCTGTCCGGACTCCCGAGGATCGTCTCGACGCACACGGCGCCGCAGGAGTACTCCCTTTTCGTCGCCCACCTATCCAATCTGCCGGAGGTCCAGGGGAGGGTGCTATGGATGAAACAGCTGGCGGGGGTGAGGGACGTCAGGTCGACCATCGAGGTAGAACACATCCACGTTGAAGAGTGGGTTAGAGGTGAGATTGAGAAGCGACTGTCGACGCTCGCGACCTAGCTGACGGGCCTGCAAGTTGGTTATAGGGACCCGGTGATGCGCGTATGGCCTCATCATCGAGCGGGGTCGGCTGCTCAGCATCAAATCCCAACCCGACGTGGAACTCGGCATGCAGGTCGAAGACGACCGAGAGCACCTACGGCGCATCCGGACCGACCGCGCCGACTCTCTGTATGCATACAACTTGCCAGCTGTGATGAAGCCTGGCCTCTGGCCGCGCCCTCCACTTCTGCGAGACCTCATCAGTTTTCCAGCGCGACGTTTCTTGAGGTAAGGTGTTATGTCACCTGCAGGCATTGATTATTGGATTTCCTACAACCACACCGCTGATAGACCCACCACACGAGTTGCTGATGCTACCAGAATTGGTGATCACGGCGCTGTTGATGATTGCGGCAGAGTTGGTGATGTTGCCACTGTTCGTGATCGGGCCGCTGTTCGTGATCGGGCCGCTGTTGATAATAGTCCCAGCAGAGGTCACGGTACCGGAATTGGTGATGACGCCACTTTCGGTGTTAACGATGGTACCTGTGGCGCTGTTCGTGATCGGGCCGCTGCTCACAAGGACGCCAGAGTTGGTGATGTTACCGCTGTTGATGATGTTGAGACTGTTGGTAACGGTGCCACCTAGCTCATTCGTCAGGATACCCGAGGTTGGTAACGTGATGCTACCCGAGGTGGTGATTATGCCGCCGTTCTTATTGATGATCGTGCCACTGTCTGTAATGACACCCGTGGGACCGTTGGTGAACGTGCCGCTATTCGTTATGGTGCCAGCGTTCGTTACCGGTCCGCTGTTGGTGATGGTGCCCCAGTTTGTTATGGTGCCCGTAAGCGAGTTTGTGATGAGGCCGCTGCTCGTGATGGTACCCGTTAGGTCGTTCGTTACCGGGCCGTTGTTGGTTACAGTACCAGATGATGTGATCGTCCCGGTGTTGCTAAATGTGTTTGTGGTTGTGAGGATGCCTGTTGGACCAATTGTTATGGTGCCAGCGTTCGTTACCGGTCCGCTGTTGGTGATGGTGCCTAAGTCCGTGATAAGACCGATGTTCCTGAGTGTAACATTAGATGCAATTACTAACGTAATGCCAGAGTTAATCGTCAACGTGGACACGATGCACGTCGAACTAGCATTCGTCCAACTTCCGCCCAAGGCTTGACATGATGCCTGACCGGACAACGTAATGACCGCTACAGACGGCGGCGGGATGATCGCAACCACTTCGACAATTCGAGTCACCCGAGTCGCAGGATTTCCCGCAGGGTCGACTGCATCATAGGTTACGATGTACGAACCGACCACGGCTGTATCAACAGCACTCGCATTTATGATCGGAAATAACCCGACATTGTCTGGATCACTTACAATCGCACCGAACTCGATGTAGACGCCTCCGACTTCGATGACTTGAGGATTAGGACCGAGCAAGGTAATTACGGGTGGTGTGGTGTCAACTGGTGGGGTGACGCCTCTTGGAGCTGTGATCGTAACCGAAGGTCCTGTGGTGACTGCTCCATTCGACAAGATTCTTCCATCCACGCGCACAGTTGTACCTACGGTAATAGCTGCGTTACTGAGTAGATTCCCTGCGAAAACACTGTGTGCTCCAAGGGTTGTTGCACCCACCGGTACCCAGAATACATCGTTGGCTCTTGCATTTCCCGCTAGTTGGACAGTTGAGCCGGCTACGGCATCGAGTGCGCCGCCGAGTCTGAACATGAAAGCTCCATCTCCGCTAAGAGTAGTTACGGAGTTTATGGAAACGGCACCACCAATGCAATAGACTCCGGGTGTTAGTGGTTGGGGAAGACTGTCCAGGACCGTTGCCGCTGTAAGTGTTGTAGTACACGCTCCGGATTGCGTTGGGTCGTTCGCCGAAGCGATGAGCTTGGCTTGGATTGTTTTTGCTGAAATATACGTAGGACTCGTAGATGTGAAGATTGTACCATTTACTGTCGGAGGATTTGCAGGTGCGACAGTATATCCAAGATCTCCATTTAGGACGGTACCTGAGCCGGTGTTGGTGTACGTATTAGCAAGAAGGGCAAAGTTGTCGACCCCTGTAAGGTCTAAGGGACCCGATGTAGTACCAACTAGGAGTGATAGGAATACAACAGGAATTAGGCCGACCACCACAGGAAGTACCAGAATTTTTCTCATTGCGGACAAGGTCTCGGACCTCCGACCCAGAGACTGGTTGCTTTTTTTTAAACTCTCCTCTCAGCTGCATGCCGCCCTCGGACAAATTTGAGTCACCCTGTCCGACCTGCCTAGCAGGTCTGGGCTATGTGGACACCCAACAACCTCGACATTCGACATCCGCTAGCGGCCGGGCGATGTCTTGCGCGCTCGTCGTCGTTTGTTCGAGAAGCCCGAGGTCCGTCTCGTGCCGAAGACCTCTCGTGAGTGAAACACGCCATCCCTCAGCAGGCAGCGCCCCGGTCGGGATTCGACCCCGAGCACCCGTCTCGACAGGCCGGAATCATGGACCGCCAGACCACCGGGGCAGTGACGGTGGCTAAAGCTCGCGGCCTAGCTATCCTCTGCACTGCGGATCCCGTCCGGCGTCGATCAACCCGAGCGCCGCTGGAGACTCGACAGCAACGCGACTTGGAAGACGCGTGGCGAGTCCGAACCGGGACGAGTTTCTCCCGCGGTCCGGCCCACGCCTGGGTGCGAAGAAAAGAGTTTTGTCAGACCGGCGGATACCTCCGCGTGGACATTGGGGTGGACGTTGGCGGCACGTTCACGGATTTCGTGGGCTTCCGGGGTCGCGACGTCGTGACGACAAAACTCCTGTCCACCCCCGGGCCGGCGAGGGCGATTCTCCGGGGATTCCGCGATCTCCACGCGGACAGAATGGTCCACGGCACGACGGTCGCGACGAACGCGATTCTGGAACGGCGGGGGGCCAGCACGGCCCTCATCACGACGGCCGGTTTCGAGGACCTCCTGGCGATCGGTCGACAGGATCGGCCCAAGCTCTACGACCTGCATGTCCCGAAACCCGCGCCTCCGGTCCCGCGGGACCGATGCTTCGGGGTCCGTGAGCGCGTCGACGCACACGGGCGGGTCCTCGCAGACCTTACGGAAGCGGAACTCCGCCGCGTCGCCCGCGCCGTGAACCGGTCGGGAGCTGAGTCCGTCGCGGTGTCGCTGCTCTTCTCGTTCCTCCGCCCGGAGCACGAGAGGCGGCTCGGGGCGGCGTTTCCGGGTATCTCGGTGTCCCTCAGCCATCAGGTGCTCGCCGAATTCCGCGAGTACGAGCGCGGCTCGACGACGGTCCTGGACGCCTACATCAAGCCCCTCGTCGCGCGCTACCTTCAGGACCTCCGCGACCGGATGCGACGGGAATTCCTCGTCATGAAGTCGACGGGCGGCGTCGCCTCGCCAGAGTTCGTGCAGGACCGGCCGATCGAACTCGTCCTGAGCGGCCCCGCCGGAGGCCTCTCGGCGGCCGCCGCCGTCGCCCGCCGGATGCGCGCGTCTCATGTGGTCACCTTTGACATGGGCGGGACGAGCGCCGATTTCTCCTTGGTGACCGACGGCGAGCCCAGCTGGACGACGGAGGCGGTGATCGACCGCTTTCCGATGGCACTGCCGGTCATCGACATCGAGTCGGTCGGGGCGGGCGGAGGGAGCCTCGCTTGGATCGACGCTGGGGGTGCACTGCGGGTCGGCCCGGCGAGCGCGGGCGCGTCTCCAGGCCCCATCGGATACGGGAAGGGCGGCCGCAATCCGACCGTCACGGACGCCGACCTCGTCGGAGGGCTGCTGGGAGCCCACATCCTCGGAGGCCGGCTCGCGTTGCGGCCACGCCTGGCACGGACCGGACTCGCGAAGCTGTCGAAGCGCCTAGGTGTCGCCCTCGACGAAACCGTCCTCGGCATCCAGCGGGTCGTCGAGGCGAGCATGGCGAAGAGCATGCGGCTCATCCTGTCGAAGCGGGGCGCGGACCCAGCCGAGTTCCGGCTCCTCGCGTTCGGCGGAGCCGGCGCGATGCATGCGTGCGCGCTGGCGCGCGAGATCGGCATTCCGCGAGTGATCGTCCCCTTCCTCCCGGGGGTGTTCTCCGCCTACGGGGTCCTGGTCTCCGACGTCCGCGTGGCGTACGGCCAGAGCGTGTTGCGTCCCCTCGGTCGGGCCCGCGCGCGGATCCGCGGGATCCTCGCCGAGTTTCGAGAGCGGGCCGAGAGGGATCTCACCGCGCAAGGGGTCGAACCGGCGCGGGCCCTGTTCACCGCCAGCCTCGACCTGCGCTACCGCGGACAGAGTTACGAGATCAATGTCCCGATCCGCGGGGACGTCGCCCGCCGGTTCCGCGACCTCCACCGGGCGCGATACGGATACGCGCCGCCCGCGGGGCCGATCGAGCTCGTCACGGTGCGCCTCGCGGCCCGACTTCCGAGGCCGGTGCACGTCCCGGCTCCGATCCGGCGTGCCACGCCTCGACACGGCGCGCGACGCGTCCTCTTCGAGGAGGGCTGGTTCGAGACGCCCGTCTTCGATCGGGAGAGTCTCCCGGTTGGCTTCCATCTCGATGGGCCGCTGATTGTCGAAGAGGCATACGCGACCACCGTCGTCCCGCCCGGTAGCGCCCTCGAAGTCGACCGCCTCGGCCTGCTCGACGTCGAGGTGCGTCCGTGAAGCCGGTCGATCTCGACGTGCTCCAGTCGGCCCTGTCCTTCATCCCGGAGGAGATGGGTGTCTCCCTCCGGAGGACCGCGTACTCGCCGAACATCAAGGAACGGATGGACGCGAGCTGCGCCCTGTTCGACGCGGACGGGAGCTTGGTCGCGCAGGCCGAGCACATCCCCGTGCACCTCGGCTCGATGCCTCTCGCCGTCGAGGTGATTAGGGCCGACTTCGGCGACGCGCTTGAGGAGGGAGACCAGGTCGTTCTCAACAACCCCTACCGCGGCGGGACCCACCTGCCCGACATCACGGTGGTCAAACCCGTGTTCCAGGGCTCGAGTCGCCTCGCATATGTCGCGAACCGCGCCCACCATGCGGACGTCGGCGGCATCGCGCCGGGGTCTATGCCCGCGAGCAGCGCGCGGCTCGAAGACGAAGGACTCGTCATCGATCCGGAGATCCTCCTCCGGAGGGGAGCGGAGCGCCGCGGGGTCTTCGATCGCATCCGACGCGCGACGGTGAACCCGATCGAACGGCTCGGAGACCTGCGAGCGCAGGTCGCGGCGAACGAGCTCGGTTCGCGGCGGGTGCTCGACTTCGCGCGGCGCCATGGCCCGGGGTTCCTCGCGAAGGCGGCCGCCGAACTCATGGCGTACAGCGAGCGACGGGTCCGCTCGTCGATCGCAAGCCTCCCACGCGGCAGCTGGACCGGCACTGATCTGCTGGAGAGCCCTGAGGGTCGCGGTCCCCGGTTCCTCCCGATCCGCGCGCGCGTCACCACGGCCGGGGACGAGCTCCAAGTCGATTTCGAAGGGACGCACGCCCAGACGGCAAGCAACCTGAACGCGCCCTTCGCGGTCACATTGAGCTCCGTCTACTACGCGGTCCGCTGCCTCACGGACCCCGACATCCCCGCGAATGCGGGCGCGTACCGTCCGGTCCGGGTGAGCGCACCGGAAGGTTCAATCGTTCGGGCCCGGCCACCGGCCGCCGTCGCGGCCGGGAACGTCGAGACATCGCAGCGGATCGTCGATGTCGTGTTCTCCGCGCTCCGCGCGCCGCTGCCGGACAGGGTACCGGCCCAGAGTCAAGGCACGATGAACAACCTGACGATTGGCTCCGCACGCAGGCCGCGCTTCTCCTATTACGAGACGATCGCAGGGGGCGAGGGGGCCCTGCCGTATCGGGACGGCGCGGACGGCGTGCAGACGCACATGACGAACACGAAGAACACTCCCGTAGAGGCGCTCGAGCTCGCGTATCCTCTCCGCGTCGAAGAGTACCGGCTGATCGATGGGTCCGGAGGCGCCGGGCGGTTCCGCGGGGGAGACGGGATTCGCCGCGCCGTCCGTGTGCTCGGAGCCGGGACCACGGTGTCCGTGATCTCGGAGCGCCGCCGACTCCGACCGCACGGCGCGAACGGCGGCTCCGACGGGCGGGCAGGGAGGAACTGGCTCGTCCACCGCGGCAGGCGACGTCCGCTTCCGGCGAAGTTCACCGAGCGCCTGAGTCGCGGCGATGTCATCGTGATCGAGACGCCGGGCGGCGGCGGCTGGGGAACGGCGGACGAGCGAGCGTTGTGAGCGGCACGCCGAAATTGAACGGCTCGTCCACGTAGCCATCGAGGATCACGACCTTCATGGACCTCAATCGAACGCCCGCGGGCGATAAAAGGGCTTCGCCCCGAGCGTGCGGAGCGCGCGCGCCCTCACGACTTCTTCTCGGGCTCCTTCCCCGCGAGGCGGCTCACGAACACGATGAACACGACCATCACGACGGTGAGGACGACCGCGCTCACGACGAAGTACGCCCAGCCTCCCCAGTTGCCTGCCTGGGCGCTCGTCCCGAGCGGGATCCCGGCCGTCGCGAAGCCCGACTGGACGACCGTGTTCCACAGCAGCGCGATCACGAAACCGAACGCGGCGGCGAGCGAGGCCGCGATCGTCTTGCGCACTTCCGAGAGGGAGATCTTCCGGTCGTCGGCCACGACACACCCGGGACCGCATGGCCGCGCGGGGCTCAAATCGTTTGCGCATGCCACCGGGACGGAGCGGGTCCGGTCAGCGCGGCCGACGTCGGCCCGCCTTCTCCTTCGAGACCACGTGCACCCCGTCGATCCGAGCGGTCGGGTACTGCCCGTGCGCGTCCTTCTCGAGGCCTTTCACCATGTCCCACACGGTCAGGAGGGCGACCGCGCACCCGTACAAGGCCTCCATCTCGACGCCCGTCTTGTACGTGGCCCGGACCGTCGTCGTGCACACGACCCGGTCCCGTCGGACGTCGAACGCGACCTCCGCGGACGTGAGCGGGACCGGATGGCAGTGCGGGAGAGCGTGGGACGTCGCCTTGATCGCCTGGAGCCCCGCGACCTCCGCGGAGGCGATGGGTTCCCCTTTCTCCACGTGCCCCGCGCGGATCGCCGCAATCGTCCCCGGAGAGAGGCGGATTGTCCCCTCCGCGACGGCCCGCCTCGCCACGTCGGGCTTCCGACCGATGTCCACGATCCGGGCCATCGGGTCGCGGAACGGCCCGCCCGCTCTTAACCCGTTCCCCGCCCGGTCCCCGCCCGGACCGCTTTGTCAATCCGGTCCTCCGGGAGGGGCGCCTGCGTCCGACGCGCGGGCCATCGCGCGCGCGGGCGCGAGTTGTCAACGCGGGCCGTCCGACGCGAAACCATTATGTGGGCCCCGCCCGCCTCCTGCGGCCGAGTGCGGCATCCGCGCGCTCGAAGGGATGGGACGGGAGCCCTGCCCGGGGCGACCGACACAGGATCCTTCTCGCGCCTCGCCGCAAAGAACGAGAGGCGAACGAAATGGCAACGCTGAGGAAACTCGTGGCCGTGACGCTCGTCGTCGCGCTGGCGGCGGCGTTCGCGGTCTACCTGGCTCGGCCGACGGGCCCCGGGACGAGCACCGTCGTGATCAACGAGCCGGACGTGCCGGACACGCCGGACGCCGGGGACGGCCCCGGCGACGACCCGACGACCACGGAGCCGCCGGCCCATGGCTTCGCCGCGCAGAACAGCAACGGCCCGAAGCATGCCGTCTGCCTGCCGGCGAACAGCCACGTGCCGGAGCACGCCGCGGACGAGGGCGCGAACCGCTACCGCGGGACGTGCGCCGCGTTCGCGGGCCGTGGCCCCCGGTAGTCGCGGGCGGAACCCCTTTCCCCCTCACGGGGGCAACGGCGCGGGGCCATCGAGGCCCCGCCAGATCTTTCCCACGGGTCACGCCGGACGCCGCCTCGACGGGCGGGCGCGGGCCCGCGGCGCCTTCCAGATCGGCACGGCGCGCTTGACCTCCTCCATGACCCACGCGCACGCGTCGAACGCCTCCCGGCGGTGGGCCGCGCTCGTCGCGACGGCCACCGCGTCCTCCCCGACGGGGACCCGCCCGAGCCGGTGCACGATGGAGACCTCGAGCACGCCGAACCGCGCCATCGCGCGGTCCGCGAGGGCCCTGAGGACCTTGCGCGCCATGGCCTCGTACACCTCGTAGTCCAGGGCGTCCACGCCGGGGTCCGCGCGGACCGAGCCGAGGAAGAGGACGACCGCGCCCGCGTCGTCCCGCCGCACGGACTCGACGACGGCCTGCGGGTCGATCCTCGCGCGCACGAGCCGGACGAGGGGCGCGCCCCCGCTCACGGGAGGCATGAGGGCGACCTCGTCCCCGTCGCGCAGCCGCGCGCCCGGCTCCGCGAATTCCTGGTTCACCGCGAGGAGCACGGTGCCGCGATGGTCGACGAGCTTCGGGTGACGGCCCTCGAGGTCGCGGAGCAGGTCCCCGAGGGTCGAGCCGGAGGGGCCGGACCACGTGAGCTCGTGGGCGCCCAGGAGGTCCTTGAGGGACGCGAAGAGGAGGACCCGGACGCGCATCCGCGGTCCGTCACGCGGCGCGCGGCCATAAGGGCTTCGTGGTACGACCCGGCGCGGCCTCGGTCCGGCCGCATTGGCGCCGGCGGCTCACGGGGACCCGGCGCGGGCGACCGCCTCGGACCGACGGCGGCGGAGGTCCTCCGCGATCCGGTCGTAGTAGGAGCCGACGGCCTCGGCGAGGCGGGTCCTCGCGGACGCGGACCGCGCGGCCCCGATGTACCGGTACACCTGGACCCGCCGGCCGCCCCGGTCCTCGTAGTGCCAGAAGTACAGGTAGGGCCGTCCATGGATCTCCTTCGTCGTCGCGCCGCAGCCGACTTGCATGAGGCCCTACATGGTGTTAACCTTACTTAAGGTTAACCGTCGGGTGGGCGGATCCGGGCGGCCGCGCGGCACCGGGCCGGGGGGGGGACCCGCCCCCCTCCGTTTCCTCTGGAAACCGTTATCCGCCGGGGCTCCCTCCATGGGCCCGTTGGACGTCCTCCTCGTCTCCCTCACGGACGACCTCGCGGAGATGCGGGCCCTCCTCGGGTCCGCGGGGCACCGGATCGTGGACGAGATCGTCCAACGGCGGGACCGTCCCCACCCCCGGACGTTCATCGGGGCCGGGAAGCTCGACGAGATCAAGGCGCGCGTCGCGCGGGGGGACGTCCAGGTCGTCGTCGTGAACGGGGAGCTCCGGCCCACGATGCACTACGCCCTCGAGCGGGCGTTCGGCGTGGAGACGTACGACCGGCTCCGGGTCCTGCTCGAGCTGTTCGCCCAGCGCGCCGCGACCCGGGAGGCGAAGCTCCAGGTCGAGCTCGCCCTGCTCCAGTACGAGGTGCCCCTCCTGCGGGAGTGGATCCACGAGGCGGAGGTCGGGGAGCGCCCCGGGTTCATGGCCGGCGGGGAGTACCGCGTGGACGCGTACTACGAGACGGTCAAGCGGCGCCTCAAGAAGATCCGGGACGACCTCGAGGCGATCCGCCGGGAGCGGGAGGTGCGCCGGTCCCACCGGAAGGGGCGCGGGTACGGCCTCGTGGCCCTCGCGGGGTACGCGAACGCGGGCAAGTCGTCCCTCCTGAACGCGCTCACCCGCGAGCGCGTCCTCGTGGAGGACCGCATGTTCTCGACGCTCTCCACGACGACCCGCGCCCTCCCCGACGCCCGGCGGCGGATCCTCCTCACGGACACGATCGGCCTGGTGGACGGCATCCCGTTCTGGATGGTCGAGGCGTTCCACGCGACCCTCGAGGAGATCCTCCAGGCAGACCTCGTCCTGCTCCTCGTGGACGCGTCCGATCCGGACCCGGAGATCGTCCGCAAGGTCCGCCTGGCGGCCCGCACCCTCCTCCCCGAGGTCCGCGAGGCGGACGTCCTGCCCGTGCTCACGAAGGCGGACCGGCTCGGGCCCGACGACCTGGAGCGGCGGGTGCGCCTCCTCGCGGACTCCGAGTTCCACCGGGCCCCCCTCGCGATCAGTGCGCGGACCCGGGAAGGCCTGGACGCGCTCCGGGACGCGGTCCTCGCGTCCCTCGCGTACCCGATCGAGGTCCACCTCGTGCTGCCCCAGGACGCGGAGACGGGCGGGAAGCTCCATTGGCTCCACGAGCGCGGAGAGGTCGTCTCCGCGGTCCACCGCGCGGACCGCGTCGAGGTCGTCGTCCGGGTGCGCGAGCGGGACCGGACCGGGGCCGAGGGCCTGGGTCGCGTGGTCCTGTCGCGGGACGCCGTCAGCTCTTGATCCGGAACTCGTGTTTCTTCTCGTTCAGGCGGCGCTCGTACGCGGACGGGAGCTCGTAGTACACGAGTCGCTCGAGGCGCTCCAGGTTCTTCACGAACATTTCCTTGGATCGGGTCGACAGGAGGCGGTTGAACTCCCGGTCCTTCACGATCGTGTCGACGAAGTAGTACCCGCCCCCGAGGAGGGCGAAGAACCCGAGGGTGCCTTCCCAGATGACCCAGCCCCCGACGGCCGTGTGGACCCCCTTGAGCCAGTCCGGACTCTGGGCTCCGAGGAACGCTTGCGTGAGGGCGAACACCATCGCGAGGATCCCGAGGCCGAACACAATCGTGCTCACTTCGTACCGGAACTCCCGGAAGAACCCCATGCGGCGCGGTCAAGGAACGAAACCCGCATAAGCTTTGCCGGGTGGGCGAGGGTTCATCGCGTCCGGTGCGTTCCATCGGTCGGCACACGATGGCGGATCGCACGGCCCTGTATGACGCGCACCGCGCCGCGGGCGCGCGCTTCATCGAGTTCGGCGGATGGGAGATGCCCCTCCAGTTCACGGGGATCGTCGGGGAACACCTCGCGGTCCGGTCCTCGGTCGGCGTGTTCGACGTGAGCCACATGGGCAAGCTCCTCGTCGAGGGGCGCGAGGCGCACGGGTTCCTGGACGGCCACAGCGCGAACGCGATCCCCGCGAAGGCGGGCCGCGCGCGGTACACGCATCTCCTCCGGGAGGACGGGACGATCCTCGACGACGTGATCGCGACGTGCCTCGACCCGGATCGGTACCTCGTCGTGTGCAACGCGGGACCCCGGCCCGCCGTCGTCGCGTGGCTCGGCGCGCGCCGCCGCGGCGACGTCCGGGTGACGGACCTTACGGGCGCGGTCCTGTGTCTCGCCCTCCAGGGCCCGCGGGCCCCCGAGCTCCTCCAGCGCTTCACCTCGTCCGATGTCATCGCCATGCGGAGTTTCGACGCGGCCGTGATCCGATTCGGCCCGCCCGCGGAGGGCGTCCGTCGCCCGGGCGCGGCCCCCGCCCCGGCCCCGGCCGTTCCACAGGAAATCAAGGGGTGGGGGTCCACCCGCATGGCGGACCCGCGGGCGGAGCCCGGCGTTTCCACTGGAGACGCCACCGGAGAGGTTCCCCTCCTCGTCACGCGTACCGGGTACACAGGGGAGCCCGGGTTCGAGCTGTTCCCCCACGAGGGCGAGGGCCCTTGGGTGTGGGAGTCCCTCCTCGCGGAGGGCGCGGACCTCGGTATCCAGCGGATTGGGCTGGGAGCGCGGGACACCCTCCGCCTCGAGAAGGGGTACCTCCTCGCGGGTCAGGACTTCGACGGTCGGCAGACTCCTCTCGAGGTGAACTCGGAGTGGGTCGTGAAGTGGGACCGCCCGTTCGTCGGGCGGGAGGCGCTCGAGGCCCAGCGGAGCCGCGGCGACTACCCGCGCCTCGTCGGGCTCCGCATGGAGGGCAGGGGAATTCCGCGTCACGGCCACGCGGTCCACGGGGAACGCGGACCCGTCGGCACGGTCACGAGCGGCACGTTGTCGCCCTCCCTGCGCGTCGGCATCGCACTCGCGTCCCTTGCCCCGTTCCACGGGGACGTCGGCACGCGGGTCCGCATCGAGATCCGGGGCGGGCTCCTCGCAGCGGAGGTCGTCCGACTCCCGTTCCTGTGAGGCGCTCCCTCCATGCGGAAGTACGTTCGGCCATCCCCCGCGCACGTTGAAGTACCGCGGCCGCATGCATGATTGGTAACAGACGTGGTAACGTTGTGTCCTCGGCCGGTAACGAACGTGATTCAAAAAGAAATATAGACCCGGACCCGGTTCGCCGCGCCCACCCCCGGGATGGTTTCACCGCCGATGCATCGGATGGGGCCCCCACCCCGCGGAGAAGGGTTTCCAATGGAACACATGAAGGTCATTGCGTCGTCGTACGGCGACCTGTTCGATCGTGAGCCGGAGCCTGTCCTGACCGAGAATGCCCGCCGCGTCCTCGAGAAGCGGTATCTCAAGAAGGACGATCGCGGCAAGGTCATCGAGACCCCCAAGGAGCTGCTCGCGCGGGTCGCGTGGAACCTCGCGCAGGCCGAGGGGCTCTACGGCGGGGACGACGCGAAGGTCCGGGAGACGGCCCTGAAGTTCTTCCGCCTCATCGCGGACCTCGAGTTCCTGCCGAACAGCCCGACGCTGATGAACGCGGGTCTGGACCTCCAACAACTCTCTGCGTGTTTCGCGGCCGGCACTCCGATTAGCACCGCGGCGGGGCCGAAGCCCATCGAGGAGGTGGCCGTCGGCGACATGGTGCTCACCCATCGCGGGCGCTATCGCCCGGTGCTCGCGCTGGCACGGCGAGAGGGGTCGGTGTTCAAAGTCAAGATTCACCGGCTGCCCCCCATGTTCGCGACGGCGGACCATCCGTTTCTGACCCCGAACGGTTGGGTTCGGACGATCGACCTCGAGGGCACGTACGTTCGGGTCGGTGGGCCTGCCGAGCAGGCCACGCGAACGCACATCGAGTTCGAGGGCGACGTCGAGGGCGAGCTCGTGTACGAGGGGAAGACCGGCCGCTCCGAAGCCTCTGCGGCGCGGCACAGGGTATCGGGAACTCGGAGCCTCCAGATCTCGCCCGTGCGTGCGCGGATCGAGTTGGATGAGGAGATTGGCTGGTTCTTCGGGATGTATCTCGCGGAGGGCGAGATCAATCCCGAACTCCGGGCACTGCGGTTCACGCTCGGCCTGCACGAAGAGAATGTCGCTAACAGGCTCGTGGGAATCCTGCGGGATCGATTCGCGCTCGAGGCGGACGTCGTCCATGTCGTCAACGCTCCGACCTCCTGGCTCACCGTGCGCGTACACAGCACGATCCTATGCGAGTGGATCGCACGGGAATTCGGCCGGGGATTCGCGCGGAAGAAGCTTCCCGCGTGGGGCCCCGCGTCCCCTCGGGAGTTCAGGGTGGCCCTGCTTCGTGGCGTGGCGGACGCGGACGGCACGAGGGTCAACGTGAATCAGACGAGGATCACCCTGTCCAACGAGGGGCTTATCCGGCAGTTGTTCGAGCTCGCGGTCGGGATGGATCTGACGCCGTGCATGAAACCCGAGTACATGCCCGAGGCAGCCACGGCGAGACCCTGGTCGATCACCCTGGGCGGCCAGCCCATGTACGTGCGGGATGGCGCCTACCTCGCAAAGTCCGTCGAACCGGTGCCGGGGGTGACAACGGTCTTCAATCTCGAGGTCGAGGAAGACAACACGTACGTCGCGAACGGGGTCGTCGTGCACAACTGCTTCGTCCTCCCGGTGGACGACAGCCTCGCGGGGATTTTCCAGACGTTGAAGGAATCGGCACTGATCCACCAGTCAGGGGGAGGCACTGGGTACTCCTTCTCCCGGCTGCGTCCGAAGAACGATTTCGTGAAGTCGACGATGGGCGTCGCGAGCGGTCCCGTCTCCTTCATGAGAGTGTATGACGCGGCGACACAGCAGGTGAAACAAGGATCCAAGCGAAGGGGTGCTAACATGGGCATCCTCCGCATCGACCACCCCGATATCCTTGACTTCATCACCTGCAAGGACAACACGACGGAGATCACGAACTTCAACATCTCCGTGGCGGTGACGGACGAGTTCATGGAGGCCCTGAAGACAGGGACGAAGTACGATCTCGTGAATCCGCGGACGAAGCAGGCCGTGAGGCAGCTCGACGCGCGCGACGTGCTCGATAAGATTGCGTTCCAGGCGTGGAAGAACGGCGAACCCGGGCTGTTCTTCATCGACGAGAACAATCGCCGTCAGCCAACGCCGAACATCGGCGACATGGAGGCGACCAACCCTTGCGGCGAACAGCCCCTTTTGCCATACGAATCGTGCAATCTCGGATCGATTGATCTGGACCGCCACACGGTCAGCGGCAGGGATGGCCGATACGATGTGGACTGGAAGAAGCTCGAGCGGTCGATCCGGATGTCCGTCCGTCTCCTCGACGACGTCATCGACATGAACGCGTACCCGGTCAAGCAGATCGAGGAGATGACGAAGGCGACGCGGAAGATCGGGCTCGGCGTGATGGGCTTCGCGCGCATGCTGTTCAAGCTCGAAGTCCCGTACGACAGCCCCGAAGGTGTCGAATGGGGTCGCCGGATCATGAAGTACATCCAAGAGACCGCGTACGATGAGAGCAGAAGACTCGCGGAGGAGCGCGGCGTGTACCCCGCGTGGGAGGGCAGCCGACACCAAGAGAAGGGCATCCGCCTCCGGAACTCGTACGTCACGACGGTCGCGCCGACCGGCACCCTGTCCATGATCGCGGACACGTCGGGCGGCTGCGAGCCCGAGTTCAGCCTGATCTGGTACAAGCGCGTGATGGACGGCGAGCAGCTCCCGTACTTCCTCGACTACTTCGAGGAGGTCGCGAGGCGCGAGGGCTTCTGGCGGGACGACCTCGTGCAGAAGATCCTCGCGAACCGCGGCTCCCCGCGGGGCCTTCGGGAGGTCCCGGAAAAGTGGCAGCGGACCTTCGGCGTCGCGTACAACGTCTCGCCGGAATGGCACGTCCGGATGCAGGCGGCCTTCCAGGACTGGTGCGACGCGGCGGTCTCGAAGACGATCAACATGCCGCCCGAGGCGACCGTCGAGGACGTGAAGAAGGCGTACCTCCTCGCGTACGAGCTCAAGTGCAAGGGCATCACGGTGTACCGGGAAGGCTCGCGCGAGGACCAGGTCCTCAACGTCGGCGTGCCCGAGGCCCCGAAGCCTGTCGAGACGGCCGGTGCGAAGCCCCTCCACGTATCGGTCCCCGCGGAGCCCGCCGTGACCCGGCCCAGGCCCCGTCCCGACGTGATCACGGGCCGGACCCAGAAGCTGCTCACAGGATACGGCGCCCTGTACGTGACGATCAACGAGGACGAGAGAGGCCTGTTCGAGGTGTTCGCCCAGACGGGCCGCGGCGGCGGCTACACGGCGTCCTTCACGGAAGGGATCGCGCGGCTCGTGTCCCTGTGCCTGCGGTCCGGCGTGCCCGTCGACGAGATCATCGACCAGCTCGAAGGGATCCGGAGCCCGCGGATCGCGCTCGACCACAGCGAGCGGGTCTACTCGATCCCGGACGCGATCGCGAAGGCGATCAAGCGGCACATCGGGATGCAGAAGTCGGGGGTCGTCCCGGCCGTCGAGACGTTCGACGAGACGGGTCCGGGCCCGGAGGCCGTGGAGACGGACGTCGAGCTCGAGAAGGAGGCCCGGGACGTCGAGGAGATGGTCAAGAAAGGCCTCAACCCGGAGTGCCCGGAGTGCGGGAAGCAGCTCGTCTTCGAGGAAGGCTGCGTGAAGTGCCGGGCGTGCGGGTACTCGGAGTGCTGAACCCCGTCCGGGCGAAAGGGCCATAGCGCGCCACGCGGCTCGGGGTGCGCATGGCCCGTGTCCTCGTGACCGCGCCCATGGACGAGGACCGCCGCGCGGCCCTCGTCGCGTGGTCCCGCGACGCCCGGGCGGACGTCACGGTCCTCGAGGACGTGCCCGCGGACGACCGGGACGCGGCGTGGGCCCGGGCGGACGTCGTCGTGTGCATGGGCTTCGGCTCCGACTTCCCCGCGGACCTCCGGGAGCGCGCCCGTCGCCTGCGGTTCGTCCAGACCCTCGTCGCGGGGATCGACCACGTGCCGTTCCATCGGCTCCCTCCGGGGGCCGTCGTGGCGAGCAACGCGGGCGCGTACTCCGTGTCCGTCGCGGAGCACGCGTTCGCCCTCCTCCTCGCGGCCGCGAAGGACGTCGCACGGGATACGGAGGCGATCCGACGCGGCGTGTTCGACCAGGAGGGGACCCACAAGGTCCTGCGCGGGTCGACCCTGCTCGTCGTGGGCCTCGGGGGGATCGGGCGGGAGGTCGGCCGTCTCGGCCGCGCCTTCGGGATGCGGGTCCTCGGGATCCGACGGGCCGCGGGGCCGACCCCGGAGGCGGACGAGGTCGGGTCCCTCGACGCCCTGCCCGGGTTCGCGGCCCGCGCGGATGCCGTCGTCCTGGCGCTCCCGCTCACCCGCCGGACAGAGGGCCTCGTGGACTCCCGGCTGCTCCGCGGCATGAAGGAGGACGCGGTCCTCGTGAACGTGGGCCGTGGCAAGCTCATCGTGGAGGACGACCTGTACGAGCACCTCCGCGGCCATCCGCGCTTCCGGGTCGGCCTGGACGTCTGGTGGACGTACCCGGACGGGAAGGAGGGCCGACCGTTCCACCGCCCGTTCCACGAGCTCCCGAACGTCGTGATGACGCCCCACGTGGCCCCGTTCGTCCCGGGCCAGCGGCGCGAGGCCGTCGAGGCGGCCCTCGCGAACGTGTCGCGGTTCCTGCGAGGGGAGACGCCCGAACGGATCGTGGATCCGTCCGAGTACGCGAGCCGCCCCTCCGAGGAGCCTCGGCTCGCCCGTCGGACCTAAGCTTTTAAGAGGGGGCCACGATACTCGCGGACCACTCCCGACGCCGCGTCCGGCAGCGAGGGGGCGTGTGTCATGGCGAAGGAAACGTTGAACCCGTTTGAGATCGCCCGCGAGCAGATCGACCGGGCTGGCAAGAAGCTGAACCTCGACGCGGACATGCTCGAGATCTTGAAGCACCCGCGTCGCGAGCTGACGGTGAACTTCCCCGTGAAGATGGACGACGGCCGGGTCCGCGTCTTCACGGGATACCGGGTCCAGTACAACGACGCGATCGGGCCGTTCAAGGGGGGCATCCGGTACCACTGGAACGTCTCGATCGACGAGGTGCGCGCCCTCGCGTGCTGGATGACCTGGAAGTGCGCGGTCATGGGGATCCCGTACGGCGGGGCGAAAGGCGGCGTGATCTGCAACCCGAAGGAGATGTCCCGCACGGAGCTGGAGCGGATGACCCGCCGCTACGCGACGGAGATCTCGATCATCATCGGTCCCGAGAAGGACATCCCCGCCCCGGACGTGTACACGGACAGCCAGACGATGGCGTGGATCATGGACACGATCTCGATGCACAAAGGCTTCGCCGTGCCGGGCGTCGTGACGGGCAAGCCCCTCGTGATCGGAGGGTCGAAGGGCCGCGACGAGGCCACGTCCCGCGGCTTGATGTATGCGGTCCGCGAGGCTGCGAAGAAGGTCAAGCTCACCCTGAAGGGCGCGACCCTAGCGGTCCAGGGGTTCGGGAACGTCGGGTACAACTTCGCGCGGCTCATGAGCGAGGAGCACGGCTCCAAGGTCGTCTCCGTGTCGGACTCGAAGGGCGGGATCATGAGCGAGAAAGGCTTCGACCCGAAGGAGGTCTTCGCGTTCAAGGAGAAGACGGGGACCGTCGTCGGCTTCCCCGGCACGAAGAAGGTGACGAACGAGGAGATCCTCGAGCTCGACGTGGACGTGCTCGCGCCGTGCGCCCTCGAGGGCGTCCTCACGGCCGCGAACGCCCCCCGGGTGAAGGCGAAGATCGTCGGGGAGGGCGCGAACGGGCCCACGACCCCGGAGGCGGACGACATCCTGCACAAGCGGGGCGTCCTCCTCATCCCGGACATCCTGGGGAACGGGGGCGGAGTGACCGTGTCGTACTTCGAGTGGGTCCAGAACCTGTCCGAGTTCTTCTGGACCAAGGCGGAGGTCGACCAGAAACTCGAGTCCGTCATGGTGACCGCGTTCAACTCGGTCTGGGAGATGCACGAGACGCGCAAGGTCGACATGCGCCAGGCCGCGTACATGGTCGCAATCAACCGGGTCGTGGACGCGTACCGGTGGCGCGGGATCTTCCCCTGAGCCCTCGGGCCCGTCGGACTACGGACCTTTCGTCGCCTCGAGGAGGAGCAGTTCCTCCGTGAGGACGATCCCGTCCGGACCGGACAGGCGCGCCTCCGCGTCCAGGAGGGCCCGGAGGTCCCGGCCGAGCGGGTCGAATCCCGGGATCGTCCAGGGGGCGATGCACAGGATGAACACGACGTCCTCGAGCCCGCGGTACGCGCCGGGGCCCGCGTGGCGGTCCCGCCGGACGATCCGCAGGCCCGCGGCCCGCATCCCGTCCGCGTACGCCTCGAGCAGGTCCCCCGGGTCGTGCATCCGCGGGAACCAGGGTCGCAGCTCGGCCCACGTCCCGCGTCCGACCTGCTGGGTGAGGACGCTCCCGCCCGGGGCCAGGACGCGGGCCACCTCCGCGGGATCGAGCTCCTCGTGGCGGTTCAGGACGAGGTCGAAGGCGCCCGCGCGGAATGGCAGGGCGAGACTCGAGCCTTTCACGACGGGGATCCCGAGGGGACCCAGGCGGCGGGCCGCCACGGGGGCGTTCGCGGCCCACGGTTCCGTCGCGACGAGCCGGCCTGCGCGGGACGCGCCCACGCTCTCCAGGAGTTCCCCGCCTCCCGTCCCCATATCGAGGGCGGACCCCGCGCGGGCGAGCATCTCGGAGGCCCGCGTCGCATAGCGCCACGGCTCCCCGGGCCCGAGGCGTCTCGGCGCGACATCATCCAGGCGCCAACCCGAGGCTTGCGCGGCCCGCTCGACGCACGGACGGAGGCGGTCCCTGGCGCGTTCCGCGTCGTCGGCCACGGGAGGCAGACCCGCGCACGGCCCTTGAACCTGCGGACGGGGGAGCGCCCGGTGGGCAACGTTCAAGTAGGGTCCGACTTTCCCAACGGGTCGTGGCCCCGAACGTCGTCGTGTGCCTGAAGCAGATCCCGAACCCGGACCTCCAGTTCCAGATCGCCCCGGACGGGCGGGACATCCGGCGGGACTCGCTCAACTACAAGACGAACGGCTCGGACGAGTACGCCCTCGAGGCGGCCGTCCGGATCAAGGAAGCGCACGGCGGTCGCGTCGTCGCGATCACGGCGGGGCCCAAGCGGGCCGAGCAGATGCTCCGGGAGGCCCTCGCGAAGGGCGCGGACGAGGCCGTCCGCGTCTCGTTCGACGAGCCGGCCTCGTACGACGTCGGGCACGTGGCCCGGATCTTGGCCGCGTCGATCCGGACGATCCCGCACGACCTGATCTTCGCGGGGGTCCAGTCGGACGACCTGATCGCGTCCGCGACGGGCGGGCTCGTCGCGGGCCACCTGGGGCTGCCTCACGCGAGCGTCGTGACGCGCGTCGAGCTGAAGGGCCCGGAGCTCGAGGTCGCGTGCGAGACGGAGGGAGGCGCCCAGCGGCTGTACGCGCTCCCCATGCCGGCCGTCCTCACGATCCAGTTCGGGGCCAACGTGCCCCGGTACGCGCCCCTCCCCGCGATCATGAAGGCGGCCCGCCAGCCGATCAAGGAGATCGGGCCGTCCGCGCTCGGCGTCGCGTCCTGGGATGGGCTGCGCGGGCCCTACGCGTTCCGGATCCGCGGCCTGTCCCCGCCGCCCGCGAAGGGCCGCGCGGAGCTCGTCACGGGGACGGTCGGCGACCAGGCGAAGCGGCTCGCCCAGCTCCTGCGCGACAAGGGGTTCGTCCGGGGGTGATCGGATCGGGGACGACGTCCTGCTCGTCGCGGAACACCAGGACGGCCGGCTCGTGCCCGCGACCTTCGAGCTCGTCGCCCTGGCCCGTCCCCTCGCGGCCGCGACGGGCGGAGCCGTGAAGGGGCTCGTGGCCGGACATGACGTGTCGGCCCTCGCGGACGCGCTCGCGTCGTCCGGGGTCGACGTCCTCGTCGCGGACGACCCCGCGCTCGAGGCGTACACGTTCGAGGGCGTCGCCCAGGCCGTGCGGGCCGCCCTCGACGCAGTCGCGCCGCGCGTCCTGCTCATCCCGCACACGGCCCAGGGATACGACCTCGCGCCGGCCCTCGCGGCTTCCCTCGACCTGCCCCTCGTGACGAACTGCGTGGACCTGCGCATGGACGGCGAGGCGGTCGTCGCGACGCGTCGCATGCTGAACGAGAAGGTGCAGGGCGAGTTCGAGATCGCGTCGGATCGGACGTGCGTCGCGACGGTCCGGCCGGGCGCCACGAAGCCCGCGGGGCCCGCGCCGGGCGGCCGCTCGTCCGCGCTCCCGGTCCGGATCGACCCCGCCTCGATCCGCGCGCGCTTCCTCCGTGTCGAGGCCTCCCAGGTCCAGGACATCGACATCGCGCAGGCGGACATCGTCGTGTCCGCGGGCCGGGGGATCCAGAAGAAGGAGAACCTCGAACTCGTCGAGCGCCTCGCGAAGCGCCTCGGGGGGGTCGTGGGCGCGTCCCGACCCCTCACGGACATGGACTGGCTCCCGAAGACCCGCCAAGTCGGGCAGAGCGGCAAGACGGTCCGGCCGAAGCTGTACGTGGCCTGCGGGATCAGCGGCGCGATGCAGCACGTGGCCGGGATGAAGGACGCGGGCTTGATCGTCGCGATCAACACGGACCCGAGCGCGCCGATCTTCGAGGTCGCCCACGTCGGGTTCGTCGCGAACGTCCTCGAGCTCGTCCCGGCCCTCCTGAAGGAACTCGGCGGGTGACCCGTCGCGGCCCCCGGGCCGCGTCGACGGGTCACGGTCCCCCGTCGAGGTCTCTCCGCCTCCGCGATATTTATCTATTTATGAACATAGTAATATGGCCTCCGCCCCGCGCGGGGCCCCGCAGGGTTCATCTACGCGCCGCGGCCTTCCGGGCCCGTGAAGCCGGCCCCGCCTCTCGGGTGGCAGCACGCGCCCGTGGGCCGGCGGCCCGGGAATCCCGCCATGACGGCGGCCGCCGTGTTCTTCCTCGTCGTGGGCCTCGCCGTCGTGATGATCCTGCCCCTCGCCGGGTTCGGCTTCGGGTTCGACCTCGCGGCCGCGGTCTTCTGCGGCTTCTTCCTCGTCGTGATCGGGATCGTGGTCCTCGCGGTCGCCGCCGGGTCCGCGGGCCGTCGGGCCATCCCGCCCCCGCCGCCGATCCAGCAGCCCATGGTCCCCGCGGGGCTCCAGGGACCCATGGAGCTCGCCTGCCCGAACTGCGGTGCCGCGCCGCGGGCCGTGGACCGCTTCGGGGTCGCCACGTGCGACTACTGCGACACGCGTTTCCTCGTCCGGTGAGCTCGTTGCGGGCCGCGGGGTGAGACGGCGCCTCGGTCGATCTGGGTCGAGCTGCCCCGGGACGCGTACTACACGGGGGAGGTCGTCGAGGGGAACGTGGTCGTGGAGGCGACCCGGGACGTGGTGAGCCGCGGCCTCACCGTCGAGTTCCGCGGGCGCGAGGAGACCCAGATCACGCGGGGCTCCGGGAAGGAGCAGCGCACGTACCGCTCGGCCCGCGATCTCGTCCACTGGCGTCTCCCCCTCCAGGGAGAGGCGGATGTCCCCGCGGGGACCCACCGCGTCCCGTTCCGGTTCCAGATCCCGTTCGAGGCCGTCCCGTCATACCAGGGCCGCCATGCGACGATCCGGTACGGGCTGACCGCTCGGCTCGACGTGCCGCTCTGGCCCGACGCGGTGTGGGACGGCGAGATCTTCGTGTTCTACGACCGGTCGAGCGTGCGCCAGTTCGCGGACCCCGTGCGCTTCCGCTCCGGGGGAGACGGGCCCGAGGTGTACGTCGAGCTCGACGGATCGCGCTTCTTCGCGCGCGAGCTCATCGGGTGTCGGATCACCCTCCTCCGCCTCGGACCTACCCGAGTGCGGCGCGTGTACGTCCGGCTCCTGGGCTCCGAATGGGCCCGCGCGGACAGCGCCCAGGAGACGACCTCCACGTTCCAGCACGAGGTCTCGATCCCGATGGACGTGATCCGGGTGGGCGTGCCGTTCGAGTTCGAGATCCCGATCCCCGGGGAGGTCCAGTCGAGCTACCGCGGCGGGTTCTCATACCACGGGTTCGTCCTCCTCGTCGGGCTGGACATCGCGTGGGGCTTCGACATCGCGGCGCAGACCCCGATCGTGATCGTGCGATGAGGGGGGCCAGGCCTCGGGCGGCGAACGGTGCGCTGTTAACCTTGAACAAGGTTAACATGACCTGGGGCCGGGGCGAACCTTTTCCCCCTCGACGCGTTTCGCCCGATCGATGGCCCGACGGGCCCTCCTGAGCGAGGACGAGGTGCGCGCCCGGCTCGCGGACGTGCCCTCGTGGACGCGCGAGGGCGACGCGATCGAGCGGACGTGGACGTTCAAGGACTTTCCCGAGGCCTTGAGGTTCATCAACCGGGTCGGAGCGATCGCGGAGTCCATGGACCACCACCCCGACATGGAGAACGCATGGAACCGCGTGTCGTTGCGCCTGTCCACGCACGACCGGGGCGGCCTGACGGCCCTCGACTTCGACCTCGCGCGGAAGATCGACGCGCTCGGCTGAGCCGCTCGGGCCGGATCAGAGGGTCCGCTCGAGGAGCTCCGCGACGTCCGCGCGGGCGATGTCCTCGCGGTCTTTCGTCTTCGCCGCGTCGTCGAGCATGATCAGGCAATACGGGCACGCGGTCGCGACCGTCTTCGCGCCCGTCGCCTCGACGTGCGACAGCCGCCGGTGGTTCACCTTCTCCCCGATCCGCTCCTCCATCCACATTCGCGCGCCGCCCGCGCCGCAGCAAAACGCCTTGTCCCGGCATCGGGACATCTCGACGACCCGGACGCCCGGCAGGCGCGCGAGGATGTCCCTCGGTTCGTCCAGGATCCCGTTGTACCGGCCCAGGTAGCACGCGTCGTGTGGAGTCACGAGGTCCGCGGTCTCCCGGGTCGGCCGGATTCGCCCCTCGCGCAGGAGCTCCTCGAGGAACTGGGTGTGGTGGACGACCTCGTACGTCCCCCCGAACTGCGGGTATTCATGCTTGAGCGTGTTGAAGCAGTGCGGGCAGCACGTGACGATCTTCGTCACGCCGTGTCGGTTCAGCGTCTCGACGTTCATCGCGGCCATCGCCTGGAACAGGTACTCGTTACCGATCCGGCGGGCGGGGTCCCCCGTGCACCGCTCCTCGGGGCCGAGGATCGCGAACGGCACGCCCGCGCGCTTCAGGATCCTGGCGAACGCCTGGGTCACCTTGCGGTTCCGATCGTCGAACGATCCCGCGCAGCCGACCCAAAACAGGACCCCGCGCGGCCCCCCGTCGGAGAGCCGCGGAACGTCCATGCCCTCGGCCCAGTCCGCCCGCCGGTCCCAGCCGATTCCCCACGGATTGTAGTTCTGCTCGATCTTCCGCATCGCCTCGGCGGCCTCGGGCGGGATCTTCCCCTGGTCCAGGACCATGTGCCGGCGCATGTCGAGGATCTTCGGCACATGCTCGTTCATCACGGGGCACTCGTACACGCACGCGTAGCACGTCGTGCACGCCCAGATCCCGTCCTCTGAGTGGACCGTCTCGAACAGGTCCGGGAGGCCCGCGACGTCCCCGCGCACGATCGCGGCGCCCTGTGCGTCCAGCGTGTCGCGCATGTTCGTGATGATCCGCATCGGATCGAGCGGCTTCCCCGTCGCGTTCGCGGGGCAGCTGTCCGTGCACCGCCCGCACTCCGTGCACGCGTACCCGTCGAGGAGCTGCCGCCACGAGAACTGCTCGACCCGGTTCACGCCGAACCGCTCCGTCGCCTCCAGGTCGAGCTTCCGGATCGCCCCGCGCGGCGTGAGGTCCATGAAGAACGTGTTCACGATCGCGAAGATGATGTGCATGTGCTTCGAGTGGGGCACGTACGCGAGGAACGTGAACAGGAGGACGATGTGGCTCCACCAGAACGCCCGCCACCAGAACGCGGGGTCCAGCCGGACGACGGACACGCCCGCGAGGAACGAGCTGATGGGTTTCCATTCCGCCATGGCGGCCGTCCCTTGGGCGATGTCCGCCGCGTTGTACAGGAGGAGGGAGACGACGATCCCGAGGATGAAACACAGCACGATCGTCGCATCGAGCATCCCCTCGTGCATGAGTTTCTTCGGGCGGATCACGTACCGGCGGTACAGGGCCATCCCGACCCCCACGGCGGCGAGCATCGCGATGACGTCCTGCGCGAGGTACAGGGGGCCGTTTAGGGAGAGCCCCGCGACCGCGGGCGCGGGGACCTGCCACCCCCGAGCGTACGCCTGGGCCGTGACCTCCACGACGCTGCCCCCGAGGATGACGAACGCCCAGAAGATGAACGAGTGGAGGACGCCCGCGTACCACTCCCGCGCGACCTTCCTCTGGAAGATCCCGTACACGATGAGGTTCTTCACGCGGGTCGGGAGGCGGTCCCAGCGGCTCTCCGGCGCGCCCGCGACGAGGTACCGGACCCGGAGGACCATCTTCCGCCCGAAGATGCCCAGGGCGGCCGCCAGGAACAGGCTCACGGCGGCCGTGTCGATCGGCTCGAGGGGCATTGGCGGCTCGACAAGGCGGGCGTCCTTTTCAACTCGACGCCCCGTCCGACCCTGGAGCGGCCTCCAGGTCGGCGCTCCGATGTCCGTTTCACGCGGTCGATCCTACCCGCCTCGCGACGAGGACGACCTTCCGCCGATTCGCGCTCACGGGCTCTCGGGACCAGCCGCCGAACGCGCCCGCGAGCCGCCATCCCGACGATCCGAGGAGGGAGGCGGCCTCGTGGGGCGTCGGGAGTCGCATCCTCGCGGCCGCGTCGCCGCGGTGGCGGAGGTCTTCGCCCTCGCGATGGTAGAACGTCCAGGTCAGGTGCAGGATCCCCGTGACGAGATCGAACGACCGGAACTCGTGCTGCTCCACGTCCGCGAGTACGTGGAACGAAAACCCGTCCGGCCGGGTGGCGAAGAAATCGCGGTGGAGGAGCTCCAGGACGAGGACCCCGTCCCCGCGGATGTGCGGGATGAGGCGGGCGAGGAACGCGACGTCCTCACCAGGCCCTTGGCGGCCGATCGGGTGGTCCAGGGCCACGATCGCGTCGAACGTCTCCTCGCCGAGGCCTGGCAACGATTCCCTGGCCGCGTGGAGGAACCGGAGCCGGTCCCGCAGGTCCGGCGGAATCCGGGACCGCGCGGCGTCCACGCCGATCTCGTTCGGGTCCACGGCGGTCACGTGGAATCCTTCCGCCGCGAGTCCGATGGCCCGACGCCCGATCCCGCACGGCGCGTCGAGGACGCGGCCGCCCGAGGGGACCCCTTCCGACCCCAGGAATCCTGCGATCGCCTTCGCATCGTGACCTTGGGCCCGCAGGTCGGCCGGGGTCATCTAGGCCCTCCCGACGAGGAGGACGGTCGGCGAGTCCGTGGACGGAGGATCCCGCCTGTATCCGCCGTAGGCCGCCTCGGCCCGCCAGCCCGAGCGGGCGAACAGGGCGACGAGCTCGTGGAGGCTGTACACCCGGTGGGCGATCCGGATCGTCGCGAGGTGGTCGAGGTCCGGTCCGCGTTTGCGGAAGAACCGCCAGTCGTTCCGCATCCGCGAGGCCCCCAGGTCGAGGCGCCGGTCCTCGATGTGGACGATCTCCCCGAACGCGTCGTACCCGTGCGGCTCGAACCGCCGCACGATGAAGTCCCGGTTCACGATGTAGAGGAGGAACACGCCGCCCGGTCGGACGACCTCCCGGTAGCCGCGGAGGATCCGCTCGTCCGTCGCCTCGTCGTAGTACCCGAGCGATGTCCACAGGTTGAGCGCCGCGTCGAACGGCCGTTCCGTCGGCGGCACGGCCTCCGGGAGGGTCCTCAGGTCGCCCACGTGGAAGCTCGCGCGAGTCGCGACGCCTGCCTCGGCCGCGCGGCGCCGCGCGCGCTCGATGAACAGGGGGGACAGGTCCACGCCCGTCGTCCGGTAGCCGAGCTCCGCGAGGCGGGTCGCGTGGCGCCCGATCCCGCACGGCGCGTCGAGGATCCGGCCTCCCGCGGGGACCCCGAGCCCGTCCAGGATCGCGTGGAGGTCCCGGGCCTGCTCCTCCCCGGACGCCCACGCCCGCTCGTGGACCGCGAGCCAGAGGTCCGCGTGGCGGAGGAATATCTCCTCCGTCCAGTGGCCTCCATCCGCCATCGCCATGGGCGGACCGTCATGGGGTGCGGGCATAAGGCCTCGCGGGCCGGCTCACGCGGCGCGGTCCTTCAGGAACGGCTCCACGATCCCTTCGGGGTCCTGTTCCCGGATTCGCCGGACGGCCCGGGGGACGTCCGCCGCGTCGTACCGTTCGTCGTACGCCTCGGCGGGCAGCGTCTCGAGCACGGCCCTCCGCGCGAGGACGACGAGGACGAGATCCGGGGAGTGCTGCTCGAGGAAGCGGCCCATGAGGGCGATGCGCGACGCGTCCGTCGCCTCCGTGACCGCCTCCACGAGGAACACGATCGGCCCGCGGCGGACGACGAGGGTCGGGTCGTACCCCAAGGGGGCCCCGGACGCGTCCCGGACGCGGAAGTGCAGGGACCGATGCTCGTGCGAGAGTCCCTGGGCGGCGAGCTCCTCGCAGATCGTCCGCTCGAGGTCCGAGCGGGTCTCGTGCGGGTCCGCCGCGGGCGCCAGGCTCACCCTCCCCGCAGGCGCTCGACGACCGCCTTCGCGAACGCGGACGTCCCGACCTCCCTCGCCCCTTCCATCTGCCGCGCGAGGTCGTACGTGACGATCTTTGCGGACACGGTCGACTTGACCGCGTCCCGCAGGCGGGTCGCGGCCTCGTCCCAGCCCAGGTACTCGAGCATCATCACGCCCGCGAGGATCTCCGCGGTCGGATTCACCTTGTCCATCCCCGCGTATTTCGGGGCGCTCCCGTGGGTCGGCTCGAACAGGGCCCTCGCGTCCCCGATGTTGCCGCCCGGCACGACCCCGAGCCCGCCGACCTGGGCCGCGGCCGCGTCGCTCAGGTAGTCCCCCGTCAGGTTCGGGGTCGCGATCACGTCGTACTCTTCCGGCCGGAGGAGGAGCTGCTGGAACATGTTGTCCGCGATCACGTCCTTCACGACGATCTTCCCGCGCGGGATCTCGCCGCCGGCTTTCGTGACCTCCTCGAGCGGGACCGTCCGGTCCGGGAACTCGTTCCGCGCGACCTCGTACCCCCATTCCCGGAACGCGCCTTCCGTGAACTTCATGATGTTCCCCTTGTGGACGAGGGTCACGGACCGCCGGCGATGGTCCAGCGCGTGTCGGATCGCGCGGCGCACGAGGCGCTTCGACGCGAACTCGCTCATCGGCTTCAGGCCGATCCCGCTGTCGGGCCGCACGCGCACGTTGAACTCCGTGTGGAGGAGCTCGATCATCCGCTTCGCGCCCGTGGAGTCCTTCGCCCACTCGATCCCCGCGTACACGTCCTCCGTCGATTCGCGGAAGATGATCACGTCGAGCCTCTCCGGATGGCGGACGGGCGTCGGAACGCCGGGGAGCCAGTACACGGGCCTCACGTTCGCGTAGAGGTCCAGGGTCTGCCGGAGGGCCACGTTGAGGGATCGCAGCCCTCGCCCGACCGGAGTGGTGAGGGGTCCCTTGAGGGCCACGACGTATTCCCGGATCGCGTCCCACGTCGCGTCCGGGAGGGATTCGCCGTACTTCGCCTGGGCCGACTCCCCCGCGGGGACCTCGTGCCACACGATTCGCCGCTTCCCGTGGAACGTCGCGCGGACGGCCGCGTCAACCGCGATCCGCGCGGCCGCGACGACCTCGGGCCCGATCCCGTCCCCCGCGATGACGGGGATAACCGGCTCGTCGGGGACCTCGATCCCCGCGTCCGTCACGCGGATTTTCTGCCCCTCGCTCGGGGGCTTGAGGATCGGACGCTCCGTGGGCATGGAGAGATCGCCTCGGCAAAGGGTCCGGCCCGCATAAGTCTGGCGGACCGTGGGGTCAGGGCCGGTCCTCGAGCCGCACGTACACGGCGTCCGTCGGCCCGACGTACCGGTCGAGGGGTCTCAGGATCCGGTTGTCCTCCCAGTACTCGATCACGTGGGCCGCCCATCCCGCCGTGCGCGACATCGCGAAGATCGCGGTCGCGAGGTCGGGCGGCAGCCGGAGGAGGTGGAACACGAGGCCCGAGTAGAAGTCCACGTTCGGATAGATCTGCTTCGAGCGGAGCTCGCGGACGACCGTCTCCTGGACGATGTCCGCGATCCGGTACAGGTCCGTCTCGCCGGCGGATTCGCTCAGCTCCTTGGCGATCCGCTGGAAGATGAGCGCGCGCGGGTCGTACGTCTTGTAGACCCGGTGGCCGAAGCCGAACACCTTCCCGCGGTTCTGGAGGATCTCGAGGACGTACGCCTCCGCGGCCTCGGGCCGGCCGATCGACCGCAGGGCGTCGAACGCGGCCTCGATTGCGCCCCCGTGGAGCGGGCCCTTTAAGGCTGCGATCGCGGCAACGACCGAGCTCGTCAGGTCCGAGAGGGTCGAGGCGGCGACCGTCGCAGCGAACGTGGACGCGTTCATGCTGTGGTCCGCGTACAGGATGAGGGCGACGTCCATCACGCGGGCCTCGCGAGCCCGCGCGCGGGTCCCCGTGACCATGCGGAGGAAGTCCTCCGCCTGTCCGCGGGCCGGATCCGGCTTCACGACCCGGGCCCCCGTGCGGATCCGGTGGTACGCGGCGACGATCGTCGCGGTCGCGCCGAGGAGCCGGATCGCCCGGCGGAGGTTCGTCTCGCGGGACGCGTCGCCGCGGTCCGGATCGTAGGCGCCCAGGAGAGACACGGCCGTGCGGAGCACGTCCATGGGGGCCGCGTCTTTCGGCATGCGACGGAGGAACGCGAGGACGTGCGCGGGCACGATCCGCGCGGCCCCCAGGTCGGCCCGGATGCGATCGAGCTCGTCGCGGTTCGGGAGGCGTCCCCGTAGGAGCACGAACGCGGTCTCCTCGAAGGTCGAGTGCTCCGCGAGGTCCCCGATGTCGTAGCCGCGGTACAGGAGTCGGCCTCGCTGACCGTCGACGAAGCAGATCGACGTCTCCTTCACGTAGATGTCGTCGAGGCCCTTGTCGATCCGCGGGACGTCCATGGCCGCTCTCCCCGCGTCGCCCAATTCGTCCGCGCCTGCCGCGTGCCGCGACGCGTCACTAACCCCCTGGTCGTATTAAAACTCAAGGACACGAGCATCGAGTCGTCCGCCCGTCACGCCGCGACGATCGCGCTCACCATCATCCCCGCGAGGATGAGCGCGAGGTACACGCCCGAGTACCGGTAGCCCGCCAGGGCCGTCTCGGCGCTCGGATGGCGGACGAAACGCGCCGTGAGCGCGATCAGGACGACCCCCGCCGCGACCGCCACGCCGACGTATGCGGGCGTGTTGAACGAGGGCGCGAGCGCGAACGCCAGGGTCGACGCCGGCAGGGTCGCCATCGAGACCGCGATCGCGCGGACCGTCGTGCGTTCATCCCGGACGGCGGGGAGCATCGGGATTCCCGCGCTCCGGTAGTCGTCCCTCGCGCGGTACGCGAGGGCCCAGAAGTGGCCGGGGGTCCAGAGGAACACGAGGAGCCCGATGAGGAGGGCCGGCAGGCTCAGGGCATCCGCGGCCGCCGCGGACCCCGCGAGGGCCGGGCAGGAGCCCGCGAACCCTCCGATCACGATGTTGCTCGCGTGGGTCCTCTTCAAGCCGAGCGTGTACACGCCCACGTAGAACGCGAACCCGAGGGCGATCATGCCGGCCGCGAGGCCGTTGATCAGGAGGGCCGCGAGGGCCAGGGCGATCCCCGTGAGGCCGAGCCCGAATCCGAGAGCTTTCCACGCGGGGTCGATCCGGCGCGTCGGGAGCGGACGGGCGCGCGTCCGCCGCATCTTCCCATCGAGGTCCCGGTCCACGTAGTGGTTCGTCGCGCTCGCGCCGCCCGATGCGAGGAGCCCAGAGACCATGAGGGCGCCGAACCGCAGTGGATCGATGCGGAGTCCGTTCGTGGCGACGTACCCCGCTGCAGCAACGAGGAGGAGGAGCCCCGCGATGCGGAGCTTCATGAGCTGGACATAGTCAGAAAGCGGCACGGACCGTTCGTCCCGCGCGAGCTATTGGCCATCCGCCCTTAACCTTTTGGAGCGAGGACGCCGCGCGCGGGCCCGGAACCAGTCGCAGTCGGGCGCGACCGGGCACGCGTCGCACCGCGGCGCGCGCGCCTTGCACAGGGCTCGGCCGTGGGCGATCAGCACGAGGTGCCACGCCTTGCGTTTCGTCGGCGGGGTCCACCGCTCGAGGGCCGCGCGCACGTCCGCATACGCGCCGCCCCGCGGGATTCTCCAGCGCCGGGCGATTCGCGCGACGTGCGTGTCCACGGGGAACGCCGGATGGCCGCCCGCCATCGCGAGCACGACGTCCGCGGTCTTCGGTCCGACTCCGGGGAGCGCGACGAGGGCCGCCCGGGCCTCGTCCGTCGGGAGCCCCAGGGCGCGATCCAGGTCGCCTCCCCACGTGTCGCGCACCGCGCGCGCGATTCCGCGGAGGCGAGGCGCCTTCACCCGCGCGAGTCCGGCGTGCCAGATCGCCCGCGCGATCGATTCGACGTCGGCGGTCGCGAGCGTCTTCGGGATCACGCGACCGAATGCGGCCCGAAGGCCGTCCATCCCTCGGCGCTCGTTCGCGGCCGTCGTGCTCTGGGACAGGACCGTGGACACGAGGATCTCGAATGGGGTCAGGCCCGTCGACCAGTCCTCCGCTGGATACTTCGCAGCGAGGGTCCGCATCGTGCGCCGGAATGCGGGACGGTCCACGACCGAGGAACCGCGGGGCGGGGAAAAGGCTTCCCGGCTACCCGCTCACGAAGGACCGGGCCATCGTCACCACGTTGCGGGGACGCTCCCGGAGCCGACGCGTGAAGTACGGCAGCCACGTCGGACCGTACGGGATGTACTCCAGGACGCGGAACCCCCGCCCGACGAGATCTGTCTTGAGCGGGTCCCGGACCCCTTTCAACATCTGGAACTCGAACGAGACGCCGGCCTGTGCGCCCAGCTCGAGGGCCCGCTGGACGAACCGTCCGTCGTGGGTCGCGACCGCGAAGTCCCGGCCATCCCGGAACAGGGTCTCGAGGTGGGCGAGGTACGCCCGGTCGATCTCGGCCCGACGGGTGAACGCGATCCCATCGTCCTCCCGGTACGCCCCTTTCGCGAGGCGAATCTTCGCTCCCCGGGGGAGGAGGCGGGCCAGGTCGTCCGCGGTGCGGCGGAGGTTCGCCTGAAGGCACACGCCCACATCCGCGTGGCGCTCGAGGAGTCGCTCGTACGTCCACAGGGTCGCCTCCGTGGTCGTCGCGGCCTCCATGTCAAGCCACAGCCGTATCCCGTGGGATTTCGTCGCATCGAGGAGCGCGAGGTACCGGGTGAGCGCGACCTCCCGGTCGATGAGCATCCCGAACTGGGTCGGCTTCACGCTCACGCACCCGCGGATCCCCGCGTCGCTCATCGCGCGCACGAGCCCGACGTACTCGCGCAGGTCCTGCTCCACGGGGCCGAGCTCGCGATGGTGCTCCCCCAGGCGGTTCACGATCGCTCCGACGCCCCGGGCGTTCGCGGCCCGAGCCGCCGCAAGGGCGTCCTCGCGCGCCTCGCCCGCGACCCACTGCCCCGCGAGGCGGATGAGGAGCCCCATCGCGATGGGCACGCGGCCGGCCGCACAAAAACGTTTGGCAACCCGCGCCGAGCGGAACCGTAATGGAGCCAGCGGCCATGGCGGCCGCGTGGGCCGAGCGGTCTGCCTGTACTGCCGCACGATTCGCTCGCATCGGCGTGGATACCCGGTGCGGGCCGCGACGCGGGCCCTCCGGACATCCGTCCCGCGGTGCGACCTCCACTGGCGCTTCGTCTGCGCGGTGTGCGGTCGCTCCCGCCACTTCAACGGGATGTCGTTTTGCGACGGAGAAAGCAAGTTCTTCTGCATCGGCTGCGCGCCCGAGCACCGCGTCTCGCGTCGCCGCTTCTGGTCGTGGGCCTATTCGTACCGGCTCCGTTGTCCGTGGCGGACGGAGGCGCACGCGGGCCTCGACCGCCTCGAGTTCGAGGGCCGCCACCCCTGGCAGGTCCGGCCGTCGTGGTCGCGTCGAAGGACCGGGCTCGACTCGCAGCGTGCCGTGGCGCCCCGCTGGTCGTTCCGCATCGTCCCGTCGGACCGGATCCGCGACGCGGACGTACGGAAGGGATGGGACCGCGCGGCGGCGTGGTGGGTGCCCCGGTACACCGAGAAGGGCGACCTGTTCCGCGAATGGATCCTCGACCCGATCCTGCTCAAGTGGCTCGGGCATGTGCACGGGATGCGGATCCTCGACGCGGGCTGCGGAGGCGGATACTTCTCGAGGATCCTCGCGAGGAGGGGTGCCCGCGTCTCCGGCGTCGACGTCGCGGCGCGACTGCTCGCCCATGCGGAGGCCGAGGAAGCCCGCGAGCCCCTCGGGGTACGGTACGCGAGGGCCGATCTCGCCGACCTCTCTCGGTTCCGGGCCCGATCCTTCGACCTCGTCGTCGCGAACGTGGTCCTCGTGGACGTCCGCCGGTACAGGCGGGCGATCGCCGAGCTGTTCCGCGTCCTCGCTCCGGGCGGTCGCTTCCTGTTCAGCCTCACCCATCCCTCGTTCGAGTCGCCGACCCCCGGCACGTGGGTTCGCGAGCCCGAGGACTCCGAGCGGATCGAGGACCGTCTGTTCCTGAAAGTCGACCGGTACTTCGACCGGGTCGGGCTGTACTGGGGGCCGACTGACCGGCCCGGCGTCCCGGGATTCCACCGGCCCCTCCGTGACTACTTCGAGGCCCTGTTCGCCGCGGGGTTCGTCATGTCGGGATACGAGGAACCCACGGCCACGGAGCCGTCCCTCCGACGGCACCACCACGTGTTCGCGGACCTTCTCCGCATCCCGCTCTTCGTGATCGTCGAGGCCGTCAAGCCGCGGGACCCGCGCGCGGTCAGATCGGCTGTCCGCAGCTCAGGCAGTACGTCGCGTGGTCCGGGTTGAGGCCGCTGCAGCGGCGGCAGCGGATCTGGATCATCCCGGTCAAGTTCGCGCCGCGGCCCGCCGCCGTGTTCGCGGAAGCGCCTCCGGACGCGATGTCGACGAGGAGGAAGATCCACCAGAAGCGGACGAGCCATCCGCCCGCCGTCGTGAACACGATGCCGACGGCTCCGACGAAAAGCACGCCGAAGATGGAGCCGAAGATCCCGCTCAACGGGGAGTCGCTCAGGCCCGCGCTCACGAGGCCGGAGACGAATGAGATCGCGGCGAACAGGATGAGGAGGGTGCCGATCGCGAGGAGCGCGGCGCCGACGAGGAGGACGATCGGCCCGCTCCAACCGAACGGGGCTGTCCGCCGCGGCGCGGCGTAGTTCGGGGTGTACCCTCGAGGCATCGCCATAGAAGCGCGGGTCCGTCGGGCCTTGGAACCCGATTGACGGTGTGCCCCCGCATAAATGTTTCATGCGTATTCCCATGCGTGGTATTCAACGCACGGCCCCGCGTCGAGCTCGTGGACCTTGGCCCACCGGGGTCGGCGTTTCATCGGAGGTCGGGAGCCGTCACGACGAGCTCCGCGAAGAGGACCCCTTTCACGGTCCTCAGGCGGTCCGCGAGCTCCCCGACCCGCCGGGCGTCGCCCTCGACGATGAGCACCTCGAGGCACGTCTCCTCGCTCAGATGCGTGTGCGCGGTCGCGCGGATCGAGCCGAGGAAGTCGTGCTGGCGGTGGAGGAGCCGGTGCGTGACCGTCCCGACGTCGTGACGGTACACGAACGTGAGCGTGCCGACGACCTTGCCCCCGCCTTCGCGGCGTCGGACCGCGAGGGCCTTCCGGATGAGCCCGCGGAGCGCCTCCGATCGACTCGGATAGCCTTCTTCGCCGACGAGTCGATCGAAGTCCTCCAGGAGCGCGCCCTCGAGAGACACGCCGATCCGTTCGATGGGCACGTGCTACCCCGCCCCCTCGGAATTGCTACGGGCCTCTTCAATCCCCCGGTGAACGTTTATGGCGTGTTACGCTGTCTCAAGTCGTGCTACCGCCCCAACCGACGAGGTGACATCCTTCGGTGCCAATCGACCCCGTGCTGTTCGTCGGCCTCGCGCTCGCTCTCGGGTTCAAGCACAGCTACGACGCGGACCATCTCGTCGCGGTGTCGAATTTCCTCGCGCGGAGCCGCAGCCTCCGTCGGACGACCCTGATGAGCCTGAGCTGGGCCATCGGACACATGCTCACGGCGACTGCGATCACGGTCGTCCTATTCGCATTCCGCGCGACGATCCTTCAGGGGTTCCTCGAGTACCTCGAGTTCGCCGTCGCGGTGATGCTCGTCGTGATCGGAGTCCTCGGCCTCCTCATCGAGTTCCGCGTGATCCATCGGCATGCTCACCGCCACGCGACCGAGGAGCACGACCACGCCCATGTGCACCTGGGCCAGACGAGGGACCACCAGGCGATGTTCGGGATCGGGGTCGTGCACGGGCTCGCGAGCAACGACGAGCTGCTCGTCCTGCTCGTCGCGTCGTTGAGCGTCGCGTCCCTCGAGGCCCTCGTGGGCGGCGTGGCCTTGTTCAGCCTCGGCGTCGTCGCGGGGATGGTCACATTCGGCCTCGGCGTCACGATCCCCGTGAGGCGGTGGGGCACGGAGCGCGTCCGCCGGGCGATCAACGTGGGCGCGGCGGTCCTCAGCATCGCGTATGCGGCGTACCTGTTCCTCGGGTTCGAAACGCCCAACCTGATTCCATCGGTCAACATTTCGTTGGCAATCCCTTAAGAGCGACCGTCGCGTGCTTCCGATGATGGATTTTCCCCGGAAGCTCCACGAGGCCCGGAACCTCGCGGACGTCTTCGAGCTCGTCAAGCGGGCCGTCGAGACGGTCCTCGGGCGAAGCCGCGCGGGCCTCATGCTCGCTCTGGCCGACCTAGGAAACCACCCGTACGGTTTCCTCGGAGGGTTCTATCCCGTTGCGAGCAACGTGATCGTGATGAACAAGGTCCCCCTCCTGAGGATCCAAGAGACGAATCCCTCCCTCTACAAGCACTACGCGTTCTACGTGCTCATGCACGAGTACCTCCACGCGGTCGGATTCATCGACGAGGGCGTGTGCCGCCAGCAGGCCCACCGGGTCGCGGAGACCCTGTTCGGCTCGGAGCACCTCGTGACCCAGATCTCGGAGGACTTCTCGCGGTTCTTCCCGAACCTCGTGTTCCCGGACGCCGCCTGGGAACCCCAGGAGCTCCAGCTCGAGTTCGTCCGAGGCTTCGATCGCGGGTCCGCATCGTACATCCGGTAGTCGCCGCAGGCGCATCGGAAAAACTAAGACCGTGGGCCCGTTCGGGCGGCCCGGAGCGGGCTGCGTGGCATCGGACATCCTGAGGAAGGCGGTCGCCGAGTTCATCGGCACGTTCGCGCTCGTCTTCCTCGGGGCCGGCTCGATCATCGCGACGGGCGGGACGGACCTCCTCCTCGTGGCCCTCGCGCACGGCCTCACGATCGCCGTGATGGTCTCCGCGACGGCGCACATCTCGGGTGGACACTTCAACCCGGCCGTGACCCTCGGCGCCATCGTGGGCCGACAGATGACGGTCCGCGTCGCCCTCGTGTACTGGATCGCCCAGCTGCTCGCGGCGCTCGTCGCCTCCGCGTTCCTCGTCGCGATCTTCCCCGCGGCGGCCGGGCCGCCCGTGCGGCTCGGCACCCCCGCGGTCGCTCCATCTGTTTCCGTCCTCGCCGCGATCCTCGTCGAGGCGGTCCTCACGTTCTTCCTCGTCATCGTCGTGTTCGGGACGGGCATCGACCCGAAAGGCGCGTTCCACGCGGTGGGCGGGTTCGCGATCGGCGCGACCATCGCGGTCGACATCATGATGGGCGGACCCCTGACGGGCGCCGCGATGAACCCCGCGCGCTGGTTCGGCCCCGCCGTGTTCGCGAACGCGTTCGACCTGTGGTACGTGTACTGGGTCGGACCCTTCGCGGGAGGCGTCGTCGCGGGTCTCCTGTACAGCCGGGTCCTCATGGAGCGGGCGCGCGAGGCGTGAATCCACCGGCACGCGCCAAAAGTGCGCGTCGTGCGTCCTTGAGAAATGTTTAAATCGGGCCCGTCTGTCCCCGGGTCGCATGATGCGCGAGGCGGTCCCCGCCAAGGAGAAAGTCGCCTCGAAACGCGCCTTCCCGGAGCCGCCCGTGAAGTTCCGATCGGGCCGCCACAACGCGATCGTGAAAGACGTCGTGGACATCACGCCGAAGTACCCGGAGACGTACGTGATTCGCTTCGGGTTCGAGAACGAGCCCGTCTTCGATTTCGAGCCCGGCCAGTTCATCTCGATATTCGCGGAGAAGGACGGCAGGCGGATCTCGCGGCCATACTCCATCGCGTCCCCGCCCGAGAACAAGGAGGCCCTCGAGCTGTGCATCAAGGTCGTCGAGGGCGGCTTCATGTCGAACTACCTGAGGACGGTCGCCCCGGGGACGAGGTTGCAGTCGATCGGCCCCCTGGGCCGGTTCGTCCTTCCCGAGCCGGTCCGGGCGGACACCGTCTTCGTCGCGACGGGGACTGGCGTGGCGCCGTTCGTTTCCATGCTCGGTCACATCTGGGCCAACAACCTCGACGGCGGGCTCGACTTTTACCTCGTGTTCGGCGTCCGGTACGTGTACGACCTGATCTACCGCGACCTGTTCGAGCGGTGGGCCAAGGAGCACCCCAACTTCCACTTCTTCCCGACCGTATCCCGGCCCGAGACCCCCGAGTGGAAAGGCCGCGTCGGATACGTTCAGAAGATCATCCAGGAAGAGCTCAAGGACCACGCGGACAAGCAGGTCTACATCTGCGGGCTCCACGACATGGTGGAGCAGATGAAGAACCTCTGCGAGGGCCTCGGGTTCGGCCTCGTCCGGTTCGAGAAGTGGGACTGACCCGGACCGCGAGGCTCAGCCGAGTTTCGGGACGATGAGCTCCCGTTCCGTCGGGTAGGGCGCCTTCACGCTCACGGAGTCGAGCCCCTTCGTCTTCCAGAAGATCTTCGCGATCTCGTTCACGGTCTTGAGCAGGTCGTCCGCGGTCTGGATGCCGATCTCCTGCCGGGCCTTCGAGGCCGCCTTCATCGCCTTCCAGACGAGGTCATGGAGCTCCGGGTGCTGCTGGACGTGCTCGGGCTTGAAGTAGTCGCCCCAGAGGATCCGGACTTCCTGCTTCGCGATCTCCGCGTGCTGCTCCTTCGTCGCGGTGTACCGCGCGAGCTTGTGCTCGAGCTCCTGTCGCTGGTCCGCCGTGGCCGTCGGGCCCTGCTTCTTGAGCTCCGCGATGAGCATGTCCATGCGGACCACCGTGTGCGCCGCGACCTGGGCGTGATGGGGATCGTAGATCCCGCACGGGATATCGCAATGCGCGAACGCGAGGGCCGAGGGCGCGGCCCGTTCCAACGCCCGGAGAAACAGGTGCGCGAGGGACATGGTGCGGGCCACGCGCTCCACGCTATTTAAACGTCGCGTCCTTCCGTGGGCCGCGTGCCCGTGGAGCGAATCCCTTATAGCGCGCGCGTCCGCTTTCGCACCGAGGGAATCCATGCGGATCGGCGTCGAGGTCGGGGACATCGCCCGGTGGGAGGACGAGGTCATCGTCGTGAACCTCTTCGAGGGGGTTGCCCACCCGGGCGGCGCGACGGGCGCCGTCGATGCAGCCCTCGGCCACCAGATCACGACGATGATCGGGACGGGAGACCTCACGGGGAAGTTCCGGGACGTCGCGGTCTTCCCGACGTTCGACCGGATCGATGCGAACCGGGTCATGGTCGTCGGGCTGGGTCCGCGGGCGGACTTCACCCTGGACCGGGTCCGGGACGTGTCCGCGAAGGCCGCGATCCGAGTCCGCGAAGTCGGGCTGACGACCTTCTCGACGATCGTGCACGGGGCCGGCGTGGGGGACCTCGACCTGGGCTCCGCGGCCGAAGCCGTCGTAGAGGGGACCCTCCTGGGCCTGTACCGGTACACGGAACACCTCTCGGCGCCCGAGGGACGCAGGGTCGAGGCGATGACGATCGTCACCCTCGAGAAGGTCCGCGCGGACGCGATCCGGGAGGCGGTCCGGACGGCCTCCGTCGTCTCGACGAGCGTGAACTTCGCGAGGGACCTCATCAACGCGCCGAGCAACGACAAGACGCCGCGGCTCCTCGTGGAGCGGCTGAGGGCCGCCGCGAGGGAGGCGGGCGCAGACCTCTCCGTCCACGACGAGAAGGCGCTCGAGACGATGGGGTTCGGAGCCCTCCTCGGGGTCGCACGCGGGAGCGTCGAGCCCCCCCGGTTCGTGAAGGTCGAGCACCGCGGGGGTGGCCCCGCGAAACCCATCGTGTTCGTCGGGAAGGGGATCACGTTCGACTCGGGCGGGATCGCCCTCAAGCCCCTCGAGGCGCCCGGCACGGACCCGATGTGGGTCATGCGGTACGACATGGCCGGCGCGGCGGTCGCCGTGAGCGCGGTCCTCGCGGCGTCGCGCCTCAAGCTCCCCGTGAACGTGGTCGCCCTCGCGCCCCTCACGGAGAACATGCCGAGCGGGAGCGCCCAGAAGCCGGGGGACATCGTCAAGGCGTACGGCGGCAAGACGATCGAGGTCCTCAACACGGACGCGGAGGGACGGCTCGTCCTCGCGGACGCGCTCGAGTTCGCCAAGACGCTCGGACCCCAGGCCGTCGTGGATCTCGCGACCCTCACGGGCGCCGCGAAGGTCGCCCTGGGCCGGATGGCGAGCGCGATGTTCTGCAACGATCCAGGGCTCCGGGGGCGCCTCGAGCGGGCCGCGGAAACGACGGGGGAGCGCGTGTGGCCGATGCCCCTCTGGTCCGACTACGACGAGCAGATCAAGAGCGACTTCGCCGACGTGAAGAACACGGGCGGCCGGTCCGCGGGCGCCGTGACCGCGGCGAAGTTCCTCGAGCGGTTCGCGAGCGGGCTCACGTGGGCCCACCTGGACATCGCGGGCCCCGCATGGGTCGACGGCGCGCCCGATTCGCCCAAGCGGGAGTACCTGCCCAAGGGCGCGTCCGGCTACGGGGTGCGCCTCCTCGTCCGCCTCCTGCGGGACTGGGGCCCGACGTGACCCGCGCGGGCCGGGCCTACCGCGGCGTGGACCGCCTCCTCCGGGAGTACGAGGCCAAGGAGGCCGCGATCCGCGCGCGCCTCGATGAGTTCCGGGAGGTGGGCCGCCGCCGTCCGGACCGCGACCTGTTCTCGGAGATGGCCTTCTGCCTCCTCGCGATCCAGACGAAGGGCCGGGTCGCGGACGCGGCCGTGCGGGCCCTCGCGGACGAGGGGCTCCTGTGGGCCGGGGACGCCCCCGGGATCGCGCGGTCTCTTCGTCACCGCGTGCGGTTCCACAACCACAAGGCCGCGTACCTCGTGGCCGCGCGAGACCGGTTCCTAGGGCCCGGCGGCCCGAGCCTCGGCTCCACCCTGGGCCGCTTCGCGAGCTCCCAAGCGGCCCGGGACTGGCTCGTCCACGAGGTGGACGGGTTCGGGTTCAAGGAGGCGAGCCACTTCCTGCGGAACGTGGGGCGCGGCGAGGATCTCGCGATCCTGGATCGCCACATCCTGCGGAACGTCGTGCGGCACCGCATCGTCGGCCGGATGCCGCGGACCCTGACCCCGCGCCGCTACGTCGCGATCGAGGACCGCATGCGGGTGTTCGCGTCGGACGTCGGGATTCCGCTCGGCGCGCTCGACCTCCTCTTCTGGAGCCGCGAGACGGGCGAGATCTTCAAGTGATGTCACCCGCGGCGACGGAGGAAGTCGTCCACGATGGGCCTCGACCCCGGGATGATCGGCCATGTGCGGAGCTCGTCCCGGGAAGCCCACCGTCGGTCCGCCGCGTCTCGAACCCGGTCCCGGCGCATCCGCGTGCGGTACACGATGAGCACGACGTGGGCCCGCGGCCCGCCCGCATCGTACACGTGGGAGTACACGCCGAACAGGACGCCGCGCGGCGGGTGGACCCCGAGCTCCTCATCGAGCTCCCTGACGAGGGCCGACCACGGGTGCTCTCCGAACTGGACCTTCCCTCCCGGGAATTCCCACAGGCCGGGGAGCGGACCGTCCGGGGGCCGGCGGACGACGAGGACCCGGGCGCCGGATGTCAGGAGGCCGAGCGCGACGACGCGGGGCACGTCCACGTCCCCGAGAGCGGCTCCCGAGCGTTGAACGTTGCGTCCGGGTTAAGTACCCGAGCTCCCCATCCATCGAACGTGGGCGACCCGTCCGGGACGGCCATCGCGGAGCGGCTCCTGGCCTGGTTCGACGGACGGCGCCGGGATCTGCCATGGCGACGGACGAAGGACCCGTACCGGATCCTCGTCGCGGAGTTCCTCCTCCAGCGCACCCGCGTGTCCACGGGCGTGCCCTACTACGACCGGTTCATCGAGCGCTTCCCGACCGTCGCGTCCCTGGCCCGCGCCTCCGAGGCGGACGTCCTGCGCACGTGGGAGGGGCTCGGGTTCTACCGGCGGGCACGGAGCTTGCACGCCGCGGCGAAGGCGATCCTCGCGCGCCACGGGGGCGCGGTCCCCGCGGACCCGGAGGACCTCGATCGCCTCCCGGGGATCGGGCCGTACACGGCCGGCGCGGTCGCGAGCGTCGCGTTCGGCCGACGGGTCCCCGCGGTGGACGGGAACGCGATCCGAGTCCTCGCGCGCGTGTTCCGGATCCGGGAGGACGTGGCCGCGGCCGCGGTCCGGCGCCGGATCCGAGACATCGCCTCGGGCCTTGTGCCCGACGACCGCCCGGGGGACTTCAACCAGGCCCTCATGGAACTCGGCGCGACCGTGTGCACGCCCGCGGCCCCCGCCTGTCCGGCCTGTCCGATCGAGGACCTGTGCGTCGCGCGCCGGGAGGGCGACGAGCGGTCCCTCCCCCGGGCCGCGAGGCCACGGGCTTCCGTGGACGCGCCCGTCGTGTTCGCGTTCGTGGAGCGAGGGGACCGGTTCCTCCTCGTCCGGCGTCCCGAGGGAGGCCTCCTCGCGGGACTGTGGTCCCTCCCCGGCGGGGAGCGCCCTCGCGGTGCGGACGACCGCTCGGCTCTCCGGGCCCTCGTCCGGGCTCAGACGGGCCTCCGGATCCGAGTCGGGGAGCCGTGCGCGCCCGTCGCGCACGCGTTCAGCCATCGTCGGTGGACCGGGGCCGTGTTCCGGTGCGTCCCCCTCGGGACGGACCCGCCCAGATCGCAGGCTCGCTGGGCCAGGCGAAGGGACCTCGCGGAACTGCCCCTCGTCCCGTTCCACCGGAGGGCGCTCTCGGCCCTCGGGTCTCGGCGCCCTGACACGCGCCGCGCGGCGTGAACCTTAAGCGGCCCTCCAGGTTCCGGCGCTCGTGCGCCGGTTCCTCGTCGTGGGCCACCGGGCCACGACGGACCCCGCGTTCCCGTTGGACGACCTGGCCGGGGGCGCGGGCCGCCTGGACATCCTCCTCAACGCCGCGAATGCGGCCCTGCTCGTCGCGCACGACATCCGCCGGGACGTGGAGATCGGTCTCCTCCTGCTCGGACCCCCGGACCCCCCGCGGCTCGTGTGCCTCGTCGGGCACCGCCTGAGGTCCTATCAGCCGGACATCCGGAGCAACGCGGCCCTCGTCCGGAAGGCGCTCCTCCACGTGTCCCGGCTCGAGCGGGAGACGTCGCCCGGCGTGGTCGCGTCCCGCGCGTCGCTCCCCGAGGCGCTCGATCGGTACGGTCCCGCGTTCGTCCACCTGAAGGAGGGCGGCAAGGATATCCGCGACGCGGACCTTCCCGTGGACGCGACGTTCGTCCTCTCGGACAACGTGGACCTCTCCGCCGACGAGGAGCGCGCGGTCCGCGACCGCGGGGCCGTCGTCGTGAGCGTGGGTCCCATGTCCCTCCACACGGACCAAGCGGTCACCCTCGTCCACAACGAGCTCGACCGGAGGATCCGATGAACCTCTCGGACGAGGCGCGGTCGATCCTCACGGAGTTCGTGCGGACCCCGTCGACGCCGGACTCGGACATGCATGGGATCCTGTCCGCGGCGGAAGGGCGGATCGAGGCGCTCGGCCTGCGCCCCGTCCGCCACCCCGACGTGATGGCCGTCGAGGCCGCCTCGGGTCGCGGGGGCGTCCTGTTCAACGGCCACCTGGACACGGTGCCGATGGCCTCGGGCTGGACGAAGACCCACGGCGCCTGGGACGGGGACTGGCTGTACGGCCGCGGGGCCGCGGACATGAAGGCGGGGTGCGTCGCGGCTCTCCTGGCCGCGCGCGTCCTCCTGGACCGGGGCGTGCCATTCTCCCTCCTCTTCACGACGGACGAGGAGACCACGATGCTCGCGGCGAAGAAGCTCGCCTCATCGGGCCTCGTGCGAGACGCGGCCGCGGTCGTCGTGGGGGAGCCGTCCAGCCTCCGCGTGATCGTCTCCGAGAAGGGCGTACTCTGGTACCGCGCGACCGTGCACGGCCGAAGCGCGCACGGGAGCATGCCCCATCTCGGAGACAACGCGGTGTACCGGATGGGTCGGGTCCTGCCGCACCTCGAGCCGCTCGGCCGCCCGAAATCGGTGCTCGACGAGATCACCGTGAACCTCGGCGCGATCCGGGGCGGATCGAAGCCGAACCTCGTCGCGGACGCGTGCGAGGCGGACCTCGATTGCCGCCATCCGCCCGGCACGACAAAGGCCGACGTGGAGCGCGTCCTGCGCGCCGCGATCGCGGCGTCGGGAGAGTCCGTCGGGCTCGAGCTCCTCCACGAGGTCCCGCCCGCGGCCGTCCCGCGGGAGGCGGACCATGTGCGCCGGCTGCTCGACATCGCGAGGGCCGAGGCGATCGGGGTCACGTACGGCACGGAGATGGCGTTCTTCGCCGCGCACAACCCGCGATGCGTCGTGTTCGGACCCGGGGAGACGGAGCGCATCCACGTGCCCGACGAACGGGTCTCCCTCGCGGAGGTCGTCCGATGCGCGGAGGTCTACGCGGCGTACGCCGAGGCGACGGCCGTCACGTGAGGTCGCGCAGGACCCGTCGCAGGTTCGCGAGTCCGCGACGCAGCTCGCGCGGATCGCCGCCGAGCCCGATGCGGAAATGGTCTCGCGGCCCGAAGAAACGACCCGGTGCGATGACGGTCCGATGTCGCCGGAAGAGCCTTGACGCGACCTTCGCGACGGGGACCGCGCAGTGAGGGAAGAACACGGTGCCGCCCTCCGGCACGTCCCCCCGGAGCGCGGGCATCCCCGGGACCATCTCGCGGACCGCTCTCCGGTTCGCGTCCAAGATTCGCCTCGCCCTCCGGACGAAGAACGCGTGTCGCTCGAGGGCCCACGTCGCGATGACCTGTCCGGGGGACGCGCCCTCGATCGTCGTGTAGTCCTTGATCGCCTTGAAGCGTTCCAGGAGCCGAGGGGTCCCGACGATCCAGCCCACCCGCAGGGCCCCGAGGCCGCACAGCTTCGTGACCGTGCCGAGGCTGACCATGTGCGGCCCGAACGTCGCGGCGCTCGGAGGCCTCCCGTCGAACGCCGTCTCGCGGAACGTCTCGTCGACGAGCACGTAGGCCCGTCGGGACGCCGCGAGGTCCGCGATCCGCCTCATCTCGGACCCATCGATCCGCGCGGAGGTCGGGTTGTTCAGGTTCGCGAACACGCACAGCCGGGTCGTCGGGGCCATCGCGGCCTCCAGCCGATCGAGGTCGAGTCGCCATCCGTCCCGACAGGAGCGTGCCGCGAGGACGACCCGGCCGCCGAACCCGCGCGCGGCCTCGCGGAGCGGCGTGTACGTTGGGGAGTCCACGACGACTCGGTCCCCGGCACGGACGAGGGCCGCCTGCACGAGAAAGTTCGCCTCCGTCGCGCCGGTCGTGACGAGGACGTGGTCCGCGGGGACCCGATGCCGCGTCGCGATGAGGGCCCGGAGCTCCGCGGGCCCCGCGGGGTCCGCCCAGTTCAGGTCGAGGTCCGGCGGGAGAGACCGGCCGAACTCGCCGAACGTGAACGCCTTCACGTTCGAGAGGGAGATGTTGGTCGCCCGGTCGTGCACGTCCTCGTACAGGTGGAGGTGTTCGAAGGGCGGGAACCGCACGGGGCACGCGATAGCCGCGGAGGTCGGATGAACCTTCGGACGCGGACGGGCCCTGGCGCGCCCATCCGAAAACGTCTAAATACGCTGAGGCGGTAGCCGCGCGGTTCTCCATGGCGAAGTCGCCTCCACGGAGGGACATCTTCGTCGCGTCGCCCGAGGAGATCCGGGCGGGCCGCACGACGGACGTGTACTTCCTCCGCACCCTCGAGATCCTCCGCAAGGTCGGGAAGGATCGCGAACCCGTCGTCGCGGAGGTCTCCACGGGCTCCCTCCCGCACGGATGGCCGTGGGGCGTCCTGTGCGGCCTCGAGGAGGCCGTGCGCCTCCTCGAAGGGAAGGGCGTCAGCCTGTGGGCGATTCCCGAGGGGTCCTTGTTCCCTGCGAAGACGCCCCGCGGGATCCCCGTGCCCGTGATCGTCCTCGAGGGGCCGTACGCGGAGTGGGCCATCTACGAGACCCCCCTCCTCGGGATGATCTGCCAGGCGAGCGGGATTGCGACGAAGGCGGCCCGGATCCGGAAGGTCGCCAAGGACCGGGACCTCCTCTCGTTCGGCGTGCGGCGCATGCATCCCGGGATCGCCCCGATGATCGAACGCGCCGCGTACGTGGGCGGGGTCGACGCGATCACGACGCCGCTGGGGGCCGAGCTGCTCGGGATCCCGCCCGTCGGCACGATGCCGCACGCGTTCTCGATCCTCATGGGCGGTCCCCGGGAGGCGTTCGTGGCCCTCCAGAAGCATCTCGAGAAGCGGATCCCGCGGATCGCCCTCGTGGACACGTACTACGACGAAAAGACGGAGTCCCTCCTGGCGATCGAGGCGATTCCGGGCCTCGCGGGGGTCCGTCTCGACACCCCGTCGTCGCGGCGCGGCCACTTCGCGTCGATCGTCCACGAGGTCCGCTGGGAGCTCGACCTGCGCGGCCACCGGGATGCGAAGATCTACGTGTCGGGGGGCCTTGACGAGGCCGCGATCCCCGGACTCATCGAGGCCGGCGCGGACGGATTCGGCGTGGGCACGGCGATCAGCAGCGGTGCGACGATCGACTTCGCTCTCGACATCGTGGAGGTGCGCGGGAAGCCCGCCGCGAAGCGCGGCAAGTTCGGCGGGCGCAAGGAGCTCCTCCGCTGCCCGAAGGACGGCACATACGAGATCGGCGCGAGGACGTGCCCTCGGTGCCGAAGTGCGATGGCTCCCGCCCACGTCCAGTACCTGGACCGCGGGGCCGCGGAAGCGCCGCTCCCCCCCGTGGGCTCGATCCGCGCACGGACCCTCAAGGAGCTCGAGCGGGCCTCCCTGTGACCGCCGCTCAAGGCGATCCGCCCGCGGATCGGCGGTCGGTCCCCGCGGTCGCCACGCGCGCGTCCGTCCGGGCCGCCTACGACGCGATCGCGGCCTCGTACGCGGACGCCCGGCGGGAGCCATGGCCCGAGGTCGTCGCGTTCATCGAGTCCCTCCCGGGGCGGACTCGCATCCTCGACCTCGGGTGCGGCCACGGTCGCCACCTCGCGCCGCTCGCATCCCGTGGCCGCCGAGCCACGGGGCTGGACGCGTCGCGCGAGCTCCTTGCGATCGGGCGGGACCGCGCATCGTCCGCGGGGCCCGGGGCCCGCTCGGATTGGGTCCAGGGCGACGCGGTCGGCCTCCCGTTTCGCGACGCCGTGTTCGATGCGTGCATCGCGATCGCGGTCCTCCATCACCTGCCCTCCGACGCGGATCGCCTGGCCGCCGTGCGGGAGGTGCACCGCGTGCTCGGCCCGGGAGGCCGCGCGTGCTTCGGCGTATGGGACTTCGAAGGCCCCCGGTTCGATGCGATCCGCGAGGACCGACTCGATCTCCCGCCCGAGGTCCGCGGCGACGTCGAGATGCCGTGGCCCCTGCCCGACGGCCGCGCCGTGCCTCGTTATTACCATCTCTTCCAGGAGGGGGAGCTCGAGGCATTAATTATCGAGGCTGGGCTTCACGGAGAAACCTTTTTCCGGGCCTCGGGGAACCGATATGCGCTGGCACGGCGCCATGGCTGACCCGTCCCCACTCGAAGGTCTCATCTCGACCCTCACGTCGAACCCCGCCTACCTGCTCGGCGCGATCGGCGGGATCGCCCTCCTGGTCATCCTGATCGTCGCTCACCACATCCACAAGATTCACAGCGAGGAGATCTTCATCCACCAGGCGTGGGGATTCAACTGGAAGGGCCGCTGACGCGAAACCCTCATATTCGCATGCTTGCATCGTGGCGCCGGTCGAACCGTGTCGAACGTCCCGGAAGGGCTCCGCTACACGAAGGACCATGAGTGGGCGAAGCTCGAGGGATCGCGCGCCCGCATCGGGATCACGGACCATGCCCAGACGGAGCTCACGGACGTCGTCTACGTCGAGCTGCCGAAGGTCGGGAAGAAGGTGAAGCGAGGGGAGGTCCTCGGCGTCGTGGAGTCCGTGAAGGCCGTGAGCGAGATCTTCGCACCCGTCGCGGGGACCGTCGTCGACGTGAACGCGTCCCTCGACGAGCACCCGGAGACCGTGAACAAGGACCCGTACGGGAGCGGCTGGTTCGTCGTCCTCGAGGTCGCGGATCCGGCCGAGGCGCGCGGGCTCATGGACGCGGCGGCGTACAGGACCCTCGTGGACGGCTGACTCGTCCCTCCGCGGCCAAGCCTCCCTTCCGTGCGGCTCTTGCGTCGGATCGTACCTGCGGGGGTCAGACCTCGTGGGGTCGGACCTTCCGGAACGCCGCATAGATGGACAGGTCGTACACGATCTTGAGCGCGCCTCCGAGGAAGAACGGGGCGGAGAGGCCGAGCGCGGCCACGACGGCCCCCGAGGAGAAAGGCCCCGCGGCCTGCGCGACGTTCCGCGTCGTATTCGTCGCCGCGTTCGCGGCGGTCCGTTCGTCCCGACCCACGATCCCGGCCAGGTACGCCTGGCGCGTCGGGACGTCCATCTGGGACAAGGCCATCCGACCGAGGTAGAGGGCGAGGGCCGGGAGGAACCCCGGCGCCACGGGCACCAGGGCGAGGAGCACGTTCGACGGGATGTGCGTGAACACCATCGTCTCGAGGAGGCCGAACCGCTCCCCGAGTCGGGCCGCGACGAGGAACGAGGAGGCCGTCAGGACGCCCGCGGCGAAGAACACGAGGCCCAGGGACGCCCTCGACTCCGGGTACCGGGTGAAGAACCAGAACGAGACGAAGCTCTGGATCACGAATCCTCCCGCGAAACTGTCCACCGCGAACAGCCCGGAGATCCGCGCCACGCGGGTCCGCGACGGGCCGGTGAGCCGAACGCGGACGGCGGGTCCGGCGAGCTCGACCTCGCGGGGCAAGGCCGCGGCGATCCCCGCCGCAGCGAGCCCGAGGACCGCGTACAGGACGAACATGGGCCGCAGCGGATCGGGGGACGTCGGGACGGCGCCCAGGAGGAGGGTCGGCACGCCGCTCGCGAGGGCTCCCGCCGCGGCCCCGAGGGATCCGAGCAGGTTGTACGTCGCGAACGCGCGCGTCCTCCGACCGGTCCGGGCGACGTCCGCGACGATCGACTGCTCCACGGATAGGAACGGGCTCACCTCCGTCCCGGTCGGGCTCGTGGCCCCGAGCGCGAGGGCCCCGAGGGCCACGGGGAAGCTCGGCGCGGCCGCGAGGACGAGGCCCGCGGAGGCCATGAGGAGCCCGAACAGGGCCATTGCGCGCCGCCGGCCGAACCGATCCCCGTACAACCCGACGAGCACGTTGAGTGCCGCGCCGGCGGCAAGGGAGATCCCCAGGGAGGCGACGACGGCCTCCGGCCCTCCCCCGAGGAGGAACAGGTATATTCCGAGGAGCACACCCGTGAAGCCGTATCCGAACGTGCGCACGGCGCGGTTCGCGACGAGGAGGGCGAGGGCGGAGACCAGCGGGACCCCTCACGCACCGCGGGTCGGCTGCCCGCGGCTTTCGACCCGCCTCCGACAGTACGCGTACAGCGCGTCGTACAGCGGGAACTGCAGGCGCATGTTCTCGTGGTCGTCCTTCGCGATGTCCCGGAACCCGAGGGCCGCCGCCTCGAGCCCCGCGCCTTCGGGCCTCGGCCGGGGGACGCCCTTGGCGTCCGCCGCGCGCACGACTTCCGCGAGGTCGAGGAGGGCGGGGTCCGTGAGCCCGTATCGGCGGATGATCGCGTCGAAGCTGACCCGCTCTTCCCGGCCGGCTTCGTAGTGCGTGAGCTCGGCGCCCGGGGTGTCGAACGGGATGGCCCCTTTCCGCTTCGCGACCTCGAGGACCCGATCGTTCGGCACGAACAGGAATTCCGCGCGCGGATCCACGAACTTCGCGATGAGCCACGGACACGCGATCCGGTCCACCTTCGCCCTCTCCCTGGTGACCCACTTCATCCTGCGGCCCTCGATGGGGACCGCGACGCGACGGGAAAAGGCTTGGCGTCCGGGAACCCTTTTATCGGTGCGGGGGGTTGGGCCGCTGGGCACGTAGGCTAGCGGACCAGGCTAGAGGCCTTCGGAGCCTCCGACTGGGGTTCAAATCCCCACGTGCCCGTCCCGTCCCGCGGGACGGGAAGCCGGAACCGATGTGGATTCTCCTGGGATCCGACGAGGTCCGGGAAATCCTTTTCCGGCTCCCCGCGTTCCCCCCGCATGGGCAGACCCGGGCCGTCCGGGGTCCCAGGGGACGGCGCGACCGTCCAGGACGGGCGGACCGCGTCGCCGCCGCGCCTCGGGGTCCTGAAGACCCTCGGCCGCAAGGCATGGCCGCTCCTCCATGGCCTCTCGGACCGATGGCCCTGCCGCCGCTGCCGACCCGCGTTCTCTCTCTGGATGTCCGGCCTACACGACGCGGTCAACGTCCGGATCGGTCGGAACCCGTTCCGTCCGGAGGCGTGGGATCGGTTCCGGTCCGGCGAGCTCGATGGGTCCGTTCACTTCGGGTGCGTGCTGTGCCAGGTCGCCCGATGGGCCGCGAGATTCATCGCGCAAGTGCCGCGGTCGAGGCGCCCCACGTGAGCGTGGCGCGACCCGCGGGACGGAAAAAAGAGACACGGGCCGCCGTCACAGCGGCCCGCAGACGAAGGGGTGGTTGGGGATCCCGAGGCCGTCCGGGCGCTCCGCCCAGAACGTGAACTCGAAGCTGCCGCGCGACTGGGGGTGGATCTCAACCAGGAATCCGTCCTGCTCGGGTCCCCCGTTGGCCACGACGCGGTCCGCGAAGGGCATCGCGAGGGTCCAGTCCGCGAGGGTGAGGCCCAGGCCCGTCGGGACGACCATGTCGTAGTAGTCCAATACCCGCAGGATCGGAGATCCCGAGGATCGCACGAACGGGGTCGCGTTCAGCCCCGGGTCCAGGAGGGACGCATACCCGAGGGGGTCCCGCTCCTCGATCTCCCGGAGGACCATCGGCCAGTATTCCAGGGTGCCCAGCGCGGATGCGAGGGTCGCCACGTTCGTCCCCGCGGGGAACGACACGCCCTTCGGCGCGAGTAGCGGTCCGTGCCATCCAACATAGTACTGGAGGGTCCTCGTGCTGACGACCTCTTCCGCGCCGCATCCTGCGTACACGGTCAGCTCGTCCGGCGTCGTGCTGTTCGGGTTCCTCACCTCGATCCGAAGGACGGCCGGGATCGGACGGTTCGCGTTGTTCGCCATCGTCGCGACGACGCGGAAGTAGCTGCCCGGCGCGACCGACTCGGGCACGCCCGTCACGGTCAGCGTGATCGCCTTCCCGTCCACGCGCACGTCGTGTTCCACGGGGTCGCTCAGGATCGGCGTGAGGATGCCCACCGCGGCGGCCGCCACCGCGACGAGGATCGCCACGCCCGCCCGGACCCCCATTTTCGTTCCGTGTCCCATGTGTCTTCACCACGCGCCCCACCGGGGCGCGGCCTTGGACCCGCGTCCGACTCGGATAAGGGGCGTCCGTACAGGCATCGTGCAGGTAGACGCACGGGGACCCGCCCCGGAGTCCGGCCGACAACTTGATGAGAATGCGTCGGCTCTTCCGGTCTCCCGGGGGCGAACGATTTGGGCGACGTCGTGATCGCGGGCGCGTGTCGCACGCCGATCGGCAAGTACGGCCGCGGGTTCCGGAACGTCGAGGCCGTGAAGCTCGGCAGCCTGGTCGTCGCGGAAGCCGTCGCCCGCGCAGGCCTCGTCTCCGCGGACGTCGAGGAGGTCATCCTGGGGAACGTGATCCAGGCGGGCCTCGGCCAGAACCCCGCCCGTCAGGCGGCCCTCCTGGGCGGCCTCCCGGACCGCGTCGCCGCGGTCACGGTCAACAAGGTGTGCGCGTCCGGGATGAAGAGCGTCGCGATCGCCTCGGACGCGATCCGCGCGGGATCCGCGGAGGTCGTCGTCGCGGGCGGCATGGAGTCCATGAGCCGCGCTCCGTACCTCGTGAAGGAGGCGCGCTGGGGGATCGGCTACAACCACGTCGAGTTCCTCGACGCGATGGTCCACGACGGGCTGTGGGACGCGTACAACCGGTTCCACATGGGCGTCACGGGGGAGATCGTCTCGGAGCGGTTCCACGTGACGCGGGAGGACCAGGACGCGTTCGCGCTCGAGAGCCACCGGCGCGCGGCCCGGGCGACCTCCGAAGGCCGGTTCAAGGCGGAGACCCTGCCCGTCGACGTGCCCGGCGCGGGCCGCGTGGACGCGGACGAGGGGGTCCGGCCCGACACGTCGCTCGAGAAGCTCGCGCGGCTGTCCCCCGTGTTCCGGGAGGGAGGCCTCGTCACGGCCGGGAACGCCTCCCAGCTGAGCGACGGGGCCTCCGCGATGGTCGTCCTCTCCCGGGAGGCCGCGGACCGCCACGGCGTCGCGCCCCTCGCGCGGATCGTCGATTACGTCACCGCGGGCACGAAGCCCGAATGGGTCATGGAAGCGCCGATCCCCGCGGTCCGAAAGCTCCTCAAGAAGACGGGCCTGTCGATCGAGGACTTCGACCTCGTCGAGCACAACGAGGCGTACGCGGCCGCGAGCCTCGCCGTGATGCGAGAGCTCGGGATCCCGCACGACCGACTCAACGTGAACGGAGGCGCGGTCGCCCTCGGCCATCCGCTCGGCTGCTCGGGTGCCCGGATCCTCACGACCCTCGCGTATGCGATGCGCGAGCGGAACGCGAAGCGCGGCCTCGCGACCCTCTGCCTCGGCGGCGGTAACGCGATGGCGATGATCCTGGAACGCCCGTAGTCCCCAGCAAGTTCATGGCCGTCAAGCCCTCTTCCCGCCTACAATGGACTTGCCCCTCTGGGCCCTGTACGGCGTCGGCACGGCGGCCATCCTCGTAGGGTTCATGGTCTTCCACCGTTGGCTCCAGGGGCTCACGGGGCGGCGGGCCCACCAGCCGGAGGCCGTCCTCGGAGCGGCCGTCGTCGCATTCCTCGTCGGCTCCGGCACGATCGCGGTCGCGATCGCGATCGACAACGAGGCCCTCCAGGTCGAGAACCGACGCATCTTCACGTACGACCTGTCCCTGCATACGAACGCCACGGGCCCCTACAGGCTGTACCTGCCCTCGCCCGAGGACCGCCGTCTGTTCCCGGCACTCGACGAGCGGAACGGGACGTCGACCTTGCGGGTGAACACGACGGGCCCGCGCCCCCTCATCGAGGTCTTCGCGATCGGCAACGTGTCGTTCGCGATCCGGTACGAATTCATCGGCCTCCCGTTCAACACGAGCCTGTCGCGCACCACGCCGGGCGCCTCCCCGTCATCCGTCATCGCGACGCTCGAGCTGTCCGATCCGGCGCCGGGCGCGACGTCCGCCGCCGTGGACCTCGACATCGTGTTCTCCGAGTTCTGCCGCGTGACCCACCTGACGCTCATCGCGGACGTCGACGAGCGGGTCGGCGCGTACCCCGGCCTGCTCACCGTTGGACCCTGCTGAGGCCCACGCCGTCCGTGCGATATCTCGCGGCGCGCAGGCGCGGTCCGCGGCCTCCCGGCACCGTCGCCGCGCATCCGGACGGTAAGCTCTTTTAGGGTCATCCGCTATACGACTCGTTTTCCGACTCCCTGAGGAAACGAGATGCTACATAGGGTGAAGAAGGCCGTGACGAAGGGCGAGGTCCTCGACCTCCTCGAGCCCCTCGTCCGCGAGTGGTTCGCCTCGAAGTTCGAGGGGCTCACGGAGCCGCAGGCCTACGCGGTGCCTCTCATCCACGCCAGGAAGAACGTCCTCGTGTCGTCCCCCACGGGGAGCGGCAAGACCCTCACCGCGTTCCTCTCGATCATCAACGAGCTGTACGCCCTGCAACTGCGCGGCGCGCTCGAGGACCGGATCTACTGCCTGTACGTGTCGCCCCTGAAGGCCCTCGCCAACGACATCAATCGGAACCTCGAGGAGCCGCTCCGCGAGATGACGGAGCTCGCCGCGAGGGACTCGAAACCCGCCCCGGAGATCCGCGTCGCCGTGCGGTCTGGCGACACGTCCGCCCAGGAACGTCAGCGCCAGGCCCGTCGGCCGCCCCACATCCTGATCACGACCCCGGAGAGCCTCGCGATCATCCTGAGCACGCCCAAGTTCCGGGAGAACCTCGCGGGCGCGGAGTGGGTCATCCTCGACGAGATCCACGAGGTGTGCTCCTCGAAGCGGGGCGCCCTACTGGCCGTGTGCTTGGAGCGCCTCCGAGAGCAGGTGGGCCGGGACTTCGTCCGGATCGGACTGAGCGCGACGATCGCCCCGATCGAGGAGGAGGCGAGGTTCCTCGCGGGCTTCGAGGACGGGAAGGTCCGCGACATGCACATCGTCGAGGTCGACACGCGGAAGTCCCTCGACCTCGCCGTATTGTGCCCTGTGCGGGACATGACCGCGGTCCCCATGGAGGTCGCGAACGCGAAGATGTACGACCTGTTGAGCGGCCTGATCGACGAACACCGCACGACGCTCATCTTCACGAACACGCGGAGCGGCACGGAGCACGTCTCGTTCAAGCTCAAGGAGCGGGGCGTGGAGGACCTCGAGGCCCACCACGGCTCCCTGTCCAAGGTCACGCGCCTCGACGTGGAGGAGAAGCTCAAGAAGGGGCAGCTCAAGGCGGCCGTATCCTCGACCTCCCTCGAGCTCGGGATCGACATCGGCTACATCGACCTCGTCGTCCAGATCGGCTCCCCGAAGAGCGTCGCGAAGGGCCTCCAGCGGATTGGCCGGGCCGGGCACGCGTACGGCGAGACCGCGACGGGCCGGATGATCGTGTTCGAGCCGTGGGACCTCATGGAGTGCGCGACCCTCGTGAAGGCCGCGTACGACGCTCGGATCGACCGCGTGGACATCCCGATGCAGTCCCTCGACGTCCTCGCGCAGACCCTCGTCGCGATGTCCATCGAGAAGCGGTGGGACGTGGACGAGGCGTTCGCCCTCGTCCGCCGCTCGTACCCGTTCCACGACCTCCCGAAGAAGGACTTCCTCGCGGTCCTCGACTACCTGTCATCCCGGAACCCGGACATCAAGGTGTTCGCGAAGATCTGGCTCGACGAGGAGGAGGCTCGCTTCGGGAAGAAGAAGGGCACCCGGATGATCTACTACACGAACGTCGGGACGATCCCCGAGGAAGGGACGTACCACGTGTACTCGGAACGCGGGTCGCCCCTCGGGGAGCTGAGCGAGAAGTTCGTCGAGTACCTCTCGCCCGGCGACATCTTCGTCCTCGGGGGCCGGACCCACCAGTTCGTCCGGGCCCGGGGCACGTCCGTGTACGTGAAGGACGCGTCCGGCCGCCGACCCACGGTCCCCTCCTGGACCGGCGAGATGCTCCCTCGATCGTACGACCTGTCTCGCGCGGTCGGCGAGTTCCGCCGGGTCCTCGCGGACCGTCTCGGCAGCGAAGACGAGAAAGCCGTCCGGGAGTGGCTCATGCGGGAGTACCGCGTGGACGCGGGGTCCGCCCAGTCCCTCGTCTCCTACGTCCAGGAGCAGAAGGCCCTCATCCCGGCCCTCCCGACGGACCGGCAGGTGCTCCTCGAGGGCTACATCGACGTGAAGGGGAACCGGAACGTGATCTTCCACTTCCCGTTCGGACGGCGCGTGAACGACGCCCTGAGCCGCGCGTACGCGTTCGCGGTCACGGAGGTCCACCGGACGAACGTCCGCGTGAGCGTGACGGACGACAACTTCATGCTCACGATTCCGAAGCGCATCGAGCTGGACGGGATCGTCGGCCTCGTGAAGAGCACGGAGATCGAGTCCCTCCTCCGCCGGGCCGTGAAGAACACGGAGCTGTTCAAGCAGCGCTTCCGCCACTGCGCCACGCGGGCCTTCATGGTCCTCCGCTCCTACAAGGGCCGCGAGGTCTCGATCGGGCGTCAGCAGCTCCGGTCCCAGAGGGTCCTCGACTGGCTCCACGAGATCGAAGACTTCCCCGTCGTGAAGGAGACATACAACGAGATCCTCCACGATGTGATGGACCTGGGCCACGCCACGGAGGTCGTCCGCGCGATCGAGGCGGGCGAGATCGGGGTCGCGATGAGCGACTTCAGCAACCTTCCGTCCCCGTTCGCGCACAACGTGGTCCTGCAGGGCGTCTCGGACCTCGTCCTCATGGAGGACCGGTCCGCCCTCCTGCGGGAACTGCACCGACAGGTCCTCAAGCGCGTGATGCCCGAGTCCCAGATCATCGAGATCCAGTTTCAGGAGGCGGACATCCGCGAGTACTTCCGAAAGAAACTCCCGAAGGTCGCGCGGAAGGCGGACATCCTCGCGTACCTGGAGCGCGTGGGCGACGCGAACCTCCTCCAGCAGAAGGGCCGGACCGTCTTCGAGGCGACGTCCGCCGGGTTCCCCGAGGTCCGCCGCTGGGCGGGCGCGCTCATGGAGGAGGGCGCCGTGGAGAGCGTCTGGACTCCGAAGGGGATCCACTGGGCCCCGACGGACCGCGTGCCCCTCTACGTGTCCGTGTACGCCCAGAAGTCGAGGCTCAAGCCGCCCGAGGAGAAGATCCTCGGCCTCATCGCGGAGAAGCCGCGGTCCCAAAAGGAGCTCGCCCGCCTCACGAAGATGGAGAAGGGCGTCCTGAACGAGGCGCTCCGCAAACTCGAGCGCGCGTACCGCCTGGGTCGGCGCGGCGTCGATGAGACCGTGTTCTTCGCGCGGGACCCGGCCCGGGCGAACTTCGAGGAGGCTCTGGACGCGCTCCTCACGAAACGCCTCGAGGCGGACGGCCCGCAGACCGCCCAGGAGCTCGCCGTCCCGCTCGACCTGGAGGTCGAGCTCGTCGAGGAGGCCCTCCGGGACCTCGAGGCGGAGGGGCTCGTGTCGTCCGGGCACTTCCTCGTCGGGGAGGAGTTTCAGTACATCCTCACGCGGGACCTCCAGAAACTCCAGCGGAAGGACGAGACCCGCGAGGTGTTCGAGGAGACCCACGTGAAAGCGTACCTGCTCGGGAAGCAGTTCGGCTCCATCGGGACGATCGACGAGTACTTCGATCGGTTCCTCGAGGCCGGGATGGTCCTCGACGTGTGGAACCACGCCTCGCGGTTCGACCACGCGACGTGGATGAAGCGGCGGGCCTCGGGGGACATCCTCGAGGGGCGGTTCCTGAACGGCCGCGTGCGGTACGTCCGGGCGACCGACGTCCCCGTCTTCCTGTCCGCGTTCCCGCGGGAGCCGCTCACCGAGTTCGAGTCGAAGGTCCTCGAGGTCGTCCGCGCCTCGGACGGGATCGACCTGTACGGGATCGCCGCGAAGGTCCGCGACGAGAGGGAGCGCGTGAAGGAGGCGCTCGAGAAGCTCGATTACGACGTATACGTGATCCGGAAGTTCCAGGGGGACGGATGGACCTCGAGGAACCTGTACGTCGCGTTCGACGCGCCCGTCGAGGCCGTCCCGGACGCGATGGAGGTGCTCGTGCGACGGTTCCTCGCGGCCCACGGGCCCGTCACGTTCTCCGGGATCCGGGAGTGGGCCCGGTTCGAATGGGATGAGCTCGAGTGGCTCGTCGACGCCCTCGAGGAGCGCGGGGTCGTGGCGAGGATCCTCGTGACGGGGAAGTCGGAGGGCGAGATGTTCGTCCTCACGGAGGAACTCGCGGCCCTGAGGCAGGCCTTGGCCGCCCCCTCGCGGGACCCCATGCGCGTCCTGTCCCTCCTCGATCCGTGGACGCAGCCCCTGTGGGCCCAGGTCGCGAGCCGCTACGGGGAGGGCTGGTTCTATCCGCTCGTGAAGGACGGGGACCTCGTCGGGATCGCGGAGGTCTGGGAGATGAGCGGCTGCGTGGAGGTGCGGGAGCTCGACCTGAACGCGCCGGACCTGCTCGAGGAGGCGATCCAGGCCCTGGACCGCCTCATCGCGTTCCACGCGCTGCGGGGGGTCGACATCCTCCGGGTCACGCGCCTCCTGGGAAAGGACGTCCCCGAGATCGAGGACCTCTCCGCCTGGAAGCGCGCGGGCTTCGTCCGCCTGGGGGATTTCCTCGCGAAGGGGCCCATCGTGCCGCGGGACTTCGAGCCGTCCGAACTGGTCGGGCTCGTCCTGGCCCATCAGGGGATCTCCCCGGAAGCCCGCTTCGCGGACGCGGTCGAGGCGGCCCGGGCCCTCGGGGGTCTCCGGTCCGACTTCGCGGCCCGTCTCCGCGTCCGCGCGTTCCGGCCCCTGGACCGCCTCCACCGGGAAGGACGATTCCTCCGGGGCCAGGGGATCCCCGAGTACATCACGTACGCGAGCGCGGAGGACCTCGCCCTGTTCCGGGCCGCGAAGGCGGCGCCCCTGACGAAGGAGATGCGGCACGTGCTCAAGCTCGTCGCGGAGAACGGCCCCGTCTCGCGGGCCCGGGCCGTCGGGCTGTCCGACTTCGGCGCGGTCACGACGTTGGCGGCCCTGCGCAAGCTCTACATGGGGAGCCACGTCGCCCAGGACGGCTCGGGCCGGTACGTCGCGGTGCCCGACGCGCGGATGTCCCGGGCGGACGCCCGCCGGGATGTCCTCCGTCGCCTCGTCGCAGGCCTCGGCGTCACGTCCGCGGAGGCTCTGTCGACCTACACGCGGTTCGAGTACAACATGGCGGAGACCCGCGCGTTTCTGCGCGAGTTCGAGCGGGAAGGCTGGCTCACGAAGGGGTTCCTCGCGCGGGGGGAGCGGACCGTGTACTGGGTCGTGAAGGACGCCCTCGAGGAACTCGCTCGAACGCCGGCCCGTCGGCGTTTCGTCCTCACGCCCCAGGACAGCCTCTCTCTGTTCTTCCGGGCCTCCATCGTGGGCAAGTTCCGAACGGGCTACTGCTACGTCGTGTTCGACGGCACTGAGATGGTCGCGGCCTTCAAGGCGAAGCGCCGGAAGTCCGAACTCGTGATCACGGAGTTCCTCGGAGATGCGGCGGCCCGTCGGATCGTCGAGGAGTGGGAGCGCGACAACGAGGTCGACGTCGGGGAGCAGGTGGACCGCATCTCGGACGCGGAGGTCATGGAGTGGTACACGAAGATGTACGGCCGGGGCGCGTCCGCGGAGAAGTGAGGGCTCGCGGTTATCGACCTTGAGAATGCCACCGCAGGCGGCATCGCCGGGCGTCACCGTTTTAATGGCGGACGTGCATGCCTTCCCATCTCGCGCGCGGAGGGGGCTCCATCGCGTGAGCGGGGAGGAAGGGACGTGTCCGCATCCGTGGTCCGTTGGACGAGCGTAGCGATCGTCTGCATGTTCGTGGCGACCCTCGCCGCGCCCGGCGTCGCGGTCGCGGCCGCGCGCGCGTCCGAGGGCCTCGCCGCGATGTCTCCGTTCGACTTCCGCGAGGGGCTCGTGGAGTCCCTGTTCGACGGCGAGTTCCGGTCGTTCGGAGGGTGGCTCGGCGATGCGCCGTTCGGGCGTCCCCCCGCGACGGTCCGCGCGGGCCCCGTCGAGGTCGTCGTCGGGCTCGAGGGCCGGTCCCTCGCGGCCGAGCAGGCGCACCGCGCGGCCCTGGGTATGTCCCCCCTGGCCCCCTCGGAGGAGCGCGCGTATGTCGCGGGCCTGCGGGCGTCCCAGGCGAGCTTCGCGGCCGCCCTGGAGTCCATGGGGGCCCGCGTCCTTCACGAGTATCAGATCGTGTACAACGGGATCGCGATCCGCGCGGATGCCGCGACGATCGGGACCATCGGGGGCCTTCGCGGCGTGGCCCGCGTGTTCCCCGCGGCGACGTACGAGATCGAGCTCGACCGCAGCGTGCCGTTCATCTTCGGCGGCCGGACCAATGCGGATCTGGGTGCCGACGGGACCGGGACCACGGTCGCGATCATCGACTCCGGGATCGACTACACGCACGCCGCGTTCGGCGGCAGCGGCGAGGCGTCCGACTGGGTGTCGAACAACCGCACGATCGTCGAGCCCGGCACGTTCCCGACCGCGAAGGTCATTGGGGGGACGGACCTCGTCGGGGAGTTCTACGACGCGCGCGGGTTCGACGAGGAAGAGCGGTCCAACTGCACGGCCGTGCCGAAGCCCGACCCGGATCCGCTCGACCACAACGGCCACGGGTCCCACGTGGCGGGCATCACGGCGGGCATGGCCTTCGGCTCGTTCCCCCAGGGCGTCGCTCCCGGGGCCTCCCTGATCGCCATCAAGCTGTTCAGCGGCTGCGCGGACGACGGGACGGCGAGCACCTCCTCCGCGAACGTGGTCGCGGCCATCGAGATCGCGACGGACCCGAACGGGGACGGGGACACGTCGGACCATGTGGACGTGATCAACATGTCCCTCGGCGGGGCCTTCGGACGGGACACGGAGTTCACGGCCGTCGCGGCCAACGCGGCCGTGGACCTGGGCGTGATCGTCGTCGCGTCGGCGGGCAACTCGGGGAACATCCCATACATCACGGGGGCCCCGGCCTCCGCGGCGAACGCGATCAGCGTGGCCGCCGGGAACGACCCCGGCGTGGCGGCGCAGCTCGTGGGGGTCGCGGGCAGCCAAGGCGCCGATGGGAACTACGAGTCCCTCGAGGCCGCGATCACGCCGCCTCTCTCCAACACGACCGGGATCAGCGGCCCCGCGGTCCGGCTCGGGAACCCGGGTACGCCGGCCGCCCAGGCCTGCAGCACGGGATCGACCCCCTCTCCGCCCGCGGAGGGATCCTTGACCGGGAAGATCCCGCTCATCCAGCGTGGCGTGTGCACGTTCGCGGAGAAGATCCTGAACGCGCAGGCCGCGGGGGCGATCGCCGTGGTCGTCTACAACAACGCGGCCGGCGCGGGCCCGATCATCATGGGTGGGGATCCGACGAACATCACGATCCCCGCGGTCATGGTCGGGACCGCGAACGGCGTGTTCATCAGCGCGAGGATCGACGCGGACACGACGTTCATCCTGGACCCAGCGAACACCCTCCCGATCCCGGACCGGCTCCAGTCGTTCACATCCCGAGGCCCGCGGTTCGGCGACTCCGCGCTGAAGCCGGACATCACGGCCCCCGGGGGCGCCGTCTTCTCCGTGGACGTCGGATCCGGGACGGGCGGAGTGAGCCTGTCGGGCACGTCGATGTCCTCGCCCCACGTGGCGGGGGTCGCGGCCCTCATGCGGGAGCTCCACCCGAGCTGGTCCATCACCGAGATCAAATCGCTCCTCATGAACACGGCCACAAACGCGGAACCGACGCCGGGCGTGCCGTACCCGGTCTCTCTCATGGGGGCGGGACGCGTGCGCGCGGACGCGGCCGCGATGAGCGAGTCCGTGGTCGTCCCGGGGAGCCTCTCGTTCGGCGTGCGGGAGCGGGTGGACCCGGGCCCGCAATCATTCGGCGCGCGCCTCGAACTCCGAAACAAAGGCCCGTCGGGGAAGACGTTCGCGCTCACGTCCGGCCTGTTGTTCGCGTCGGACGCAGAGGGGAGCATCTCGTTCAGCCACCCCTCAGGCCTCTCGGTCGGAGCCGGGCAGTCCCGGAAGTTCAACTTCGGCGTGGTCGTGAACTTCAGCGCCCTCGCGCCCGAGGCCCAGTTCGAGGAGTACGACGGCTTCCTGACCCTGAGCGAGACGACCGCGGGAGGCGACGTGCTCCGGGTCCCGTTCCACATCGTCCCGATCGCCCGCGCGGAAGCGAAGGCCGACGACGACCAGGTCACGATGCCCGACGAGACGACGCTCGTCGTGACGAACCACGGACTCCGCTCGACGGCCGTGGATGTCTACCAGTTCGGCGTGAGCGACCGCAACGAGGATCTGATCCTCGAGGGCCCCGGGAGGCCGAACGATCCGGATGACTGGTTCGATGTCCGGATGACGGGGGCCCACAGCTTCCCGTTGGGATCGACGCGCCTGATCGAGTTCGGCCTGGACTTCCACGGCGTGCGCAGCGCTCCGAGCCTGATGGTCACGGAGGTGTACATCGACGTGGACGGCGGCGATCCCGACTTCGTCGCGGTCGTCGCGGACGACTTCATCTTGGATCTCGCGACCGCGTTCACGGGCCGGATGGTCTCCGCCCTGTTCAACATGACGGGGAGCATGGCCCTCCAGTTCGTCGTGAACAGCGACCGGAACCAGGGATGGCAGACCGTGCCGATCCGGCTCGACTCGTTGAACACGCTGGGCGGCCCGAACCTCACGGTCGAAGACCCGGACTTCAGGTACTTCGTGGTCACCACGGACATCGACTCGGGCTTCTTCGACGTGACGGCGTCCGCGAGTTTCAACGTGTTCACGGCCGCGCGGAGCGGGGCACCCGGGTTCTTCACCCTCGCGGCCGGCGCCTCCCAGACCGTCACCGTGTCGGGAATCGGGCCCGGCGACTTGCTCCTCCTGTACTACGGGAACCGGGCGGGTCACCACCAGGGCCAGAGGATCCGGGTCTTGGGCCCGTAGCCGAGTCCATGGGGCCGCCCCCCGCGGCCCTGCGCCTCGGGTCACGAGAACGCGCTCGCTCACGAGCGGGGCGCCGCGCGGGCGTCCTTCACGACGACGAGACTCAGGCTGTCCAGGAGGATGTGCGCGCCACACTTCGGGCAGTCGATCCCCTCCCACGTGCCCGGCGACCCGCCTTCGGCGAACGCGATCCGTGCGGACTTGCAGTACGGACAGAGGAGGCTCACCTTCAGCTCCTTGTCGCGGAGGCGGTCGAGGGAGATCTTGTCGAGGATACGCGTCAACGTCCCGGTCCTCCGGGCCCGTGGAGGCACGTCGCGTGCCCCCTATTAAGGAGATGGGACGGTTCTCGAAAGCCAGAATCGTCAGGCGGGTCCGGCCCGGGCGGCTTCGCCCAGACGGATCACGCTGTCCGCGCACGCAGCCGCCTCGTCGTATCGCCCGAGCTTCGCGAGGACGTACCCCTTGTTGACCCAGGCTCCGCGGTAGTCCGGATCGAGTTCGAGGGCCTTCTCGTAGCACCGCAGGGCCTCTTCGTACCGCCCGAGGCGCGCGAGCGCGTTCCCCTTGTTGTTCCACGCGACCTCGTACGCGGGGTTCACCTTGATCGCCGCATTGAAGGATCGGAGGGCGTCGAGCAACCGCCCCATCTTCGTGAGCGCGTTCCCCTTGTTCAGCCAGGCGACCTCGTTGCGCGGGTTGATGTCCAGCGCCCGGTCGATCGAGACGAGCGCGTCCTCGTACCGGCCCAGGATGATGAGGGCGGCTCCTTTCCCGTACCACGGGAGGTCCTCGCGCTTCGATCCTCGTTCGCTGAGCCGGATCGCGCGGTCGTAGTCTTCCACGGAGCGCGCGTAGTCCTCGTCCGCGTAGTGTCGCTCCGCCTCCGCGAGCTCTCTCCGGACCGCGAGGCTGGTCGCGCGTCCCCGGACCTCGAAGGCGGCGACCGCGGCGGGCCACGGGAGGAGGGCGAGGAGGCCCGCGAGCCATGCGTCCGAGAGCGCATACGCGACGCCCTCCGCGACCGCGACGGCTGCCGCGGTCAAGGGAGCTGCCGCCGCGGCCGCGAGGAGGATGCGGCCCGACCTCGCGAGGAGCCGACGCGTCGCGAAAGCCAGGGGCGGCGCCGGGCAGATCGCGAGGACCAGGAGGGCCGGATCCGGGATCCCGAGGCCCGCGGACCCGACCATCGGCGTCGCGATCCCGACGGCGCTCCCCGCGAGGAGGAGGGCCGCATCGATCCGGCGAAGGCGCAACAGGGTGGGCCATGCGCCCGCGATCCCGTATCCCGCGAGCGCGGCCAACACGAACGCGATCGCCCAGGCGACCCACGCGGGACCCACCGAGCGCATCGCGATGAGGCTGAGTCCTGCCGCCGCGACGGCCGGCCCCAGGAGCTCGCGAGGCGTGAGGGCCCGCGCTCGGCCGACCGTGGGATCCGGCTCAGATCGTCGTACGCGGAACTCCGCGGGCTGCTTCACGAGCCGCCTGGCCGCCGGTTCTACGGGACCTTGGCGGGTTTCGGCCGGCTTGGCCCGTGGAATGGCCACGATCGGGCCGGGCGGGGTTGCCTCCACGGAACGGTCAGGCTCGGGACCGCGCTCGGGGCGGGCGGCCGGCCGAGCGGGCGCGTCGCGCGGCTCGGCCCGGGCGTGTAGCTCCGCTGGCGGGGAGGGAGGTCGGGCCGCGGGCCGGTCCCGGTTCGGCTCGGCCATGCGATTGAGTGTGTCCGCCTTCCGCGGGAGGCGTTCGGGGGCCCGGATAGTCGGCGTCGGAATGGCGATCGGCTTCGGTGGCTCGGCCGCCCGAGGCGCGGGCCGCGAGGTCTCCTCGCGAGGTCCCGCGGGGACCTGCTCCGTCGGTGCAAGGGCGGTCTGTAGGTCCGCAAGGATCCCGTCGAGCTCGTCGGGCTCGCGGTCCCGATCGGCCTCCGTCGCCTGCGGGGGCTCGGGTCCCGCGGAGGCTTCGGCCGGTGTCGGCGGGGCCCTCGGCCGAGCTTCGATGCCGGGCAGAGGGACCCCGCAGATCTCGCACTCCGCCCAGTCGGGGCCGTTGTCTGCCCCGCAGTTGGGGCAGAGCACGAGGTCCAGGATGTCCTCCTCGGCCTCGGACCAGGCGGGTTCATCGGGCTCGAACTCCGAGCCGCACCGGGCACAACGCGGGTCGTCCGTCGCGACGAAGCTCCCGCAGTTCGTGCAGAGGAACAGGAGCCCGCTCTCCCGTCTCTCGAGGACGCCGTTCACGTCGCGGTCCTTGAGCTGGGTCGGGTGGCGGAACCCCGCCTCGAACAAGGCGAGGGCCTTCGGGCGGTCGATGCCCAAGGCTCGGCAGAGGCGGACCACGGCCTCATCGATGACGAACGCCCCGCAGTTCCGGCACTCCGTCTCGTCCGGGGGCATCGGCTCCTGACAGACGGGACAGAGGGCCCGGGGCTGTTTCCCGGGCATGGCGGTCCGTTCCACCCTCCGGAAAGGCCATAAAGGCGCGGTCCCCGTTGTCAGCCTCGATACCCGGACGCGGGAGTTAAGTACGCAGCCGTCGTAATCCGCGGGGATGGCGGGCCAGGCCGACTTCTTCGTCGCGATGGGGCTTGGGGTCGGGCCCGCCCTCCTGACCCTCTGGTTCTCCCTGCGGCGGTTCGATCGCCCGCACATGGACCACACCCTGTTCGACGACCGCCGCGTGTTCGGTTCGCTCGCCGCCGGGATGATCTTCGGGGTCCTCGCGAGCGTCCTCTCCGTCGCGGTCCAGCAGCCGTCCGCGGTCGGCTTCTTCGCCGTGCTCGCGCTCGTCCTCGCGGTGGAGGAGGGATTCAAGGTCGTCTACCTGAACCGGCGCGCGTACAGGGGCCGTTTCGACACGACGTTCTACGGCGTGGCCCTGGGCGTCGGGGCCGCCTCGACCGCGGTCGCCGCGTCCGCGGTCTGGAATCCGGGGAGCCTGTCCGCGCCCGCGACCCTCGTGTTCTTGGGCGTGTTCTCGCTGAGCCTCGGCCTCGCGAACGCCGTGTCGGGGAGCGTGATCGGGTTCGGCGCGTCCCAGGGCGACACGTGGAGACCGTTCGCCCAGGCCGTCGGGATCCGGTACGCACACTTCGCGCTCCTGTCCCCGTTCGTCCTCCTCGCGGGCACGCCCGAGGCCCTGTTCAGCGCGATCGGCCTCGTCACGTCGCTCGTCTTCGCGCTCATCCTGTACGGATGGGTGTACGCATACCTCCTTCCCGGCACGCTCCCCGAGGACATCCGCCGGAAGATCCGGCGCGCGCGCCGGCGGACTCAAGCCGTCAAGGAGTGAGGCTCACGGCCCGGTAGAACCCGGGCGTCGGCTCGTACACCTCGCGGCGCTGGACGAGGCCCTCGAGGGCGTCGTCCGCCGCCGGGATCCCGAGCCGCTCGAGGACGCGCCGCCAGTCGTCCCGCGAGAACACCTCGAGCTCCTCGGAGAGGGCGACCGCGACCGCGTGGATCCGGTGGGCGCGGTCCCCCGCCTTCGCGGCCTTCCCGGCGACGCGCGCGTGGACGTCCTGGGACCGTCGTCGCGGCCGGGGGGCCGCGTCGCGGCGGTACGTATCGAGGCCCCCCGCGAGTTCCGCGTTCGCCTGGCCGACGAGGGCCGCGAGTCCTCGGGCCGTGGGTGCCTTCGCGCGGACGCGCGCCGGCACGACACGGATCTCGAACCCGCACGAGCACGCGGTGGTCTTCTGAGTGAGGTCCACGCCCTTCGCGCGTCGACAGCGGGGACACACGACGACGCCGAACATGGACTACGCGAGGAACACGAGGGCCGCGAGGCAGGCGCCGTAGTGGTCCATCGGAATGCTGATCTCCTCGATCCGGTACTCGAGCCGCTTGAACTTGATCCCCCGGAGCTTCGCCATCTCCCCCATCTTCCACTCGAGGACTTCCTGGAGGGACTTCTTCGTCCCGTGCATGTGCCCCTCCGCGACGTATCCGCCGTATCCATCCTCCCGGAAGCCGTGCACGATCCCCGCGGAGATCGACTCGCCTTCGCCCCCGCGCTGCTGGGCGAGGACGCAGTGCGTGATCGCGCCCATCGGGAGGTCCCGCCGCCGGACGGCGCGGATCCCCACGGGAAGCACGGACGACACGGCGACGATGTTCTGCTCGCTCAGGCCCGCGTTCAGGAGGGCCTCGTCGAACGCGTTCAGGTCGGACACCTTGGAGACCGCCTTGCCGGAGGTCACGAAGAACTTCGTCGGGATGGGCAGCATGGCGCTCCGCGGGCACCGCACAACGGGATCGAGGGCTTAAGCGTTTGCGGCGGCGTCCGGTTGATTATTATCCAGATATTTATATGTATTACGAGAGATGTTGAACGGTGGGCGGAGGAGGCGACGCGCGTCGAAGCGCCGGGCTCAGCGGCTTGCTCATGCTGAACGCATCCTCTCCCCATGAGTAGTACCGTGGGAGGACCCCTTCCATTTCGTACCCGAGGGAGCGATACAGTTCGATCGCGGCCGCGTTCCGCGTGCTCACTTCGAGCCGGATGCGGACCGCGCCGCGTCGGCGCGCCGCGTCCTCGGCCGCTGCCAGCATCGTGGTGGCCAACCCGCGGCGGCGGGCGGACGGCATCACGGCGACGGAGAGGACGCGACACACCCGCGACTCGAGCAGGAGCATGAGAGCTCCTTCGAGGCCCCGCGCCGTCTCCTCGACGAGGGTGAGCCCCCGCTCGTTCCGGATGATCCATTCCAGGTGATCCCGTCGGAACTGACCCCGCGGGAAACATGTCTTCTCGATCCGGACGAGGGCATCGAGGTCGCCGAGACGAGCGAGTCGCAGCAAAGCGGGAGAGGAGCGCGTCGATGGTTTTTCTCCCTTTCGACGACCGCGAAAGGGTAATCTAGCCACACCGGGATGGCCCGGCCTTCATGACCGCGGTCGCGGACATCCTGAAGGGACGCCATGCCGGCACGGAGGTCCAGCTGCGAGGCTGGGTCTACCGGATCCGGACCGTCGGCGGCAAGGCCTTCGTCGTCGTTCGGGACGCGACGGGCATCGTTCAGGTGACCGTGTCGCGGGACGCCGTGCCCGCGGACGATTTCGCGGCGGTCGAGAGGGCCCTCATCGAGTCCGCGGTCGAGGTGCGAGGGACCGTCGCGAAGGACGCCCGGGCCCCGGGAGGCGTGGAGATCCGCGCGTCCCATGTGCGCGTGGTCCACTTCGCGGAGAAGTTCCCGATTCAGGAGGACCTGAGCGAGGAGTTCCTCCTCGACGTCCGGCACTTGTGGGTCCGGTCCCAGCGGATGACGACGATGTTCCGGGTTCGCCACACGGCGTTCGATGCGGTCCACGAGTACTTCCGGGAGAAGGGGTTCTGGGAGGTCCACCCGCCCATGATCACGCCCGCCGGGAGCGAGGGCGGCTCGACCCTGTTCGAGGTCGATTACTTCGGTCGCAAGGCGTACCTGACCCAATCCTGGCAGCTGTACGCGGAGGCGCTCGCCGTGGCCATGGAGAAGGTCTACTACATCGGGCCGTCGTTTCGCGCGGAGAAGTCCCGGACGAGTCGTCACCTCACGGAGTACTGGCATGCGGAGATCGAGGAGGCGTGGGCCGGGATGGAGGACGTGATCGAGCACGCGGAGGGCGTCATCGCCCACACATGTCGCCGGGTCGCGGACGAGCGCCCGGACGACGTGGCCGCGCTCGGCCGAACCCCCGAGTTCCTGAAGGCCGTCACGCCGCCGTTCGAACACGTCACGTACGAGGAGGCGCTCAAGATCCTGAAATCGAAAGGGATGGAGCTCGAGTGGGGGAAAGACCTGCGGACCCTCGAGGAGCGCGCGTTGACGGAGGGCAAGTCGAAGCCGATCGTCGTCACCCATTACCCGAAGGTCTCCCAGGCGTTCTACAAGGCCCGCGATCCGGCGCGGCCCGATCTCGTCCTCGCGTTCGACGTGATCGGGGGGGACGGGGTCGGCGAGATCGTCGGCGGGAGCGAGCGGGAGACGGACCTCGCGACGATCGAGAAGTCCCTGGCCGAGCAGGGCGAGGACCCGCGGCGGTATGCGTGGTATCTCGACTCGCGGCGGTACGGCTCGGTCCAGCACGCCGGGTTCGGCATGGGGATGGAGCGGCTCATCCAGTGGATCTGCAAGCTGGACCACATCCGGGACGCGATCCCGTTCCCGCGGACCCCGGCCCGATTCTCTCCGTAGGGAGGGCCCATGGGCGACGCGTCGGACCCGTTCGCGCGCCTCCTCGACGAACACGGCGACTTCATCGAGAAGCTCTCCGAGCTCGAGGCGACCCTCGACGAGATGACGGCGACGCTCGAGGTCACGGAGGAGAATCGAATCCTCCTCGACGAGGCGATCCGCTTCTTCGAGGAGGAGCTCGTCCCCCACTTCCGCCTCGAGGAGGAGTCCGTCCTGCCCATCCTCGAGGTGAAGCTCGGCCGGTTCGGATCGCTCGTGAACGTCGTCCAGTACGAACACGACGAGATCCGCCGCGAGATCGGAAAGCTCAAGGAAGCTCGCGCGGCCCTCGACCTCGAACGCCCCCCGGCGGCGGCGATCTACGAGATGAACCGCCACGGGGTCTTCACGATCCAGTTCCTCGCGGACCACTTCCGCAAGGAGAAGGTGAGCCTCTTCCCGACCGCACGCGCCGAGTTGGCCCGCGACGACCTCGAGGCGATTCGCGCGCGCCTAGGGACCTGACGCCCCGAGTCCCTGACGAATCTTCCCGGCGATCTGTTCGAGCTCGTCTCGCGGCGCGATTCGGCCGTAGCCCGGCGTGACGCGGAGGCCGAACCCGTCGCCGGCGAACCGGGGGATCGCGTGGACGTGCACGTGAGGGACTTCCTGACCCGCCTCGCGTCCGTCCGCGACGTACAGGCTGACGGCTTCGCAGCGGATCCCGGCGCGACGGAGCGCCCCCGAGACGGCCCTCGTCGCTTCGAACAGGCGCCCGGCACCGCCGCCGGGAAGCTCCTCGAGGAGGACCGCGTGGGTTTTCGGGATCACGAGGACGTGGCCCGAGTTCATGGGCCGGATGTCCATGAATGCGAGGGTGTCCGCGTCCTCGCGGACGATGCTCGCAGGGACCTCCCGCCGGATGATCTTGCAGAAGATGCAGTCCGCGGCCATCCGGCCTCACGGCCGCTTCGAGGGCGGCCCCAGGACGCGCTCCGCGATGATCAGCTTCTGGATCTCGTTCGTGCCCTCGTACAGACCGAGGATCCTCGCATCGCGGAAGTACCGCTCCACGTCGAAGTCTCCGCTGTACCCGTATCCGCCGTGCATCTGGATCGCGCGGTCCGTCACGCGCATGGCCATCTGGGCCCCGAACAGCTTGGCCATGGACACCTCTTTCGTGTTGTCCTGGCCCAGGTCCCGGAGGTGGGCCGCGCGGAGGGTCAGGAGCCGGGCCGCGTCGATCTCCGTCGCGGACTCCGCGATCATCTCGCGGATGAGCTGGAAATCCCCGATGAGCCGCCCGAACGCCTTCCGCTCCTGGACGTACTTCGTGGCCGCCTCGAGGGCGGCCCGCGCGACGCCCACGGCCCCCGCGGCGATCCCGAGTCGCCCGCTGTTCAGGGTGCGCATGGCCTGATCCCAGCCGTTCCCGCGTTTCCCCACGAGGTTCGCCTCGGGGACGCGGCAGTCCTCGAACGCGAGGTCCGCCGTGGGGCTCGCTCGGAGCCCGAGCTTGGTCGTCGTCTCGACCTTCGTGACCGTGAATCCGGGAGTCCCCTTCGGGACGGCGAAGCACGACAGCCCTTCGTGTCGCTTGCTGCCGGGGTCCCGCGCGTACACGAACACGAGGTCGGCGACGCTCCCGTTGGAGATGAACCGCTTCCGGCCGTTCAGCACCCATTCGTCTCCATCGAGTCTTGCGGTCGTCCCGAGGTTCGCCGCGTCGCTCCCCGCCTCCGGCTCCGTGAGGGCCCACGCACCGAACCGCTCCCCCTTCGCGAGGGGCACGAGCCACTCCCGCTTCTGCCCCTCCGTCCCGAACAGCATGAGGGTCGTCTCGGAAAGGGACGTCTGGACGGAGATCGTCGTGCGCACGCTGGACGAGCCGCGGCTGATCTCCTCGACGAGGAGGGCGAACGACACGTAGTCCATCCCCGCGCCGCCGTACTTCTCCGGAACAGGCGCCCCCAGGAACCCGAGTTTCGCCATCTTGTCGTAGAACGGCCGCGGGACCTCGCCCTTCGCCTCCCAGTCCCGGACGTGGGGGATCAGCTCCCGATCCACGAAGTCCCGGGCGGTCTCCTGGACGAGCCTCTGCGCCTCGGTCAGGCGGAAATCCATGGTCCGACCTTGAGGCGGCCTAAGAATCGGGACTCGCTTAAACCTTCGGAGCCGACGCGGGCGCACCGCGTCCGCTCAGGCCCGCAGGGTCCACGCCCGACCTCCCTGAACGATCAGGATGCGGTCGCACGCGAGGCACCGGACGAACGTCGTGTTCGCGTCCGTCCCGAGCGCCCGGACCTGTGCGTGCGGGCATGCGTCCTCGGGTGTCTCCCGGGGTCGTGGTTCGAGGAGGACGGCGTCCATGGCAAGCCACCTGAATCCGATGGCGCGTCCTCCTGAGAAAGTCTCCGTACATACCCTTCGAGGCCCGATGTGGGTGGAGCCCCGGAACCCTTAATGGCCGCCCCGGAATACCGCGCGGCCGTGGCGCTCCTCTCCGACGGGGACCTCCGGAGGTACCGGGCCAAGGGGGAGATCCGGATCGAACCCTTCGAGGAGACGAACCTCACTCCGAACGGGTACGACGTGGCCGTCGCGGAGGTCGTCGTCCCGGCCACGCGTGCGAAGGTCACGTCGGGTCGGGCCGTCGTCCCGCCGATGGTCCGCTTCGCGGTGAGCACGCGAGAGGTCGTGTCACTCGGGCGCCACATCGCGGGTCAGATCTGGCTCCGGACCACGTGGGCCCGCCGAGGCGTGCTCGCGTCGTTCGGACTGATCGACGCAGGGTTCACGGGCACCCTGACCTTCGGCGCGCTGAACGGGTCGTCGGATCCCCTCGAGATCGCGATCGGCGACCGGTTCGCGCAGCTCGTGTTCCTGACCCTCGAGTCCCCCGCGTCGGAGACGTACGACCGCCGATCCGGCACGTACCAGGGTCAGCGGGGCGTCACGCTGGACCCACCGTGACGTCGAACGCGACGTGATGCTGCGTCGGCGAGTACGCGCGGACCGTATGGACGCGCAGGTCCTCGAGGGACCGCCCCTCGCGCTCCACGAGGTATCGGATCTCCTCGGCCCGGCTCTCCCGCTCGGCGTGCTCCAGGATTCCGTACAGGTGGACGGTTCCGCGGCCGGCCAGGGAGCCGAGGGCGTCCCCGAAGAAGTCGAGCGCGGAATGGGGCAGGTCGAGGATGACCCGGTCGAGCGGGGCCGCGCCTCCCAGGACGGCCCTCGCATCGCCCTCCCGGACGTCGACGCGCGCCGCCCGGTTCGACCCGACGTTCGCGCGGAGCAGTTCCACGGCGACCGGGTTCGAGTCCGAGGCGACGACCCTGGCGGGATCCCGGGTCCGAGCGATGAGGATCGCGTACGGGCCGACTCCCGCGAAGGGGTCGCCGACCGCTTCGCCCCGATGCACGGCGTCCGCGACCCGTTTGCGCTCCGTGCCGAGCCTCGGGCTGAAGTACGCCCGCGCCACGTCGACCCGGTAGCGGAGGCCATGCTCCGTGTGGACCGTCGTCGTCCGTCGCTCGCCCGCGACGATCTCGACGTCCCGGACCCGGTAGCCCCCCTTCACCCCGCGGTCCCACGCCGCGACCCGGAGGGCTCGGTTCCACGCGAGGACGGCCCGGCCGATTTCCGCCCGATGCGGGACGAGCTCTTCCGGGATCTTCATCAGGGCGATGTCGCCGATCACGTCGAACGAGGAGGGCAACCGCGGCCGGAGTCCGTCCGGGACCTCGACGAGCTCGCGGTACGAACGGACGGGCCGTGCCCCCCCCTCGAAAGCACGACGCTGGACCGGGTAGCCCACATCCACGGGGTGCACGGTGGGCAGGTACACGCGGGGGCCTTCCGGGACGATGCGCGCATCGGTCCGGAGGAGTCCCTTCTCCTGGAGCGCGCGACGGATCTCTTCGGCCCGTTCCCGAGGGACCGCGACGCACCACGCCTCCATGGGAGGCGCGATGGGGCCTAGCTATGAAGAACTTTCGAAGGGCTCATAACGTCCCCCTCCATGGGGACGTGGGAGCCTGATTGGTCGAGTTCGCGGACCTGTTCCGCCGCTACTTCGTCAACACGCTGTTCGACTCCACGTTCGTCGTCCTCGGGATCCTGGCCGCGACCACCGCGGAGCCGGACCTGGGCCTCGAGTTCGCCCTCGGGACGATGCTCGCGGCGTGCCTCGCGATCGGGATCTCGACGGGGGTCAGCGTGTACGAGGCGGAGCACACGGAGGGGGAGCTGCGGCTTCAGCACCTTGAGCGCGCGATGCTCTCCCGCCTGGACAACACGCGGATCTCCCGCGACCTCCGCATCTCGCGCATCTCGATCGCGTTCGTGAACTTCCTGGCCCCGCTCGCCGTGGCGGGCATCACGAGTGTGCCGCTCGTCCTGTTCCAGGTCGGCGTCCTACCGAGCTTCCTCGTCGCGGCGGCGGTCTCGAGCGTGACCGGGATCGGGATCATCTTCGGCGCGGGATTCTTCCTCGGCAAGCTCACGGGGCGGAGGCCGTGGCTGAAGGCCGTGCGCATGTCCGTCGTGGCGGCCCTCACGTTCGGCGTGCTCCTCGCGATCGAGAATCTCCTCTAGCAAACGTTCATTCGTCCCCGCGCGGTTCGGCGCCTCATGGGGGAGCTTGTCTTCATCGGCCTCGGGCTCCACGACGAGAAGGGGCTCACGCTCCGGGGGCTCGAAGAAGCTCGTGCCGCGGACGCCGTGTTCGCGGAGTTCTACACGTCCGCGCTGGCGGGCGCGGGCCCGGAGAGGGTCGAAAGCCTCGTGGGCAAGCGGGTCCTGGTCCTGGACCGCGAGCGCGTCGAGTCCGGGGACGAGATCTTGGCCGCGGCGAAGGAACGCCGAGTCGCGTTCCTCGTCGCGGGAGACCCCATGGTCGCGACGACCCACGTGGACCTGCGCCTCCGGGCCGCGGCGAAGGGGATCCCGACCCGGATCGTTCACGGCGTGTCCGTGCTCACCGCGGTCGCGGGGACCCTCGGCCTCCAGGCATACAAGTTCGGCCGGACGACGACGGTCCCGAGGCCGACGGCCGCCTTCCGTCCGTCGAGCCCGGTCGAGGCGATTGCGGGGAACCGCGGGGCGGGGCTCCACAGCCTCGTCCTGCTCGACGTCCTCGGAGACGGGACGTTCCTCGACCCCAGGGAGGCCTTGGAATACCTCGTCGACGTGGCCCGCCAGGCGAAGACGGACGCCATCGCGGTCTCCGCGCTCGCGTGCGTCGTGAGCCGCGTCGGGTCGCCCGACGTCCGGGCGGCCGCGGGCTCGATCGGGGATCTCATCGAGCGGGACCTCGGACCGCCCCCGCATACGATCGTGATCCCGGGTCAGCTGCACTTCCTCGAGCGGGAGGCGCTCATCGCCTTCGCGGGCGCGCCTCACGACATCTGACGGGATCGCGCGAACGCCGCGATCCGTTCGACCCGCCAGAACGTGATCGCCATCGAGTACGACCGGGAGAGCTCCCGGCCCGCCCAGGCGTCCCGCAGCGCGGCCATGACCTGCTGGTGCAAGGCCTCGGGCACCTCCCACTGGGACGAGTAGATCCGGCCGTCGAGCTCGTCGAGGAGCACGTCCGCAGGGATCTCCTCGTGGAACGGCCCGACGGGCATCACGACGTCGGGCGTGAGGAGGTCCGGCAGGCCGCGCTCGGGTTGGCCGGGCGCCTTCCATGGATGTCCGCCCTCCCGGACCCGCCGGTCGTACTCCGTCTTGATGGGCCATCGGTCCCCGTCCTCGAGGACGCTGAAGTACCTCGTCCGGGTCACGCGCGCGAGTTCTCCGAGGACCTCCCGCCAGTCCGGGACGAGGTGGAGGACGTGGTTCGTCGTCGCGACGTCGAACGTGCCGTCCTCGAAGGGAAGGCGGGCCCCGTCCGCGAAGACGACATTGCGCAGACCTTTCGCGAGGCCGAGCTCGACCATCTTCCGCGAGATGTCGATCCCGACGACGTCGATCCCGCTCTTCTGGAGGGGCACCGCGTACCGCCCCGTCCCCACGCCGATTTCGAGGACGCGGTCCCCCTCGAGTTCTTCGACGAGGACGTCGAGCACGCGCGCGAGCACCCGGGGGGCCAGGCCGCGCGTGTCGTCGTAGATGGACGCGACGCGATCGAACGAGAGGCGCTCGGGCACCGCCCTCGAACATCACGCGGGGATGGAAAAAGGTGACCGCGGTCGCGGCGGCCGGCCCGGGGTCGCGGGTCCATGGCCTCTCCGGAGGGGCTCCGGGGAGGGTCGTTCCCCAACACAGGTGATATCATGTTGTACACATGGGGCCCAAATACCCACACGCGTCTGTCGCCGGGCCGTGACCGAGCGTGCGAACACAGTCCTCGAGCCCTCGCACTTGGCGGGCGAGGGGAGTACCGTGGATCAGGCCGGGCATGAGCGGGAGAGCTCGGCGACCCATCGCGGACGCCCCGGGACCATGCGGTCCGACGATGAGCATCTCTTCCGGGACCTCATGGACCGGTTCACGATCCTCGCGGAGACGTGCTCGCGGTTCTCCCAGGACATCTACCGCCGGTCGGGGGCGATGCCCGACGCGGACATCGAGACCACGGTCCGCCGGAACCTGAAGATCGCGAGGACGATCTTCGGCCGATGGTCCCTCGACATCCTCGCGGTCGCACACTTGACGAAATCGATCACCTTCTCCGAGCTGAGGGGGTCCCTCGGGCGGATCGGCACGCCCCTCCTCCGCTCGAAGCTCCGGCAGCTCGAGAAGATGGGGCTCATCACCCGCGACGCCGTGGGGAAGCGTCCGGCGGACAGTCGGTATTCCCTCACACACAAGGGGCTCATGATCGCCCGCCTGGGCGAGCCCGTGTTCCTCTATCTCCGACTCGCGAGCGGTTGGCGGGATACCTCGGCCAACGGGCCGGAGACACGGGAGGTCGACGGGTCGTCCACGGCCCGCACCGCGAACGAGGCGTGAGCACGTCGGGCGATAGGCCCAAAATCGATAGTTTCACACACCCCCCCGTGTTACCTTTTAGGGCATGGTCCGAGATGAGACGAAGGGTGAAAGGGTGGCCATCGCTGCGACCGTCAAGTCGATCGAGGAGCTCCCCGGAGTAGGCCCCGCGACGGCGGAGAAGCTCCGCGAGGCCGGGTTCACGGACCTCATGGGCCTCGCCGTAGCCTCGCCCGCGATGGTCGCGGACGCCGCGGAGCTCGGGACGAACGTGGCCCAGAAGATCATCCTGGCGGCCCGAGAGGCCGTCGACGTGGGCGGCTTCGAGACGGGCGACGTGATCCTCGAGCGCCGGAAGAGCGTCGCGAAGCTCACGACGTGCTCGAAGGCCCTGGACGAGCTGCTCGGCGGGGGCCTTGAGTCGCAGGCCATCACGGAGACGTTCGGCGAGTTCGGATCGGGCAAGTCCCAGCTCGCGCACCAGCTCGCCGTGAACGTGACGCGCCCAGAGGAGGACGGTGGCCTCGACGGGGACACCGTCTGGATCGACACGGAGCAGACGTTCCGGCCGGAGCGCATCCGGCACATGGCGGATGCCCTTGAGCTCGACTCGGAGAAGATCCTCAAGCGGATCCAGGTCGCACGGGCGTTCAACAGCCACCACCAGATGCTCCTCGTCCAGAAGGCGGACGAGCTCGCGAAGGACTTCCCCGTCCGCCTCATCGTGATCGACTCTCTCACGGCCCACTTCCGCGCGGAGTACATCGGCCGGGGCGTCCTCGCGGAACGGCAGCAGCTGCTCAACAAGCACATCCATGAGCTCATGCGGTTCGGGGATCTGCACAACGCGGTGATCTACGTCACGAACCAGGTCCACGCGAAGCCCGACGCGTTCTTCGGGGACCCGACCCGGCCCGTTGGCGGGCACGTGGTCGGACACAGCGCGACGTTCCGGATCTACCTGCGCAAGTCGAAAGGCGGGAAGCGGATCGCCCGCCTGATCGATTCCCCGAGCCTCCCGGAAGCCGAGGCGGTCTTCAGCGTCTCGGAGAACGGCATCCGGGACTGAGACGTGCTCCGTGCTGACACGGGGCGGGACACTTTGAAGTAGCGTCCCGTCCATTCATGAGAGGCCTGGATGCGCGCCCCCCTCCTCCTCGTGCCCGGGCCGGTCCCTCTCCACCCTCGCGTCCAGGAGGAATTGGCGAAGCCGGCGCTACCGCACTATGGCCCCGCATGGGTCGAGACATACGGGGAGGTCGAGCGCCTCCTCCGGTACGTCTGGGCGGCCCCGAAGGCCAGGGTGTTCCCCGTCCTGGGCCCCGGCCATGCCGGGATCGAGGCCCTCGCCCACACGTTCCTGCGACGCGGGGACCGAGCCGTCGTGGTCGACAACGGGTTCTTTGGGGACCGGATGCGGGAGGTCCTCGAGTCCCATCACCTCCGCGTGGCCGTCGTCCCCTCCCCGTGGGGCCAGGGGCCCGACGTGGAGGGCCTCACGAAAGCCCTCCGGGAGCCCGCCCGGGCCGTCGTGATCGTGCACAACGAGACCTCGACGGGGGTCACAAACCCCCTCGCGGAGGTCGTCGAAGCGGCCCACGCGAAGGACGCGTTCGTCTTCGTGGACGCGGTCTCCTCCCTCGCGGGCCTGCCCCTGCCGTTCGGATCGCTCCGGATCGACGCGGGGTTCAGCGCGTCCCAGAAGTGCCTCGCGGCGCCCGCCGGGATCTCGCCCGTCGCGGTCGCGCCCTCCCTCTGGGAGTCCGCGGACCCGAAGGACGCGGACGGGTGGTACTTCAACCTGTTCACGTGGGACCGCTACGAGCGGGAGTGGGGCGACTGGCATCCGTCCCCCACGACGATCTCGTCGAACCTGTTCTTCGCGGTGCACCGGGCCCTCAAGCTCGTGAAGGAAGAGGGCCTCGAGGCCCGGATCGCGCGGCACGCGACGATGGCCGCGAAACTGCGAGGCGGACTCGCGTCCCTCGGCTTCGCCCCGTTCGCGGCGGAGCCGCTCCTCTCGAACACGGTCGCGTGCGTGTCGCCTCCGCCCGGCCTGGACCCGGGCAAGTTCGTCGAGCGACTCCGGGACGAGCACAACGTCCACATCGCAGGCGGTCTGGGCCCACTCCGGGGCAAGACGATTCGGATCGGCTCCATGGGCACGCAGGCGGAGCCCGCGGTGATCGACGCGTTCCTCAGTGCCGCGAAGACCTGCCTCTAGGGGCCTCGTCCGGGAGGAACCGCTTCAGCCAGGCGATCGCGCGCTCGTACAACCGGATCTCGTTCGCCCGCCTGCGCGGCCAGTGGCCCTCGTCGGGGAACTCCAGGTGGTCGACCGTCTTCCCCGCGCGACGCATCGCCTCGACCATCGCGCGCGCCTCCGTGGGCGGGCACCGCGGGTCGTGGCCTCCCGACGTGAATAGGGTGGGCGCGCGGATCCGGTCCAGGTAGTGGATCGGGGACAGCTTCTCGAAGAGGGCGACGCCCTCCGGCGTCGCGGGATCTCCCATCTTCCACCGGTCGTACTTCTGGAGGTTCCCGCGTTCCGTCGTCGTCTCCGTGAGCCAGTTGAAGTATCCGACGATGCTCACCCCGACGGCCCACAGGTCCGGGGCCTGTTCGAGGCAGTGGGCCGTCAGGTAGCCTCCGTGGGACGTGCCCAGGACCCCGAGCCGGCCCGCGGGGACGAGCCCCTTCTCCAGGAGCCAACGGCCCCCCGCGATCGTGTCCTGCGCGTCGAGGTCTCCGAGCCGCCGATCGGCGGCCCTGCGCCACGCGCGGCCATACCCGATTCCGCCCCGGTAGTTCGGATAGAGGACCGTGAACCCCTCCGCCGCGAGGAACTGGGGGGCGAAGTCCCCGCTGTCCCACTCGTTGAGGGTCTGGCTCTCCGGGCCGCCATGGGGCACGACGATCCCGGCCTTGCGGGCGCGGGATTTCGGCGGGACGTACAGCCACGCGGGGATCATCGTCCCGTCCGAGGATGGATACCGCACGAGCCTCGGGGCCGCGAACTCCGGGTTCGGGAGGGTCGTCCGGGCCGCGTCCACGACGACGGCGGGCCGGGCTCCTCGCACGAAGAGGAGCCTCGCGGGCCGGAGGGCCGTGGAGTGCTGGTAGAACAACCCGCGCCCGTCCGGATGCCATGCGGCGCGGTTCGCGACGCCCTCCGCGGGGGAGACAGGCCGGCGTCCCCGGCCATCCCTGCGGATCGTGTGGAGCCGGATGTTCCCGTCCCGGTTCTCGAGGAACGCGACCCGCGCGCCATCGGGGGACCATACAGGCCGCGACGCGTCGTGGCGCCCCTGGACGATCCAGGCGACCTCGCGGGTCGCGAGGTCGAGGACCCCGATGTCCTGACGGTCGCGGACGCTCGAGACGAACGCGAGGGCCTTCCCGTCCGGGGACCACGGCTCCGCGGACCCGTAGTCCGCCGTGAAGCCCGCCTCCGCGTCCGGGAACGCGACCAGGCTCTCGGACCGGCCCGCGAGGTCCACCTGGCCGATCCAGTCCCGGTTCCCCGTGCCGACGACGAACGCGATGGCCTGCCCGTCCGGCCGCCACGCGATGTCGCTCACGATGTCTTCCTCGAACGTGAGCTGTCGGGCCTCGCCTCCCCGCGCGTCCACGACGAACACGTTCTCCCGATCCCCCGATCGGTTCGAGACGAACGCGATCCTCGTGCCGTCGGGCGACCACCGCGGGGACGCGTCGTCCATCGGATCGTCCGTGAGGCGCCGCGCGGGGCCGCCCTTCGTCGGCACGACGAAGATATCGTGGTTCTCGTCCCCTTCGAAGTCGGACTGGAAGGCGAGCCACTTCCCGTCCGGGGAGAACTCGGGATTCCCGACGGACTCCACCGTGCGCATCGCGGGGTGCTCCCGGCCCGTCCGGAGGTCCCGAACGAGGACGGCCCACTGGTCTTTCCGGCGCACACCGTATGCGAGGGTCCGGCCGTCCGGGGCGACGTCGTAATTTCGCAGGTCCCAGATCCTCGGGAGGAAGCGGCGTGGGGTGTACGTGACCTTGCGCGCCATCGAGCCACCGGCCGACGCGGGCCAACGCGGCGAGGGATAAAAGCCATCCCGTCCAGGCGCGTACGAGGTCCCCATGTCGGCGAACGTCGCGTCGTATCCGATCACGGTCGGGGTGGGCGCCTTCCTCGTCCGCCGGGACGCCCTCCTCGTCGTCCGGAAGACGTACGGCCCGTGGGCCGGGCGATGGGCCATCCCGTCCGGCTACGTGGAGCCGCGGGAGTCCGTCGTCCGGACGGTCGAACGCGAGGTCCTCGAGGAGACCGGGATCATCGGGCGCGCGGGCCGCCTCATCGCGGTGCGAAACCTCGTGACCCCGAAGGTGAACGACACGTTCCTCATCTTCACGATGGCCTACGAGTCGGGCGAGCCCAGGCCCGACCGCGTCGAAGTGAGCGACGCGGCCTTCGTCCCGCTCGCCGAGTTCGCCGATTCGGCGGACGCGGCCCCGTTCACCCGCGCGATCGCGTCCCGCGTCCCCGACGCGTCCGGGTTCGAGCTCGATCCGTACGAGCCCCCGGACGATCGGCTCGGTCACGAGGCGTACCTGCTCTTCCGCGCGCCCGCGAAAGTCCATTAGACCGCGTCGGTTGGGGACGCCCGTGGCCATTGTCCTCCGAGCCACGAACGTGGGATCCAAGTTCGTGTTGGACGCGTCCGCCGTGGACCGGATCCTCGGGGCGCTCCGCGAAGGCGGCCTCGTCGTCCATCCGACGGACACCGTGTACGGCCTTGCGGCCGATCCGTTCCGCATCGCGGCCGTCGACCGCCTGTACGCGGCGAAGGAGCGACCGCGCGAGCTCGCCGTCTCGATCGCGGTCGCGTCCGTGGCGGACGTCTTCCGGTTCGGCGCACGGACGCCCATCGCGGAGGCGTTCTGCGGAAAGAACCTTCCCGGCCCGTACACGGTCGTCCTCCAGGCGACCCCCGAGGCGCCGGGCCCGGTCGTGTCCCAGGCCGGCACGATCGGTCTCCGCGTCCCCGACCATCCGATCCCGCGTCTCCTCGCGAGAGCTTTCGGCCCGATCACGTCGACGAGCGCGAACCGCCATGACGGGCCCGAGCCCGTCACGTGTCAGGAGGCTGCCGACCAGCTCTCGGACCGCGTCGACGTGTACGTGGACGGAGGCCCGGCCTCCCTCGGGGTCCCGTCCGCGGTCGTCGATCTCAGGGGGGCGCGTGCAAAAATCCTTAGGCCCGGGGCCCTTCCGAAGGGGCCGTAGCCGATGGATCCGGACATCCTCGAGAAGCTCCGGCGGGCGGGTCGCGTCTCCCGGGAGGCGCGCGAGCACGCGGTGGACCTCGTCGAGGACGGGGCCCTCCTCCTCGACGTCGCGGAGGCCGTCGAGGACGTCTTCCGGAAGCGCGGGCTGCGTCCCGCGTTCCCGACATGCCTCTCGATCGACGAGGTCGCGGCCCACTACACACCCACGCACGACGACCCCCTCCGTTTACGCCGGGGGAACGTCGTGAAGATCGACCTGGGAGCGCACCTCGACGGGTACGTGGCCGACACGGCGCTCACGGTCGAGGTGGGCACGCGCAACTGGACGGAGCTCATCCGGGCCTCCGAGCTGGCCCTCCAGACCGCGATCGAGGCCGTGCGGCACGGGGTCGAGACGAAGCATCTCGGGGCCGGGATCCAGAGGGCCATCGAGTCCCACGGGCACAAGCCGATCCGGAACCTGACGGGCCACACGATCGAGCGGTACGTGCTCCACGCCGGGAAGAGCGTCCCGAACGTGCCCCACGGGCACGACACCCTCTTCGAGGGGGAGGTCGTCGCGATCGAGCCGTTCGCCTCGTCCGGCTCGGGCCATGTCGACGGTCGCGGGACGGGGAACATCTACCGGGTCGTCCGCCCGGGGACGGACCCGGATCCCGAGGCGTCCGCCTTCCTCGCCCTCCTCGCGGCGAACTTCCGGTCCCTGCCGTTCGCGGAGCGATGGGCCCATCAGCTCAATCCCCGGGCCCCGGCCCTCCTGAACCGCCTCCTCCGGAAGCGCGCGATCATGACGTACGCGGCCCTCGTCGACACGGGAGGGGGGATCGTGTCCCAGACGGAGCACACGATGATCGTCGGGCGCGACGGAGCGGAGGTCACGACGGGGCAAGGATGATATCCGCGCGCGCAGGCCGCCAGTAACGTTTAATATCGAGGCCCTCGATGGGACGCCCCCTTCGGAGCCACGACTTCGTGAGTGAAATCAAGCGACTCGTCCTCGACGTCCTGAAGCCTCACAAGCCGTCGCTCATCGAGATGTCCCGGCGCCTGAGCGCCCTGAAGGGCGTGGAAGGGGTGAGCTGCACCCTCGATGAGGTCGACCAGGACACGGAGAGCGTGCTCGTCACGATCGAGGGAAGTTCCGTGAACTACGAAAGCGTCGAGGACACCCTCCGAGAACTCGGCGCGGTCATCCACTCCGTCGACCTGGTCGCCTCGGGGAAACGGCTCGTCGAGGACATCCGCACGATGCAGAACCCGCGCTGACTCAGCGGGACGTCTTGATCCGTTCCGCGACCTTCCGGACGACGGAGGTCTTGAAGTAGTCCGCGCGGACGAGGACCCGGCCGTCCTTCTTCCACGGCGTGGACGGGAACGCGTGGTCCTCCTCCACGGTCGGCTCGAGCCCGAGCGCCTTGGCCGCCGCCGCGATCTCCTCGGCGGTCGGGGATTCGACGGCCCACTTCTTCGCGACGCGGCGTCCCTCGTCCCGGGTCCTCGCCAGGTCGAAGTATGCCGGATACAGGACGATCGGTCGGTCTCCCTTCGGCACGGTCCGTCGGATGCGGCGCCCCGCCATAAGGTTTCCCGCGGAGTCCGCACGCTTTAAGCGTCTCCCCGCGTTCCTCCCCCCTCTGCGGGGGCGGAGCGCATGCCGGACCTCGATCTGACGGAGTTCGCGGTCGACGCCGCGATGAAAAAGGGCGCCGCGTACGCGGAGGCCCGCTATGAGCACCAGAACGCGGAGCAGTTCATCGTGAAAAACGGCGTCCTGGACGCCCTGTACGTCGGGGAGGACCAGGGAATCGGGATCCGCGTGCTCGTGAAGGGGAGCCTCGGGTTCGCCGCGACGAATCTCCTCACGAAGTCCGACGTGAAGGCCGCCGTCGGCGATGCGATCTCGATTGCCCGGGCCTCCAGGCGAAAGACCCCGATCCGGTTCGCCCAGGAGGACGCGATCGTGGCGGACTGGTCCGTCCCGGAGAAGAAGCCCCTCGCGGACGTCCCCGTCGACGAGAAGATCGCGGAATTGCAGGGAGTCGACAAGGAGCTGCTCGGGCTCGGCTACAAAATCGCGGCGCGGTACTTCCAGCTCTCGAACAACCGGATCGAGAAGGACTTCGCGAACTCGGAAGGCTCGCGAATCCGCTCGTACAGTCCCCGGCTCCGCGTGTTCTATTTCCTGACCCTCGTGAACGATGGGGATGTGGAGCAGACCCACCGGAACTACGGTTGGTCGGGCGGCTGGGAGGGCATCCGGGAGTGGGACCTCACGAACCGGGTCCTGGAGGAGGCGCGTTCCATGCAGACATCCCTCGTGCAGGGGAAGAAGTCCCCCGAGGGGAAGATGGACCTCGTCGTGGGGCCCCAGGTCGCAGGCATCGCGTCCCACGAGTCGTGCGGCCACCCCACGGAGGCGGACCGCGTCCTGGGGAGGGAGGCGAGCCAGGCGGGCAAATCGTTCATCACGCCGGAGTCGATCGGCACGCGGGTCGGTTCGGATCTCGTGAACGTCGTGGACGATCCGACCCTCGAGCATGCGATCGCGTACTACATGTACGACGACGAGGGGGTGCGCGCGAGGCGTCGGTACCTGTACAAAGAGGGGAAGGTCCACGAGTTCCTCCACAACCGCGAGACCGCGTCGGCCCTGCGGACGCGCAGCAACGCGGCGTCCCGCGCGGTGAACTACAACGTCGAGGCGATCGTCCGGATGGCGAACACGTTCGTGGAGCCCAAGGACCACAGCCTCGAGGAGCTCCTCGAGGACGTCCGGTTCGGAGTCTACATGAAGAGCTTCATGGAGTGGAACATCGACGACAAGCGGTACAACGCGAAGTACGCGGGCCGCGAATCGTATCTCGTCGAGGACGGGGAGATCAAGCACCCGGTCCGGAACACGGTCATCGAGCTCACGACCCCGACGTTCTGGTCCGCCGTGGATGCGGTCGGGAAAGACCTCGAGTTCGAGGCGGGCTTCTGCGGGAAGTCGGACCCCGGGCAAGCCCTCGACGCGAGCATGGGCGGGCCGAGCATGCGACTCCGCAACGTGTACCTGAGGTGAGCCGGATGGAGGACATCGCCCATCAGATCGTCGAGAGGGCCGTGAAGCTAGGCGCCCAGGACGCCGTCGCGGACGTCGTCACGAACCGTTCGTACCAGATCCGGTTCGCGCGGAACGAACCCGTGATCAGCAACGCCTGGCGCGAGTCGACCGCATGGGTGTTCCTCGTCGTAAACCGGCGGGTCCTCCTGAGCGACATCAAGGACCTCTCGAAGGTGGGCCCGGCCGTCGAGAGGCTCGTGAAGATCGCCAAGACTTCCCAGGAGAATCCGGAGTACGGCGGGATCGCGCGGGGCCCGTTCCGGTATGCGCGGACGCGCCCCGACCCGAAGGTCATCGCTCTCGACGACGGCGCGGACCACGTGGAGGCCGCGATCCACGGGGCCCTCGAGGAGGGGGCGAAGGAGTGCGCGGGATCGTTCTGGAAGTACGACGAGCGGCACCACCTCGTGAGTTCGAACGGGGTCAACGCGGAAGACCACCGCGCGAGCTTGTACCTGTCGATCCGCGCGATGCTCGCCCTCGAGTCGAGCGGGCACGGGATCGCGTGCGGCACGAAGCTGTCCCAGTTCAAGCCCGAGGCGGCGGGCCGCAAGGCGGGACGCGTCGCGGCCCTCTCGAAGGACCCGAAACCCGGGAAGCCGGGCCGATACACGGTCGTCCTGGACCCCCTCATCTTCGGCTCCGTCACGGACAACGCGGTCGGGAGGCTGAGCGCCTGGGTCGTCGCGGCGGGCCTCTCTCCCTTCGGGAAGAAGATCGGGAAGCGGATCGCATCCCCGGCCCTCACGCTCATGGAGGACGGCTCCGCGGATTCGATTGGCCGCAGGAAGTTCGATGCGGAGGGCGTGCCGACCCGCCGGAACGTCGTGGTCCGGAGGGGGATCCTCAAGACGTATCTCCACAACACGTCCACGGCGAAGCGCTTCAAGGCCAAGACGACCGGGAACGCGGGCCTCGTGTCCCCCGAGCCCCACGCGGTCTTCGTGGAGCCGGGCGACTGGACGAAGGACGAGATCTTCTCGGAGGTCAAGGACGGCCTCTGGCTCACGAACACATGGTACACGCGGTACCAGTCCTACGTGACGGGGGACTTCAGCACGATCCCCCGCGACGGGATCTTCCACATCCGGAAGGGCGAGGTCGTCGAGGCGTGGAAGGACATCCGGGTCACGGACAACCTGATCCGCCTCCTGCAGAACGTCGTGGCCCTGAGCGACAAGACAGAGCAGATGATGTGGTGGGGCGAGGTGAGCATCCCGAACTTCGTGCCGTACGCGCTCGCGAAGGACGTCGGGATCACGAGGTCCGCGGAGTGAGGCCCGTCATCCGGGCGACGTGACGAGGACCGCGTTCACGACCCCGTCCTGGCCCGGCCGGGACGTCACCTTCGCGAGGCCGATCTCCGTCTCGACCGTCGCCCCGCGGGTCAGGATGTTGCGCGTCACGAAGTGCGGGTTCGACGGGTTCTCCTTGACCGTGAGGATCTTGACCTTCTTCGTCGCGGCGGTCCTCGGGTCGAGGACGTTCGCGAACTCGGCCCCGAGGACGCGGACCTTCCGGTTCCGTCCCCTCGTGCGGTACAGCTTGAGCCGCTGAGGCCCGACGAACGCGAACTGCTGCTCTCGGCCGATCTCGTGCTTCCGCTTCTTGCGGAGGGGTCGGTACCGTCCTCCCGTCGGCTTTCGTCGGGAACGTCCTTGCCACAGGGCCATCGCGGGACCTCGAGGGACCGTGCCAAGCGGACCGGGCTATAAGACGGTTGCGCCGCGGCTCACAGGATGCCGGCCGTCAGGGAGCCGTACACGGACACGCTCCCGACCAGGAACCCCGCGATTGCCCCTCCGTTCAGGAGCGGGAGTCCGGCTTGCGGGTTTCCGCGCACGACGAAGCGCATGAGGACCGCGAACCCGACGAGGCTGCCGACCACCGTCATCAGGGCGACCGCGACGTGCCCGGGGACGCCCAGGAACGTCACGCTCGGGCTCAGGAAGTTGAACGCGGACACGCTCATCACGCCGGGTATGATGAGATCCCCCAGGCCGATGAACATCGCCTCGCGGTCCTCGCCCGACTCGAGTTGCTCCTTGAGGCCCTTCTGGGCCCGGAACGAGTAGTTCGCCCGCTTCGGGATCACGAGGAGGACGGGGAGCCGTTGGGTCGTGAGCTCGTCCGCGAGGGCCACCATGTGCTTCGTCCGGTAGACGGCCCAGGCGTCGTACACGGCGAGGCCCGTGAGGAGGAGGATCGCAGGGAGCACGCCGAACGAGATGCCCATGATCGCGGTCACTCCGACGGCCACGGCGAGGCCCACTGCGTCCACGACGTACCACTCCGGATACTTCACGAGGCCGACCACGAGGAGCCCCGCGACGCCGAACGCGAGGACCGTCGCAAGGTTCCCACCGAGGTCCGTGTCGAACAGGCCCGGGCTCAGGAAGTAGAGGCCGTACAGGAGGGGAAGCAGCAGGACGAACACCAGGGTTAGGAAGATGGAGCCCAGGATCACGTATTTCACGAGGTCCCGCCGGCGGTATCTCACGAGCGCGAGAATGACCGCCGTGAAGACGAGGATCATCACGATGTACACGAGGGCGTTCGTCGGGTTCTCCGGTTGCGGGAACGCCTGGAGGCCGCTGTCCCGGAACGTCCCCGAAACGAGGATCGCGAGGAGCTGGGATAGGCCGAGGACGACGCCCATCGCGAGGACGGACAGCTGCTCCCGCGGCATGGGCCGCCTACTCCCGGGACACCCGTCCGAACGCGACGCTCCCGGCGATCTTCTCGATGAGGACCTTCACGATGGCCCCTTTCGCGGTGCCCGGGACGTAGATGATGTACTTGTCGAGCTTGGCGATCCCGTCCCCCTTCTTCCCGATGTCCTGGATCATGAGCTCGTACATCTTCCCCTCCACGAGGGGCGCCTCCTCGACCTTCGCGGCCTTCTTCACGGACTTCACCGGACGCCGCGCGCCGCACGCGTCGCACTCGAGCATCGCGACCCGGTCCTCCTTGACGAGGCGCGTGTCCGGCCGCCCGCATTCCTGGCAGATCACGTACGTGTCCACGTAGGCGCGCACCCGGTCCGCGACTTGCTGCCCGGTCACCTTGCCCTTGAACACGACCCGCCGCCCGTCCTGCGCGCCCGCGGTCCCGAGTTCTCGAAGGAGGTACGTGAGGACCATGTTCGGGTCCCGGCGGATCGCCTCCACGATGTCCATGAAATTCCGAAGGATCGTCGTCTTCCCTTCCACGACGATGTCCGCCTCCGGGATCTGGAACCGCTCCCCGCTCGTCAGGGCCTGGGGAAGCGCGCTCTTCGCGCGCGCGAGGAGCTGGTCATACCCGAAGGTCGTCATGGACCCACGGACCAAGGTCCGGAATCCCTTAAGGTTTGCGGCCTCGCGACGCGGCGGCCTTCACGAGGCCCAGGTGGATGGGTGACGGTCGCAGGGGACGGGACCGCAGCTCCGGGTGGAACTGGGACGCGATGAAGTACGGGTGGCCCTTCAGCTCGAGGACTTCCATCCGTCGGGCGTCGTCGGACCGGCCCACGAACCGGAGGCCCGCGGCCTCGAGCTTCTCGATGTACGCGGGGTTGATCTCGTATCGGTGACGGTGGCGCTCGTGGATCGTCGTCGAGCCGTACAGCTTCGCCGTCGCGGAGGCCGGGTCGAGGAAGATCTCGTGGGCCCCGAGGCGCATCGTCGCGCCCATCCCCTTCACGGAGCGCTGCTCCGGGAGGAGGTCGACGACGGCGTGGGGCGTCTTCGGATCGAACTCGGAGCTGTTCGCCCCGTCGAGTCGGAGCGCGGCCCGGGCGAAGCCGACCGTCGCGAGCTGGAAGCCGAGACACACGCCCTGGAACGGGATGTCGTGCTCCGCCGCAAAGCGGGTCGCCGCGATCTTCCCTTCGATCCCACGGTCGCCGAACCCGCCCGGGACGAGGATCCCGTCGACTCCCTCGAACTCGTTCGTCCCGCGCTTCTCGATGTCGATCGACTCGATCCATTTGAGGTGGACGCGGACGCGTGCGTGGGCCGCGGCGTGGTGGAACGCCTCGATGTGGCTGATGTACGAGTCCTTCAGATGGGTGTACTTCCCCACGAGGGCGATCGTCACCTCCATCTCGGGATTCTTCAGGTTCTCGAGGAACTCCTTCCACTCCTCCATGTCCTCTGCCTTCTTCGAGAGGTTCAGCCGGCCCATCACGTACTCCGTGAGGCCCTGCCCGTCGAAGAGGAGCGGCACGTCGTAGATCGTGGCCGCGTCCGGCGCGCTCACGACTCCCTCGACGGGGACGTCCGTGAAGAAGGCGATCTTCTTCTTGATGTCCGGCTCCAGGGAGCGCTCCCCGCGCGCGATGATCGCGCTCGGCTGGATTCCCGCAGCCCGGAGCTCGCGGACGCTCTGCTGGGTCGGCTTCGTCTTCTGCTCGCCGACCGCGCCCATCACGGGGACGAGGGTCGTGTGGACGAATAGGACGTTCTCGTGACCCTCCTCCTGGCCGAGCTGGCGGACCGCCTCGAGGAACGGCATTCCCTCGATGTCTCCGACCGTCCCGCCGACCTCGACGAGGACGACGTCGGCCCCCTCCTTCTCCCCGACCGCGCGGAGCAGGGCCTTGATCTCGTCCGTCACGTGCGGGATAATCTGGACGGTCTTCCCCAGGTAGTCCCCGCGGCGTTCCTTCTCGATCACCGCGCGGTACACCTTCCCCGTCGTGATGTTGTGGTCCCCGGTCAGGTTCACGTCGAGGAACCGCTCGTAGTTCCCGAGATCCAGGTCGACCTCGGATCCGTCGTCGAGGACGAACACCTCCCCGTGCTGATACGGGTTCATCGTGCCCGCATCGACGTTCAGGTACGGGTCGATCTTGACGGCGCAGACCCGCAGTCCCTTCGATTTCAGTAACACGCCGATTGACGAGGTCGAGATCCCCTTCCCGAGCCCCGACAAAACGCCACCCGTGACAACGACGTACTTCACGTCAACTCACGGGAATCGTCGATTGGGCGCGACGCAGATATAGTTTGTGTCTCACGCGCGACGAAATGCGCGCTCCGGCCCGTCACGCCGAGCCGCGCGACGAAGTACGTCGCCAGCTTCCATGCGTCGCGGCGCGCGAAGAATCCCCAGATCGCACGCGGGTTCGCGTCGTACGCGCCCCACGGCCACAGCTCGGCCCACGCTTCGACCGCGACGTGGACCCCTCCCGGCGCATCCCATGCCCCGACCCGGACGATTCGCTCGCCCGTCCACAGCTCGCTCCCGCGCGCGATCGTGACGTGGTTCGGCGATCCGCCTACGATCGACATCCCTTCCTGGGACGCGAATCCCTGGGCGCTCGCGAGGACCGCGGCCTGGGTGAGCCCGGTCAGGGAGAACTGCGCGACGCTCCGCCTCACGCGTCCGCCATCCCCCTCGGGCTCACAACCTTTGCGCCCCGCGGCAAAGACTTATGGCACGGCCGCGCGTAGCCGTGCCGGTCATACGATGGAGCTGACCCAGTACCAGGGCCTCCCGGTCGGATCGAGAGCTCCGGACTTCTCCCTCCCGGCCGTGGACGGCAGGACGTACTCCCTCGCGTCGTTCAAGGACAAGCCGATCCTCGTCGTCGCGTTCTGGTGCAACCACTGCCCCTATGTCCAGGCGTGGGAGGACCGGACGGTCGCGACCCAGCGTGACTTCGCCGGGAAGGGCGTCCAGTTCGTCGCGATCAACGCGAACGAGACCGCGTCCTATCCGGAGGACGACTTCCCCCACATGGTCGAGCGGGCGAAGGCCAAAGGCTACAACTTCCCGTACCTCCGGGACGAGAGCCAGCAGGTCGCGCAGGCCTACGGCGGCGTGTGCACGCCCGACTTCTTCGTGTTCGACTCGGACCGCAAGCTGCGGTACCGCGGGAAGCTCGACGACTCGAAGGATCCCCGCGGGGTCAAGAAGCCGTACATGCGCGAGGTCCTCGATGCCCTCGTCGCGAAGCGCGAGCCGCCCACTACGTTCGTCCCTCCGATGGGCTGCTCGATCAAGTGGAAACCGGGTCACTTCACGTGAGTCCTGCGCTTCCGTCGAGGTCGTCGCCGCGGCTTCCGCGACAGGACGGAGAGACGCCAGTCCAGGAACGAAAAGGTCGCCCGAAGGTTCCCGGCTCGCTCGTACTCGTCGGCCATCCGGCGCGCTTCCTCTCGGTCCCGACGTAGGTCGCGGACGAAGCGTTCGATGTTCAAGACGGCCCGACTGAGCTCGTCCACGATCGGGATGCTCGCACGCTGGGACGTGCGGCTCAGCGGGTTCAGATCGATGCTGATGACGGTCTTCCCCATGTTCACGAGGGCTTCGGCGCGGTCCCCGTCCTCGAGAGGGACGAGGACGACGTCCGCGCGGAACATCCCGTCTCGATGGCAGAGGGCCCGTCGGGATTCAAGCCCCGGGATTCTCGCATCCGGCCGCGGGCCGCGGATTGTCACGCGTCGCCGGCCATCCGCCGATCGAAGGATCCGGGCGATGTCTCGAACACGGCGTTCGGATCGATGGAACAAGTTCACCTCGACCTCCGCGGGGATCGCCTTTGCGAGACGGATGACTTCCCGCGCGGCGAGGGCCGCGACGTTCCCGTTCACGGAGATGACAGGGCGTTTCGCCGCGACCAGATGCGCCGCCGCGGCCTTCTCCGCGACGAGGGCCGGAGCGCTCGATCCCTCCCCGAGGAGGTAGTCCCACGCCTCCCCCCGGCCGTGGGCGATGAGGCCCTCCGGCACGACGATGCCGGCCCTCCACGCGCGGACGAGGCGCTCCCGCCGGACGAGGGAGTCATGCCGCGGATGGGACTTGGGGATCTTCACAGCATCCTCCGGACCGCATCGACAAACTTCCCGCATCCGTGCCACAGGGGGTCCGCGGACGGCCGCCCGTGCGCCGCCTCCCACTCCCGCACGGTTGCGTCGGCCTCCTCCCGGGTCATGTTCTCGTGGTTGACGCCCAGCGCGAACACCTTCGCCTCCCGGGCGAACAACTCGAGCCAGCGGATCTCCTCCTCGACGGTCGGCATGGGCCATGCGACCACGTCCCGCCGGAAGTTCCGCGTCCTCCGCGCGGGGGCGTGCATCATGAGCATCCCAGTCGGCATCGAGGCCATGAGGATCGCTCGCGTCCCGCACACGTAGGCGGGATGGGAGATGCTCCCTTGCCCCTCCACGACGATGACCTGGGCGCGCGTCTCCTCGTGGGCGCGCACGATTTCCGCCTCGAGCTCCCCGACCATGAAGTCCCCCTTGATCGAGTCGAGAGGCACCCCGTACGGACTGCCCTGCAGGAGCCCCGTCTGGCCCGTCGCGACGAACGTCGTCCGGATGCCGGCCGCATTGAGCGCGTCCGTGAGGAGGAGGGCCGTCGTCCGCTTCCCGATCGACCCGTCCGTGCCGAGGACGGGGATCCGCACGCACGGCAGGTGGCGGGACCGGTCCGAGAACTGCTCGAGCTCCCGGAGGGGCCGGGGTTTCCGGACGTCGAGGAGCGCGACCCCCTTGGACGCCGCAAGGGCGGCGAACTCGGGGTCGTCGCCCACGTACTCGTGGAGGCCCGCCGCGACGTGCAGCCCGCTCTCGATCGCCTCGCGGATGATCGGGCGGAACTCCTTCGGGATGTACCCGCCGAACGTCGCGACCCCGATGATCAGGGTCTCGGGCCGGCAGCGTTCGATGGCCTCCCGCAGGTCGCGGACGATCGGGATGCCCTTCGGCGTGCCGTCGAGGACCTCCCCCGCGTCCCGGCCCGCCCTGGATCCGTCGATCACGCCCGCGATCTCATAGCGCCTCGAGTACCGGACCAGGCCGTTCGCCGTCTTCCCGGTGCTCGTCCCAAAATACCCGTCGCAGAGGACGACCGCGCGCTCCATGCCAACATCCACGGGTGATAACAGCGGGAGAAACTCCATTAACCGTATAAAAAGTGAGATGGCCGAATGCTCGAGGGATTCCGCCGAGCCCTCAGGGTACTCCCTCTTCCTGGCCGGGACGGACGGTCCCGCGCACTCTGGGATGTCCGACGGGGGAACGAGCGGTTCCGCCGCGCGGACGCGGAGGGGGCCCGGGAGGCGTACGAGGCGGCGGCCTCCGCGGATCCGCGGTACGCCCCCGCGTGGAACAACCTGGGCGTCGCCCTCGAACGGCTCGGGCGGCCCATGGACGCCCTGCGGTGCCTGAACCGGGCCCTCAAGATCAACCCGTCCTTCGTGGACGCGTGGTGCAACAAGGGACTCGCCCTCCTGCACACGGACCGGCCGACGCGCGCCGCGGAGTGCTTTGAGGTGGCCCTCCAGATCGACCCCGCCGCGGAGCTCGCCCTGATGAACCTCGGGATCATCCGCGCGCGGGAAGGGGACCTCGGGGCCGCGCGCGGGCTGTTCGAGCGGGCCCTCGCCGAGGACCCCAAGTATCCCGCCCTCTGGCTCAACCTGGGCACCGCCTTCCTCGAATCGAAGGACGTGTCGAAGGCCATCCGGTGCTTCGACGCGGCCCTGAGCATCCGGCCGGCGTACGCGGAGGCGTGGTACCAGAAGGGCCGCGCGTACCTCGAAGACGGCCGGGCCGCGGAGGCCAGGGCGTGTTTCGACCGCGCCGTGCGAGCGCGCCCCGCGTTCACGGAGGCGACGCGGGAACTCGAAGCCCTCGCGGGAGGCCCCGGATGACCCGCCGGGTCTCGGAGCTGCCCCCGTGCGGCACGTGCGGCGGCCCCCTGTTGCCGCTCGTCGTGTGCGACACGTGCGGAGGCGCGACGGTCCGCCGGGACCTCGCGGAGGTCGGGGGCACGCTGAGCTGCCCGGACTGCGGCTCACCAAACACGACCCAGCTCCTGTGCGACCGCTGCCATGCGAGGCAGGCGTTCACGGACGCACCCGCCGCCGCGGAGACGCCGGCTCGACGGCCGTCCGCGTGCCCGATGTGCGCGACGTTCCTGTCCCCCGACGACGCGACCTGCCCGACGTGCGGGTACCAGATCGGACCCCCGAGCCCTCCATCGCCCCGCCGGGCGAAGAAGCGGCGGGCCCGCCGCATCCGGGGCGACTACGACGAGCGCGAGGCCCAGGAGATCCGGCGGATCCAGGGCGTCGACGAGGAGCGGGCCCGCGCCCTCCTCGATGCGGGCTACACGGCGGTCTGGAAGATCAAGCGCGCCGCGGCCTCGGACCTCGCGGCCGTGCCCGGGATCGGGCCCGCGGGGGCGCGGGAGATCGCGGAAGGCCTCCGGTTCGTCCTCGAGTTCCCCCGGGCCCGTTCGAAGGAGTCCATCTTGGACGAGGAGTACGAGTGCCCCCTGTGCGGGTCCGTGACCTCCGCGTTCGCGTCCGCATGCGTCGACTGCCGGGCCGCGTTCGACGACGAGGAGATGGACGAGCCCACTCGTCGCGGCCTCGTGCGGGACGGGGACCAGGGCCACCTCGCGTTCTACGACCTGCGGCTCATGGAGGACCCGGAGGACGAGGACCTGTGGTACGCCCGGGGCCTGCTGCTCGAGTCGATGGGCCAGGTCCGGGAGGCCCTCCAGTCTCTCGACCGGGCGTCGGGCCTCTCGCCCTCGAAGCGCCGGATCGCCCTCGCGCAGTCGCGGCTGCTCGCGAAGGCGGGCGGCGAGCCCCGCGCGGCCGAGCTTCGATCGAGCCTGCGGTCCGTCGTCGACACGGCCGCCCTCGATCAGGAGATCCAGGAATTCCAGCGGTCCGTCGTGAGCGACCTCCCCACGTGCCGCGTGTGCAGCGAGCCCCTCCCCCCGGGCGCCCGTCGGTGCCCCGCGTGCATGACCGCGGTCGAGGCGGCCCCCGAACCCAGCCCCACGCCCCCGACGCCCGAGGAGGCGCCCGAAGCGGAGCTCGCGGAGCTCGACTCCCTCCTCGAGGACCTCGAGCCCTTCCCGGAACCCGATGCCCCGCCCGAGCCCTCGCGGCCCGAGCCGCCCCCCGAACCCGAGCCAACACCCGTGGCCTCGCCTCCCGAGGCTCCCGTGCGCGAGAAGCCCGCGCCGCCACCCTCGAGGGGCCCCGAGGCGCCCCACACCCCGACCCCGTCCGGCTTCCGCGCCCGCTCCGTCTTCCGCCGCCCGGGCGCGCGGACCCGCGGGGCCGTGAACGGCGCGGTGAACGGCGCCGTGAACGGGATCGTGAACGGGGCGGGCGGCCGCGGCATGATCAACGGGTTCATCAACGGCCGAGGTCGGATCAACGGCTTCATCAACGGCCGCGGCTACGTGAACGGCTCCGGCATCACGGAGGTCCATCTGCCTCGGCCCCCCCACCGGACCGCGTCCGGGATCCTCGTCTCGGGCATCGTCGTGGCCCTCGTGGCCCTCGGCACCCTCTACTTCCCCGCGTCGGGCCCGGCCTCCCCGATCGCGATCGACGGAACCTTCGGCGACTGGGCCCCGGTGCCCGGACTGACGGCCGCGACGGGTTCCGGTGACCCGGACGTCGACCTGGTCCGTTTCGCGAGTCTCCTTGACCGTGACGACTTGTTCCTGTTCGCCTCGACCCGGGGCACGATGTTCGGCGACGATGTCGGCTACGACGGCGTGTATTTCCTGATCGACGCGGACGGCGACCCCGCCACGGGCTTCGACTTCGCGGGCCACGGCGCGGAGGTCGTCGTCGAGGCGTACGGCGGGAACGCGACCCTCGAGGCCGCGCGCGCGTACGCGTTCCCCGCGTCCTCCGAGCTCAACTGGAGCCGTCGGCAGGCGGGTCCCGGGGTGTCGGGGGCCGCGTCCGCCGCGGGGCTCGAGCTTTGGATCTCCACGCTCGACCTCTCCGCCTTCGACCCCGACGCGTTCCGGATCGGCGTGTACGCGGACAACTTCGAAGGCGATCGGAGCGCGAGCCAAGTGTCCCTCTCCCTGCGCCCCGGGGCGATCCGGCTCGAGGTGGTGCCCCTCGCGGCCGTGGTCGGCGCGGGGGCCACGGAGCTCGTCGAGATCCGGGCGGACGCGTTCGGCATCACGTCGGACGCGGAGACTTGGACGGCCTCCGGGTTCCAGCTCACCTCGACGTCCGGCGTCACGACCTCCCTCTCGGCGGAATCCATCAACCTGACCCGGGCCCAGCCAACCGCGTCCCTGCGCGTGTCCGTGCTGGCCCCGGGATTTTTGTCCGGAGACGCGATCGAGGTCGAGGTGCTCGGGGCCTCGGGGCCCCGTCCCGTGTCCGTCGTGGGCGGTCCGGTCCGTGCGTATGTGGGCGCGCCGAGCCTGCGGAAGCAGGTCGACGGTCTGTTCGCGGACTGGGCCGCGGACACGATCGCGGACACGGACCCCGCGCGGTTGAACAACACGGACGTGGACATCGCCCGGTACGGGGCCGCGACGGACGGCATGACGGGCTGGTTCTACGTCCAGGTCAACGGGACCCTCCTCGACGGGGCGCTCCCTCAGCACGTCGTCCGGATCCCGCCCGGACCCCCCGGAGGCGGAGGCCCGTCCAACCGCACGCCGGAGCCACGTCGGACCGCGGAGGACGTGCTCCGCGTGTACGTCGACGTGAACGCCTCGGATCCGAGCGGAGCCCCCATCGAGGGGATCTTCGCGGACTACGTGCTCGAGGTGAAGGGCGTGGCGGGCCGGGTGACCTCCCGGACCCTCTCCGCGTGGTCTAACGGGTGGACCGCTGTCCCGGGGTCCCCCGTCCCCGTCGCGAAGGACGCGAGCGCGATCGAGGGCGCGATCCCGATCCCGCCGACGTCGAGCGACCTGCGGTTCGTCTTCGCGATGACGGACTGGTCCGGGGCGGGCGACGTGACGCGGCCCCTCACGGCCCTGGCCGTCCCGCCTCCGGCGCCCCCGCAGCCCGTCTCCCCGATCGAGGTGCACGCGCCCGAGTTCGAGTGGATCGCCGCGCCCCTCCTGGGGACCCTCCTCCTGGGCCTCGCCGCCTCCCGACGCCGTCGCCGGACCGCCTGACCCAAGGGACGCGAGCCTGCCGCCAAGGTTCTTGAACGAGGACACGCTTCCGCGACGCCGATGGAGCTGGGGGTCGTGGGGAAGCCGAACGTGGGGAAGTCCACGTTCTTCGCCGCGGCGACCCTTGCGCCCGCCCAGATCGCGAACTATCCGTTCACGACGATCCAGCCCAACCGGGGGATCGCATACGTGCGGAAGCGATGCCCGCACCTCGATCTCGGCCGGCCGTGCGCCCCGAACAACGCCCCGTGCGCGGCCGGCACGCGCCTCGTGCCCATCGAGCTCCTCGACGTGGCGGGGCTCGTCCCGCGGGCCCACGAAGGGCGCGGCCTCGGGAACAAGTTCCTGGATGACCTCCGGCAGGCGACCGCGTTCATCCAAGTCGTCGACGCGAGCGGGGCCACGGACTTCGAGGGAAATGTGGTACCGCCCGGCTCCCACGATCCCCTCGAGGACGTCCGGTTCCTCGAGGACGAGCTCGCGCACTGGATCGCGGGAATCCTGGGCCGGAACTGGGACAAGGACGCGCGACGCGGGGATCTCGACGCGACGCCGCCGGAGAAGGTCGTCCACGAGCGGCTCGCGGGCCTCGGCCTCTCGGAGGCCCAGATCCACCTCGCGCTGCGCGAGACCCCGCTGGACCCGAAGATGGCCCGGTGGTCCGCGGACGACCTCCTGCGCCTCGCGCGGAACCTGCGCCAGCGCGGGAAACCGATGCTCCTCGCCGCGAACAAGGCGGACGTCGCGCCGCGGGTCGGGCTCGAGCGGCTCCGCGGGGCGCAAGGCTACCGGGTCGTGCCCACGGCCGCGGAGTTCGAGCTCGCCCTGCGCCGAGCCGCGAAGGCCGGTCTCATCGCGTACGACCCCGGCGGCGGGTCCTTCGACGTCCCGGACCCCGCGAGGCTCACCCCCGTCCAGGGGAAAGCGCTCGAATCGATCCGCGCGTACCTGAAGGAGAACGGCTCGACGGGCGTGCAGGCGTGCCTCGAGGAGGCCGTCGGCGCGCTCCTCGACCTGATCGTCGTGTATCCCGTGGAGGACGAGGCCCGCTGGACGGACAAGAAGGGGAACGTGCTCCCGGACGCGTTCCTCGTGCCCCGAGGGAGCACGGCCCGGGACGTAGCCTTTAAAGTCCACACGGACTTGGGGACCCACTTCATCCGCGCGATCGACGGACGGACGAAGATGGTCGTGGGCCACGACCACGCGGTCCGCGACGGCGACATCCTGAAGATTGTGGCGAAAGCATGAGCGAGTCCTGGGACGTGCGGCTGCTGACCGCCTCCTACCGTCGGGAGGGCCCGCAGGAAGAGCCCGTCGTCGAGCTGTTCGGCCGGACCCGCGACGGCCGCTCGATCGCGATCGAGGCGTGGCACTTCAAGCCGTATTTCTACTGCATCGAGCCCACCCAGGCCCTCCTCGAGTACCTCAAGCGCGACAGCGAGGTCCTCGCCGTCGAAGCGGCCGAGCTCGAGGTGGAGGCCGTGAAGCGGCGATGCGCGAAGGTCCTCCTCCGACACCCCTGGAAGACGCCGGAGTACAGGGAGCGGTGTCGGCGGTTCAAGTCCGAGGTCCTCGCGGCGGACATCCCGTTCGCGCACCGGTTCATCTACGACCACGACCTGCCCTCCTGCTTCCGGGTGACGGGCGTCCTCGCGGAGTCGCGGGGTCGGTACACGACGGAGATCGTCGTGCGGGCGGAACGCTTCGAGCCCATCGAGCCGTTCAACCCGGTCCTCCGCATCCTGTCGTTCGACATCGAGAACACGATCCAGGATCCGACGCTCCTGTGCCTCGGGATGGCATGGCGGGAGGGAGGAGCCCTCCGGACGGATTGCCTCGTCGGCGAGGAGTCCGCGATCGTCCGCGGGTTCATCGACTTCGTCGCGAAGTTCGACCCGGACGTGATCACGGGATACAACATCGACGGGTACGACCTGCCCGTCCTCGAACAGCGCGCCCGGGCTCGCGGGATCCCGGGGCTCCCCCTCTCGAGGGACGGCCAGTCGATCACGAACATCGGCGACCGGTTCTGGCGCGCCCACGGGCGGATCATCGCGGACGCGTGGTGGTCCGTGAAGCTCGAGCTCCACCCGAAGCAGGAGACCCTCGACGCGGTCGCGCGCTGGCTCCTGAACGAGGGGAAGCAGGAGGACGTGGACCGCCGGAACATGGACCGCGAATGGGCGGAGAACCGGGATCGCGTGATCGCGTACTGCAAGAAGGACGCGGAGCTCGCCCTGCGGATCCTCGAGAAGGTCTCCCGGATCGACAAGTCGATGGACCTCGCGGTCGTGTCGAAGCTTCCCCTCGACGACGTCCTCAACGGGCGGACGTCCCAGATGATCGACTCGATCCTGATCCGGGCCGCGGACCGCGGAGGGTTCGGCGTCCCGATGACCCGGCAGGGCCGCGGGGAGCCGTCCATCGAGGGCGGCTACGTCCACAGCCTCGAGCCCGGCCTGTACGAGTGGGTCGCCGTCCTCGACTTCACGTCCATGTACCCCTCGATCATCATCGAGAACAACATCTGCTTCACGACCCTCAACGAGAAGGGCACGGTCGTGAGCCCGACGGGCGTTCGCTTCCTGGACAAGACCGCGCGGGTCGGGCTTCTCCCGGCGATCCTCGAATCCCTCATGCGGGAGCGTCGCGAGGTCAAGGCCCGGCTCAAGACGGAGAAGGACGCGGACCGGCGCGCGTACTACGACCGGCTCCAGTTCGCGATCAAGATCCTGATGAACGCGTTCTACGGGGTCCTCGCGTCGTCGTTCTATCGGTTCACGAACCCCCAGATCGGGGCGAGCATCACGGCGTTCGCCCGGGAGAACATCAAGGGGATCATCGAGCAGCTCGAGAAGGAGGGCGTCCGGGTCATCTACGCGGACACGGACAGCGTGTTCTTCGAGTCGCCCCACAAGGACCTGGAGAAGACCCGCGAGTTCGGGCGGACGATCGCGGAGCGGTTCAGCCACGGCAGCGTGAACATGGAGTTCGAGCGGGTCCTCGAGACGTTCTTCAGCCACGGGAAGAAGAAGCGGTACGCGGCGAAGACGGCCTGGCCGATCCCCGGGGAGCTCATCGTCCGAGGGTACGAGATCCGGCGGACGGACGCGTTCGATTTGCAGAGCGAGGCCCAGAAGCGCGTGTTCGCGATGATCCTCGACAAGGAGACGGACCGGGCGATCGCGTTCGCGCGAGACGTGGTCCAGAAGGTGCGAACGGGCGTCATCCCGGAGGACCTGCAGCCCGAGGAGGGTGTCCCGCTCGAGCCGCTCGTGATCTCGCGGACCGTCCGGGACGAGTCCCGGTACGTGAACCCGGACTCGATGGCGAACGTCCAGGCGGCGAACAAGCTCAAGGCGATGGGCCACGAGGTCGTCCCCGGGATGAAGGTCTCCTGGATCGTCGTGGACGCGAAGAAGACCCCGATGGACGTCCAGCCCTACGTGTCGGGCCGACCGTTCGAGGGCCTGCCGGACTGGGACTACTACGCGCGGCGGGTCGCGCAGACCCTCGCGTATGTGACGGAGATCTACGGCTGGGACGAGAAGGCCCTGTACACGGGCAACCTGGCTCCGAAGCAGGCGACCCTGTTCGGGGAGACGTTCGAGGAGCCCTCCCCAACCCAGGCGCCGGCGAAGACGGACCGGCATCTCACCCTGGAGGACTTCTTCTGACGGGCCCGGAGGACGCGGTGTGCCGTTTCTGCGGTTGGGAGGGGCCCGACCCGACGCGTGACGCGCACGGGTCGCTCTTCTGCCCGCGCTGCGGGCGGCCCGCGGACTACAAGCTCGTCGTCGAGGCGCTCAAACGGCAGGGCCTTTGGAAGGCGTGAGGATGCCCCGCGTTCGGCCCGTCGTCGTCGCGGTTGGAGACGCGATCGTGGACGTCGCGACGCCTCCCGTGCGATCGCTCCCGCGCGGGGACGCCCAGCTCATCGTGCCCAGGGTGTCCCTCCTGGCGGGAGGCAACGCGACGAACTTCGCCCTGCAGGCGGCCGCGTTGCGGGCCCGCGTACGGTTCGTGGGCTGCGTGGGCGCGGACCCGTTCGGGGAGTTTCTGCGGAAGACATACGCGTCCCGCGGTGTCCAGGCGATCCTCCGCGTGGACGACGCGCGGCCCACGGGCACGACGACCGCGATCGCGCGCGAGGACGGCTCGAGGATCCTCATCACGGCACCCGGGGCGAACGGGTCCCTCCGGGAGGCGGACGTCCCTCGGACCGCTTTCGCGGGGGCAGACCACGTGCACCGCGCCGGGTTCTGGTGGACGACCCTCCTGCAAGGCCTCCCGACGGCTCGAATCCTCGCGCGGGCCCGACGGGCCGGCGCGACGACGTCCCTGGACATCGCGACGGATCCGCACGGCTGGCCCGAGGATCGCGTGGACCGCGTGCGCTCGTCCCTCTCCCGCGTGACGACGTTCTTCTGCAACGAGTCCGAGGCGAAGGCCATCGCGGGCGTCGCGGACCCGATCCGGGCCGCGAAGGCCGTGTGCCGTCTCGGCGCGGAGGAGGTCGTCCTCCACCGCGGCAGCCGCGGGGCCGTCTGGGTCCGAGGCTCGGAGATCGTCGCGAGCCGTGCGTTCCCTTCGCGGCCGGACAACCCGACGGGATGCGGCGACGTGTTCAACGCGGCGTTCGTCGTGGCCCGGCTACGAGGGGATGCCGTGCGGGATGCGCTTCGATTCTCGAACGGGTGCGCGGCCCTCCATCTCCGGGACCGTGCCCGGCCTTATCCGGTGGAGGCCGCCGTCCGCAGGCTCGTGGGACCGGTCCCCGCGAGGACGCGCGCGTAGCGGCCGGGTGCCCGGTCACGGGTACGCGGGCGGCTTCGGTCGCTTCCGGCGGGCCCGCAGGACGAACCCGACGAGGCCGATCGCGACGAACCCCAGGACCACGGTGGCCACGAGGATCACGAGGCCCGTGCCCACCCCGAGGTCGAGCTCCGCGAGGACATCGAGGGAGACGTCCGGGTCATGGACGATCTCCGCCCCTTCCGCGTAGCTCAGGCCACCCAGGAGGATGAACCCGGAGAACAGGGAACCCGCTTCGCCCCGCGCCAGGATCCGCCGTCCCGCGAACACCTGGCCGTACAGGGGCTGGGTCGCCCCGTCCACGGTGCTGTCCGTGACCCAGGCGAACCGCGCGATCCGCGTCCAGTTCCCTCCGAAGTCGAGGTACGGACTGCGGACGAGGCGAGGCGCGCTCAGGTCCGAGGTCTCGTTCGCCGTCTCGTTGCCGGACGCGGTCTCGTAGCGCGCCTGGCCCGTCTCGTTCGCCCGCCCGAGGTAGCCCTCGTCCGCCCAGCCCGCGCCCCCGAGCGGGATCACGTTCCCGACCACGGAGGCGAATTCGAGGAGGAGGCGCCGGTTCGGGCCCGGGTCGAAGTCCCATCCCGAGATCCGCTGGTCCCACTTCGCCGAATACCGCGCGACCTTCCCGCGGAACGCGAGGTCCTCGAGCCGCTCGAAGTCCACGACGACGGGCCGGGCCCGCGACGTATCCACGGTCACGCGCCAGTTCGGCACGGTCGCGTTGTCGATGTCTTCGAGCGACGCGCGCAGGTGGAAGGTGAACTGGACCTCGTTGAGGATGTTGTCGCCCCTCGAGACGACCGTGTTGTTCACGCCGACGTAGGGTAGGTTTGCGGCGGTGAGGTTGAACGCCCAGCTCCGCTCCCCGGGGCCCGAGGTGCGCGTGACATTCCCGGGGGTCCATCCCGTCCGGAGGTCCGTCCGCTTCGAGACGTCCTCCGTCTCCGAGTACCAGGTGAAGTTCTGGCCGTCGTAGCCTCGGCGGTAGTTCGCGAGGCCGTCCCCGTTCGCGTCCCAGAACTCGACGAGGCCGTCGAGCCGGAGCGCGTACAGGGTGTAGATCTTGATCGGATAGTTGCGCGTGACCTCGCGGCCCGCTTGGTCGAACACCTGCGCGACCCCGAGGTACCTCGCCTTGATCGCGATGATGTACACGTGGTTCGGGGTCGACGCATTCCCCCACATGACCCCGAACGCGGCGTCCGCGCCGAACCGAACGAACAGGTACTCCCCGCCCCCGAGCATGTCCGTCGGGCCGCGCGCCTCGACGAGGCGGTCCGAGATGTCCGCGGCCCGGGCTGGCGGGAGCGCGACGAGGCCCGAGGCCAGGACGGCTGCCGCGACAAGCCACACGATCCCGAAGCGAACGGAACGGTTCATGCACCATCTCCCGGAGGCCCGCCCGGTTCCCCGCCGAGCCGTAATAAATCCATCGGCGTGAACGTCGATTCGGATAACGAGAAGCCCGTCCGCGCGGGCCCGATCCTCCTTGGCCGAGGCGGATTTTCACTTTCGCGGACCTCCCTCCGCCGGATTGAGTCAAGTACCTGCGCGGGCCTCTCATCGACGTGGCGCTTGCGCGTGCCGATCGTGAGGCGGGGATCGGGATCGCGCCGGAGGCATGGGACGCGTTGGGGCGTGTGGACCTCGAGCCGACGACCTGTTGGGACTTCGCGGACCAGGGGTCCTCGGAAGTTCGGTTCGGTGACGCCGCGTTCAACGGAGTGACTCCCGCCGGGTGCGTGGTGAACCTCGTCCGCCGCTACACGCTCCCCGGGGAGCTCGTCGTCGATCCGATGGCGGGCTCCGGTACCGTGGGGGATGTGGCCCGCGCCTTGGGCCGGCGGGTCGTGTCCCTCGACCTCGCGCCGCGGGGGTCGGACATCGCGCGCGCGGACGCGCGGGCCTGCCCGATCCGGGACCGCGTCGCGGCCCTCGCCGTGATCGACTCGCCCTACTCGGACAACGTGCGGTATAGCGAGGACCCCCGCTGCCTGGGCCGGATTTCGTGCCGGGATCCCCGGTTCTACGTGGAGATGGACCGCGTCGCTGCGGAGGCGCACCGCGTCCTGCGATCCGCCGGCGTCCTCGCGTGGATCGTCTCGGACGAATACCGCCGGGGCGCGTACACGCCCGTCGGCTTCCGCCTGTGGGAGCGCCTGACCCGTTCGTTCGTCCCGATCGACACGGTCGTCCTCGTCCGCCACCACGACCGGTCTCGATCCCCGATGTGGGAGCACCGGGCCCGGCGGTACAACTTCTTCCTACGGGGCTTCAAGTTCCTCTTCCTCTTCCGGAAGGAGGGCGAGGAACGGGGGTCGGTCGATGCGAGACGCGATGGATCGAGCGGGTGACGGGTCGAGGGCGATCGTGACGGGCCTCGCGGGGCGCCTCCGGGGCCTGGGTGACCAACGCGGGGACCGAATCTCGGTCCGAATCGGGTCGCACTGGGTCGCCTGGCGGAGCGAGCGGTCGGGCCGCGTGTTTGCGGAGGTCCGGCCGCTGCGCGGTCGAGTCGAGGTGTTCATCCTGCCTCTTCCGCGGGACCTCCGGGACCCGGGAGGGCTCGCCCGCAAGGCCCCGAGCACACAGGGCTGGGGCTGGTTCCGGTCCCGGTTCGACATCCGATCCGCGGACGGCGTCGACCGCGCGTACCGGCTCATTCGCCAATCGTACGAGTACGGACGGAAGATGGGCAACGGACGGACCGGTCGCGGGTCCCCTCGCCGAAGGCCGGCCCGCGGCCAAACCGTTTAATAGTCCTCCCCCTTTGGCACGCCGCTTTCAGCGGCCCTGGTCGGGAGATGTACCTTCGGGCGAATCCGTAAATCCAGGGGGGTGGCACGATGGCCGAGGAACCAGCGGCTCCGGCACCGGAGCCCAGCATCGCGGGCGAGGACGAGGCGAAGGCGCCTCCCCGACCGCGGAACTTGTACGCGTACGTGAAACGGGCGTGGAGGAACCCCCGCACGGGGGTCGTCGAGGAGACCCAGTGGCACCGCCTCGTCGAATGGCGCCGGGGTCCCGCGTTCGTCCGGCTCGACCGACCCACCCGGATCGACCGGGCCCGGGAGCTCGGGTACCGGGCCAAGCAGGGCTACGTGGTCGTCCGGGCCCGGGTGCGCCGGGGTGGCCGACGGAAACCTCATCCGATGGGGGGGCGGAAACCGAAGCGCCGCGGCCTCCTCAAGATCACGATGGCGAAGTCGATCCAGCGAATCGCCGAGGAGCGGGTCGCGAAACGGCATCCGAACATGGAGGTCCTCAACTCGTACTGGGTCGGGGAAGACGGCGGCCACAAGTACTATGAAGTCGTCCTCGTGGACCCTCGGCATCCCGTGATCCGGGCGGACCCGAAGATCAACTGGATCTGCGACCCCTCCCATCGGGGCCGCGCGTTCCGCGGGCTCACGTCCGCCGGCAAGAAGGGCCGGGGGCTCCTGTACAAGGGCAAGGGGGCCGAGAAAATCCGGCCCAGCATCGGCGCCCACGAGCGGAAGGGCAAGTGAGCTCACGCGGACCGGATCGTGGCCGCGAGGCCCGCGACCTCCGCGTCCGTGAGGCCCACGGTCGGCTCGAACACGGGCACGGGCACGGCCGGCCTCGAGCCTTCCGTGAACCCGCTCCATCGAGTCCCGAGGAACACGGCCTCGGCGCGCGCGATCCGCACGAGTTCCTCGAGGTCCTTCCGCGACATGGCCCGCAGGACCTTCAGACGCGTGTCCCACCGCCGGAGGGCGTCCACGTGGGGACCTTCGTCTGGCGCCGCGACGACGACCCGGCATCCTCGTTTCATCCCCATCCACGCGGCGACCATCCCCGCTTCGCCGTCCACATGGGCCAAGGCTCGCCCTTGGCTCCCGAGCGGGAGCCCCCCCGGCCCCGGCCAGATCTCCCGGAACACGAAGCCGCGGCTCTGCCGCACCTCGATGTGGATCTCGACGTCGGGCTCCTCGAGGTCCACGCGGACGCCCGGGTTCGCGGCGAGGACCGCCGTACCGATGTCGCGGGCGAGGTCCTGGCTCGTGAACGCGTGGGTCCCGACGCGCCGGGTCCGGAGCGCAAACGCCTTCCCGGGCGACAGCGCGCGGGTCGCCTCGAGGACGGCGAGGTCGCGAAGCGCACCGGGATCCGTCCGCGTCTCCGTCGCGGGGCTCATCGAGACGATCCCGAAGACCCGGGCGAGCAGGCCCCGCGCTTGCGGCGGATCCGCCGTATGCACGTACACTCGCGCCTCGTCCGATTCCGTCACGCACTCGACGCCCTCCGCGGCGAACCGGTCCTGGATGTTGGCCACGAGCCGATCCCGGAGCTGCCGCCTCACGTAGCGACTCTTGAGGGCGAGCTCGCCGAACCGGACGAGGATGACCACGGCGGCCCATCCGGGCGTGCGTAGATAAGGCTCGCGCCGCGCGTCAGCGTTTAATACGGCGCCGCGGTTCGAGCCGCGTGGACGCCGGCGTCTTCGCGCTCCAGGCCGTCCTCATTTTCGCGGTGGCGTTCATCTACTCGAACCTGGGGCTCGGCGGGGGCCTCCTGTTCGTCCCGATCCTCCTGTCTACGGGAGTCGCGTCGAGCGACGTCGCGGTGCCCGTGTCCCTCACGTTCACGATCGCGACCGCGAGTTCCTCCGTGATCAACCACCATCGCCACGGTCTCGTCGACTACCGGCTCGGGAGCCTCCTCGTCGCGGGCGCCCTGGCGGGCGCCCTCCTGGGGACGTCCTTCACCTTGTTCGTCTTGGACGAGCGAGGGTTCAAGGCGTTCTTCACGACCGTCCTCCTCGCCTTCGGGGTGTACATGCTCCACGACTGGGTGCGGAACGCCCGGTCCGTCGACGCGGACGATCCCTCCAAGCTGTCCCGCCCGCGGGTCGCGGGGACCGCCGCGGCGACCACGGGATCCGGATTTCTCTCCGGGAGCATGGGGATCGGGGGCGGGCTCGTCAACGTGCCCCTCCTCGTGTACGGCCTCGGTCGCCGGACGCGCCTCGCGATCGGGACGTCGTCGCTACTCATCATCCCGACCGCGGCCGTCGGCCTCGGCGCGTACCTGGTGGAGCTCGCGGCCCGGCCGGCAGGCTTCGTCGCGCCGCCGGAGTTCTTCCTCATCCCGATCCTCATGCCGATCGTCTTCGTGGGCGCGTATGTGGGCTCGCGGTGGGGCCTCCGGCGTCTGAAGACCCGGTCCGTCGCGCTCCTGTTCATCCTCGTCCTGTTCGTCGCGGCCGCGAAACTCGTCCTCGACCTCCTGTGACGAACCCGACCGCGGGCCCGCGTTCGCGCGTGGACGGGGCGCAAATTCCAAATACGGGCCCGGGCTGAGCGCCCGGACGAAGGGATGGGTTGGGCCGACCCGACGGATCTCGATGGTTCTACTCGTACATCCCGTACGGCATGGCCGGGGGCGCGACCTCGGCCCTCATCCCGCTGTTTGCCCACGCCCTGGGGGGCGGGCTCGCGGAGGTCGGGATCATCGCGGCGGCGACGAGCATCGCCTCCGTCCCCGCGTTCATCCTGTGGGGGGTCCTTTCGGACCGTCTCGGGCGGAGGAAGCCGTTCCTCCTCCTCGGGTTCGGCGGGACCGCTGCATGCTTCGCCGCGATGGCGTGGGCCGCCTCGATGCCCGCGTTCTACCTCGCGAACCTGCTCATCGGGTTCCTGGCGAGTGCCGGCGGACCCGTGGGCGCGGTCCTCGTCATGGAGACGTCGGATCGGAAGCAATGGCCGTCCCGGCTCGCCCTCCTGAGTCGCGTCGGGGGGATCGGGTGGGTCGCCGGGTTGTCCCTCGGGGTCGCTTGGCTGGCGGTCGGCAGCGTGCCTCTCACCGAGATGGGCGCGATGCGTTCCCTGTTCGTGGTCGGGGCCGTCCTGAGCGGGGTCGCGGGGGTCCTCGGGGCCGTGTGGCTCCGAGAGCCCGCCGTGAAGGTCGAGCGTCGCGACGTGGCCCTCGTGGATTTCCATCCCCGGATCGAGCGGGTCAAGTTCCTTCCGATGCGGCTCCTGTACTTCATCGACCCGCGACCCCGTCCCGGACGGAGCGCGCGCCTCCCGCGTCCGCTGCGCGTCTACCTCGGGAGCGTGTTCCTCCTGTTCACGGGCTTCACGGCGTTCTACGCGTTCTTCCCGATCTTCCTCAAGGAAGCGTACGGGTTCGGCAGCGCGGACATCTTCGCCGTGTACATCGCAAGCCATGTCGCGTCCGCGGTCGCGTACGGGTCCGTCGCTCGGTGGATCGCGTCGCGGGGCAGCCGCCCCATGCAGGTGTACGCGTCCCTCGCCCGGGGCGCCCTGTTCCCGTCGTTCCTCGCCCTCGCGATCCTCCCGTTCCCCGTCCTCGTGCGCTTCCCGCTCGCGCTCGTCCTCCACGCGGGGATCGGCCTGTGCTGGGCCGTCCTGAACGTGGCGGGGAACACGCTCGTCTCGAAGCTCGCCCCGGAACGCGGGCGGGCGGAGGCCCTCGGCGCGTACAACGCGACCCAGGGAGTCGGCTCGATCGCGGGTCCTCTCCTTGGCGGGTTCGCCGCGCAGTCCCTTGGCTATCCGTCCGCCTTCGGACTCGCGGTGGCCTTCGTCGTGGGCGGTGCGATCGTCCTCCGCCTCGACGCCCAACCGGAAGGGGCCTCGCCTCGGTCCCATTGAAGAACCGTTATCTACCTTCCTCGCTTCCGGACGAGGGGGAGGCGCCCATGGAAGTCCTCGTGCTCGGCGGATACGGAGCGATGGCCCAGTCGACGGTCCCGGACCTGCTCGAAAGCCCCGGCGTGGAGCGGGTCGGGATCGCCGGGCGCAGCCTCCCGAGGGCGAAGTCGTTCGCGAAGCGATTCCGGGACGACCGCGCGGTCCCCCTCGGGATCGACGCGCGCGACCGCCCGGCCCTCGTGAAGGCCCTCAAGGGCTGGGGGGCCGTCATCAACAGCACTTGGTACGACATGAACGTCCCGATCATGGAGGCTGCGATTCAGGCGGGCGTCCACTACATCGACCTGGGCGGCCTGTTCCACCAGACCCTCGAGCAGATGAAGCGCGACAAGATGGCGAAGGACGCCGGGGTCACGTGTCTCCTGGGGATCGGGTCGACGCCCGGCACGATGAACGTGATGGCGGCCTACGGCGCGAGCCGTCTCGACCGGGTGGAGAAGATCGAGCTCCGGAGCAGCGGGGCCGTCGTCTCGGGCGGAGAGCCGGATAAGTTCGTGCCGCCGTACGCGATCCGCACGATCTTCGACGAGTTCTCCATGGACGCGCCGGTCCTGCGAGACGGGAAACTCCGGTTCGTCCCGGCCCTGTCGGGGCTCGAGCGCTCCGAGTTCGCCCCACCCGTCGGGGTCGTGGAGGGATATTACACGATCCACTCGGAGCTCGCCACGATGCCCAAGACGATCGGGAAGGGCCTCCGGGAACTCGATTTCATCGTCGCCTTCCCGCCCGCGTTCACGCAGACCGTCGCGACCCTCGTGCGCCTCGGCCTCGCGAGCCGCGACCCGATCGAGGTCGACGGCTCGAAGGTCCGCCCGTACGACGTCACATCGACCGCCATCGACGCCCTGCCGAAACCCAAGGAACCCGAGCTCGATGTGGACATCCAGCGCGCGGTCGTGATCGGCGCGAAGGACGGCCACACGATGACCCTCCGGTACGAGGCGGTCACATGGCCTCACAAGCGGTGGAACGTCGGAGGGGGCGTCGTGGACACGGGAGTCCCGCCGTCCATCGCGGCCCAGTGGATCCTCCAGGGAAAAGTGAAGCGCCGCGGGACGATCCCGCCCGAGGTCGCGCTGGACCCGCTCCCGTACTTCCGCGAACTGAGCGCCCGGGATCGGGCGATCCGGGTCGTCGAGCAAGCCGAGGAAACGCGATCCCTCGGCTGAGCGGCCCGCGGGAAACGGAACATTCCTGCGCCCGCGGCGGGTTCGCGGCCCGACGGAGCGAAACCTACATGGTCGCGTACGGCGTGCCCGCGGCGCTGCCCGGGCGCGGGGGCGAGGGGGAATCGGCGTGGGTCCCAGGACGTTCGCCGTGGCGGCCGCCGTCCTCATCGCGTCCGGCGTCTTCGTCGCGGCGAGCGCGGACCCGCCGGTCGATGCGTCGATGTGTCGCGTGACCCGCTCGTTCGAGTCGGATCCCCGCGGGGACGCGCGCGCCTTTGGGTTCGTGCCGGACCGCGCCGGGACGTGGTCCCTCTCCTTCGAGAGCCATGGCCTCGTCGGGATGGGCCTCGACATATTCGAGAGCACGGACCCGGGCGGTGCCCCGATTCATTCGGAACGGATCTCGTTCGGTCTCGCGACACTCAGTCCGGCACGATTCGAGGGCATCCCCGTCGCGGCGGGCCTCGAGTACTGGGCCGCGCTCACGCCGATCGGCCGGCCCGGGGCCTGGGCGACGTGTGCGCAATCCTTCGTTTCGTCCGACGGGCACTCCGGCGACGGCTCGGCGGACTTGGTCCCACGGGCCGGCCAGCCTCCGAAGCCCGCCTTCGCGTTCTCCCCCGCGCTCCCGGTCGTCGGGGAGCCGGTCACCTTCGACGCATCGGGCTCGCGCGACGACGGGGCCATCGTGTCGTACGCGTGGACGTTCGGGGATGGGTCGACCGGGAGCGGTCAGATCGCCTTGCATGCGTATGCGACGCACGGCTCGTTCACGGTCACGCTCACGGTTCGGGACGATTCCTCGAGGACCGCGTCGGTCTCCAAGATCGTGCGCATCGCGATCGCCCCGTCCGCCTCGTTCACGTTCTCGCCGCTGGTCCCGCGGAGCGGGGACCCGGTCGCGTTCGACGCATCCGCATCGCGGGACCCGGACGGCACGGCCCTCACGTACGCATGGACGTGGGGGGACGGGACGACGTCCACGGTCACGAGCCCGCTCACGACGCACGTGTACGCTCTCCATGGGACGTACCGCGCCGAGCTCCGCGTGACGGATGCAGACGGTCTCGCGTCGGACGCCTCCGCCCGGATCTCCGTGTTCGCGGGCCCCACAGCCGATTTCGCCTTCAGCCCCGCGGACCCCGTCGTGGCCGCGCCCGTCACGTTCGACGCTTCCGCGTCCCAGGACCCGGACAGCGCCATCGTCTCGTACGCGTGGGACTTCGGGGACGGCACGAGCGGGTCGGGCCGGATCACGTCCCACGCCTTCGGGACCGCGGGGACCTATTCCGTCCTGCTGCGCGTGACGGCGAGCGACGGGTTCTCGAGCAGCGCGTCGAAGTCCGTCCGCGTCCGGGCGCCGCCCGTGCCCTCGTTCACGTACACCCCGGCGGACCCGACCGCCCGGAAGGCCGTCACGTTCGACGCGTCGGCCACCACGGACCCGGACGGGACCGTGGTCGCGTATGAGTGGGCCTTCGGGGACGGGGGACAGGCCTCGGGCGTCGTCGTCACGCACACGTATGCGCAGGACGGCACGTTCGCCGTGTCCCTGACCGTCACGGACTCGGACGGCCTCCGGGCGTCCCTGACCCGGTCCGTCGTCGTGGCCCCCTACGTCCCCATCCCGCCCGTCGTCACGTTCACGATCGCCCCCGAGAGCCCGCTCGCCGGCCAGCCCGTCGCGTTCGATGGGCGGGCCACGTACGATCCGGACGGGACCATCGCGTCGTACGCGTGGTCGTCCAGCGACGGCGGTTCGGGGACCGCGTCGACCTGGAGCCGGACGTTCGCGGTCGCCGGGACGTACATGATCACGCTGACGGTGACGGACAACGACGGCGAGTGGGCCGCCGCGTCGAGGTCCCTCCGCGTCCGCGCGGCGCCCATCGCGGATTTCGGCTTCTCCCCGGCGGTCCCGCTCGCGGACCAGACGATCACATTCGACGCGTCCGCTTCCCGGGACCCCGACGGCTCGATCGTCTCGTACGCGTGGGTTTTCGGCGATGGGACGACGGGATCCGGCCGCATCGCCGCCCACGCGTATGTCTCGTACGGGTCGTACACGGTCGCGCTCACGGTCACGGACAGCGACGCGCTGACCGCTCGGATCACGAAGACGGTCCGGGTCCTCGCGGCCCCTTCCGCCGGGTTCACGTTCACCCCGCTCAGTCCGAAGGTGGGGGACATGGTCTCGTTCGACGCGTCCCCCTCGTCCGATCCGGACGGGCCGATCGCCTCGTACGCGTGGGACTTCGGGGACGGGTCATCGGGGACCGGGCGGACTGCGGGCCACGCGTACCCGATGCACGGCACGTACCGCGTGTCCCTGCTAGTCACGGACGCGGACGGCCTCGTCGCAGAGGCCTTCGAGCGCGTGACCGTCTTCGCCCCACCGACGGCCGATTTCACGTTCGCTCCATCGGGCCCCCTCCCCGGGACCGTCGTCTCGTTCGACGCGTCCGCGTCGAGCGACCCGGACAGCTCGATCGCCTCGTACGCGTGGGATTTCGGGGACGGGGCCTCCGGGTCGGGCCGCCTTGCGACGCACGCGTACGCGACGCACGGTTCGTTCACCGTGCGGCTCACCGTGACGGGGAACGACGGGCTCACCGGGACGCTATCGCGGACCGTGCGCGTCCTCGCTCGGCCCGGCGCGAGCTTCACGTTCTCGCCGCCGAAGCCGGTCGAGGGCCAGGCCGCCACGTTCGACGCGTCCGCCTCCTCCGACCCGGACGGCACGATCGTCTCGTACGCCTGGACGTTCGGCGATGGCACGACGGGCAGCGGCCGCGTGCTCGGGCACACGTACGCGGGCTATGGGACGTACGTCGTGTCGCTCACCGTGTCCGATTCGGACGGCCTGACCGGAAGCACCTCCCTCTCCGTTCGGATCCTGGGCCGCCCCATCGCGTCCTTCTCGTACCTCCCCGCGAAGCCGCTCCGGGGCCAGTCCGTCGCGTTCGACGCGTCCGCCTCGTCCGATCCGGACGGCGCGGTCTCGTCGTACGCGTGGACGTTCGGGGACGGGATCCAGGGGACGGGCCGCACGGTCAGCCATGCGTACGCGAGCCACGGGACGTTCACGGTCACGCTGACCGTGACGGACAACGAGGGCGTCACGGGGACCACGTCTCGCGCGGTGCGCATCTACGCCCCGCCGACGGCCGCGTTCGTGTACAGCCCGGCGGGGCCGCTCGAAGGGGCGTCCGTCTCCTTCGACGCCTCCGGGTCGACGGACCCGGATGGGGCCGTCGTGTCCTTCGCTTGGGACTGGGGAGACGGCACGATGTCGGGCCCGTCTTCGTCGGCGACCGCGGCCCACACGTTTGCCCGCTACGGCACATACGCGGTCCGGCTCACGGTCACGGACGGGGACGGGTTCACGGGCACGATCACGACGAACGTGCGGATCCTTGCGCGACCCGTCGCGAGCTTCACGACGAGCCCCGCGAAGCCGCTCACGGGCCAAGCAGTCGCGTTCGACGCGTCCGCCTCGTCCGATCCGGACGGCACGGTCTCGTCGTACGCGTGGGCCTTCGGCGATGGAGGGATCGGGACGGGTCGGACGGCCTCCCATCCGTACGCCGCGTACGGCACGTACACGGTCACGCTGACCGTGACGGACTCCGATGGCCTCACCGCGAGCACAACCCGGTCCGTCCGGATCTACGCGCCCCCGAGCCCCTCGTTCACGTTCACACCCGCGAAACCCCTGGCGGGCCAGTCCGTCTCGTTCGACGGGTCCGCCTCGACGGACCCAGACGGAACGATCGCATCGTACGCCTGGGACTTCGGGGATGGTGGGACAGGGACGGGCTCCACGCGCGCGCACACGTACGCGGCATACGGCACGTACGCCGTCCGGCTGACGGTCGTTGATTCGGACGGGTTCTCCGCCTCGACGACTACATCCGTGCGGATCCACGCGGTCCCCGCGGCCGCGTTCTCGTTCGCCCCCGCGAAACCCCTCGCAGGGACGTCCGTGTCGTTCGACGGTTCGAGCTCCTCCGATCCGGACGGCACGGTCGCAACGTACCGCTGGACGTGGGGCGACGGGACCACGACGGGGCCGTCCGCGGCGGCGACGGCGGCGCACACGTTCGCCCAGTTCGGATCGTACGTCGTGACGCTCCGAGTCACGGACGCCGACGGCTTCACGGGTGAGACGTCGAAGACGGTCCGGATCCACGCCTCGCCGATCGCTTCATTCGTCGTGACGCCGGCCTCGCCTGTCCGCGGACAACCCGCGACGTTCGACGGATCGGCTTCGAACGACCCGGACGGCACGATCGCGACGTACCGCTGGACGTGGGGCGACGGCACGACGTCGGCGGCGCTCACGAGCCCCACCGCGACCCACACGTACGACCTGCACGGCACGTACACGGTCGTCCTCCAGGTGACCGATTCGGACGGGTTCACCTCGTCTGCGTCCAAGTCGGTCCGGGTCGTGTCCCCGCCCTCCGCGTCGTTCACGTTCGACCCCGCGTCTCCCTCGAGCGGGCAGAACGTGAACTTCAACGGTGCGGGCTCGTCGGACGCGGACGGGACGATCGTTTCGTACGCGTGGGACTTCGGCGACACGCGGACCGGCAGCGGGGTCAGCGCCACGCATATCTACTTGGGCGGAGGGAACTACACGGTGACCCTCACCGTGACGGATTCGGACGGCCTGACGGGGAGCGCGTCCCGGGTCGTGCCCGTCCGTGGGGAGAACCGGCCTCCGACGGCCGGTTTCACACTCTCGCGCGCCCTCATGACCGCTTCCGTGGACGCATCTGTCTCCACGGACCCGGAGGGCACGATCGTCGGATACGCGTGGGTCTGGGGTGACGGGACGACGGGATCCGGTCGGACCGCGAGTCACGGGTACGGGACCCCCGGTGCGTACACGATCACCCTCACGATCACGGACGGCGGAGGCCTCACATCGACTGCGTCGCAGGTCGTCTCGGTCGGGCCGTGGACCCTCGACCTCGAGTTCTATGACTTCTTCAACGTGCCGTACGGGGAGTGGTGGGACTACCGGACTCCGACCTGGGGAGACCTCCCCATGGAGGCCGAGTGTTTCAACGCGACCGCGATTGCGAACGGGGTGTGCGTCGCCTCCGCATCCGGCGTGCCCGATGTCGCGGCGTACCCGTACACGGGCTGGTACCCGACCCCGGGTGGGACGGAGCCGTACGACGTCGCGACGAATGCCCAGGTGTTCGCTCCGTACCGGGTCCGCGCCGCGGGAGACCAGGTGCCCGGGTACTCGCTCGGCTCCCCTGTGTTCCTACCCGTCCGCGAGCCGGCCCAGGCGCCCGGCACCCTCTTGGAGTTCGACTGGCGAGCGCAATACGTCGACACGGCCCTCGTGGACTCGCTGTCCGGCGCGGGCTGCCCGATCGGGCGGCTCGACCTGGACGGCTTCGTCGTGCGCTCTCTCGTCACCCTCCGGATGGACCTGCAGGAGTCCCGCCGGCTGTTCGGTGTCGTCGGCGCGGACGCGAACGCAGCCCGGTCCTGGTGGTCTTCGAGCATCGCCGCGGGGTGCGCAGCCCGCGGAGCCGCCGAGACCGCGTGGCAGGATTTCATGGTCCAGCAGGGCGGGAGCTCCACGATGATCGGCGTGTACGACGTGATGAACGGGTTCGGCTGGTGGTACTCGCCGTTCTACACGGCGTTCACCGCGACGGTCGGCTCGGACGGGGTCACGACCCTCGTGATCGATCACGCGGCGTGGGGCACGGACGTCCTCCTCGCTCGCTGGTTCCACTGGGGCGCGGCGTCGTACCGGGACAACCACCTGGACTCCTCCCGCCGCGCGGGCTGGTGGGGCATGGAGCCGCGGGCCCTCGAGGGGATCGCGTTCCGCGGCACGCTAGTGTCCACATCGATGGACTTCGCCCTCGACGCCGTCGTGCCGTACCACATGCGGGAGGACGCGCTCCCCGGCGTGGACGGCACCCTGAACCGCGTGGGGGACGTGCCTCGGTGGTCGTGGGGAGCCTCCCTCGCGGACATCATCGCAGGCCCGAACAACCCGATCGAGCACACGGCTTCGGAGTTGAATCGGTACCCCGACGGGACGTACACGCACAGCACCCCCGGGTCGCAGCAGTACGCGATCCTGGCTCCATACGACTACGTCCCCGCAACTTGGAACCTGCCCGCGGGTCACACGTGGCTGTTCCGCTTCCCGACCGGCGCGGTCGCTTTCCACGATCCGAACACGACGCCGATTGGGGCGGATCCCGTCGCAGGGGAGTACGTGCAGACGGCGGTGCCCCTGCGGTTCGCAGCCACGTTCCCCGGGTCCATCGGAACGTGGGACGCCGCGAGCGGGACCTGGCGCGTGTACGGCCCCATGACGACGGGCGGCCCGATCGGGACGCCGAGCGGCGGATATCCCGCGGAGCCGTATCCGAGCGTGCGATTCACCCCGTGAGCGACGACGGCCGGCCACCGCGATGCGCTCACGGATCCGATCCGGCTTCCGCGGCCCCTCGTTATCGTCTCTGGTACTGTGAGATAACCTTAAGTCCAATCCCGGCACTCCGTCATTGCTTCCTGTTGTGCGTGGGACCGGGGAGGGGGTAGTACGATTTCCGTTTCGAGTCGAAGGGTCCTCGTGGGACTCGCTGTGAGCTTGATCGTCGCCGCGAGCGCATACGCCGTGTTGGCCTTCGCGCCCTCGCGCGCCAGCCTGGCCGCGTCTTCTACATCCCCGCCGGACCCGATGCAGACGCCGAGCCTCTCGTTCGAGTACCGGGACTTCTTCGACGTGCCGTTCGGGGAGTGGTGGGACTACCGGAACGATAAGTACGGCGATCTCCCGATCAATGCGTTGTGCTTCGCGCCGACGACGTGCGCGAACCCGTCCCAGTATCCGTACACGAACTGGTATCCCGCCCCCGGCTCGATCCGGCCTGGCGGCCCCGGGAACAACCCGTTCGTCTACGCACCCTACCGGTTCAGCGTGGCAGGCACGGAGATCCCCGGGTACAGCCTCGCGCAGCCCGTGTACTTCCCCGTGCTCAACCCGGCCGCGGCTGCGGGGACGCAGCTCGACTTCGACTGGCGCATGCAGTACCTGACGCGCGCCCAGGCAGACGCCCTCGCGGCCCTCGGTTGCCCCGTGTCCGGGCGTTCTCTCGACGGCTTCAACATCCGGTCACAGATCACGGTGACCCTCGACCTGCAGGAGTCGAAGCGCATCTTCGGTGTGAATCCCGCGATCACGACGGCCGCAGGCGCACGATCCTGGTGGTCGAGCGCCACGACGGGTATCGACCCCGCCTGCCTCTCTGAAGGCGGAGCCGAGGCCGCTGTCGGCGGCTGGTTCGTATCCCAGGGCGGCCCCGCGAACTCGGTCGGCCCGTACGACATCGCGAACAGCTTCGAGTACTACTACTACTCGTTCTACACGCAGATGACCGCCTCCGTGGCAGACAGCGGCGTGACGACCGTCACGATCGACCATGTGGCCTGGGGGACGGAGGTCCTCCTCGCTCGCTGGTTCTACTGGGGAGCCGCGACATATGCCGCGAACTACCTCGATTCCTCCCAGCGCCAGGGGTGGTGGGGGATGGAGCTCGGATGGTTCGAGGACTTCGTGTTCGCCGGTTCCTTCGGCACCGCGGATCACGACTTCTCCCTGAGCTCGATCATGCAGTACCACTTCCAGCTGAGCACGTTCCCCGCCGCGAACGGCTTCGACCGGGTCGACGACATCCCGTTCTGGACGTGGGGCCCGATCCTGACGGACTACACGAACGACTGGAGCCCGAAGCACCTGGTGTCCGAGCTGGACCGGTACGTGGGCCCCGACGGGACGCCGTGCAACGCGGACGACACGGAGTATCTCAAGGCGGTCCCGGGCAGCCCCCTGTACGGCCAGAACGTGTGCTATGATTTCGTCCCGATCACGTGGGACCTGCAGGACTACGAGACGCTCCGGTTCACGTTCCCCACGACGGACGTGGTCTACTACGATCCGAACCTGACGCCCCTCGGGTCCGACCCGACGACGGGCGCGTTCGTGGAGATCCGGGCGCCGCTCACGTACCACTCGACGACCCCCGGGATGTACGGCAGCTGGGACCCCATCGCCGGGATGTGGACGTTGACGGGCCCGACGACGACGGGCGGGCTCCCCGGCTCCCCGGGCAACTATCCGCTCTTCGAGCAGGGCGCAATCCGCTTCAGCCCCGGGACGGGTCTCCTCCGGGCGACGACGAACCCGGCGGTCCCGACGAAGATCTACGTGGACGGCGTGCCGCGGGACGAGTGGGGCCTCACGTGGGTCAAGATGGCCCCCGGACCGCACACGGTGTCGTTCGGCGAGCTCGTGGGACTCGGCGCGCCGGCGCCTCAGCCGATCAACATCCAGCGCGGCCAGACCACCGTGGTCGAGGGGACGTACGCGATCCACGCGTCTCTCCGCGTCACGACGGAGCCCGCCGTGCCGTCGACGATCTCCCTGAACGGCATCCCGAGGAACGACTGGGGGATGTGGTCCGCCTTGCCAGCGGGGACGTACACGATCTCGTTCGGCCTCGTGGCGGGCTTCACGCCCCCGGCCCCGATCACGGTGACCCTGGCGCCGGGAGAGTTCCGGCACGTGCCAGGTCCCTTCACCGCGACCCCGGGAGCCCCGGGGCCCGACCCGTCCTCGTTCGGCCTGCTCCGCGCGACGACGAACCCCGCCTCGCCGGCCGTGATCAACGTGGACGGCGTGCCGCGGGACCAGTGGGGCCTCACATGGGTCAAGCTCGCGCCCGGCATGTACACGATCTCGTTCACGACCGTGTACGGCCTCGAGCCGCCTGCGCCCGTGATCCGCGAGGTGCGCGCGATGGATACGACCGTGTACGACGGCATCTTCGTCCGGCACGGTTCGCTGCGCGTGACGACCGACCCCGCCCTGGCGGCGACCGTCTTCGTGGATGGCATGGCCCGGAACGACTGGGGCATGTGGCAGTCCATGCGGCCCGGGACGTACCGGGTCCAGTTCGAACCGGTCGCGGGCTACAACACCCCCGCGGCGCAGATCGTCACCGTGACCGAGGGCGCCTTGACGCCGGTGGTCGGCACATACACGCCGTCCGCGTCGACACCCGCCTCCGGTGAGCCGGCGACGTCCGCGGTCTCGGCTGGCCCGCCGGGCCCGGCTGCGGCCGTTGCGTCCTCGTCCCGGCCCGAGTAGCCGCACAAAGGGAAGGGCGACGCCCCTTCCCCCTTTCCGTTTTCATCAGATTGATGAAAAGGGATTCCGTTCGGCCCTCGTCCGACCGTGCGCGTTTGACTATTTATACGCCCTGCGCCTTACAGACCCCGCCCATTCGACACCATGGGAGAGGGGGACTGTGGCTCAAGGGGAGATTCCGCCCGCGCCTGCACCCGCGCCCGCGCCCGCGGGACCGGCGACGGGCAGCCGGAAGGTCGTCGCGCTCGTTATCGTGGCCGTGCTCGTCGTCGCGCTCATCGGCGGCGTCGCCTTCGTGCTCCTTTCCGCGCCCCCTGCCGCCCCGACCCTCGACCGGGTCGAGCTCACCGCGGCCCAGACGATGGACCAGGGCAGTCAGCTCACCGTGACCGCCCGCGCGTACGATACGGCGGGCGCGGATCGCACGGCGGACGTCGCGTTCGCATGGTCCCGGGCTCCCACCTCGCGGGCCCAGGTCACGCCCCAGGCCGACGACTCGCGCGCGGACGTGCGGGCCATCGAGGCCGGCGTCGTGAACGTGACCGTTACGGCGACCCTCGGCTCCGCGAGCCGGAACGACTCCGCCGAGATTACGATTGAGGCGGTCCAGTTCCAGGTGACCGCGTCGGACACGACCCCGGTCGAGAGCACGCCGATCACGCTGACCGTCCGCGCGAAGAAAGGGGTCGCGGACGCGACGGGCTACACGGGGACCGCCACGTTCAGCTCGGACGATGCACTCGCGACCCTGCCTCCGAACACCGCGTTCGTGGCCGGGGATTCAGGCGTCCGGACGTTCTCGAACGTCGTCCTCCGGACGATCGGCAGCGTCACGATCACCGTGCGCGACACGATCGCGACGACGATTACCGGGAGCGTCACGGTGGACGTCGAGCCGGCTCCAGGCGCTCCCACCGCGCGGTTCGACGCGACCCGGACCTTGCTCCGCGTCGACGTGAACGCGAGCGCCTCGACGGACCCGGAGAACGACATCGCGACGTACGCATGGGACTTCCAGAACGACGGGACGTTCGAGGCGACCGGCGCATCGCCGACCGCGACGCACACGTATTCGGCCGCGGGCCGGTACACGATTCGACTGCGGGTCACGGATTCGCTCGGCAACACGGGAAACGCGACCGCCGTCGTGACCGCCGCGGCGTCGACGCTCGACTACGAGTACTACGACTTCTTCAACGTGCCGTACGGGGAGTGGTGGGACATGCGGACAGGCACGTACGGCGACCTCCCGATCAACGCGGAGTGCTTCAGCCCCGAGTCGATCGCAGACGGCCTCTGCGGGCCGACCGATCCGAACGTGAACGACACCTCCGCGTTCCCGTACACGAACTGGTACCCGCTGCCCGGATCGTTCCAGCCCGGGAACCCGAACAACAACCCGATGATCTACGCCCCGTATCGGTTCAACGCGACTGGGATGAACGTGGGCGGCTACAACCGCTCCGAGCCCGTGTTCCTGCCCGTCCTGGAGTACGGCCAGGCGCCCGGGTCCCGCCTCGACTTCGACCTGCAGCTGCAGTACCTCACGCACTCGGCGGCCCTGGCGCGGCGCGCGGCCGGCTGCCCCGCGCCGAACAACATCAATACGCGGGACGGGTTCGAGATCCAGGCGTGGATCAACCTGACGATGGATCTGCAACAGTCCAGGCGCATGTTCGGCGTCGTCGCGGTGGACCCGGCGACTGCCACGGCGTGGTGGGCGACCGCCTTGAACGGCGTGTGCATCCCCGAGACGTCGTTCGAGATATCCGTGGAGGACTGGTTCTTCGACCTCGGGAACGGGAAGTACGACATCTACAACAGCTTCGAATACTTCTACAGCCCGTTCTGGACGAACATCTCGGCGACGGTCGACCTGGACGGGACCACGCACGTCTCCATCGAGCACGCTGCCTGGGGGACGGAGGTCCTCCTCGCGCGGATGTTCTACTGGGGCAACGCCTCGTACGCGGACAACTACCTCGACTCGACGAAGGCCGCCGGGTGGTGGGGGATGGAGCTCGCGTGGTTCGAGGACCTCGTCATGTCGGGCGACATGGGCGCGAGCGGGTTCAACTTCACCCTGGATTCCGCGATGCAGTACCACTGGCAGCACACGGTTCTCCCGAACCAGAACGGCTTCGACCAGGTGGACGACATCCCCGTGTGGTCGTGGGGACCGATCCTCACGGACTACGCGGAGGTCGGCGCGCCCGTCGGCCCGTTCACGGAGCTCGAGCGGTACCCCGATGCGAACTACTCGTACACCCACTCGACGCCGGGCGGGGTCCCGTACGGTCAGGACAAGCCGTACGACTACGTCCCGATCGCGTGGGACCTCGACGCGGGTCAGACGTGGCGGTTCGAGTTCCCCACCGCGAACGTCGTCTTCTACGAGCCGAACGACACGCCGATCGGCGCAGATCCGCTGGCCGGGGAGTACGTCGAACTGCGGGCGCCCCTCACCTACTCGAGTACGACCCCCACGTCGTTCGGGGCGTGGGCCGCCGCGACGAACACGTGGACCGTGATCGGGCCGGACCCGACGAACGGTCCGACGGGGTCTCCCGGACCCGACGGGGTGCCCGGGACCGCGGATGACGACTACGCGCTCGTACCGTGGGGCGGAATCACGTTCGAGCCGGGCAGCGGCGCCGGCGCACCCCCTGCATCCGCGCCTTCGGCCGGATCCGCCGGTGTGGAGGCCAGTTGGCGCGTATCTCGCGGACCGGGGCAGGCCTTGGACCTGGCGGTCGTTCCCATTCGGGTCGAGACCGATAGGCACTGGGCGGGATGAGCGTGGGATATCGGAAGGCCGAGGCACGCGACGCGGCCAGGCCGCGGCGAGCTACGTTCAGATGCGCTTCGGGCCTCCGCGGAGCGCGCGGTCCCGCGCGTCACCCGCGGAGCGTCCACTCGCGTTGACAGAGGTAGGGGAGGCGTACCATGGCGTCGGAACCCGGGTCGGTCGCTCCAGGCGGGATCGAGCCGGCGGCTCCTGGGAAACGGCGGCCGCTCCTGCTCCTCATCGTCGTCGCGGCCGTCGTGATCGCGGGCGGCGTGGGGGCGTGGATCCTGCTCGCCGCGCCGAACAACCCGCCGGCCGCCGCGTTCACGATGCGCCTCAAGGACTTGCGCGTGATCGCGGACGGGGGCAACTCCTCCGATCCGGAGGGGGCGGTCGCCTCGTATGCCTGGGATTGGGGCGACGGCGAGACGGGGCAAGGGCGGCAGGCGTCCCACACGTACGCAGACGAGGGCCCGTTCCAGGTGACCCTGACCGTCGCGGACACCCGAGGCGCCGCGGGGTCCACGACGCAGGCCCTGACCATCACGGTCGTCCCGGTGCCCCACTTCATCGCCCGGCATGACCGCTTCACGGTCACGTTCAACGCGACGGGTTCGTACCATGCGCTCGGTCGGAACATCGTCTCGTACGAGTGGGACTTCGGCGACGGCGGGAACGCGAGCGGCGCGGAGGTCGCGCACACGTATGCGAGTGCGGGGCGGCGCATCGTGACCCTCGAGGTCACGGACAGCCTCAGCCGGAGCGCCACCACGTCCCGCTACGTGAGCCCTGCGAGCACCACGGTCGACATCGTGACGGACCAGTACTTCGAAGCGGGCTGCCCGTACGAGGACTACTGGAACGCCCGGTACAACACGTACGGGGACCAGGTCCTCCTGAACACCGTACCGTGCACGGACTACTACCCGTGGGTCTTGTTCTCCGCGGACGTCGAATTCCAGGCGATCAACCCGTCGTACGTGTACACGCTGTACCGCTGGGACGCCAAGGTGCGGAACCACGGGGCCTACAACATCTCGGAGCCCGTGATCCTCCCCGTGGCCGACTACGGAGAGCCCGTGGACCCGAACGGCTACGTGGACTTCGATCTCTCGATGGAGTACCTCGACTCCGCCCTCGCGAACGAGCTGCGCACGACCCCCTTCTCCGTGAACCGAAAGTACTACGCGGACGGTTTCGGGTACGTCCTCCGAGGCAACTACACGATGGACCTCGCGACCTCCCGTCGGATCTTCGGGGTCGAGGCGACGAACGCGACGGAGGCCCGCACGTGGTGGGACGCGAACACGAACGCGTCCCCGAGGAACCCGGGGGCCGCGGAGGCCGCCTTCCAGTCCTGGCAGGAACGGATGGGGAACGGGAAGTACGACATCTACAACGGGTTCGAGTGGTTCTACGAGGTCGACTTCACGTGGCTCAACTCGACCGTCCAGGATGACGGGACGACGAGGGTCCAGATCTTCACGGCGGGCTGGGGCTGGGACGTCCTCCAGGCCCGCTGGTTCTACTGGGGCAATTCGTCGTACCAGCGAGCCGTGTGCCAGCAGGGCCTGGACACGGAGACCGTGACGCCCCCGATCCCGTGCACGTCCACTCTCCCGTACGGGGCGATCCGCCCGGCGGGCTGGAGCCCGATGGAGACGTGCTGGTGCGAGCATGCGACGATCCAGGGGCGGATCACGAACGCCCTCGACCTGGACTTCGTCGCCTACCAGGGATACCACTTCGAGGCGTGGGCGAACCTCGGGCCCGACGGGCTCGCGCGGACCGCGGACGACCGGCCCGCGTGGGTGTTCCAGCCGTACTTGATGGATTACGTGCCCCATTCCGCGAGCGGGAGCAACGGCGCCTCCGGCTTCCCGAACTCGGAGCTCCGCTGGTATGTCGGCTTGGATAACGTTCACCTGGCCCCGGGCAGCTACGCGTACGGCGTGCCGAGCGAGTTCCTCGTCCCGCCGAACCGATGGCCTCTCCCCGAGGGATCGACCCTGACCCTCGTGATGCCCCGGTTCGAGGTGCCGTGGTACGACCCCGTGCGCTCCGTGTGGAACCCCACGGAGAAGATCGGCGACTACGTGACGTTCATGTCCCATCTGGAGCTGCGCCTCATCCGGCCGTCGGGGAACTACTACCTGTACGATCCGCGGGCGAACGTCGTGTCGATCGCGGGGCCGCACTCCTGGGGCGTCGCGGACAACGTCCTCCCGCTCGAAGGGTTCCCGTACATCGAGTTCGGGCCCGAGACGACCGGGTAGGGCCCGCAGGCCCTCAGAACTTCACGGCCCGCCAATAGCTGAGGTACCGTAGCGTGTTCCTCACGCCGACGTCCTTCTGGTATTCGCAGCGTTCCAAGATCGGAGGCTGTGCGACGGGGTCGTCCCCGTAGCCGATCGCGAAGTCCGCGTAGATCCGGTGGTCCTCTGCGGGATTGAAGTAATACGGGCTCCCGTCCGGCTTCAGCCCCGTGTAACTGTACGACGTGTCCTGATGGAGTAGCTGGAACGACCAGGCGTTCGGGCTTGCGTACAGGTTCCACGTGGAGATGTCCGCCTGGACGAGGGGGTCGTGGATGTAGTTGATGAACTGGTGCGCGAGCCAGAGCTTCTCGGACTCCCGGTGGATGACCATGTTGTCGATCCAGCGCGCCCCTCCTGGATTCGGGACGAAGTACTCGACGGGGAGGAACTGGGAGGAGTTGGGGCGGACCGCGTACATGATGTCCCCGGACCAGGCCTGGTCCACGTACATCTGCTTCGAGACGAGCCAGGGTCCCTGCTGCGGCGTGTTGAATCCCCACGCGCCGCCGCGCCACGACAGGAGCCAGTCCTGGGCCGCGGTGACCTTCTCGGCGTCGACCTCGTCAAGCGGGAGCGCGTTGCTGGACCACTGGTACTGCCCGTTCGAGCCGACGACGCCACTCGGGGTGAGCCCGTCTGCCTCCTGCCGTTTCCACCCGACCGCTTTGAGGGCCGCCGTGAAGACCTCCCGCATGTCGTCGAGCATCATCTTCTTCTTCGTGAGGTCGAACGTCTGGCCTGTGACGCTGTTCCGGTACGTCGTCAGTTCAAAGACCTCCCATCCGAGGTCCTCGATGTCGGCACGGGCAAACACGTCGCTCCGATACCCAATCCCCGTCGTGCCCCACTGGTACGGGACCGCGACGAGGCTGTTTTGCTCGTCCCACGTGATGTAGTCCGTACCCCGCGGGTCCGGATACGTTGCCGCGTTCATCCGGTATTGGTAGCCGTTCGCATTCGGAGAGCGGAAGTCGTACCCCGCGTGGTTGTTGTACCCGTTCGGGAACCGCGGGTACGATGGCACCCACGTGTAAAACTCGGGCCGCCAGATTCGGCTCTCGATCTCCGCGATCTTCGCGTCCGAGGGTAGGAGGCCGAACATCCCGTCGTAGTTCGGGAGCCACGCCCTGTTGAGGTTGACGAGGTAACCCGCCTTGTCCATCGTCTCCACGGTGTAGTTCGTCGGCACCATCACGTCGAACTTCCGACCCGTCTGGCTGATCCACGTGAAGAGTTCCTCGTTGGACGTATAGATGTTCGAGGTCCACCGGATCGCGCAGCCGGAAAGGCCGAACTTGTCCTCCATGTAGGTGGCGAAGTCCCGGACGACGGTCCCCGGCCAGTAGTCATACCACTGAGCCACGTTGAGGATCTTCCGCTCGGGCGGTCCCGTCAGGTAGTACTGCGGCACCGCGTCCATCGTGCCATCCGCGTCGGGCACGCGGTCGTAATCCACGACGCCGAGGTCGACCTCCCACGGCTTCCGACCGTACTCGATCCATCGGCGCCAGCCGATCGGGTACGCGTACGCGGAGGCGGCGCCCCACGCTGCGAACCCGCCGATGGCGGCATACTTGAGGAACGAGCGGCGCGGAATCCCGCCGCCGGGGGCGTTCGGGTCGGCCATGAAAGCCCACATCCATGAGGCGCGGCGCTGCGCCGCGGCCACGTGCATGCGTTACGCCGTCGTGCCGATATAAGGATTCCTTCCCGGTGAAGCTCCCGGCGGGCGGCACAAAATCCAAACCATTAAAGTCCGGACCCCCTTTCTCGTGAATCCGGGCGGGAGGCGTCGGGACGGCCCAGGGGAAGGAGGAGGGCCCGCCGGTCGAGTCGCGCGGGGTCCGAGGAGGCATCGGGCGTCGCCTGGCCCGTCTGACCCGTAGCACGGGGAACGTCCGCCTGTTCCTCATCCTGGCGACTCCGACGTTCTGGCTCGCGCTCTTCCTCGTCGTGCCCCTGTTCTTCGTGTTCGTATACGGATTCGCATGGTACGACGACTCGTACATCCTCCACGTCTGGCCGTTCGATCCGATCAACTACGCGGACGCGGTCTCGATTGGCCGGGGCGCCCTCGTGATCCCGCTGCTCCTCCGAACCTTCGGCATGGCTGCGCTCACGACGGTCGTGTCCCTCGTCGTCGGATACGCGATGGCTTACTACATCGCCCGTCTCGCCAAGGAGAGGTGGCGAGGCCTGCTGATGGGCCTCGTCGTGATTCCATTCTGGATCAGTTTCATCGTGCGGATTTACGCGGTCTTCCCGTTCACGAACACGAACTCGTTCATCCACGACGGCCTCCGGGCCGTCTACCTCGGGATCGTGAGCGAGGCGATCCTGGCCGTGTTCGAGCTCGGGACGGGGCAGATGGTCATCTTCACCCTGATGTACGTCTGGCTCCCCTTCATGATCCTCCCCCTGTTCGCGTCCCTGTCGAAGGTCGATGCCACGTTGCTCGAGGCCGCGTACGACCTCGGCGCGAGCCGCTGGCGCGCATTCCTCCATGTGACCCTGCCCCTCACGTATCCGGCCATCGTCGTCGGCTCGATCCTCGTCTTCATCACCTCCGTCGGTGCGTTCATCGAGACAGAGATGGTCGGCGGAGGCGCGTGGTTGTTCATCGGGAACTACGTGCAGACCCAATTCGCGGTGATCGGAGGACTCCCTCAGGCCGCCGCGTCCGCGATGTTCATCATCATCGTGACCGTGCTCCTGATCTCCGTGTACCGGCGGTACGCGGAGCTCGAGGAGCAGGGGGGCACGGAGGTCCGGTCGTACGTGATCGGACCGATCTGGCGCTGGCTGAAGGCGAACCTCAAGCTCGGAAAGCCGCGGGAGAAACCGACGCTGGCCACGCTGCCGGACGGTGGAGTCCTCGCCCGCTTCGGCATCGGCTCTCGATCCGTGGTGGGGGGCCCCGTCCGCAAGGCCCCGTGGGAGTCCGCCCTCGACTGGGTGAGCGAGAAGACCGGGAAGCTGATCCTCGGCGGCGTCACGGCCCTCATGCTCCTCATGTTCTTCGTCCCCCTGATCATCGTCGGCATCTTCTCGTTCAACTCGGACGACAACCTGTTCTACTTCGGCCGGTTCTCCCTCGACTGGTGGCTGGGGCGTCCGGACCGGGACGGCTTCCTCCAAGACGAAGACGCCCTGCGTTCGATCCTCTACAGTTTCGTGATCGCAGGGGCGTCCTCCGTGCTCGCCCTGTTCGTCGGGATGCTCGCCGCCTTCGCGATGAACCGGTACCGTTTCCGCGCCCGGAACGTCCTCCAGACCGCGATGTACCTAGGCCTCGTGATCCCGAGCCTCATCCTGGGGATCTCGATCGCGATCCTGATCCGCTTCCTGAACTACTATGTCCTCGGGCCGCTCTCCATGGGATACGGGTTCGGGACGCCCGTCCAATGGGACTACGGGCTCGCGTCCGTCATCGTGGGCCACACGACGTTCAACATCCCCCTCGCGACGCTCGTCCTGCTCATCAGCTTCCGGGAGTTCGACCGGACCCTCGAGGAGGCCGCGATGAACCTGGGCGCCGATGAGATCACCACGTTCTTCCGCGTGACCCTCCCGAACATCATGCCCGGGATCATCTCTGCGATCCTCCTGGGGTTCACGTTCTCCTTCGATGAGCTTCCCGTGACCCTGTTCCTCTACGGGCAAGACGTGATCACGGTCCCCGTGTTCATCTACAGCCTGATCTCGAAGAAGATCCTGAGCCCGCGCGTGAACGCGGCGTCCGTCGTGGTGCTCCTTCTGTCCCTCGTGTTCGTCGTCCTGATGACGCGGCTCGGCAAGCGCGGAGGTCAGCTCTTCCGGATCTAGGCGGTCGACGATGCGGGGCAAACCTGGGGTGGCACGAGGATGACATACGACGTCGAGGTGAAAACGCTCACGAAGGTGTTCGACAACCACGTCACCGCGGTCGATGCGGTGGAGTTCGGCGTCGAGAAGGGCTCCTTCTTCACGCTCCTCGGACCCTCCGGGAGCGGCAAGTCGACGATCCTCCGCATGGTGGGCGGCCTCGAGCAGCCTACGGGGGGGACGGTGTTCATTGGCGGCAAGGACGTGACGGACCTGCCTCCTTACGAGCGGGACACGAGCATGGTGTTCCAGAGCCTCGCCCTGTTCCCCCACCTCACGGTCGCGGGGAACATCGCGTTCGGCCTCCGGATGCGAAAAGTCCCGAGGGACATCATCGACCGACGCGTCGACGAGGCGCTCGACCTCGTGGAGCTGGCGCACCAGAAATACGGCGGCCGCAAGATCACGCAACTCAGCGGCGGCGAGCGGCAGCGGGTCGCCCTCGCGCGCGCCCTCGTGACGGAGCCCCGGGTCCTGCTCCTCGACGAGCCGTTCGGCGCGCTCGACCTGAAGCTCCGCAAGCAGATGCAGGTCGAGACGAAGAAGCTGCAGCAGCGGCTCGGCATCACGTTCGTCTTCGTGACCCACGATCAGGAAGAGGCCCTCACGATGTCGAACGTGATCGGGGTCATCAACCAGGGGAAGATCGAGCAGCTCGGCAATGCGAAGGACATCTACGAGCGGCCCGCCACGAAGTTCGTCGCGAGCTTCATCGGCGAGGCGAACATCCTGAGCGGGACCGTCTCGGACGCCCAGCCGGGCCGCGCCGTGATCAAGCACGACTCGGTCGACTTCGTCGCGGAAGCGTACGACGTCGCGGCGGGCGAGGCCGTCTTCCTCTCCGTCCGTCCGGAAAAGATCCGCGTCGGGACGGAGGCAGATGCCTGCGTGAACGTGTTCGAGGGACGCGTGGTGGACGAGGTGTACGTCGGGTTGGCGAGCAAGGTCACCGTCGAGCTCGACCAGGGACCCCGGATCACCGCGAACGTGCAGATCGGGGACATCGGGAAGTCGTTCGAACTCGGGACCCGCATCAAGGTCGGCTGGAACCCGGCGAACGCGATCCTCGTGAAGCGCTGACAAGCCCCGAACGCGTCAGGAAGGCCACGGGCTGCGGCCCACGTTGATCATGACCGTCTTGAGCTCGGAGAACGCGTCCAGGGTCCACCGCCCCGCGATGCGTCCGAGGCCGCTGTTCCGGAAGCCGCCCCACGCGTTCATGTAGTCCCACGAGTACACGGGCTCGTTGATGCAGATCTGTCCGGACTTGAGACGCTTCGCGGCCTCCATCGCGACGCGCAGGTTCGCCGTGTGGATCGCCATGCTCAGGCCGTATCGCGGCGCGTTCGCGCGTTCGATCGCTTCGTCGAGGTCGGTGAACTCGAACACGGGGGCGACGGGTCCGAACGTTTCGACCGTGTCGAAGTCCATGTCCGGCGTGACGCCATCCACGACGGTCGGGTAGTAGTACAGGTCCGTCGGCATCCCGGGGACGCGGCCGCCGCCCGCGAGCACCTTCGCCCCTTTCCGCACCGCATCCGCCACGTTGGCCTCGATCTTCTTCAGGGTCGGCCGGTTGTTCACGGGCCCGAGGTCCGTGTCGTTGTCCAACGGGAATCCGACCTTCATCTTCTTCGTGCGCTCCGCGAGGCTCTTGACGACCTTGTCGTGGATCTTCTCGTGGACGAAGACGCGTTCGTTCGCGACGCAGCAGTGGCCCGTGTTCGTGAAACACCCGAACATGATGTCCTCGACGGCGGGCTCAATCCTCGCGTCGTCCATGATGATGAGGGGACCCAGGCCGCCGAGTTCGAGGGTGATCTTCTTCAGGCCCGCGCGCTTCGCGATGTCCAGCCCCGTGGTCGTCTCTCCCGTGAATCCAATCCCGTCGACGAGCGGATGCTCGACGAGAGTCGTCCCGACCTCGCGGCCCGGGCCAGTGACCATGTTGATGACGCCCGGCGGGACGCCCGCTCGGTCGACACACTCCATGAGGTGCACCGCGCTGATCGGCGTGTTGCTGGCCGGCTTCCAGACGACCGAGTTGCCGGCGAGCATCGCCTGGGCGACGAACTCGGACGGGAGGACCCACGGGAAGTTCCACGGCGTGATCACGGTCACGGTGCCGAGCGGTTCGTGGAGGGACATGTAGAGCACGTCCGGCTTCGAGTAGCCCTCCTGGGCGGGCGCATCCCATCGCTTGAGGTCTTCCACCTGCCACAGGAGGTTCGGGATCACGTCCTCGACTTCCACGATCGACTCGCGGAGCGGCTTCCCGTGCTCGAGGGAGCAATCGACCGCATACTCTTTCACGAAACGGCGGACCTCCTCCGCGATGCGTGCGCCGAGGCGGCACCGTTCCGCGATCGGCATTCGTGCGATCGTCTCCTGGGCCTTCACGGCGACCTCGACGGCGTGCTTCGCGTCCTCCGCGGTGCCCTTCGGGAACGTCCCGAGGGGCTCGCCGGAGGCGGGGCTCACGACGTCGAACGTGTCTCCCGCTTCCGACCCGACCCACTTTCCGTCGACGTACATCCTGAATTCGCGCTTCGCGCCGGACTTCCTCGAGGTCCTCGACACGTGTCCTCCCCCGGGAGGCTCGGACCGCGAGCGGGGTCGATATACTTTGCGTTGCGCGGCGCGGGCGAGACAGGCGGCGCGCTCACACGCTCGGAGGAGCGGTCGCCTCTCCGTACAGGGCGGCTTGCGCCTGGACGGCTTGCACCTTCACCGCGGGCATCCGTTCGCGCTGCCGCTTCGCCTGGCGCGCGATCGCGGCGAACCCGTTGTCCGCCACCTCGAGGGCCCACTCGATGTCCTCTTCTGTGTGCTCGGTCGAGATGAATGCGCGCTCGCCCGTGTTCGGGATGCCGAACAGGACGTTGTTCCCGAGGCAGTGGATGAACCAGTTCCACCAGCGACGCGTGTTCGCGCTGAACGTGTCCCGGTAGTTTCGGATCTCGTCCTTGCTCGTGAAGTAGATGTTCCCGATCGATCCGACGTACTCGACCCAGGCCGGGAGCCGCCGGTCGTCCGCGAGGTCCTGGAGCCCTCCGTACAGCTGGCGGCCGAGGTTGTTGATGTAGCTGTAGTGCTCGGGGTGCTCTCCGAGGATCTGGAGGCCCTTGAGGCCCGCGGCGACGCTGATCGGGTGCCCGTTGTACGTGCCCGCATGGAACGTGCCGTACCGCCATCCTCTCCCCGGCTCTAGGACCTCCATGATCTGCTTCTCGCCCCCGAATCCCGCGAGGGGGAACCCTCCGCCTGCGATCTTCCCGAACGCGGTGAGGTCCGCCCGGACGTCGTAGTATTCCTGGGCCCCGCCGTATGCGAGGCGGAACCCCGTCAGGACCTCGTCGAAGATCAGGACGATCCCCATCTTCCGAGTGAGCTGCCGGAGCCGCTTCAGATAGTTGCCTCGGGGCGCGATGACGCCGGGGCCGCACAGGACGGGCTCGATGATCATCGTGCCGACTTCGTCCTCGTTCTCCTCGAGGATCTCAGCGGTCGCGTCGATGTCGTTGTACGGGAACACGACCACGGTGTCCGCGACGGCTTTCGGGATGCCTCGCCCGTACGTCACGGGCCGGTATCCGGTCATCCGCCGCGCGGTCCGGCTGTCCATGTCGAGGCTCTGTAGCACGTAGTCGTGGGCGCCGTGGTACGCGCCCTCCACCTTCGCGATCTTCTCCTTGCCGGAGTAGGCGCGCGCGGTCCGGATCGCGTGCATCGTCGCCTCCGTCCCGCTGTTCGTGAGCCGGACCTTCTTCATGGAGGGGACCGCCTTCTGGACCGTCTCGATGTACTCGATGAACAGCTCGTTCGTGATCCCGAGCATCGATCCGGACTCGAGCTGTTTGATCACCTCGAGGGCGATGTCCCGGTTGTTGTGGCCCAGGAGGAGAGCCCCCATGCCCATCATGAAGTCGAGGATCTTGTTTCCGTCGACGTCGTAGATGTACGCGCCGTCGCCGTAGTCCGCGAGGAACGGATGCGGCTTGAAGTACCGGACGTTGCTCTCGACTCCGCCCGGGGTGAGGCGAGATGCGCGGCGCCACAGCTGCTGGCTCTTCCGGTGTCGGCGTAGGTACTTCCGACTGAACCGCTGGGACGGCAAGGGAACACCTCCAAACGGGTCTCGGCCAGCGCGGACGCCGCCGCGGGACGTGATCGGCCGGGGGCGGACGCGGCGCGGATGCACCGCGTGAGGCCGTTCACGCCCGTCCCGCTTGGGCACTCATCCAAACGTTCCGAGACTATGAATAGGTTTCGTAACTAGTTTTCATCGTTGTATCTTAATGTCAGACATATAACTTGTAAATGTATCACCTAAACTGTCGGTCCGACGTTCGTCCGCCGATGGAGTATATGACGGGCCTTATAGGAGTTAAATAGGCGAGGTACAAACGGCGACAGCGGAGGGGTCAAGCAGCCGGCAGGATCGCGGTGCCCGGGGTTCGACCGATGTTCCGTTTCGTACGTCAGGCGTCGGGCGGCCTGGCGGGCGCGCGGCCCGGGGCAAGGATGCGTGGGGCAGGATTTGAACCTGCGAACCCCTGCGGGACAGGATCCTGAGCCCTGCGCCTTTGTCCAAGCTTGGCAACCCACGCATGGCTCGCAACGAATCGGGAGGCTCGTAATAAAGATGCGCCGGGCGAGCGGAGGGGCGTGCCCATCAGCGCGTCTTGCGCATGATCTTCATCCACCCGCCGGACTCGAACACTTCGAGCTCGCGCTCCGCCAGGGTCCGGCGGAACTCGTCCCAGTCGATGACCTCGATCCGATCGTTGCGGCCTTTCGTGAACTGGATCCCGTCCGTCCCCTTCACGCGTCCGGCGCGGAGGCCCTTCTTCTTCGCCTTCTCGATGGCCGAGTCGATGCTGATGGGCTCCATGACCATGGCCGCCCTCCGGGTGAGGGGCTCGCCGGGACGCATCCTGCCCTCGCTATTTAATCGTTGGTTCCCCGGGCCGGTCCAAGCCGTGCGCGAAGGCCTTTTAGTCGTCCCTCCCATCGGGCGCTCGTGCCGCGGTTCGGCTCGTCCGGGATCCGGGGGCTCGCGAACGTCGACGTAACCGCGGACCTCGCGCTCCAGGTCGGCAAGGTCCTCGGCGAGCTGTGCGGTGCGTCGGTCATCGGGCGGGACCCGCGGACGACGGGGCCCCTCTTGGCGTCCGCGCTCGCGGCGGGCCTCATGAGCGCCGGCGCGGACGCGATTGACGGGGGCGTCGTGACCACGCCGACCCTGGCCCGAGCGGCGAGCGAGTACAAGTGCGGGATCGTCGTGACGGCCTCCCACAATCCGGCGCCGTACAACGGGATCAAGCTCTGGAACCCGGATGGCATGGCGTTCGACGAGACCCAGCAGACGGAGGTCGAGGCCGCGCTCGACGCGGGACACTTCCGCGCCGCGGCCTGGGACACGGTAGGCCGGCTCACCGCGCGGGAGGACCTCGTGGACCGTCATGCCGAGGCCGTCCTCCGAGACGCCGGCACGGCGGACCTGCACGTCGTCGTCGATTGCGGATGCGGCGCGACCGCGACGATCACGCCACGCGTCCTGCGCGAGATGGGGTGCGACGTGCTCGCGATCAACGCGCAGCCCGACGGGCGCTTCCCGGGGCGCGACCCGGAGCCCACGGAAGAGAACCTCGCGTTCCTCCGGACCACGGTGCGCGCGGCGGGTGCAGATCTCGGGATCGCCCACGACGGGGACGGGGACCGAATGGTCGCGGTCGACTCGGAAGGCCGGTTCGTCGGCGGGGATCGCCTCCTGCCGCTCTTCGCGAGGCGGGAGGCCCGGCAGGCCATCGTCGTCCCGGTCGACGCGTCCATGGCCCTCGAGGACCTCCTCCCCGGCGTGAAGGTCTGGAGGACCCGCGTGGGAGACGTGTATGTCGCGCAGGAGCTCAAGCGCCGTCGCGCGGACTTCGGCGCGGAGCCCTCGGGCACGTGGATCTTCCCGTCCTCGAGCCTCTGCCCGGACGGTGTGTACGCGGCCGCGCGTCTCGTCGCGATGGTGGCGGAGCGCCCCCTCGCGGAACAACTCGCCGACGTGCCCGCGTATCCAGCCGTACGCGGATCCGTATCGTACGAACCCGCGAAACGGAGCGGAATCGAGGCGCGCCTCGTTCGCGCGCTGCGCGACCTCGGTGCGGAAGTGACGGAGACGGACGGATGGCGGCTTCGATTCGACGCGGGCTGGGCCCTCGTTCGTTTCTCCGGGACGGAACCGAAAATTCGGATCGTCTCGGAGGCCCGTGACGAGGCCGTGGCAAAGGAGATATACGGCAGGGTCCTATCAAGCGCGCAAGGCGCCGTATGAAGGCCGTCGTGCTCGCGGCGGGCGAGGGGACCCGGATGCGGCCCCTCACGGCGAATCTGCCGAAGCCCCTCCTTCCGGTCGCCGGAAAACCGTTCCTGAGACACACCCTCGAGGCCCTCCGAGCCGCGGGCGTGAAAGACGTCACGGTCCTCGTCGGGTGGCAGGGCCATCGGGTCCGCGAGAGGTTCGGGCGCGGGGAGAGCCTGGGCCTCACGCTCGCGTACGAGGAACAGGTCGAGCGGCTCGGCACCGCACACGCGATCGGCTCCCTCCGCGCCCACGTGGACGGCGCGTTCCTGAGCGTGAACGGCGACGTCGTCGTGAGCGGGGAGGCGCTCAAGGCGATCCTGGCCCACCATCGGAAGGTCGGGGGTCCCGTGATGGGGCTCGCGGAGGTCCCGGATCCGCGGCCCTTCGGCGTCGTCGAGGTCCGGGACGGCAAGGTCGTCCGCATCGAGGAGAAGCCGCGCGCGCCCACGTCGAAGCTCATCAACGCGGGGATCTACGTCTTCGAGATGGACATCTTCCCCCTCATCGACAAGACCCCGAAGTCGCCTCGAGGCGAGCACGAGATCACGGACACGATCCGGATGCTCCTCGCCTCCCGCGATGTCCACGGATTCCTTCTGCCCGGTGAGTGGATCGACGTGGGTCGGCCATGGGACCTCCTCCGGGCGAACGCGGCCCTCCTAGGCTCCCTGAAGGGCGAGGTCCGGGGCGAGGTCGACCGGGGGGCGACCCTCGTCGGGGAGGTGGTCGTCGAGGAGTCGGCCCGGGTCCGTCAAGGCTCGTACATCGAGGGCCCCACGATCGTCGGGCCGGGGGCGGAGATTGGCCCGAACTGCTACATCCGCCCCGCGACGACGATCGGCCCGAACGCGAAGGTCGGGAACGCGTGCGAGGTGAAGAACTCCATCGTGATGGGGTCGAGCCACGTGCCCCACCAGAACTACGTCGGGGACAGCATCCTGGGGGAACGATGCAACCTCGGGGCGGGGACGAAGGTCGCGAACCTGCGCCTCGACGAGGCTCCGATCCAGGTTCAGTTCCGGGGCACGGAGGTCGACACGGGCCTCCGGAAGCTCGGGGTCATCATGGGAGACGACGTGAAGGTGGGGATCAACGCGTCCATCGATCCGGGGACGATCATCGGCGAGGGGGCGTTCATCGGCCCCGGCGCGCGCGTGCGGGGAAACATCGCGCCGAACAGCCGAATCTTCTGAGGCGGCCATGCGCGTCGCCCAGGTGACCCCGTGGTTCTATCCGCACCTCGGCGGGGTCGAGAGCCACGTGCTCTCCCTGTCCCGCCACCTCGCGGCCCGCGGCCACGACGTCGTCGTGGTCACGTCCCGGCATGATCCCTCGATTCCGGAGGAGGAGAACCTGTTCGGGATCCGCGTGGTTCGGGTCCGCACGCGTTTCGTCACTTTGCGGACGCCTGTCGCGCCCCGCACGCGGGGGGCGCTCGAGCGGATCGATCCGGAGATCATCCATGCGCACAGCCCGCCGCCGCTCAGCGCGTACTATGCGTCGAAGGTCGCCGAGACGCGAGGGGTGCCGTTCGCGGTGACCCATCACTGCGACCCGGAGCTGCCCCTGCCGTTCGGCCCCCTCGTGGAGGGGCTGTACCGGAGGACCCTGGGCGCCGCGACCCTGCGTCGCGCGGACCGCGTGATCGTCACGACCCGCACGTACGCGGCGACGAGCCGCGCGGTCTGGCGGCACAACCCCGTCGTGATCCCGAACGCGGTGGACGACCGAAGGTTCCGGCCCGATGCGGACGGCGCCGGGGTCCGGGCGCGGCTCGGGATCCCCGACGGCCGACCGGTCGTCCTGCTCGTCGGCCGGATCGTCCCGCACAAGGGGATCGAGCACCTCGTGGAGGCGGCCCAGGCCGCGCCCGACGCCCTGTTCCTCGTCGCGGGCACGGGGTCTTCGCTCCCCGCGATGAAACGCCTCTCCCGGGTCCTTCGGGTCGATGACCGCGTCCGTTTCATCGGTCGCGTGTCGGAGGCCCGGCTCCCCGAGCTGTACGCGGCCTGTGACGTCTTCGTCCTCCCGAGCGTGTCCCGCCTCGAGGCGTTCGGGATCGTCGCCCTCGAGGCGATGGCGACCGGCAAGCCCGTCGTGGTCGCGGACATCCCCGGGGTGCGGGACGTGATCGAGGACGGGCGGGAAGGGCTCCTGGCGGATCCGGTGAACCCCCAGGATCTGGCCGCGAAGATCAATCGGCTCCTCGAGGACCCGTCCCTTCGGGTCGAGATGGGCCGGCGGGGCCGAGAAAAGGTCGAGGCCTCCTTCACGATCGACCGGGTCACGGACCAGGTCGTCGCCGTGTACGAGGCCCTCCTGGCCGGGAGTTCGCCTCAGGGGACGATCCGGAGCGGGATGCGCTCTCCCGCATAGGTCCAGGCCGACCACGAGTCCTCCGTGTACGGATGGCCCACGATCACGTGGACCCCGCCGAAGTGGCTGAACAAGCGGCGGTCCTCGTCCGACGGCCGGAAGTCCCCGCTCGGATGGGAGTGGACGGTCCCGACCACGGAGAAGTCCGCCGGGAGCATGTGCAGCTGGAAGATCGCGTGGCGCTCCCCCGAGACGGTCCCGGGGACGAGGAGGATCTCCGTGATGACGCCTTCCTCGGCCCGGAGGATCGCTCCGAACTCCCGCGGATACATGTCCCGGGAGGCCTCCAGGATCATGCGGAGCGCCTTCCGGGAGATCCCCTCGACCCGCTTCGGCACGGACCCCTCACCCGCGGGCGAGCTTCTCCTCGATCCGTCGATAGAAGTCGTACCCGAAGCGGACGAACTTCGCGGGGCGGTCGGACCGCGTGAACGCGAGGTCCTCGGTCCCCTTCAGGTTCACCTCGTGCTGGCCGTCCAGGACGAGGAGGCACTCGCGCGGCTTCACGAGCCGCACCCGCACGTCGCTCCCAGCGGGCACGACGAACGGCCGCATGGAGGGCTTGAACGGGGCGATCGCGGTCACGAGGATCGCGTCCACCCGCGGGTCCACGATGGGGCCGCCCACGGACATCGAGTACGACGTGGAGCCGGTCGGCGTCGCGACGATGATCCCGTCGGCCCGGACGCGCTGGATCGAGGCCCCGTCCACGAGGATCTCGAAGGTTCGCATCTTCGCGATCTGGGCCGTGTGGACGACGGCTTCATTCGCGCAATCGAAGAGCCGCTGCCCGTCGAGGAGGACCTGGAGGCGCGGGCGCTCCTCGATCCGGTGCTCGCCGCGAGCGATCCGGTCCAGGTGGGCGCCGAACTCGGACGCGTCGATCTCCGCGAGGAAACCGAGGGATCCCGAGTTGATTCCTAGGACGGGCGCCTGGGAGAGCTGCAGGGCACGAAGGATCGTGCCGTCCCCGCCTATCGCGAGGAGCACGTCGACGCGCATGTGGGCGAGGGGCAGCCCCTTCTGGCCCAAGGCGATGGCGAGATCCGCCTCGAGGACGACTTCGTGCTCCCGCCCGATCCGAGCCACGGCGTCCTTCGCGGCCGCCAGGGCGCTCGCGATGTGCGGGTTCGCCGTGACCCCGAACTTCACCGGATGGCCTCCCTCGCCCTCGGATCCCCGAACGCGATGAGGTCCGTCCTCGCGTCGGGGCGCAGGGGGATATCGAGATCCCGGTCCCCGAGGTCCGTGACGCGGCCGCCGGCCTCGCGCACGACGAGGGTCGAGGCCGCGATGTCGACGACCCGGAGTTTCGTCTCGGGGGTCGCGCTGTGCATGTAGTACAGGTCCGAGGCGCCATGCGCGACGAGGCACATGTCGAGGGATGCGGCGCCGAGGTGACGGACCCTGCGGGCCCGGGCCGCGACCCGGGCCGCGCTCGGGTCCGCGTTCTTACCAATGTACACGCCGATGAGGAGGTCGCCCTCGCGGGAGGGACGGGTCCGGATGGGCCGACCGTTCAGCGCGGCCCCCCGTCCCCGTGCGGCGTAGTACGTCGCGCCCGTCACGAGGTCGCGCACGAGGCCCTCTTCCACGTCGGAAAGGCGGTCTGTCCCGATCGCCATGGAGACGGAGTACGCGGGCACCCCGCGGATCGCGTTGTGGGTCCCGTCGATCGGGTCCAGGACGAGGAGCCGGTCGCCCCCTCGGCGGACGAAGCCCGCCTCCTCGCTCAGGACGTCGATCTTGGTGCCCCCGTAGTCGAGCGTGCGCAGGACCGCTTCCTCCGCCACGCGGTCGATCCGGAGGCTGGGCGCGCCGTCCGCGCCTCGACCCAGGACCTCGCCCGGGTCCTCCGCGATCTGCCCCACGGCTCGCTGGACCGCGTCCGCGAGTTCCAGGAGGAGCGCCTTCACGCCGCGAGCTAGAGGGATGCGCGATATAGATTTATGGGGACACCCGCCGGGAGGCTATGGGTCCTCCCGCCACCCTTTCTCACGACTCGATATACTTATATAGAAGTCCCAACATAGGCGGGCCTGGTCTAACCAACGGAGGAACTTCTGATGATGCCTGCAGGCACGCCGATTCTCGTGTTGAAGGAAGGGACCCGCCGGGAGCGGGGCAAGGGAGCGCAGTTCAACAACATCGCGGCCGCGAAGGCCGTCGCGGACGCCGTCCGGTCGACGCTCGGCCCGCGCGGGATGGACAAGATGCTCGTCGACAGCCTCGGGGACGTCGTGATCACGAACGACGGGGTCACGATCCTCAAGGAGATCGACATCGAGCATCCCGCCGCGAAGATGCTCGTCGAGGTCGCGAAGACCCAGGACGAGGAGGCCGGCGACGGCACGACGACCGCAGTCATCCTCGCGGGGGAGCTGCTCAAGAAGGCGGAGGACCTCATCGAGCAGAGCATCCACCCGACCGTGATCGCCGCGGGCTTCCGCCTCGCGAGCGAGCGGGCGCGTGAGGTCCTCGAGAAAGTCGCGACGAAGGTCTCGATCAAGGACGCGGACGTCCTTCGAAAGGTCGCGATGACCGCGATGTCCTCGAAGTCCTCGAGCGGCCACAAGGAGCTCCTCGCCGACATCGCCGTGAAGGCCGTCTCGACGGTCGCGGAGCAGCGCGCGGAGGGGTCCTACTTCGTGGACGACGACAACATCCAGATCGTCAAGAAGCAGGGCGGGTCCATCGCGGACACGGAGCTCGTCGACGGGATCATCGTGGACAAGGAGCGTGTGCACCCGGGGATGCCGTCCGAGGTCAACGACGCGAAGATCGCACTCATCGACGCGGCTCTCGAGGTCAAGAAGACGGAGATCGACGCGAAGATCGAGATCACGGATCCGACCCAGCTCCAGGCGTTCCTCAACGAGGAGGAGGCCATGCTGAAGCGGATGGTCGAGACGGTCCGGAAGAGCGGCGCGAACATCGTGTTCTGCCAGAAGGGGATCGACGACCTCGCGCAGCACTACCTCGCGAAGGACGGGATCTACGCGGTCCGGCGGGTCAAGAAGTCTGACATGGAGAAGCTCGCGAAGGCGACGGGCGGGAAGCTCGTCACGAAGCTCGACGAGCTGTCCAAGGAGGACCTCGGCTACGCGAAGCTCGTCTACGAGAAGAAGATCGGCGACGACGAGATGACGTTCGTCACGGGCTGCAAGAACCCGAAGGCCCTCTCCATCCTGATCCGCGGGGGCACGGAGCACGTCGTGGACGAGGTCGAGCGGTCCCTCGAGGACGCGACGTCCGTCGTGGCCGTCGCGATCGAGGACGGCAAGATCATCACGGGCGGCGGCTCGAGCGCGACGGAGATCGCCCTCGGCCTGCGCGACTACGCCTCGAGCGTCGGCGGTCGCGAGCAGATCGCGATCGAGGCGTTCGCGGACGCGGTCGAGGTCATCCCGCGCACGCTCGCGGAGAACGCCGGGCTGGACCCGATCGACACCCTCATCGAGCTCCGCAAGCAGCACAAGCAGGGGAACAAGAACGCCGGGATCAACGTCTTCACGGGGAAGGTCTCCGACATGAAGAAGGAGAGCGTCGTGGAGCCGATCCGAGTGGGCGGCCAGGCGATCTCCTCCGCGACGGACGCGGCCGTCATGATCCTGCGCATCGACGACGTGATCGCCGCGAGGGCCGGGGAAGGCGGCAAGGGCGGAGGCGGCAAGGGCGGCGACGGCGGCGAAGGCGGAGGCGACGGCGAAGAGTTCTAGGCGGGCCTCCCCGGAGGCCCCGGAGGTCTCCATGGACGCGGACCTGTTTGGCACGCCGGCGGCTCCCGAGAGCCCGTTCGACCGCCTGGTCCGGCGACTCGAGGGCACGCGGAGCCTACCTGTCCCAGGGCTCGGGACGCCCCCGTTCGTCCTCGGACCCCCCGGGCCGGTCATCCAGGACCCGGACGGCGTCGGGGTCCCCGCGACGGATGTCGTGATGACGCCCGGGCGGGTCTACGTGACCCTCGAGGTCCCCGGCGCGTCGCGCGAGACGATTCAGGTCGAGGCGGAAGCGGACGTGCTCCGGGTCGCCGCGCGGAAGGCCGACGGGCGGGCCTTCCGGTCTCACGTGAGGCTTCCGGAGCCGGTCGACCCCGCCGGCATCGAAGCGACGTACCGGAACGGGGTGCTCGACATCACGCTCCCCCGTCGACCCGGCAAGGGTTCTCGCCAACCAGGAGGTGGTCCGGATGGGGAATGATGCGCCGGCCGCCGGGCCGTCCGAGACCGCCGAGCCGGCGAAGGTCGAACCCGCCGAGGGGCAAGACGTGCGGGGGGAGCTCGACGCGGCCCAGCGGGAGGTCGACGCCCTCATCACGCGCCTGAAGTATCTGCAGGCGGACTTCGACAACTTCCGGAAGCGCTCCGCGAAGGAGGCGGAGACGCTCGTCCGGTACGCCTACGAGGGGCTCCTGAGCCGGCTCCTCCCCGCCCTCGACGAGATCGACGCGGCCGTCGCCTCGGCCTCCGGGCCGGCTGGCCAGGGCCTCGCCATGGTCCGCGACAACCTCCTCAAGGCCCTCCAGGAGGTGGGCCTCCAGGAGATCCCGGCCCGCGGCCTCCCGTTCGACCCGTACGTGCACGAGTGCCTCGAGCAGGCGCCCGCGCCGGACGTGCCGGACGGCACCGTGACGTCCGTCGTCCGGAAAGGGTACCGCCTCCACGACCGCGTCCTGCGTCCCGCTCATGTGATCGTTGCGAAGAACGGAGGTGACTCGGATGCCGAAAATCATCGGAATTGACCTTGGAACGACGAACTCGGAAGCTGGGATCATGGAGGGCGGCGCGCCCCGGATCATCCCGAGCGCGGAAGGCAGCGCGTACGGGGGGAAGATGTTCCCGTCCGTCGTCGCCTTCACGAAGGACGGGATCCTCGTGGGCGAGCCCGCGAAGCGGCAGGCCGTCCTGAACCCGGAGAAGACGATCATGCAGATCAAGCGGAAGATGGGGACGGACCACCGCGTGCGGATCGACGGCAAGGAGTACACGCCCCAGGAGGTCTCCGCGATGATCCTCCGGAAGATCAAGACGGACGCGGAGGCGTTCCTCGGACAGCCGATCACTCAGGTCGTCATCACGGTACCCGCGTACTTCAACGACAACCAGCGGCAGGCGACGAAGGACGCGGGGAAGATCGCAGGCCTCGAGGTCATGCGCCTCGTGAACGAGCCGACCGCGGCGGCCCTCGCGTACGGCCTCGACAAGAAGAGCGAGGGCAAGATCGCGGTGCTCGACCTCGGCGGAGGCACATTCGACGTGACCCTCATGGAGACGGGTGACGGGGTCTTCGAGGTCGCCTCGACCTCCGGGGACACGGCCCTCGGGGGCATGGACATGGACAACGACCTGATCGACTGGCTCGTCGACGAGGTGCGGTCCGAGCACGGCGTGGACCTGTCGAAAGATCGCCAGGCGATGCAGCGCCTCCGGGACGCCGCCGAGAAGGCGAAGATCGAGCTGTCGAGCACGGTCGAGACGACGATGAACCTGCCGTTCATCGCCCAGAAAGGCGGCGCCCCGGTCCACCTCGAGCGGAAGCTCAGTCGGTCGAGGCTCGAGCAGCTCATCGAGCCCGTCCTCGCGCGGCTCGAGCAGCCGATCCGGCAGGCGTTCAAGGACGCGAGCTGGGCCTTCTCGGACGTGAACCACGTGATCCTCGTGGGCGGCCCGACGCGCATGCCCGTCGTCCGGGATCGCTTCGAGAAGATCCTCGGCCGGCCCGCGGAGCGGGGGGTCGACCCCATGCAGTGCGTGGCCCTCGGGGCCGCGATCCAGGGGGCGATCCTGAGCGGCGAGGTGAAGGACATCCTCCTCCTCGATGTGACGCCCCTGAGCCTCGGCGTGGAGACCCTGGGCGGCGTGTTCACGAAGCTCATCGAGCGCAACGCGACGATCCCGACTCGGAAGAGCGAGGTGTTCACGACGGCCGCGGATGGGCAGACGAGCGTCGAGGTCCACGTCCTCCAGGGCGAACGCGCGATGGCGGGCGACAACGTGAGCCTCGGGCGGTTCTACCTGACGGGGATGCCGCCCGCGCCACGCGGCGTGCCCAAGATCGAGGTCACGTTCGACATCGATGCGAACGGGATCCTCACGGTGACCGCGAAGGACACGGCGACGGGGAAGACCGAGAAGCTCACGATCATGGCCCCGCACCGGATGGATCAGGCCAAGATCGACCAGGCGATGCGGGACGCGGAGAGCCACGCGGAGGACGACCGGCGCCGCCGCGAGCTCGTGGAGGCGCGGAATCAGGCGGACGGGCTCGTGTACGCGACGGAGAAGATGCTCAAGGAGCACGGCTCCGAGGTGTCCGAGGCGACCCGGAAGGCGGTCGAATCGAGGCTCGAGGACCTCAAGAAGGCCCTCGCGACGGACGACTTCCCGGCGCTGAAGAAGGCGATGGAGGCCCTCTCCGCGGCCGCCCAGCAGATCGGGGTCGAGATGTACAAGAAGGGCCAGCCGGCGGCGGCCCCGCCTCCGGGAGGTCCGGGACCCGATGGGTCCGACGAGCCGGGCGTCGTGGATGCGGATTACGAAGACGTCGACAAGAAGTAAGCGCGGGCCATGTGGGCGGAAGAACGCGGTATGGGCGAGCCGGACTACTACCAGATCCTCGGAATCCCCCGGGACGCCCCGAAGGACGCGATCAAGCGGGCGTACCGGCGGCTCGCGAAGAAGTACCATCCGGATCTCAACAAGGACGACCCGAAGGCCGCGGAGGAGCGGTTCAAGCGCGTCTCCGAGGCGTACGAGGTCCTCGTGGATGACGAGAAGCGCCGGATCTACGACCAGTTCGGCGCGGAGGGCCTCAAGCAGAAGGTGTGGGGCGGTCAGGGTTTCGACTGGTCCCGCTTCACCCACTACGGAGACGTGGAGGACATCTTCGGGCGGGACTTTTTCGAGTCGTTCTTCGGCCGGGTCGGGGTCGGCGGGAGCCTGTTCGAGGACTTCTTCGGGGGCGGGGTCCGCCGGCCGCGCGGTCCGTCGGCGGGTCGGGACCTGCAGATCGTCGTGGACGTGACCCTCCCCGAGGTCGCCCGCGGGACGCGCAAACCCATCACGCTGCACCATCCCTCCTCGTGCGCCGCGTGCGGCGGCTCGGGCGCCGAGGGGGGTCGCCTCTCCACCTGCTCCGCGTGCTCGGGCCGGGGCCAGGTGAGCAGCGCCCAGCGCCGCGGGTACAGCCAGTTCATCACGATCACGACGTGCCCGAAGTGCGGCGGGCGGGGCCAGTGGCCGGAGACGCCGTGCCGTCGCTGCGGGGGCCGTGGGAGCATCGCGGAGGAGCGGACGATCACGGTGGACATCCCCGCGGGGGCGCCGGACGGCCTCCAGCTCCGGGTCCCGGGCCGGGGCGAGGCGGGACGGTCCGGAGGGCCCGCGGGCGACCTGTTCGTCGTCGTGCGGGTCCAGGAGGACCCGACGTTCCACCGGGAGGGCGACGACGTGGTCGTGGAGCTGCCCGTCACGCTCCCGCAGGCCGCGCTCGGAACGGACGTCGAGGTGCCGACCCTGGACGGCCCCGCCCGGCTCCGGATCCCCGCGGGCACGCAGACCCACACGCTCCTGCGGATGCGGGGCAAGGGGCTCCCCCGGTTCCGCGGCACGGGCCGAGGCGACCAGCTCGTGCGGGCGATCGTCGTCACGCCGACGAAACTGAGCGCGGAGGAACAGCGGCTCCTCGAACGGCTCCGAGAACTCGGGGGCGATGCAGGGCGCTTGTTCGACCGGTTCCGGTCCCGCTAGGGGAACGGGATGCCGGAGAGGTACGAGACGAGCTTGATGATCCCGTAGAACGCCGCGAGCGCGCCGACGACCGTGAGGATCGCCAACGCATCCCGGAGGAGCAGCCCTTTCGCGTCGAGATCCGGCACGGCCGGATTCTGCATCGGAGTGACTTGCGCTTGCAAACGCCCGACCCCTTTGAGGACGATGCGGCGTCTTGCATATGAATCGCTTCCGGCACGGAAATCAGCAATGTGAATCATTTCTGAAAACGCGCCCGCCGCGGTCCGTGACCAAAGATTATCAGTTGCGAGCCGCCTTGGGGGCCCGATGCGCCGGGTGATCGGCCTCCTGACGGAGGATTTCCGGCTCTATCACGACCTCGTCGCGAACCTGAAGGCCCGCGACATCCCGTTCGTGAGCCTCTCCTTCGCGAAACGCATCCCCGAGGAGGTCGGGGCCGTCCTCACGTCGCTTTCCGAGGCGCCCCGGATCCGCTCGAAGGCCGTCGTGGCCGTGGACGACCTGGACAGTTCGATCGCGAAGGCCCTCCAGCTCCTCAAGGGGAAGCGGGAGTGGCGCGAGCTCCTCGTCGGGGTCGATCCGGGGCGGGAACCCGGATTCGCGGTGATCGGCGACGGGGAGGTGATCGACACGCGGCTCGCCCCGAGCCCGGAGGCCGTCGCCCATTACGTCCGCCAGGCCGTCCGGACGTTCCCGGCGAAGGTCGTCCGGGTCCGCGTGGGCCACGGCGACCCGACGAACCGGAACCGGATCCTGAACGCGCTCGGGCGGGAGCCCGTACGCGTCGAGATCGTCGACGAGGCGGGCACGACCCACCGGACTCCTCAACCCGACGTGGACGCGGCGATCGTGATCGCCCGGACCCCGGGCATCCCCGCGGTCCCTCCCTTCGAGGTCCGGCCCACGCCGGGCGAGCTCCGCGAGATCCAGCGGCGCTCCCGGCTCGACAGCGGAGGCCGCGTCACGATCTCCTCGGATCTCGCGTCCGCGGTCGCGCGGGGCGAGGTCTCCCTCGAGGAGGCGATCGACCGCCATCGACGCCGCGGCCGACGGTCATAGGAGGACCTCGTACCGCTTCTCGAGCTCCTTCCGCCGCCGAAAGTACATCTCCTCCGCGATCTCGCCCGCCGCGAGCTGCGATTCGAGGGCCTGGAGCTCCCGCTCGAAATCCGCGCGGAACGCACCCGAGTACTCCTTCACGACCCGCTCGAGGAGGTCGAGGAGGTCCCGCCCTCGTTGTGTCACCTGGTACACGATCCTCGGTCGGCCCGTCGGCGGGAAGATGGCCGCGCGGTCCACGAGGCCCCACTGGAACAGCTCGACGAGCTGCTTGTCCACGGAGGTGCGCCGGATCTTGAGTTTCTTCGCGAGGTCCTCCGGGTGGTCGAACCCCCGCTGGAGGAGCCTCAGGATGAGCCGCCGCGTCTCCGAGGACGCGATGCGGATGAGCTCGAGCGGCTCGCCCATTCCGCGGGCCGGATGCCGCGTCGCTCTACTTCAACGTTCTTCCCCCGGGCGGCGTGGGTCGTCTCCCCGCAGGGAGAAGATATCCGTCGAGAGGCGGAGGCTTTTCCTCGGGCCCGCGAGGCTCGGACATATACCCGCGCGTCGTTCGATCGCATCATGTTCCGGCACAAGTCGGCTGACACGGCGGGGATCCTGAGCGTCCTGCTCGGGATCCGGAACGGCGGCGAGCGGCCACGGGACGGCGCGCCTCGAGGATCGGCCCCGGCGCCCCTCGTCGTGGTCTTCCCGAGGGAAATGGCTTATCCGGCGATGCACTTCATGGGGCTCAACCGATGAAGCGAGCGGACATCCTGAGCCGGCTCGAGGAGCGCCTCGCGCGGGGCGAGATTTCCGAGAAGACGTACCTCGACATCAAGGCTCGTTACGAGGCGGAGCCCGACGAGGGCGAGGCCGCGACGGGGCCCGCCATCGACGCGTCGATCGGAGACGCGGTCTCTCGGGTGGCCGAGGAGGCCACGAGGGTCGCCCAGGAGGCCGTGCGGGCCGCGGGCGACGCGATGCGCGCGGTCGACTTCAGCGGGATGGGCGTGCGGCTGAGCGAGGACGCGATCAAGATCGCGGGCTCCGGTGTCGTGTCGGGCCAGCCCGTGCGGACGCGGGAGTTCAAGGCCGCCGGGAGCGCGAAGGTCCAGGGCGACCTCGAGGCGGAGGTAGCGAAGATCGCGGGGTCCTGCACGTTCGACGGGAACGTGCGCGTCGAGGAGTTCCGCAGCTCGGGGTCCGTCCGGATCGCCGGGGACCTGCGCGCGGAGCACGTGGAGGCGAGCGGCTCGTTCCAAGTCGATGGCAGCGTGGACGCGGAGGACGTCGTGACGAGCGGGAGCCTGCGCGTCGCGGGCCACCTGAAGGCGGAGACGTTCCATGCGTCCGGGACCGCGCGGATCGACGGGGAGCTCACCGCGGAGGAGGTCCTCATCGAGATGAGCGGGAGCTCCGTCTTGCAGAACGTGAAGGCGGAGCAGGTCCAGGTGCGAAGCACGGGCGGCTTCATCCGCTCCCGCGGGGACCTCACCGCGGAGCGCATCGAAGCCGAGGAGATCCGCCTGGAAGGCACGGCCGCGTCCTTCGTGAAGGGCGACAGCGTCCACATCGGGCCCCACTGCCGGATCGGGGTCGTCGAGGCCCGGGAGCTCGTCGTGCACGAGTCGAGCGAGGTCAAGGAGCGGCACGTCGCGGCCGAGTGAGGCCTCCATCGCGCCCGCGGTCCCGATTCTCGCTGGACGATTTCGCCCCATAAGCTTGATATAAGCCCGCGGGCTTGAAAGCCCTCGTGCCCGAGAGGGTCGTTTTGCGCGTCGCGGAAGCGCCGCAGTCCGATGTGGGGCTCGGCCGCGCGCGCGTCGACACGAAGACGCGGGTCGCCCTAGGCGTCGACGTAGGCGAGATCATCGAGATCGTCGGGAAGAAGTCCACGGCCGCGAAGCTGTTCCGCGTGATGCAGGAGGATGAGGGGAAGGGGATCATCCGGATCGACGGCCTCGTCCGCCGCAACGTGGGCGTGAGCCTGGGGGACAAGGTCGAGGTCCGCAAGGCGGAGGTGTTCCCCGCGGAGCGCGTGACGATCGCGCCGATCATCAGCGAGGGGCACAAGATTTCGTTCGGCCAGGGGATCGAGAATTTCGTGAAGCGGGGGCTCCTGAAGCGCCCCGTGAACAAGGGCGACGTCGTGATCGTGCCCGGGATCGCCCTCATGGGCGGCGCGCTCCCGTTCATGGTCATCAAGACCCAGCCGAAGGGGATCGTCCAGATCCATGACGACTCGATCATCGAGATGAAGGAGGAGCCCGTCCGGGAGGGCGAGGTCCTCACGCCGACGGTCACGTACGAGGACATCGGCGGTCTCAAGGAGGAGCTCATGAAGGTCCGCGAGATGATCGAGCTCCCCCTCAAGCACGCGGAGCTGTTCGAGCGGCTCGGCATCGACCCGCCCAAAGGGGTCCTCCTGTACGGCCCGCCCGGGACGGGCAAGACCCTGATCGCGAAGGCCGTCGCGAACGAGGCGGGGGCGAACTTCTATTCGATCCAGGGCCCGGAGATCATGTCCAAGTACTACGGGCAGAGCGAGGAGCGGCTGCGCGAGAAGTTCGAGGAGGCGCAGAAGAACGCCCCGTCCGTCCTGTTCATCGACGAACTCGACTCGATCGCTCCGAAGCGCGAGGAGGTGACCGGCGAGGTCGAACGCCGCGTGGTCGCCCAGCTCCTCACCCTGATGGACGGGCTGTCGGGCCGCGGTCAAGTCATCGTGATCGGCGCGACGAACCGGGATGAGGCGATCGATCCGGCCCTCCGCCGGCCCGGCCGGTTCGACCGGGAGATCGAGATCGGAGTGCCGGACCGCGACGGGCGCGAGGAGATCCTCCTCATCCACACCCGCGGAATGCCCATCGAGGGCGCGGAGGAGGACCGCGCGGCCCTCCTCGCCTATCTCGCGAACGTGACCCACGGCTTCGTTGGGGCCGACCTCGCCGCCCTGGCCCGGGAGGCCGCGATGAAGACCCTCCGGCGACACCTGCCCGAGCTCGACCTCGAGAAGCCGATCCCGCCCGAGACGCTCGAGAAGATGCGGGTCACCCCGGACGACTTCAAGCAGGCCCTCAAGGAAGTCGAGCCGAGCGCGATGCGCGAGGTCCTCGTGGAGATCCCCCGCGTCGCCTGGACGGACGTGGGCGGGCTCGAGGACATCAAGCTCAAGATGCGCGAGGCCGTCGAGATGCCTCTCAAGGACCCCGAGTCGTTCCAGCGGATGGGGATTCGACCGCCTCGCGGGATCCTCCTCTCCGGCCCGCCCGGGTCCGGGAAGACGCTCCTCGCGAAGGCCGTGGCGACGGAGTCCGAGGCGAACTTCATCTCGATCAAGGGCCCCGAGGTCATGTCCAAGTGGGTCGGGGAGTCCGAGAAGGCCGTCCGGATGATCTTCAAGAAGGCCAAACAGGTCGCGCCGTGCATCGTGTTCCTCGACGAGCTCGATGCGATCGCGCACCGCCGCGGGATGGACAACGACAGCGGCGTCAGCGAGCGCGTCGTGAACCAGCTCCTCACGTCGATGGACGGCCTCGAGTCCCTCGAGGGGGTCGTCGTGATCGGGGCGACGAACCGGCCCGACATGATCGACCCGGCCCTGCTGCGGTCGGGCCGTTTCGACCGGATCCTCCTCGTGCCGGCCCCGGACAAGGCGGCCCGCCTCGAGATCCTGAAGGTCCACACGAAGACGATGCCCCTCGACGGGGTCGACCTCGAGGAACTCGCGGTCGAGCTGGACGGCTACACGGGGGCAGACATCGAAGGGCTGTGCCGGGAGGCCGCGATGATCGCCCTGCGCGAGAACCGGAAGGCGAAGAAGGTCTCCATGACCCACTTCCAGGAGGCCCTGAAGTCGGTCCGGCCGAGCCTCGACGAGGACACGGTCAAGTTCTACGAGGAGGTCGGGAAGCGCCTCGAGCGGGGCGCCGTGCGCCGGAAGAAGGAGGAGCCCCTCCAGTACTACCGCTGAGCGGCGGGTCCGTAGCGTCCTTCGGAACGTTCATATAGCGCGCGTCAGATGTCTGTCGGACGAAGGGATGGGATCCCGACGCGGCGGGGCCGCGAAGGGCCCACACCGACGCAGGTGATGGGATGAAGAAGTTTGCCACCGAACTCCGAGGCAAGACCGTGATGACGAACGACGGCGCGATCCTCGGGACGATCGAGAACTTCATCGTCGACACGAAAAACGGCCGCCTCTCCGACGTCCTCGTGATGCCGGCAGAGAACGTCTCCGCGAAGAGCTTCAAGGTGGACCCGCAGGGTCGCCTCGTGCTGCCCTTCCAGGGGATGCGGTCCGTGCGCGACGTCGTCGTGATGAATCTCTAGCCGCCTCCGGGCGGGCCACGCGAGAGGACCTCGAGGGCGCGCCTCAGGTTCTCCGGCTCCTCGAGCAGGGCCGCGATCACGGCCTCGAGCAGCGCCGCGGTCGACCACACGTCGATGAGGAGGTCGGGGTCCTTCCCGTCGGACCACCCGACCTCGGGGCCCGCCACCGCCTCACTTCGAGATGTCCTTCAGCTTCCCCGCGAGCTCGGACAGGTCCATCCCCGTGAGGGCCTTCACGAGGGCGGGCGCCGTCGCCGCGATGTCCACGACGCTCCCGACGAGCTGGGACGGCCCCCGTTCGCCCATGATGATGAGCTTCTGGGTCGATTCGAGGGACCTCGCCGCGTTCGCGACGATCTCCGGGAGCTTCTCGACGATGAGCTGCGTGACGGCCGCCTTGCCGTACTGCTCCCACGCGAGGGCCTTCGCCCGCATCGCCTCAGCCTCCGCGAGCCCCTTCGCCTTGATCGCGTACGCCTCGGACTCGCCCTTGAGCCGGATCACGTCGGCTTCCGCGGTGCCTTCCTGGCGGATCCGCTCGGCCTCGCCCATCGCGGTCCGCGCGAGCCTCTCCCGCTCGCCCTCCGCGACGAGGATCGCGCGTTCCTTCTCTCCTTCCGCGGTGAGGATGAGCTTCCGCTTCTCCCCGTCCGCAAGCTGGGCCATCGCGTCCGCCTGGGTCTTCGCTGGGACGACCTGGGCCGCGATTTGCTCCTGCTCCCGGCGCCGGACCTCCTGCTGTTGGACGAGGACCTCCTGCTCCTTCGCGCGGATGTCGATCTTCTTCTGCTCCACGATGAGCTCTTGCTGGCGCTTCGCGGTCTGTAGCTGGAACGCGATCTCCCTGTTCGCTCGCTCGAGCTCGACCTGGGTCTCGGACTGCTGCTTGATGATGTCCCGGTCCCGGTGGTACACCGCGACGGCGGCCTCGGCTTCCGCGTTCGCCTTCTCCGCCTGCTGGGCCGCCTGGGCCTCCGCGATCGTCGCGGCCCGGTTCGCGTCCGCCTTGCCCATGCGCGCGTCCCGCTTGACCTCCTCGGTCCGCTTCACCCCGAGGGCATTCAGGTAGCCCTGCGCGTCCTCGATCTCCTTGATCACGAACGACCGGATGTCGATCCCCATGTTCCGCAGATCGTTCCCCGCCATCCCGAGGATCTTCGACGCGATCGCGTCGCGGTCGCTGTTGACCTCCTCGACCGTGAGAGTCGCGCACACGCCACGGACGTGGCCCTCGAGGGTCTTCAGGGCGATCTCGTTGACCGCCTGCTCCGTCTTCCCGAGCAGGTTCTCGGCCGCCGTGTTCAGGGTCGCCTCGTCCGAGGACACTTTGACCTGCGCGACCGCCTTGATGTTGATCTTCGCGCCGGACCGCTTCACGTCCGTCACGATGTCCGGGACCGCCAGGTCCAGGGTCCGCACGTCGAGCCGGAGCCACTCGACCGCCTCGACGATCGGGACGATCACCTTCGCGCCTCCCGAGATGACCCGGTAGCCGCGACCTCCCGTGCCGCGCTGGCGCTTCCCGTACACGACCATCGCCATGTTCGGCGGCACCTTCTTGTAGCGGCTCGCCGCGATTCCGATCGCGATGAAGACCACGGCGAAGATCACCAATACGACGACACCCGTGTCCATTCCGAATACTTCGGCCATTGCACTCCCCCCTCACGCTTTCCGAACTTTCACCGAATCTCCAACGATCGAATCGACCACGATGGCCTCGTCCGTCCCGATCGGTTCGTCCGCGACGGCCTGCAGGAGGGTCCTCCCTCGGGCCTCCGTGACGACGACGATCTGGCCGGCATGGCCCGGCTGAATCGGGATGAGCACCTGCCCTCGCTCGCCGACGACGCGGGCTAGGTCGACGCGGGTCTCCGCCTGCGTCTTCACGAAGAAGTTGTACATGAGGGCCCACGAACCACCGGCCGTCGCAGTCGCCAGGACGGCCGCCAGGAGTGGCGTCAGGAGCGATCCGTACTCGAGGCCCTCGAAGATCGTCCCGTACCCGCCGAAGGCCGTGCCGAACACCCCGACCACGGGCAGGCTGATCGGGCTCAGACCCGTGTCGACGTCCGTGTCCAGGTCGCCCCCGATGTCGAAGAAGTCCCCCACATCTCCGAGGATGAGGACCGCGAGGAGGAAGATGAAGAAGAGGATCATGATGAGCGCGTAGACGCTCATCGTGACCCCAAACAGCTCGACCGCCATCGGATCACCGCTCCTCCGGGCCGCGCCACTCGCGCGTCACGGGATTCTTCTTCGCGCCCGGGAGGCGGACCGCCTCCGCCGGGCCCACGGAGCGGGCCCCGCAGTTCCAGCAGAACCCGTCCGCCGGGGTGAGCCGCGCCCCGCAGAACGCGCAGAACTTGCCCGTCGAGGAGGTCCGAGCCTCGATGGACCCTGGGGACGCCGCGGACGTCGGGGCCGGCCCTCGGGGAGCCCGCGGCGCAGGCAGTTCCGCTGCGGTCGGCACGGACGGGCCCGGCGCCCGGGGAGGCGCCTCGAACACGGCCCCGCACTCCGAGCACTTCGGCGCGTCCTCCGTCGCCAGGGCGCCGCAGATCGGGCACACGTAGCCGCGGAACACGACGCCCCGTCGGCCGAACCCCAGGTCGCGCGACGGCAGGAAGTTCAGGGAGCGCCCTGAATCGAAGAGGAGCGGGCGGTTCGGCTCGAACCCGAGCTCGCGGTCCGAGTCGAATGCGAGGTCCCGATCCGGATTGAAGCTGAGGAGGTCTCCCACAGTCCCCTCCACCCTTATCCGTGGATAAGCCGGGGAACGTGGATAAACGTTATGTTGGAAAGCCGGACCGCGTCACAGGACGACCCGGCGTTCCTCCTTCACGACGTTCAGGACGACCTGGGTGTACGTGCTCTCGACGTACTCCATGGACCCGAGCCGTTTGATGAACCCATCGAGCTCCCGCGTGTTCTTGAGCCGGACGACGACGATCGAGTCCCACTCTCCTGTGATGTCGTACACGTGGGTCACTCGGTCGTCCCGCGCAATCCGCCGCTGGACGTCGAGCAGCTTCCCCTTGTGGATCTTCACCCCGACGACCGCGAGGACGTCGTACCCGAGCTTCGCGTCGTCGATGAGGGGCGCGTAGCCGAGGACCACGCCTTCCGCCTCGAGCCGCCGGATCCGGTTCGAGACGGTCGAGATGCTCGCCTTCACGTCCTTCGCGATGTCCCGGAACGACTTGCGCGCGTCCGCGTTGAGCAGCCTCAGGATCTCGAGGTCGAGCTCGTCGAGCTTCACGGACGCCGTCATCGTCGCCTCGCCGCGCATCGGGTCATCCCTTAAGCCGCTTGCGCCCCCGCTCGGGCGGTTCGCCAGCCGGACGGAGGCCCCTCGGGGCGGGGTGGACATTGTCTCGGTAACATATCAAGTTTTCAATCATTTGTATGGTTCTGGACCGACAACCTTTAAGTATGTACACCAAAATCCTGTGGAGGCGGACGGCCCTGCAGACCGTCCTGAGACGGCACGAGTCGGTTCCAGGGAGGATCTCGATGAAGACGAAGAGAGGCAACGGTGTCGACGCGGTCATGAAGCGCATCCAGTCGGAGGGCATTCGGTGGATCGACCTGCAGTTCGTCGACCTGCTCGGCGCGCTGCAGCACATCACGATCCCCTCGACGTCCCTCACGGCGGAGGACTTCAAGCGCGGCGTGGGCAAGCTGGACGGCTCGTCGATCAAGGGTTTCAAGGAGATCCACGAGTCGGACATGGTGATGAACCCGGACCCGTCCACGCTCGCCGTCCTTCCATGGTACGAGGGAGACCACCGGACGGCCCGGATGTTCGTCGACGTGTACGAGGGCGGGTCCCACGAACGCTTCACCCGGGACTCGCGGTTCATCGCGCAGAAGGCTGCCGAGTTCGCCGCGGGCTTGGGCTACGACACGACGTACTGGGGGCCGGAGATCGAGTTCTTCGTGTTCGACGGGATCCGGCTCACCCCCACGCCGGACCACGTGCGGAACCCGTGGTCCGGCGCGGGGTACGAGATCCTGTCCCGCGAGGCGCCGTGGTCCGAGAGTGGGGGCAAGAACTTCCCGATTCGGTTCAAGGAGGGCTACTACCCGGCCCCGCCCGTGGACAGCCTCCAGGACTTCCGGAACGAAGCGTGCCGCGTCCTGATGGACCACTTCGGCCTGACGCTGGACGCGCACCACCATGAGGTCGCGACCGCGGGGCAGTGCGAGATCGACATGCGGTACGACGAGCTCGTCCCCATGGCGGACAACGTCGTCACGTACCGTTACGTGATGAAGATGGTCGCCCACAAGATGGACATGCTCGCGACGTTCATGCCCAAGCCGATTTTCGGGGATAACGCGAGCGGGATGCACGTCCACCAGAGCTTGTGGACGAAGGGCAAGAACGTGATGTACGACGCGGACGACGAGTACGCGGAGGTCAGCCAGACGTGCCGGTACTACATCGGCGGGCTCATGGAGCACGCGCGGGCCCTGTGCGCCTTCACGAACCCGACGACGAACTCGTACCGCCGGCTCGTGCCCGGGTACGAGGCCCCCGTGTTCATCGCCTGGTCGAAGCGGAACCGGTCCGCGAACATCCGGATCCCCATGTACTACCGGGGGATCGAAGCCGCGAAGCGGATCGAGTACCGCACGCCGGACCCGGCGTGCAATCCGTACCTGTCGTTCGCCGCGATGCTGTGCGCCGGCCTGGACGGGGTGAAGCGGAAGCTCGACCCCGGCGACCCGGTCGACGAAGACCTGTACCACCTGAGCGCCGCCAAGCGGAAGGAGTACGGGGTCCGCGAGCTTCCCGGGTCCCTCAAGGAGTCCGTCGAGCACCTCCAGACGGACTACATGTTCCTCAAGACCGTGTTCACGCAGGACCTCCTCGAGAAATACGAGGAGCTCAAGCTGGACGAGCACCTGCAGACCTCGCTGCGGCCCTCCCCGTACGAGTTCTACCGGTACATGGATGCGTGACCACGGTCACCCATCCCATCGGCCGGCGCGGGACGCTGCACTGGCCTGTTTCGGGCCTCGGCCTGAGCCGGGCCGCGAGGCCGGACGGCGGGTTTAAGGCCGGGCGCGCCCTCCCAGCCGTCCATGGTGGAGAACCGGGATGCGGTCGCGGAGGAGCGGCGCATCCTGAAGGAGGCAGGGATCCTCGACGACAAGCTCATGGACCGCCTCGACATCTTCCCCGGCGACCGGGTGCGGTTGCGGTTCTTCTACCCCCAGCACGGCTTCGAGGAGGTCGTCGGGCACTTCCTCGGCTTCTACACGCTGTACGAGGGCCCGGAGGGCGGAGGCGACCTCAATTTGATGGTGCGCACGTCGAAGAACGGCCGCACGACGGTCCTGTACAAGGACCGGGCGTACCTCGAGGAGTTCGAGGTCCTCGAACCCAACCTCGAGGTGCGCGAGCAGATCCGGGATCTGGACGCCAGGCACGGGCGCCACGTCGGGCATGAGTTCGGCTGACTCGGTCGGTTCACCGCAGCCCGATGCCGGCCGCGAGGGCCTCGAGCCGCCGGACCCGCTCCTGGATGGGCGGGTGGCTCCGGAACAGGCGCACGAAGCCGTTGTCGGAGAACGGGTTCACGATGAACAGACCCTGGGACGCGGGGCTCCCGAACCGGAGCGGCTTGCGCCGGTTCGCGGCTTCGAGCTTCTGGAGGGCCGAGGCGAGGGCGAGCGGATTCCCGATCGTCGTCGCGCCCGTGTGGTCCGCCTTGTACTCGCGGCTCCGGGAGATCGCCATCTGGACCGCGAACGCCGCGATGGGCGCGAGGACCATCCCGACGACGGCCAGGAGCGCCTGGGCCCCGTTCCCCTCGCGGTTCCGGGATCCCCCGAACAGGCTGTTCCACCAGAACATCCGCGCCATGAAGCTGATCGCGCCCGCGATCGTCGCGGCGACGGACATCACGAGGATGTCCCGGTTCCCGACGTGGGAGACCTCGTGGGCCAGGACCCCCCGGAGCTCGTCCTCCGTGAGGAGGTCCAGGATGCCCCGGGTGACGGCCACGACCGCGTGCCGAGGGCTGCGCCCCGTCGCGAACGCGTTCGGGGTGTCCGTCGGCACGATCGCGACGGACGGGACGGGCACGTTCGCGAGGGCGGCGACCTGCCGGACGATTCGATGGAGCTCGGGCGCCTCGGCCTCCGAGACGACCTTCGCGCGGTACGACCAGAGGACGATCTTGTCGGAGAAGAAGTAGGCGAACGCGTTCATGGCTCCCGCGAGGGCGAGGAACAGGATCGCGCCGCCGACCCAGTCCCCGAACCAGACCGTGCCGATGACCCAGCCGAAGCCGACGAAGATCGCGGTGAGCGCCGCGAACAGGAGGAAGAGCCGCAGGTAGGCGCCGATGTCCTCACACACCCTTGGACTCCTCGAGGACCCGCGCGTATCTTATGAACTTGACGTCGGATGGCCCACCGGGAGAGGGACGTCCTTCGTCTCGAGGACCTCGCAGCCGCCCGGCGGGAGGACCCGGCCGACCTCCTCGATGGGCACGTCGAAGGCCGCGGCGAGGCGCTTCGCGAGGGCCTCCCGATCCCCCTTCCCGGGCCCCAAGACCACGTGCCTCGCCGCGCGGGCCGCCACGGCGGACGGGGGGCCTCCCATCACCTTCCGGTGACCCTCGATCTCGACCTCGCCGACCGCGAGGCGGACCGGCAGGTCGTGTAGGTAGTTCCGCTTCCCGCGGATCACGAAGGCCCCGCGAGGGAGGAACTCGCCCGACTCGGCCTGCTTGGAGACCTGTTCGGGGAGGACCCAGTACGCGCTGCCGCCCGCGAGCCCGGCGGACCAGGCCTTGCTGTACGCGAGGGCGAATTCGCACGCCTCCCGCAGGGTCGCCTCCCCGGCCCGGGACCCCTCCTTCACGACGGTCGAGGGGGCCCCGTGGACGTCCGCGTGGGCGTACCGGTCCCCCTCCTTGAGGTGCTTCTTCACGAGCTGGTCGTTCGATCGCGCGTCGCGGCCCCCGAGGATCAGGTGTCCCTCCGAGGAGAGGGTCCAGCGGTACGCGTCGAACCACATCGCCTTCGTCGGGCGCACGCGGGGCTTCTTGGCCACCTTGATCGCCTTCCTGCGGGCCGCTTCCATCTCCCGGCGGGTCGCCTCGATGGCCTCCTGGACCCGCTCGGCCTTGAGCTGGGCCTCCCTCCGGCGGTCGTACAGGGCCTGGGCGTTCGCGGTCACGTCCTTCTCGTACTCCAGGGTGACCGAGTCGAAGTCCGCGATGCCGAACGTGACCGTGCGGGCCTTCCGGTCGATCGCCTTGACCTGCGCGTGGGGAGGCGGTTCCTGCCCCTCCCGCACGGCCCGGAGGAACTCGTCGAACGGCACGTAGTGCGCGTACAGGAACACGGCCTGGGCTTCCAGGCGGGTCGCCTCCTCGCGGAGGGCGCGGAGGGACTCCTCCTGCTGCGCGGTGCGTCGCTCGTACTTCGAGGCGACCTCGTCCGCGGGGGCCTCCTCGGGAGGCGCGGTCGCGATGTACTGGGAGAGGGCCTCGTTGAATGTCGGGAACGGCCGGGCCTCCAGGTGAGCGTACTGGGCCAGCTCGATGGGGGCCGCGTCGATTGGGTGGCCATCCACGTGGATCACGGCCGGCCTCCGCTCCGAGTCGATCGAGACGACGAGGTTGTTGAGGGCCGTGTACAACGCGTCGATCTGGGCGTCCGCGAGGTCCTTCACCTTCGTCTCCTTGGGCAGGCCCGCGCGGAGGCACAGCTCCTCCGCGTACTGCCCCCCGAGGCTCAGGACGCTCGCGAGGACCCGGACGACCTGGCCCTTCGCGCCGCGCACGGCCTCCGTGAACCCGCGGCGGTCCAGCTCGACGGGGTCGGGTCCCGTCGCGGGGAACGCGTACGGCTCCCCGGGCCGGACGGCCCGGTCCCCGTACGTCTGGGGGCTGAGGCAGGCGACGGTCGCATCCCCCTTCACGACGACCAGGTTGCCTTTGCCGAACACCTCGTAGACGACCCGGAGGGGCTCGCCGCCCCGCTCGACGCTGAACACGGCGATCCGGTCGAACCCGCGCTGCTCGACGGCCGTGAGGCGGGCGTTGTCCAGGAGGCGGCGCAGGGTCTGGGCGAACGGCGGCGGCTCCTGGGGCTTCGTCTCGACCTCGTGGAGGCACAGCCAGCGGCCCGCCTTGAAGTACAGTTCCGTCCGACCTCCGCCTGCCAGGTTGATCCGCAGGATCACCTCGTCCTCGCGCTGGTACGCCTTGTCCACGTGCCCGCCGAGGAGGCCCTGCCACTCCGCGACGAGGGCCCGGAGGTCCGCGGAGGAGAGGGCGGTCTTCATGGGGTCTGGAAGTCCGGCGCTTTACTTAATGGTTCAGCGGTCCGCCCGGGATCATGGCTTCGACCGCGCGAGGTCCTCGAGGGCGACCATCGCCGCGTTGCGGCCCGGCGCCCCCGTCACGCCGCCTCCGGGGTGCGCGCTGCTCCCGCAGATGTACAGGCCCGGGATCGGGGTACGGTACCCGGACCATCCCGGGACCGGGCGCAGGGAGAACAGCTGGTCTGGCGTCATGTCGGTCTGGTAGATGCAGCCGCCCGGGAGGCCCCACTCCCGCTCCATGTCGAGGGGCGTGATGACCTCGTGGTCGATCACGGCCCGCCGGAGGTTCGGGGCGTACTCCGCGAGGGTGTCGAGGATCCGGTCGCCCGCCTCCGCCTTCCGGTCGTCCCAGGTCCCCCGCGCGAGCGCGTACGGGAAGTACTGCGCGTAGATCGACAGGGTGTGCGTCCCGGGCGGGCACAGGCTCGGGTCCGTCACGGAGTGCATCACGCAGTCGAGGAACGGCTGCCGCGAGGGCTCGCCCCACTTCGCGTCATCCCACGCGCGCTCGAGGTAGTCCACGGACGGGCAGATGTCCATGTAGCCTCGGTGGTGCGGCTGCACCCCCTTCCCGGGCCGCGCGGTGAACTCGGGCGGTTCCCTCAGGTGGGCGTTCACTTTCGTCACGACCCCGGTCGCCTTGATCCGCCGGACCTTCGCGAGGAACTCCGGGTCGACCGCGTCCGGTCCCACGAGGCGGAGGAACAGGGTCTTCGCGTCCACGTTCGAGAGGACCGCCTGCGCTTCATGGCGGGTCCCGTCCTCGAGCTCGACGCCGATCGCGCGGCCGTCCCTCGTGAGGATGCGGGCCACGGCCGCGCGGGTCCGGATCGTCACTCCAAGGGCCTTGCACGACCGCTCGAGGGCCTGGCTGATCCCGCCCATCCCGCCCATCGCGTACCCGAACGTCTGCTTGACCCCGTTGATCTCGTGGAGGAGCATGTGGCCGAGCATGAGGGCCGTCCCCGGCGTCTTGGGCCCCGCCGGCAGGCCGATCGTCGTCGCGTTCACGAGGGATGCCTTCACCTCGTCCGACTCGAAGAACTCGTCGAGGAGGGCCGCCGCGCTCTGCAGCAGGACGCGCTTCGCGAGCTCCTCCGCGTCCGCGCCCTGGAACATGGAGAGGAGGTCCGCGAGGGGCGGCGGAGCCTCGAGGACCATCGCCTCGAACAGCTCCATCGTCTCCGTCCAGAACGCGACGTACTTCGGGTAGGTTTCCGCGTCCTTCTTCGAGAAACGAGCGAATTCCTTCAGATTTCGGTCCATGTCTTTCCACAGGAGGATCGACCGGCCGTCCGGGAACGGCAGGAAGAACTGAGGGTCGAACGGGTGGGCCACGTAGCCGTGCCTCGCGAGATCGAGGTCCCGGATCACCTCGGGCCGCAGGAGGCCCGCGGAATACGCGAGGCGGGAGAACCGCACTCCGGGGAACACCTCCTCCGTCGTGGACGCCCCGCCCACGAGGCCCCGCCGCTCCAGGACGAGGACCTTGAGGCCCGCCTTCGCGAGGTACCCCGCGGCCACGAGGCCGTTGTGCCCGCCCCCGACCACGATCGCGTCGAAGGCGGCCATGCGAGATGCCCCACCGCGGTCCGACGCGCCGTCAGGGACCCTGGCCAGGAGGCCGCTCCGTGTGCTTGTAGTACTCGTACCCGGACATGGGGCGGTCGTAGTCGATCCGCCACGAGCGGTCCTCCTGCTGGATCTTCCCCAGGGCACGGGCCATCTCCCGGATGTGCGCGGGAATCGTGCCGCAGCACGCCCCGATGAACCGGATGTCCGCCGCGAGGGCCCGGCGCGCGTAGTCCGCCATGTCCCGGCGGGACAGCGTGAGCGCCTCGAGCTCGTAGGGGAACTGAGGGAGGGACGTGAAGTCGGGGCGATCGTCCGGCGTGCGGATCGCGGTGGGCTGGCACGCGATCGGGACGTCGACGGCCTCGCGCATCTCGATCGCGAGCGGGAGCATGTGCCTCGGGTTCCGGAGGCAGTTTACGCCGACGATGTCCGCGCCCGCGTCCACGAGGGCCTTCGCGCACTCGGCGGGCGTCTTGCCCTCCGGGGTCCTCGGCTCGTTCTCGAAGCACATCGTGACCATCGTCGGGATCCGGGTCGCCTTCCCGGCCTCCACCGCGACGAGCGCCTCCCCGAGGTACGAGAACGTCTCCCCGATCACGAAGTCGATGCCTTCCGCGAGCTGGACCTTGAGCTGCTCGTCGAACTCGCGCCGCACCCGGTCGGCCGACTTCGGGTCTTTCGGATCGTACAGCCACGTGAGGCTGATGTTCCCTGCGACGAGCGCGCGGTCGCCCGCCGCCATGCGTGCGATCCGGACGGCCTCGCGGTTCAGGTCGCGCACCTTGCCCGCGTACCCAACCGTCCCGAGCTTCTCCTTGCTCGCGTAGAACGTGAGGGACTGGAGGACCTCCGCGCCCGCGTCGAGGAACTCCCGGTGGAGCTCCCCCAGGGCCGCCGGGTTCTTGAGGACGACCTCCGGGGTGAAGGGACCCGCCTGGACGTAGCCGCGCTTCTCGAGCTCAATCAGGTAGCCGCCGTCCCCGAGGACGGGTCCTTCGTCGAGGCGCTTCAGGATGCCCTTGCGAGGACTGCGAATCCGCTGCCTGCCCTCTTTCGTCGCCATCGGTGCCCTCCGGGGAGCGGTCCGGAAACGCGCGCAGGGGTAAAAAGCCGCGGGCGGCCGCCGGGCGCCGGGGAATGTTTATGCCGGGTCCGCGGTTTGGTCGGTTCGCTGCCGCAGTGGCTTAGGGGTAGAGCGGCGCCTTGGTAGCCTCCGCGAGAGGCCAAAGAGGCGCAGGTCGGGGGTTCAATTCCCCCCTGCGGCTCTCACGCATGCCGTAACGTTGGGGGCCACGGCGCCGCCCGTGAGGATGACCGCAGCCCAGCTGCGCGGACTTCGTACGCGATTCGGGTTTCTGCTACAGCTCCACGAGCCGCGCCAAGTTCTCGAGCGACTGGCTCCAGCCCAACATGGCCCCCTCGATGGGGATTACCCGCGGGAGTCCTGCCTGGACGATCTTCACCTCGGTCCCACCCCGGACGTCCTTGAACGTGACCGTGACCATGATCTCGCCTTGCATCTCCGGGCTGTCGCTTTCGAACTTGTCCGTATACCGCAGTCGCTCGTAAGGCTTGATCTCTAGGAACTTGCCGCCGAATAAGTGGGTGTCCTTCTTGTCGAGGGACGAGAAGCTCATGCGGTAGGTGCCCCCGACTTTGGGGTCGAACTTGTACACGTGGGCCGAATACCCGTTCGGCGGGCTCCACTTGGCGAACGCGTCGGGGTCGAGGAATGCGTTGAACACGCGTTCGCGCGGCGCCTTGAAGACGCGGCTCAGTCGCACCGTCCCTGTCGTCGTCTTGGTCTTTCCCTTGGTCGCTGTCATGGTTCCACTTCCTTCCACTTTCTCGGCGATGTCGTCCAGCATGTCCTCCCAGAAGATGCGATACTGCACGATCCACGAGAACGCCGCGGAAAGCGGCGTTGCCTTTAGGGTGCATCGGCGCACCCGCCCCGTGTGCGTTTGCTCCAAGAGACCGACCTCTTCCAGCGCGCGAAGGTGCTGGGAGATGGCCGGAAGGCTCACGTCGTGGGGTTCTGCCAACTCGCCCACCGTGCATTCGCCTTCGGCAAGGCGCTCGATGATGGCGCGCCGAATGGGGTGTGCGAGGGCCGCGAACACGTCGTCGAGCCGGACCTTCTGAACCTTAAGCATCAGCTTAACCGTCAGGCGCCCAAAATACTTAAGGATTCGCTTAATAATGGTAACGGTCTCCGCGACGCTGATAGATGGAGACCCTGCCGAGGCACCCCTGAAGCGGTGATCAGCTGCGCCTTGGTAGGGCGCAGGTCGGGGGTTCAATTCCCCCCTGCGGCTTCAGCGGTCCACCGGGGAATGGACAGGATGCCGGGCTAGACTTCGTAAACGTTCGACCGGTGCCCGAAGCGCCCGGCTGATAACCGGGAGGTCGCCAGTCCAAATCTGGCCGGGCCCATAATTCCTCGTTTTCCGAGGAGCGAGCCGGATGTACTAAGAGGCAGTCACCGCGAGGCGGCCCTACGGGCACTGCCCAAGAGCGCTTCCTTGGCCTTCTCCCAGGATACAATCTCTCGGATGTCCTGGTCGTAGTAGGGGAAGAAAGGCTGAACCATTCCCAATACCTTCTCCTTGGAATCCGATTCGAACATCGCGTAGCCTTCCTGAGGGGTAAACCAGCCAACTTCCTTAAGCGCGCCCGTCTTCAGGAGATGGTCTCCTCCCGCAATTGTCCCCTCCCAAACAGCGAGCGCTTGTTTCGGATCTGTCGGCCAAACCGAAGGATTTGCTTTGTACAGGACAAGGTATCTTGGCATTCCTTCTCCCCCGCGCGTGAATGCTAGCTCCGATGATAAGCCTTCCGGACCGCGAACTGCCTCCGGCTCTCCGCGATCTCCCACGCCTGTCATAATAGTAAAGGCTCCGGGCTGAAT
>DATETY010000007.1:0-6747 GCA_035283365.1 Thermoplasmata archaeon | reverse complement strand
CGATGGACTCCCCTCCACGATGGAAGGGATGGGTCCCCCGGAGGATAATGGTTCCGGGACCTTACCCCTTCGGGATCGCCTTCGTCGGGTCCACGAACGGCTTCCGCACGACGGTCGCCTCGCGGTCCCCCATGGGCGTCTCCACGACGAGCCTCGTGCCCACCTTCGACAGGCCGATCGGCACGAGGGCGTACCCGATGTTCTTCTCGAGCCGAGGGGAGTACGCTCCCGCCGTGAGCCGGCCGACGACCTCGCGGTCCTTGCGCACGAGCCAGTGCTCGGGGACCCACCCGGCGAACGGCTCGCCGTGGATCTCGACCCCGACGAGTTTCCGCTTCGCGCCCTCCTTCCGGATCCGGGTGAGGGCTTCCTTCCCCACGTAGTCGGCCCGCTTGTCCGCGTCCACGAGCCACCCGAGGCCGACCTCGAACGGGTTCACGTCCAGGTTGATGTCGGAGGGGTAGTTCAGGATCCCGGCCTCGATCCGCCGGGCCTCCACGGGTCCCGTGGGCCGGATCTGGAAGGGCCGGCCCGCCTCCGCGACGAGGTCCCACAGCCGGGTCCCCTGGGTCCCGTCGCGCAGATAGATCTCGAACCCCACTTCCGCGGACCATCCGGTCCGCGTGATGATCACGGGGATCCCGTCCAACATCGTCTCGAGGAAGTGGTAGTACGGCAGGTCGAGGACCTTGGGCCCCGCGAGGGCCGCGACGACGTCCTTCGCCTTCGGGCCCTGAATCTGCATCGGGCTCACGTCGGGCTCGCGGATCGTCACGTCGTGATCGAGGTGGAGGGCGACCCCCTTGGCCCACAGGAGGAGGTCCGAGTCCGCCGTGCTGAGCCAGAACGTGTCCCCCGCGATCCGCATGAGGACCGGGTCGTTCACGATCCCTCCGTCCCCGTCCACGATCACGACGTACTTCCCCTGGCCGACCGCGCATGTGCCGAGGTCTCTCGGGGTGAGGTAGTCCGCGAACCGAAAGGCGTCCGGTCCCGTGATCTCGACCTGGCGCTCGCACCCGACGTCCCACATCGTCACGTGGTCCACGAGGTGCCAGTACTCATCCGCGGGGTCGTCCACGTAGTGGCTCGGGATGTACATCTTGTTGTACACGTCGACTGCCCGGAAGCCGGCGCGCCTCGCGGCGTCGAAGAACGGAGACTTGCGATACCACGGTCCGAACCACAGGCCCGTCGACTCTCCCGGCTCCGTCATGGAGACGCCTCCTCCCGTCCGGGAAAGGGGAACGTCCGGATAACGGATTCTGTGCGCGGCGGGTCCGCCTCGCCGACTCGGGCCGGATCGTCCAACGGGGAGAAGGGTCTTGAGGCGCGCGTCGTTCTCGTTTCCGCGATGGCGCAGGGGTACGGATGCCAGTCGATGGTCGCGCCCCTGAGGCGCGTCCTCGTCCGGAGGCCGGACGCCGCGTTCGGGGCGGCGGACCCGCGGCGGTGGCACTACGCGGGGAAGCCGGACCTACCCGCGGCCCGGAAGGAGCACGATGCGTTCGTGCGCGCGCTCCAGGCCGCAGGCGCGGAGATCCTCGTGCACGACGAGCGCCTGAAGGACAAGGCGGACGCGATGTTCGTCCATGATCCCGGGATCGTCACGGACGCGGGCGCGGTCCTCCTCCGGATGGGGAAGGCCCTCCGGCGGGGGGAGGAGGCCGCCATGGGGAAGGCCCTCGAGGCGGCGGGCGTCCGGATCCTCGGGTCCCTCCGGGCTCCCGCGGTCGCGGAGGGCGGCGACCTCGTGTGGCTCGACCACGACACCCTCGCGGTGGGCCAGGGGTTCCGCACGAACGTGGACGGCCTGAGGCAGCTGGACGATCTCCTGCGCGGCCTGGACGTGGACACGGTCCCCGTCCCTCTCCCGTATCACGAGGGCCCGGAAGCCTGCCTCCACCTCATGTCCCTCCTGAGCCTCGTGGACGACGACCTGGCCGTCGTGTATCCGCGGCTCCTTCCCGTGCCCCTGTGGGACGTCCTCGGGTCCATGGGGATCGAGCTCGTCGAGGTACCCGACGACGAATTCCGCACGATGGGCCCGAACGTGCTGGCCCTCGCCCCGCGCCGCTGCCTCATGCTCGAAGGCAACCCCGTCACGAGGGAGCGACTCGAAGAGGCGGGCTGCCGCGTGTCGACGTACCGCGGGCGCGAGATCTCGATGAAGGCGGAAGGCGGGCCCACGTGCCTGACCCGGCCCGTCCTGCGGTCCGCCTGAGGCTCACTCGATCTCGTCCGGGTTCCAGCTCGTGTGGCGCCTCTCGTCGAGCCCGTCGAGGGCGCGCATCTGGTCCGCGGACAGGGCGAAGTCGAACAGCCGGCAGTTCTCCCGGATCCGCTCGGGCCGCACGGACTTCGGGATCACCGCGACGTCGTGCTGGAGGGCCCATCGGAGGACGATCTGCGCGGGGGTCCGGCCGTGGGCTTTCGCGACCCCCGAGATCGTGGGGTCGTCCAGCCGGCGACCCTTCATGAGGGGGCTGTACGCCTCGAGGAGGATCCCGTGCGCCACGCAGTACTCGAGGAGGTCCCGCTGGAACAGGAACGGGTTGAACTCGACCTGATTCACCGCGGGGACCACGCCCGACGTCTTGCGCATCTCCTCAAGGTGCCGGACCGTGTAGTTGCTCACCCCGATGGACCGGGCCACCCCGTCCTCCTTCAACCGGATCAGGGCGTCCCAGCTCTCCCCCCGCAGCCTCGGGACGGGCCAGTGGATCAGGTACAGGTCGATCGCGTCGAGCCCGAGGCGTTTCAGGCTCTCACGCCCCGCGCGCAGCGCGGACTCCGTTCCGTGGTCCGAGTTCCAGAGCTTCGTCGTGACGAACACGTCGTCCCGGGCCAGCCCGCTGTCCCGGACCGCGATCCCGACGTCCGCCTCGTTCCCGTACAGCTTCGCCGTGTCGACGTGGCGGTACCCGACCTTGAAGGCCTCGAGGACGGCCCGCCGGGCCACGGCCCCCGCGGGGACCTGCCACACCCCGAGCCCGAGGACGGGCATCGCCCGGCCGTCGTTCAGCGGAAATCTGGATTCGAGGGCGAGCCCCACGGTCGGACCGACGTGGGCGGTCCCTACTTGAACCTTGAGGTGTCCTCTTGCGTATCAGGCGCCGAGCAACTCGAGCCAGATCCCGTCCGGGTCCTTCACGTACACTTCGGTCCCCTCCGCCTCATTCGGCCCGACCGCGACGGTCGCGCCCTTGCGTCGAAGCTCCCGATACGCGGCCTTCACGTCGGGCACGACGAACGCGAGGTGATCGAGCTCGTCGCCCGCGCGGTACCGGGTGTAGAACCGGGTCCTCGGCGGGTACCAGTTCAGCTCGAGCCGCTGGGCGGACCGGGGCGTCCTGAGATGGACGTACTTCCCGCCGTGGGGCATCGTCCCGCCCCCGATCACGCGCATCCCGAGCACGTCCCGGTAAAACGCGAGGGACCGTTCGAGGTCCCGCACGCGGATCCCCGTGTAATGGAAACGCAGCTTCATGTGCGATCGGAACGCGGGGACGCGGATAGCCCTGGCGCCGCCATATGGCGGCGCATCACGCGAGCCTGACCTTCAGGATCTTCACGGCCTGGAGGGGCCGGTCCTGGCGGTCTCGCTCCACCTTGCTGATCGCGTCCGCGACCTCCATCCCCTGGACGACTTTCCCGAACACGGGGTGCTTCGGGTCGAGGCGGTGGTTGTCCACCACGTTGATGAAGAACTGGCTGCCGCCCGTGTCGGGCCCTGCGTTCGCCATGGAGATCGTTCCCCGCGCGTTGCGGTTCGCCTTCGTGAACTCGTCCGGGATCGTGTACCCGGGGCCGCCCGATCCCGTCCCGGTCGGGTCCCCGCCCTGGATCATGAACCCCGGGATCACCCGGTGGAAGATCGTCCCGTCGTAGAAGCCTTCCCCGACGAGCCTCCGGAAGTTGCCCGCCGTGACGGGCATCGTCTCCTCAAACAGCTCGATCCGGATCGTGCCCTTCGTCGTCTCGATGAGGACCGCGGCCATGGGCTCGCGATGCCTCGGACCGTATGTAAAGGGTGCGTTCGCGCGGGCCGCTCACGCGGTCACGATGCGCCGGAACATCCGCGTGGCCGACGTCAGGCTGAGGCCGCCCACGACCAGGATCGTGAGGAACGCGTACCCGACGATCGTCCAGTCCCAGCCCGTGATGATGAGCCCGTGGAGGGCGTCCGCGATGTACGTGAGCGGGTTGTACACGGCGACGGCCTGGACCCACTCGGGCAGGAGGGGCTTCGGGAGCATCGCGGTGGACAGGAACAGGAGGGGGAAGCTCGTGATGATCGAGATCATCATCGTGCTCTCTGAGTTCTTCGTGCCCAGGGCGATCACGTTCGAGATCCCAGACCAGGCGATCCCGAAGAGGGCCGCGATCAGGACGAGCAACAGGAACCCCGGGACGCCCGTCGCGACCGTCACGCCGAACAACACCGCGATCCCGAAGATGATGAGAGTCTGGATCACGATCCGGAACGCGTCGCTCAGGATCTTCCCGAGGAGGATCGAGGACCGATGGATCGGAGCGACGCGCATCCTGTCCAGGAATCCGCTCTCCATGTCCTGGACCATCCCCATCCCGGACTGCATCGCGGACGAGATGATCGTCTGAATGATCACCGCGGTGCTGAAGAACGTCACGTAGCTCGACGTCCCCGTCATCGCCGCGAAGCCCGGGATGTTCGCGATGGAGGAGAACGATTGCGCGAACAGGACGAACCACACGATGGGCTGGACCAGGGCGAAGAACAGGAAGGGCGGACGGCGAAGGGTCTTCTTGATCCACCGGAGGAACGTCTGCTGGGTTTCCCGGACGAACTCGCCCGCGGTCATCGGGCCCGCCTCCGCCCCATGCCGAACCCGATCCGGCTCGGAGGCCGGACCTCCTCGACGCGCATCTTGTGGCCCGTGTGCCTCAGGAAGACGTCGTCCAGGGAGGGCGCCGAGAAGTTGAGCTCCCCGATCTCCACGCGGGCCTCGTCGAGGCGCCGGACGACCTGGGGGACGAGGCTCGAGCCGTCCTCCGCGTACACGACGAGGCCGTCCTCGAAGTCCTGGACCTGGCGGATCGCGGGAATCCCCGCGAGGGCCGCGCGCGCCCGGGCCCGGCCGTCCGCGGCGCCGTCCTCCGCAATCTCGATTCGGATCACGTCCGCGCCGATCTCCGCCTTGAGGGCCCGCGGGGTGCCCTCCGCGACGAGCTTCCCCTGATCGATGATGGACAGCCGGTGGGACAGACGGTCCGCCTCCTCCATGTACTGGGTCGTGAGGAAGATCGTCGTGCCCGCCTCGTTGAGGGACCCGATGTAGTCCCACAGGCCGCGACGATTCTGGGGATCCAGGCCCGTCGTGGGTTCGTCCAGGAAGAGGAGCTTGGGCCGATGGATCAAGCCCGCGGCGAGGTCGAGCCGCTTCCGCATTCCCCCGGAGTACGTACCGGCCTTTCGATCCGCCGCGTCCAGGAGGTCCACGGTCCGGAGGAGGGACTCGACCCTCGAGGGGATCTCGTGGGACTTCAGGTGGTAGAAGTGCGCCTGCAGGGTCAGGTTCTCCCGCGCGGACAGATCGTCGTCCACGCCGACATCCTGGGCCGCGTAGCCGATGATCCGGCGAATCGCGGCCGCATCCCGGTCCACGTTGAGGCCGTCCACCCGCGCGGTCCCGGCGGTCTTCCGGAGGAGGGTCGTGAGGACCTTGATCGTCGTCGTCTTGCCCGCGCCGTTCGGCCCGAGGAACCCGAACACCTCGCCCCGCTCCACGTGGAACGAGATGCCGTCGACGGCCCGGACGTCCCCGGGCTCATAGACCTTCACGAGGCCCTCGACCTCGACGATGTGGTCCGCCATGGCGCCGCCTCTACCCAACCGAGGCTCCTAAAGGTTCGCCCCCGCGGGCCGGCCACGGCTAAATACGTTCCGCGGGTTCCTCCCGCAGGGGCGGGGAGACTGGCCGGGACCACGCTGACGTCGATCCGCGGGGTCCGGGTCGGGCACGCGACGGACCTCGCGCACCGGACGGGCACGACGGTCGTCCTCGTGGACCCGCCCGCGGTCGCGTTCGCGGATCACCGGGGCGGATGGCCCGGGAGCTACGACACGGCCGCCTCGGACCTCGGGAAGACGTTCCTCGAGCGACACGCGTTCTTCCTGACGGGCGGGGACATCTACGGATACGACGCCGCGATCGGAATCCGACGGTTCCTCCTCGAACGAGGTCTCGCGGAACCGTCCGGAGGCGGACGGATGCCCGCCATCATGGGGACGAACATCTACGATCTGGATTTCGCGTCCGTGGAGGGCGCCGACTTCGCGGACCTGGGGTACAGAGCGTGCGTCGCGGCCTCCTCGCGGCCGGTCGCCCAAGGGAGCCTAGGGGCCGGGATGGGCGCGACCGTGGGCCCGTTCCTGGAGGACGATCCCGCACTCGTCGGCACGAAAGGCGGGCTCGGGAGCAGCGCGGCCCGCGTGGGGCCCTGGGCGGTTGGCGCGCTCGCCGTCTCGAACTGCGTGGGCAACGTGTTCGACTCGAAGGTCGGACGCACGATCGCGGGGGCCCACCGACGAGGCTCCCGACGGTTCGTGGAGATGGACGACATGCTCGACGCGTACATGCGCGGCTCGAAGGCCCGTTCGGGCACCACGATTGCGGTGCTCGGGACGGACGCCCCCGTGGACCACGAGCAGCTCGCGCGGATCGTCGAACTGGCCCATGACGGGATTGCCCTCGCGGTCCGACC
>DATETY010000006.1:0-28627 GCA_035283365.1 Thermoplasmata archaeon | reverse complement strand
GGACCGGTCGAACAAGGTGTACGACGCGATGCAGTCCGCGGGTCTCACGTCCGAGGACCGGATGCGCGACGCGGAGGCGATCACGAAGATGTCCAAGCTCCCGAAGAACATGGTCCTCCAGGCCCTCCAGGAACTCCAGGCGAAAGGGTACGTGAGGCGCAAGGCCCGCGAGAAGGCGGCCGGGTACTACATCGTGAAGTGATCGGGCCGCGGCTCATCGCGCGCGCGGACGAAGGGCCGCGCCGATCATCATCGGGAGCAGGGCAGACGCGTCCCCTTCCACGGTGACCTGCCTCGCGGTCTCTTTCACCTTGCCCCACGAGATCCCCTCGCGCACCCGGGCGCCGCTCAGGCTCCCGTCCCACTCCGGGGCCGTCGTGATGTACACGGCGTAGTCGAGGCCGCCGCGGAACTGGGCCCACCAGATCGTGTGGTGCTTCGACACCCCGCCGCCGATCATGAGGGCCCCCGCCTCCTTCGCGCCGAACACGAGGTCCGCGAGGTCCGCCTCGTCCCGGAACAGGTCGATCCGGAACTCCTTGTGGTCCTGCCAGAACGACCACAGCTGGTAGCCGACCGCGCCGTCCGTGATCGCCGGCACGTACACGGGCACGCGGTTTTTCCACGCCCACCACAGGAGGGATTCGCGGCTGCCCGTCCGCCGCCCGAACTCCCAGAGGAGCTCCTTCGTCGTGAGGGAACGTTTGCCGGATGTCCAGAGGTCCGCGAGCATCGGCTGAAGTCGCTTTTCGAGGACGATCCCGTACGATTCGTTCGGCACCAGGATGTTCCCGAGCCGGTTGATCCCGAGGCGGTGGAGGGCCACGTCGTCCATCTCGAAGTCGCCGTGGTAATACGGCTGCCACACGCGGGCCAGGTCGTGGTCCGCGGTGCCGCACGTCGTGATCACGGCGTCGACGAGCTTGCGCTCCACGAGGCCGCGCAGGACCCCGCGAACCCCCGTGGCCATGAGGGCCGCGGGGAACGAGAGGAACGTCGTGCAGCTGCGTCGCCGGAACATCGTCCGCAGGATCCCGACCGCGTCCGCGATCTTCTTCGCGGTGAAGCCGCCCCCGCGACCCATCTGGGCGACGAGATCCGAGGCTTCCCCGATCGAGTCGAGGTCGATGTCCTCGACCCGCGTGCGGAGGATGTCGGCCCGGCGCATACGCGGATATCCTGGGTGGCCCGTAAAAAGGTGCTGAAGTTCTTCGTACTAGGCGAGGCGGTGGGGCCCACGGATGCTCGTCGAGGATGTGATGTCGAAGGACGTCCTCACCCTCGAGCCGAGACCGCACCGTGGCCGACGTGATGACGAAGGAGGTCCACGCGGCCCGCCCGGAGGACAAGGAGGAGCGGGCCATCGACTTCATGGTCCAGCACAGGATCCATCGGATCCCCGTCGTCGAGGAGGGGAAGCTCGTCGGGATCCTGACGCGCCACGACATCCTGCGAGGGTCCTTCCGGCTCATCGGCGGGCCTACGTGCCGAGGAGCCCTCGGAGTGTCTCGACGAGCCCGGCCGCGCGCCAGCGGAACGTGCTCCCGCACTCGAGGCAGCGGCCCCACCCGTTCTCGTAGAAGTGGAGGCGCGTGGCGCGGCAGACGCCGCACATCCCGCGGCTCGGCTTCTCGATCCCCCGCTTGCGGCGCTCCTCCTCGAGCCGGGGCAGGAGCCGGTCGACGGCCTCCTCCGCGTTCCGGGCGAACGTGAGGCCCGTGAGGTAGTCGCCGCGGGCCAGCACGTCCCGGGCCTGGCGCAGGAGGACCCGGGCCTCCGAGACGCCCATCCCGTACGACTCGGCCTCCTGGACGATCGGCTCATTCGCGGCGATCACCTGGAACGCCCGGCGGGTCTGGTCCTCCCGAAGCGCGAGCGCCTTCTGGATCTGACCGAGCTGCCCGAGCATCGCGATCCGCTCCGCACGGATCAGGAGGTCCGACGTCCGGGCGTAGTCGCCCTCTTGGAGCGCGGCGCGGGCCTCATCGAGGAGCCGGGCCGCCTCGTCCGGGCTCGCGCCGACCGTGCGCGCGAGGGCGATGTGGTCCTCCACGGCGGACAGGTGCTCTGCAATCTCGCGAATGCGCTCCTCGCGGGCCTCCGTCACGAGACGGGAGGCCTTCTCGATCTGGGCCCGGGCCCCGACCGGGTCCGGCGCGTCGAGGGCCTCCGCGGCCGCGGACCACGCCTCCTCCGCGAGCGCGACCGTGGCCCCGAGGTTCGCGGCCTCCCGGATCGCATCCCGGGTCGCGGCGAGGTCGCGGCGCAGCGGCTCGATGGCGGCGGGCGCGGGGTGCCGCGGCCCGGACGGGTTGCGCGCGATCCGGAGTTCCCCCGGGAACTGCACCTAGCCGCGGGGACGCGATAAACGTTTGCGCGGGTCAGCCGTCCGGCGGCCGGTACCGGCGCAGGACCTCGACGGCCCAACGAAGCTTCCGGAACTCCCGCGGGTCCCCGCCGTGGTCCGGGTGGAGGGCCTTCGCCTTCTCGCGGTACGCCCGCTCGACGGCCTCGCGGGGGGGCCAGCCCCGGCCGAACCGGTGCGGGCGCACCCTCACGTCCGCGAAGCCGAGGATCGCGAACGCGGCGTCGATCCCCTTCGTCTGCACATAGAACTCCCGGAGGTCCGAGAACACCCCGCCCGTGTCGTGGCCGCCCTCGATCGCGTACCGGCGGTGGTCCCGGCCCACGGCCGAATCGGGCCGGTGGGCCCGGCCGCACGCGAAGCAGAAGAACGGCTCCACGGGGCGGGAAGACGGACCGTGGACCATGGTCCTTCCGGTCCCCGTCAAAGCCCTTATTTGCGTCGCCCGCGTTGGCGCTGCCGTGTCGTTCCGCGTGGGCCGATCCGTCTTCAAGGACCAGGGGAAGCTCTCCTTCGATTACGTCCCCGAGAAGTTGGTCCACCGGGAGAAGCAGCTGCAGCGGCTCTTCAGCTACTTCCGGCCCATCGTGGAGGCGGGGTCGTCGAGCAACGCGTTCCTGTACGGCCCCGTGGGGACCGGCAAGACGCACAGCGCGAAGCGGTTCTGCGCGGACTTCAAGAAGTACGCGTCCGAGAAGGGGCGGGCGATCGACTACGCGTTCGTGAACTGCCGGCAGCGGATGGGGGACGACGCGGTCCTCCTGAGCCTCGTGCGCCACTTCGACGCGCACCATCCCGAGCGCGGCTTCTCCGTCGCGGAGAAGCTCGAGACGTTCAAGCGGGCGATCGACAAGCAGCGCGTGCACTTCATCGTGATCCTCGACGAGGTCGACGCGCTCCTCAAGAAGAGCGGGGCGGACCTCGTGTACTCATTCGCGCGGGCCGCGGAGGAGTCGCCGACCGCGAAGGGGGCCATCTCGATGATCCTGATCTCCCAGAGGTCGAACGCGCTCGAGTACATGGACCGCGCGGCCCTGAGCACGTTCCGCCGATCGAACGTGGTCGAGTTCCCCGTGTACGGCAAGGGGGAGCTCGAGGACATCCTCGGGATCCGGGTCGAGCTCGCGATGCACCCCGGGACCGTGGACGCGGACCTCGTGGAGATGATCGGGGAGACGGCCGCTGAGTTCGGGGACGCGCGGTACGCGATCGAGCTCCTCGAGAAGGCGGGGATGCTCGCGGACGAGGAGGCGGAGGACGCCCTCCTGCCCGAACACGTGCGCGGCGCGAAGGCTCACGTCCACCCGACGGACGTCCAGGAGCGGCTCAAGGGACTCGACGCGCCGAAGAAGCTCGTCCTCCTCGCGATCGCCCGGAAGATCCGGAGGAAGACGCACATCACGATGGGCGAGGCGGAGCAGGCGTACGAGGTCGTGTGCGAGGAGTTCGGGCAGAAACCGCGGGCCCACACGCAACTGTGGAAGTACGTCCGCGAGCTGGACGCCCTCGGCCTGATCGACACGAAGCTGAGCGGCGAGGGCGTCGTCGGGAAGACGACGATGATCTCCCTGCCCGAGATTCCCGCGAAGATTCTGTCTGATAATATCGAACGAAACTTCAAGAGGCGGTGACGGCTTTGGAGCGCCATGGGATGGGTGCAATCGCCCAGGACAAGTCGATGGGTACCGAGGCCGAACCCCTGAAGGGCTCGGCTCCCGTGGAGCTCGAGAAGGGCATCTGCTATCTCGTGAAAGAGAAGAAACCGGACCTGAGCTTCCGCCTCTTCGACATGCTCATGCGGCAGCAGCACATGCCCGGGCTGTGCGTGACCCGCCAGTACCCGGACCGGGTGCGGCGTGAGCGGGGCCTGAGCGAGGTCCGCGTGATCTGGCTCAGCCACACGCCCGGCGAGGACTTCCACAACCCCACCGCGATCGGCACCCTCGCGAAGGTCATCCAGAAGTTCATCGAGGACAACGGCGGGGAGGGCGTCGTCCTGCTCGACGGGCTCGAGTACATGGTGATCAACAACGGGTTCCTGCAGACCCTCATGTTCGTCGAGCACGTGAACGAGTTCGTGATGCAGCGGAAGGCGATCCTCCTGCTGCCCGTGAGCCCCGACACCCTCGAGGAGAAGGAGCTCGCCCTCCTCGAGCGGAACATCGAGGTCATCGAATCGCCCGCGCTCAAGACGGACCTCGAGACGCGGGAAGTGAGCCGGCTCCTCGACGCCTACTGAGCCGCCCCTCGAGCCGCGTCCCGCTGCCGCCCGACGATCTCGTCCACGAGGGCGACGAACCGGTCCTCCTTGCCCTTCGGGATCGTCGCGCCGGAGGCGATGTTGTGGCCCCCTCCGTTCCCGCCCACCGCGGTCGCGGCCTCCCGCAGGGCCGCCGCGAGGTCCATCCCGCCGGCGACCTGCGCGCGGGTGCCCCGGGCGGACACCTTCGTGAACCCGTCCATCACGGAGAGCCCGAGGGCCGCCTTGGACTGGTCGAACAGGAACTGCATCCCGATCCCCGCGACTGCGCCCGCGAGGGTCGCCTCCTCCGTGTAGAAGAACTGAACGTGTTCCTTCGCGTACAGGCCGCCCGACTCGAGGCGCACGAGGTGGCCCCGGACGAGCCGTTCGTACTCGTCCCGGAGGGCCTCCGCCTTCGCGAGGGCCTCGCGGTCCCCGAGGAGGACGGCCATCCCCAGGCCCTCCTGGTCGAGCCGGTCCGCGCCGTTCACGACGGCCTCGAGGTCGTGCGCGTACATCCCATCGGGCTCGATCCAGTAGCGGTCCTCGACGAGGACGTCGAGGGCTTCCGGCGCGGCCCCCTGCCGCACGAGGCGGGTCGCCAAGGCGGACGTCAGGGTTCGCCGCGCGGCCGGGTCGAGCCCCCGGACGGTCGCCTGCGGGTCGACCCGCGCGGACCGGAGGAACGTCTCCGCGTCGTCCGGGCGACCCGCGAGGCCGCGGAAGTACGGCGTGATGGAGGCCGCGACGGCCTGCGCGAGAGGCCGGTCCCGCAGCGCGATGGCCCGCTCCCTCGACACGACCTTCCGCACGAGGGCCTCCTCGACGAGGGCTCCGTTCACGCCGGAGAACCCGCCCACGTCCTGCTTGTCCCCGATCGCGCCCGCGAGGGCCACGCCCGCGAGGTCCCAATTCGCCTCGTCGAGGGCGATCGCGAACAGCCATGTCGTCGTCGCGCCGCACATGTCCCGCGCGCCGTCCACGCCGAACAGGTGGGGGTTCACGTGGACGACCTTCTCGGAGTCCCGGAGCGGCTTGTGGTGATCCAGGACGATCGTCGGGCCCGGGAGCTGCTCGACCAGGTCGAGCTGGCCGGAGCCCATGTCGCTCACGATGAGGAGCTCGTTCTCCTCCTGCGCGAGCCGCTCGAGCGCGCCCCGGTCGAACGCGTGGGACATCGTCGCGTGGAACCGCTTCCCGCGGCGCACGAGGGCCCGCGCGAGGATCGCGGCGCTCGTCGTGCCGTCCGGATCGTAGTGACAGAAGACGCGCGCCCTCGACACCCCGTCGACGAGGTCCGCGGCACGCCGGGCCCGGTCCACGAGTCCCGCGGGCGCCAGGTCCTCCAGGCGCGCGGCCACGGGAACCCCCTACTTGACCTGGAGCTCGGCGAGCTTGAGGGAGTAGTCCCAGTCCTGCGGCAGGACGCCCTGCTCCTTGTAGTATCGGGAGAGCCGGCGGATCTTCGACTCGATGAGCTGCATCCCCCGCTTGTTGCTCAGGTCCTTCGCATGCCGCTTGAGGTGGGACTGCACCTCCACGGCGCGCTTCATGAGGGAGCTCAGGTCCTGCGGGATGTCGATCTTCACGCCGCGCGCCTTGAGGATGTCCATGATCCCCTTGCCCGTCGCGAGGCGGACGTTCGGCACGCCGTGCGAGTCGCGGAGGCGCACGCCGATCGCGGCGGCCGTGAAGCCTTCCGCATGCATGCGCAGGATCGTGTCCTCGATCTCTTTCGCCTCGAGGGGCACCCACTCCGGGTTCGCCTTCAGGAACGGCTTCGTCGAGCCGCTCTTCCCCTTGCGTTTTGCATGGAGGCGCGCCATCGTGACCCCGGGAGGGGCCTCATACCGCGGGGTCGTATTTAATGTTGACTCCGCGGTCCCTGGAGACGCATCAGTTTCTTCGCACGACGATCGCCGCGTGGCCTTCCGCGAACGGATCGAGCGGCCGCGCGTCCAGGACGGACAGACCCGAGGCCGCGAGGGCGGATTCCGCGCGGCGCGCGACGTCACGCGGGTCCGCCGCGACGTCCTCGGAGCGCGCCTTGAGCATCAGGATCCCGACGCCGCCGGGGCGCAATGCGGGCGCGTTCCGGAGGAAGATCCCGGTCTGGTCCCGCTGCGCGACGTCCTGGTAGAGCACGTCGACGACACCGACCCGCGGGGCGTACGGATCGGGACGCTCCGCGTCCCCGAGGATCGGGATCAGGTTCGGCCTGGATTCCGCGAGGGCCACGAGGTCGCGGAACGTGCGGGGCGAGATCTCGACCGCGAAGACGGTCCCCCGGGCGCACACGTCGGAGACGTGGCTCGCGGTCGTCCCGCTCGCGGCGCCCAGGTAGAGGACCGACGACGTCTCCTCGAAGGGCCATGCGGTCCCGCCCCGCTTCAGGTAGGCGGCGAGCTTGGACCGGTTCGCGTTCCATCCGCGGTACTCGATCGCCCCCTCCGTGCGCAGGGACTCGCCGTAGACCGCGCGACCCGGCACGAGGTTCCGCGTGTACAGCCACGAGCCGTCCGTGAAGACGCCCGCATGGCCCGACGACCGGATCGCCACGGCGGTCGAAGCGGGCCCCGCGTAATGAGGTTTCCGCGGTCATCGCCTGCGGGACGACTTCGCGGGCTTCCCGCGGCGCGCCCCCACCTTGCGGGCTGGGGACTTCCGCTCCCCGCGCGGAGGCTTCGCGCGCGGCTTGTCAGGTCTCTTGCTCTTCGCGGCCTTCGTCGGCTTCGCCGACCTCGGCGGCGCGAGTCGCTTCCGCCCCGCGACGGCCTCCGACTCCTTCGGAGCCACGCGGAGCACGCGCTCGTACGCGCGAAGGGCGTCCGTCTTCCGCTCGGCGAGCTCGCGGGCGCGGGCCAGGTTGAGCAGGACCTGCGGGGACTCGAGGCGCTTCGAGGCGCGCTCCAGGTTCACGATCGCGGACTTCGCGGAGCCGCCCGCGAGGTACGCGACCCCGAGGTTGTTCAGCGCGTCGGCCCGGTCGGGCACCTTCTCGAGGGCCTCCCGGTACGCGCCGATCGCATCCTTCGGACGACCCGCGAGCAGGGACGCGGTGCCGCGCAGGATCCACGCATCGACGTCCCGCTCGTCCCTCTCCGTCGCGGTCCGGAGGACCTCCGAGGCCTCCTGTGGGCGGCCCGACTTGAGGAGGAGCAGGCCGAGGCCCCGCCACGCGATCGGGACGTCCGGATGGGCGTCCGCGGCGCGCCGGAGCGCGGAGATCGCCTCGTCGAGGGAGCCGCCGCGGGCCAGGAAGCCCGCGCGCAGGGCGAGGGCCCGCAGGTCCTCGGGATGGCCCGCGAGGTACGCGTCGCACGCCTGGACGGCCCCGAGGACGTCGCCACGCGCCGCGAGGAGTTCCGCCCGATGGAGGTGGGCGATCGGGTCGCCCATCTGGGCCGCCCGGTCGTACGCCTTGAGGGCCTCCTCGAGCTCCCCGGCCGCGAGCCGGGCCGCGCCGTATCCGACCCAGGGCGCGGGCGCGTCGAGCCGGATCGCGGACTCCCAGATGCGGGTCGCGACCTCCGGATGGCCGAGGCGCGTGAGGAGGGGCGCCATGTGCTCGCCGCCCGGCCGCCACGGCTCGGGCCGGCTGCGCCGGCGGACGTGGTCGAGCACGCGCATCCGCACGAGGCCGCTCCGGCCCTTCGGGTTCAGGCCCAGCTCCTCCGCGATCCGCACGAGGGCGGGCCAGTCCGCGTGCTCGACCTCCGCGACGGACGGCAGGCTCACGGGCTCACCTCCCGACAGCGGGCCACGATCTCGCACTCCGCGCAACCCGGGTCGATCGCCTCGTGGGTGCCGAAGCACTCGTACACGCCTCGGTACAGGTCGACCTTCCGGCGCAGGGCGGTCGCCTTGCGCAACGCGGGCCGGGACTCTTGGAGGCCCGGATCCAGCGCGAGGGCCCGCTCGAACGCGCGGATCGCGAGGGTCGACTCGAGGAGGCCGAGGTGCGCGAGCCCCTTCGCGTGCCAGAGCCATCCGACCTCGCGGAGTCGCAGGGCCCGGTCCGCCCAGATCACGACGTCCCCGTGGCGGCCGCGTCGCTGCAGGAGCAAGACGCGGTTCACCATCGCGTCGAACAGGTCCGGGTCGAAGTGGAGGGCCTCCGCGAAACACCCCGCGGCTCCGTCCTCGTCCCCGAGGCGGAGCAGGGCCGCGCCCCGGTTGTTCCATGCGGCCGCGTGCTCGGGCCGGACCCGAAGGACCTCCTCGACGCACGCGACGGCCCCGCGATAGTCGCGCATCTCGTGGAGCGCGGCCCCCTTGTTGAGCCACGCCTCCGCGTGCCGCGGGCGGATCTTCAGGAGCTGGTCGTACGCTTCGACCTCCTCGCGGAGGCGATGCAGGTCGTGGAGGCATGCCGCGAGGCCCATCCAGCCCCCTTCCGATTCCCGGTTCGTCCGGACGGACTGGGCGAACGACTCGAGGGCGCCGTCCAGGTCGCCGAGGCGGCGGAGGGTCCGGCCCCGAGCGAGCCACGCCGCATCGTACTCGGGCTTGAGCTTCAGGGCCAGGGTGAAGTGGGCGAGCGCCTCGTCGAGCCGGCCCGTCTCGAGGGCCCGCAAGCCGGCGCGCATCGCGATCTCGAGCTGGTCCACGCTGGGCAGGAACCGCTGGCGCAGGTCCTCCGCGGGCCCGATCACGACCGCCCCCGTCCCAGGTGACGCAGGCACGTCTGCCGCCACTTCCTCGCCTTCTCGTGCCGCGGGTCGATCTCGAGGGCCCGGTCGTACGCGGGGAGGGCCTCCTCGTACCGCTCGAGGTACTGGAGGGCGACCCCCTGCCCGGTCCACGCGTCCGCGTTTCCGGGCTCCCGCTCGGCCGCCTCCCGGTATCGCTTGAGGGCCATCTGGGCATCCCCGCCTTCGAGGGCGAGCTCCGCCAGCTCGAGGAGCACGTGGACGTCCTCGCGGTCCGTGTCAATAGAGGACACGAACGCGCGCATGTCCGGGACCCCCGCCGGGACCGTCGGCTCCGGAGGCGGGACGGCCTCCTCCTCGAGATCCCTCAGGGCATCCTCGAGGGCCGCCTCCTCGGGGGAGTCGGCCGGCCTGGGCGACTCCGCGCGACGGGCGGCCGGAGCCGCGAGCCGCTCCCGGAGGCGGTCGATCTCCGGGTCGTCCGGCGCGCGCTCCATCGCCTCGTCGAGGGCCGCGACGGCCTCGTCGCGCTCCCCCATCGCGAGGTGCGCGGACGCCTTCCCGAGCCATCCGGCCCCGCGGTCCGGGTCGAACGAGGTCGCCTTGTCGAAGCATTCGAGGGCCTCCGCGTCCCGGCCGTGCGCGAGCAGGATGCGGCCTTTCGCGAGCCACGGCTCCGGGTCGTCGAACCGGAGCGCGATCGCGCGGTTCAGGAACTGGATCGCGGCGCCCCAACGGCCCTTCCGCTCGAGCAGCACGCCCTTCCGGAACAGGATCGTCGCGTTCTGCGGGTCCTTGCCGAGGGCCCGGGTGAAGAACCCCTCCGCGGCGTCCGTGTCCCCGAGGTCCAGGAGGGTGTCGCCGTACGCGAGGACGGCCCGCTCGTTCCCGGGTTCGATGTCCAGGACGGCTTGGAGGAGGACGGCCGCGTCGTTCGCGCGCCCCTCCCGGCGCAGCTCCTCGGCTTTCAGGATGATGTCGCCCGCCTTGGTCGGGTCCGCGCGCAGGCCCTCGCGCAAGCTGTCGAGCGCGTCCGCGAGCCGCCCCATCCCGAACAGGATGTTCGCGCGCTCGAACCAGGCCTGACGGTTCGTCCGGTCCAGGTCGAGGACGCGCGTGTAGCACTGGAGGGCCTCCTCGGAGCGGTCCAACAGGATGAGGAGCTCCGCCTTGTCGAACCAGATGGACGGCTCTTCTGGCCGCTCCCGGAGGAGGCGGTCGTAGAACGGCAAAGCCGCGGCGTAGTCGCCTTCCTCCATGAAGGCCTGCGCGGCCTCGCGCAGATCGGTCGCGCGGTCCTCGCCCTCGACCTCCCCCGGCGCGAGCTCGAGTCGGACCGCGCGGGCCAGGGCGTCCGACACCCCACGGCACTGGGCGAGGGCCATCGCGTCCGCGGCCTGGAGGGAGGCCATGTCCGGGAACGCGGTCGCGATCACGTCGGCCGAGTCCTCCGTCATCCCGGGGACCGTCCCGAGGAACCGGAGGACCTCCCGGCGGCTCTCGTCCTTCTCGAGGGCCACGAGCCGTTCGGTGACCGCGCGCTCGTGCTCGGACACCTCGACCTCCTTCGCGGCGACGGCCCTCTCGCGTTCCGTGAGGTCGCGTTCCTTGGACTCGAACGCCTCCGTGCGCCCCCGCATCCACGACTCCATGTCCGCCTTCTGCCGTTCCAGCTCGACGCGGGCCGCCTCGAAGGCGGCGCCCTCCGCCTCCGCGGGACCGACGGCGGCCCGCTCGGACGGGCTGGGCGGCTCCCTCCGCATCGACTCGGGCGCCTCCGGGATCGGCGGGACCGCGCCGGGCTCGGAGGGCTCGGGGGCGGGGAGGGGGCCCTCGGGTTCCGGCGGCTCCGGGATGACGGGGATCTCCTCCTCGGGCCCCGCGGGCTCGAGCCAATCGGCCTCTGGGACGAAGGGCGGCGCCTCGGCCTGAGGCTCGGGGGCGGTCGCGGTAGCCGGCTCCGACGGGACCGGCTCCGGCGGCTCGATGGGTTGCCGGGGAGCCGCATCGGGCGCCTCGACGTCGGGGAATCCCGCGGCCCGCTGCGCGAGGGCCTCGAAGTCCGCGGCGACCTCCTCGTCCGAGGGGACGGCTCGCGGGGGCGCGAGGGCGCGGGCCCTCAGGCCGTACTCCTCCGCGAGGTGCGGGGGCATCCAGGGGCGCGTGGACAGGAATCGGTACAGGGACGCGAGGGCGGGCCGCGCCCGTCCGTTCGACACGAGGCCCCGCCTCGCGCGGCCCAGGAACGCGTGGAGCACGTCCGCGTCCCCCGCGCTCAGGACGGCCCGGGCGCCCGCATCCAGGTGGAGCAGATCGACGAGCGTGACGGCCGCCTCGTCCGTCGGCTCGCGGGACGCGTCGCGCCACTCGACCTTCTCGAGGTCGTGGGCCACGATGCCGGTCTCGCGGGGCGCGACCGCGTCGAGGAGAGACGGCCCCGCGAGGAGGGACGGGTCGAGCCACAGCGGATGGTATGCGACGAGGTAGTCGACGCAGGGCGGACAGAGAGGGTCGCGACTCGCTGCGCCGCATCGAACGCAGCGCGGGGGAATCACGCGCGTCCCGAGGGCCCCGCGGGATATTAAGGGTAACCGCACGAAAATCGCGGCCGCGCGGAAGTGAGAAAAACGCGGACCGCTTCGGGATGGTCCGTGCTCGAGTACCTCGGACTCGCCGGCCTGATTGCGGCGTACGTCGCGTCGATCGCGTTCCCGCTCGTCGTCCTGCCGTGGATCCTCGACCGGCGCGGGGACCTGCCGTACAACAGCGTCGCGTCGAGGCTCGTCGCGTGGGGAAGCTTCACGGCCCTCCTGGTCGCCGTGAGTGCCCTCGGCGCGAACGGCCTCTCGTGGGACCCGCTCGGCTGGGTCATCGCATTCGTCGCGATCGCGTTCGCCGCGTGGTGGGACATCCGCGACATGAAGCTCCGCCGGATCCCGCAGGGCCGCCGCCCGGATGCCTGACGACACCTTCATCGCCCCGCTCCGCCGTCCCGCGGCCGTGGACCTCCAGATGCGCCGTGCGCGGCGCGCGGACCTCAAGGCGATCCTGGCCGCGACCGCGCAGACCGTGTGGGACGACATCCCCGAGGACGAGCGCGCGCGACTCGTCCGGCCCGAGTGGGAGAAGCACCTCCGGAAGAAGATCGAGCCGTTCCTCGACGCCAGCCGGATCGAATCGTGGGTCGCGGAGGACCCTGCGGGGACGCTCCTCGGCTACATCGTCGTCGGGCCGGGCGGCGGGTTCCTCACCCCGGAGTCGTGCGGCTTCATCTTCGACGTGTGGGTCGCGCCGGACCACCGGGGGACGGGGATCGGGAAGTCCCTCGTCACGTGGGCCATCGACTGGGCCCGCGGCCGCGGGTACCGCAAGATCAAGCTAGAGGTCGCGGAATCGAATCCCCGCGCGCGGCGCCTGTACGAGGAGATCGGGTTCCGGCTCGAGAGGCACCATCTCGGGAAGGTCCTCGAGTGAACGACCCGGATCGGGCCCCGTCGTCGGAATCGGGACACAACCCTTAAATAACGAGGTTATACTGGTAGGATTCCCACGGTGGCACGATGGTCCAGATCACCTTGTCCGAGAACGCCGCGAGCAAGCTCCGCGATCTCATGGCGAAGCCGGACCCCCAGACGGGCAAGTCGCTAGGCTCCGCGGACGACACGTACCTGCGGGTCTACATCGCAGGCGGCGGCTGCTCGGGCTTCAAGTACGGCCTCGCCCTCGACCGGAACGTCCGGGATGGGGACGAGGTCGTCCAGACGAACGGGATCAAGGTCGTCGTGGATCAGAACAGCACGCAGTACCTCGACGGCTCGTCCGTGGATTACATGGAGAGCGTCGCGGGCAGCGGCTTCATGGTCTCGAATCCGAACAACTGGTCCACGTGCGGCTGCGGCCAGAGCTTCAACCCGAAGGGCGAGGCCGCTCCGGACGCGCAGGAAGGCCACCACGGCCACGGCGCCCACGCCCACTCGCACTGAGTCCGCGGGGCTTCATCGCCAGCTCTCGAGCGGACGCGCTCCGGACCGAGCCCAAAATTGCGAAAGAGGTGCGATTTCAGCCGTGCCTACTTCCCGGCGAACTCCGCCTGGTGGGTCTCTTCCTCGGCCCCTCGGTCCGACTTCGATTGGTCGAAGTCCTCCGGGGGCTCCTCCACGGTCTTCGGTTCCATCATGCGTTTGGACGAACGAGACGCGGACACTTGGTGTTTCTCGATGGAATCTATGGTCCTCTACGGAGCCTTGTCTTTCGCCCGGTCCGCGGCGCGGATCCGAGGCGGCCGTTCCCCCGTGACCATGTACACGACCCGCTCCCCGATGTTCACCGCGTGGTCCGCAATCCTCTCGAGATAGCGGCTCACGAGGATATACTGTGCGCCGGCCTCGATCGTGACCGAGCTGTCCATCATGTACGTGACGATCTCGCGGAACACCTGGTCGTGGAGGGAATCGACGGAATCGTCCGTCTCCGGGAGCTTCGCGGCGGAAACGTCGTCACGTTCGAGGAACGCGTTGATCGCGCTGTCGACCATCTCGATCGTGAGGTCGGCCATGCGGGGGATGCTGACGAGCTTCTTGAAGTGCGTCTCGCCGCCGCGGAACTGGAGCGTGATCTCGGAGATGTCCTTCGCGTAGCGGCCGATCCGGTCGAAATCCGTCGTGATCTTGAGGGACGTCGTGATCATCCGAAGGTCCCGCGCGACCGGCGCGTGCAGGGCAAGCAGGTCTACGCACGTCTTCTCGATTTCGACCTGGAGCGCGTAAATCTCCTGGTCGAGCATGAAGACCTCGTCCGCGACGGCCGCGTCGAGCCGAACGAGCCCGTCTACGGCCTTGCGGATCGCGAGCTCGCTGAGCTCCGCGAGGGTCGCCATGTTCTCGTTCAGTCGGTCCAGGCCCTCCGCGAGGGCCTTGCGCTGGTCCGCCTTCGATGTCATCCGAACCGCCCCGTGATGTAGTTCTCCGTCAACTCCTCGTGCGGCTTCTCGAACAAGTCCCGCGTCCGATCGAACTCGACGAGCCGCCCCAGGTACATGAAGGCGGTGTAGTCCGCGACGCGGGCCGCCTGCTGCATGTTGTGCGTCACGATCACGATCGTCATCTCCTTCTTGAGCTCGAAGATGAGGTCCTCGATCTTCGCGGTCGCGACGGGGTCGAGCGCGGAACACGGCTCGTCCATCAGGAGGACCTCCGGTTCGATCGCGAGGGCTCGGGCGATGCAGAGTCGCTGCTGCTGGCCACCGCTCAGGCCGAGGGCACTGTCGTCCAGGCGGTCCTTCACCTCGTCCCACAGGTTCGCCTGGCGCAAGGCGGCCTCCACGACTCCGTCCAGGTCGGACGGAGACGCCCGGTAGTGGAGCTGGACCCCGAACGCGAGGTTCTTGTACACACTCTTCGGGAAGGGGTTCGGCTTCTGGAAGATGAGGCCGACCTTCCTCCGAAGCAGGACGGGGTCCACGCCGGGGCCGTACACGTCCTCGCCGTCCACGCGGAGCTCGCCCTCCATGCGGCAGCCCAGGATCGTGTCGTTCATCCGGTTGATCGACCGGAGGTACGTGCTCTTCCCGCAGCCGCTCGGTCCGATGATCGCGGTCACGTCGTGCCGTGCCATCTTGAGGTCCACCCGGCGGATCGCCTGCTTCCGGCCGTACCAGACGGACAGGCCGCGCGACTCGACCGCGGGATCCAGGATGTCCTCGGAGACCGTCGGTGGCGGGACCGTCATGGCCTCCTCGGGCTGAGCCCACGTCCCCGGTCGGATCCGTCCAAGCAATCTCGTTCCATCACCACCTGTGCCGTTGGAGGCGGTTCCGCGCGACGATCGCGACGATGTTGAAAGAGAACAGCATCCCGAGCAGGATGACCATCCCCGCGGCCGCGACGCCGCCCCACGTGCCGGTCGGGAGGGTCGAGTACGCGTAGATCTGGACGGGCAGCGCGACGAACGGATCCTCCGGGCCGTCCGGAAGGAACGTCTGGAGGAACAGGGCCCCGATCACGAGGAGCGGCGCGGTCTCCCCCATGGCCCGGGCCGCGGCGAGGATCGAGGCGGTGAGGAGCCCGGGGGTCGCCGCGGGGAGGACCTGTCGGCGGATTGACTGCCACTTGGTCGCCCCGAGCGCGAGGGCCGCGTCCCGGATCGAGCTCGGCACGGCGCGAAGGGCCTCCTGGGTCGTGATCACGACGTAGGGGAAGACGAGAATCGTGAGGGTCAAGGCTCCCGCCAAGATGATGGCGCCCAGGCCGAGCGCCCGCACGAACAAAGCGAGGCCGAGGAGCCCGAACACGACGGACGGCACCCCCGCGAGGTTCGTGACGCCCGCCTGCAGGAGCCGGGTCGTCCGCCCGTGCCCCGCGTACTCCTCCAGGTACGTCCCGGCGGCGATCCCGAGCGGCAGGGAGAACAGGAGGGTGAGCCCGACGAGCCAGAGCGTGCCGACGATCGCGGCCGCGTAGCCAGCCGTCGAGGGATCCGTGGAGTTCGAGAAGTTGAACACGAGGTTCCAGCTCAGCCGGGGCCATGCGGCCGCGAGGATGCTCCCGAGGAGGACGGCCAGGGTCGCGACGGCCACCCCGATCCCCGCGAGGAAAGCGACCACATAGGCCCGCTCCGTCGTGCGGCGCACGGCGAGGCTCCGCGGTTTCAATCGTACACCTCCCGGAACCGGACCCGGAGATGGTCGGACAGCACGTTGAGCACGAGGGTCATGACGAACAGGGTGAATCCGGCCGCGAACATCGCGAGGTACACGGTCTCCCCGGCCGCGACGTCCCCGGTGGCGGGTCTCGCGATCCATGCGGAGAGCGTCGTCATCTGGCCGAAGATCCGGAACGTAACGTCCGTGTTCTGGCCCGCAACGAGGAGGACGATCATCGTCTCTCCGACGGCTCGGCTGAAGGAGAGGATGAAGGACGACGCGATTCCGGAGAACGCCGCGGGGACGACGACCCGCCCGGTCGCTTCGAACCGGGTGGCTCCTAGCGCGAGCGCGCCGTCCCGGAGGTCCGTGGGCACCGCGGTGAGAGCGTCCTCGCTCAGGCTCGAGACGATGGGGATGATGAGGATCCCGATCACGATGATCGCGTTCGCCCCGTTGAAGAACGTCGCGCCGAACGCGTCCTGGAGGAAAGGCGCGACGAACAGGAGGGCGAAGAGGCCGTACACGATGGTCGGGATTCCGGCGAGGACTTCGAGGACGGGCTTCAAGACCTCCCGGACACGAGGCGGGGCGTATTCCCGCAGGAAGACGGCGGCGCTCAGGCCGAGCGGGATGCCGATCAGGGCCGCCCCACCCGCGATGATCAGCGTCCCGACGATGAGGGGCAGGATCCCGTACACGCCTCGGATGTCGGGGCTCCAGACGGTCCCCGTGTAGAACTCGATCGGGCTCACCCGGGTGAAGAACTCGAGCGCGTCCACGATGAGGATGAGGAAGATCGCGAACGTCACGATGACCGCGAAGGCCGCCCCGAGGAACAGGAGGCTCCGGACGACCGTCTCGCCGGGGGCCCAGGCCCACTGGGGCTCGAGGCCCCCGAGCGGGGTGCGAGCCTTCGTCGTCGCCGACCTCTCCGCTCCCGCCTCGATCACGCGATGCCCCGTCCGTCGGAATGGCCTAGGGGAGTTTCAAGAGTTGCTCGGCCCGTTCCGCGACCGTCAGGCTCACGTATCCCGTCAGGTCGACGAGGCTCGTCCCGCGGTCCGTGTAGGCGAACCCTAGGAAATCCTGGACGACCTGCCTCGACAGGCTGCGCGCGCTCCCGTACACGTACAGCGGGCGGCTCAAGGGAGCGTACGTCCCGTCCCGGATTGTCGCGGAGGTGGGCGAGACGGGGCCAGCCCCGCCGTCGATCGCGAGGATCCGGAGCGTGGCCGTGTTCTCGATCGCATACGCGTAGCCGAAGTACCCGAGCCCGTTCGGGTCGCTCGCGACTCCCTGCACGAGCTCGTTGTCGTTTTCGCTTGCGAAGTACTGGTCCGTGTGCTCCGAGGGATCGTTGCCAAGGATCACCTCGACGAAATAGTCGAAGGTCCCGCTGTCCGTTCCAGGCCCATACAGGCCGATCGCTTGGTTCGGCCAGGACGCGTTGAGCTGCTGCCAGGTCGTCACGCGTCCCCCGGTGCCGCCGCACGCGCCTGCCGACGTGTTCGACGTCCAGATCCGGCACAGCTCGCTCACGGTGAGGCTCTGGACCCACGTGTTCGACTGAGGCACGACGAGGCTCAGCCCGTCGTACGCGGCTAGGAACTCCACGATCCCCGTCACGTTGCGAGCGGTGCAGTCATCGATCTCGCTCGCTCGGATCGGCCGGGACGCATCGCTCAGGTCCGTCTCCCCTCGGCAGAACTTCTGGAAGCCCCCGCCCGTCCCGCTGAACGCCACGATGACCTGGCGGCTCGGGTCGTTGAAGTCCGCGGCCCAGGCGGACGTGATCGGGAAGACCGTGCTGCTCCCGTCGACCCGGACGATCTCGGGGCCCGCCGCGCGGAAGAACAGGTAGTACGCCGCGATCCCTCCGCCCGCGAGGACCGCGACGACGATCACAGCGATGAGGCCGACGCCGATGCGGCCCCGCCGCGCGCCCCGCTGGATGCTGCTCGATGGTGTGCTTGAAGATGTGCTCATCCGATGTTCCGCTCCGTGTCTCTCGTGATTCGATGGAGCGCCCCGGGGGGTATGTGGGTTGCCGACGGAGACTCGATTGCCACGCGATGCCAATCGGAGGACTATATAGTCTATTGCGCACACGCTTATCTCTACATAGGCCGTCGCAACGCCCGTAGAGGCACGAGGCATGGAAGGAAGGAAGCTGCAGCTCACGGGCGGTTCGACCTACGTCGTCTCGCTCCCGAAGCGCTGGATCACGGCGTCGGGCCTGAAAGCCGGGGACACCGTGTTCCTGGAGACGGAACCGGACGGCTCCGTCACGGTCCGTCCACGGCCCGCGGAGCGGCCCGCGGCCCGGCGGAAGGTGTTCGAGGAGAAGGGCGAGGAGAAGCGGGATCACCTCCTGCGCAAGCTCATCGGCGCGTACATCTCCGGCTTCGCCCTCATCGAGGTGCGGTTCCGGCCCGAGACGGGGCCGTTCGTGAGGCGCGTCGCGCGGGAGTTCTGCCGGATGGTGATCGGCCCCGAGGTGATCGAGGAGACTCGGAACAGCGTCGTGATCCAGGACCTATCGGACACGGCGGAGCTGAGCGCGGAGAAATGCCTGCGCCGGATGCACCTGACCGTCCGCGCGATGATCGAGGACGCCCTCGGGGCGATCCGGTCGGCGGACGAGGCCCTCGCCCGGGACGTGGCCCAGAGGGACCAGGACGTCGACCGCCTGTACTGGATGGTCGCGAAGCAGTACCACATGGCCCACACGGCCCCGCCCGGGTCCGCGTCGGAGTCGTCCATCGCGGGGCTCCACAACCAGCGACTCATCGCGAAACTCTTGGAACGGGTAGGGGACCACGCGGAGCGGATCGCGCGCGCGGTGCCGGAACTCGGCGAGAAGGGGCTTGAGCCTCGCATCCTGAAAGAGCTCGACGTCGCGGCCTCGAGCGCAATCGGGATCCTCGACCAGGCGTTCCACGCCCTCGTGACGGGGGATATCGACGAGGCGAACGAGGCCGTGGACGCCCGGGCGGCCCACCAGAAACTCGTCGACTCCCTGTCCCATCACGTCGCCGCGAAGAAGGGAGAGGAACTGCTCGCCCTCGCCGCGATCGTGGACAGCCTGGGGCGCGCGGCCGGGTACGCGACGGACATCGCGGAGATCGCGATCAACCATGCGATCGTGACGGGGTCCGACACGGACTGAAGGGCGGCGTGGGTCCGGACCCGGATGCAGGGGTCATTCTTTCCCCACCCGGGCCGTCGTCCCGGACGACGGATGGACGTCGCGGTACATGGAGGGTCGGGCCGGAGGCTCGCGAGGGACCCGTAATCTCCGGAGACCTCCGGAGACTCCGGGGGGAAGGGGTATCTCCCTCCGTGGGAATCGATTCGACACATGTTGACGATGGAGCAGGGGACCGAGCGGACGCCCGAGAGGCTCGTCCACCAGTACTTCGAAGGCGTGAGGCGCGGGCGCGTCGTGGACGCGCTCGACGTGTTCGCGACCGGGGCCGTGTTCCGCGATGAGGACGGAACCGTCCACCGGGGGATCCGTGAGATCGCGGCGAAGTTCGCGAAAGCCCGCCGCCCGCGGCGCGTCCACATCCTGGGGCTCACCCAGCACGCGGATACGGTCACCGCGATCGTGGAGTTCCCGCGCACCACGACGGAGGCCTCGGGCCGTTTCCGGGAGGAGTTCCGGATTGTCGGAGGCCGCGTGGAATCTCTGACCGCCACCCCCGTCGAGGGACGGCTCCCGGGCCGCGTGGGCCCGCCGCGCCGGAAGGCGCCGATCGCATCGGCCTGACCGCGCCCAAGGCCTTTTATTGCACGGGCTGCGTCCCCGAGCGTATGGCCAAGGCTGCGGCTGACGTCCGCGTGAGGGCGAAAGAGACCGTGAAGGTCGGCGACCTCCAGGTCACGAACCGCACGACGAACTCGATCACCGTTCGCAAGACGTCGAAGGGCCTCGTCGTCACGAACTGCTGCCTCGAAGAGCAGGGGATGTAGGCGCCCGCAGGCCCGAGGCCAGGTCCGCGACGAACCGTTCCACGGCATCGGGGGACGGATCGTCCGCGGCCTTCCGGACGATCGCGCTCCCCACGACGACGCCGTCCGCGCGAAGCCCCGCCAGGGTGCGGACGTGGTCTGCGCTACTCACCCCGAACCCGATCGCAAGGGGGAGCGACGTGACCTTCTTCAACGCCGCGATCCGGATCCCGAGGTCCTCCGGCAGACCGGATCGGGTGCCCGTCGTGCCGTAGCGCGCGACGACGTACAGGAACCCGCGCGACGCCCGGCCGATGTCGCGAGCCCGGTCGTCGGGGGTGGAGGGCGCCACGAGCTGGATGTGGTCGACGCCCCGATCGTCGAGGGCCCGCCGGGTGGCCTCGGACTCCTCGAGGGACAGGTCGGGGACGATCACGCCGTCCACCCCGGCGGCGGCCGTGCCCTGCGCGAACGTTCCGATCCCAATCGCCTCGACCGGGTTCATGTACGTCATGAGGACGAGCGGGATGTCCGTCTTCCGGCGGAGCCGCGCGGCCAGCCCGATCACGTCGCGGGGCCGCGTCCCCGCCTTCAGGGCGCGCTGACCGGCCCGCTGGATCTCGGGGCCGTCCGCGATGGGGTCGCTGAACGGGATCCCGAGCTCGAGGACGTCCGCACCGCCTCGCTCGCACGCGAAGGCGAGCGCCTCCGTCGCCTCGAGGTTCGGATCCCCTGCCATGAGGTACGCGACGAGGGCGGGCCGCCCTTCGTCCCTCGCGCGGCGGAACGCGCCCTCGAGCCGGCTCACAGATGGACCCCCATCGCCTCCGCGACCGTGTGGACGTCCTTGTCGCCGCGGCCGGAGAGCGTGATCACGAGGACGTCGTCCTTCGCGAGCTCCCGGGCCCGCTGCATCCCCGCGAAGACGGCGTGGGCCGGTTCGAGCGCGGGGAGGATCCCCTCGAGCTTCGCGAGGGTCTGGAACGCGTCCAGGGCCTGGCGATCGTCCACCGCGACGTACGATGCGCGCCCCGCGTCCTTCAGGTACGCATGCTGGGGACCCACCCCCGGGTAGTCGAGCCCCGCGGAGATGCTGTGCGTGTCCGCGACCTGACCGTCCTCGTCCTGGAGGAGGTACGTCCGGGCTCCATGGAGGACGCCGGGCCGCCCGGCGGCGAGGGTCGCCGCATGCCTTCCACTCGCGAGGCCGTGGCCGCCGGCCTCGGCCCCGAGGAGTTCCACGTCGGCATCGTCGAGGAACGGGGCGAACGTGCCCATCGCGTTGCTCCCGCCGCCCACGCACGCGACCACGACGTCCGGGAGGCGGCCCGTCTGCTCGAGGGACTGCTGGCGGATCTCCCGCCCGATCACGCTCTGGAAGTCCCGCACGATCGTGGGGTAGGGGTGCGGGCCCACCACGGAGCCGAGGCAGTAGTACGTCGTCGTGACGTTCGTGACCCAGTCCCGGAGAGCCTCGTTGATCGCGTCCTTGAGGGTCTGGGTGCCGTCCGTCACGGGATGGACCTGGGCCCCGAGGAGCCGCATGCGGAACACGTTGAGGGATTGCCTCTCCATGTCCACGGAGCCCATGTACACCTCGACGGGCAGGCCGAGGACGGCCCCTGCCATCGCGGTCGCGACCCCGTGCTGGCCCGCTCCCGTCTCCGCGATGACCCGGGCTTTGCCCATCCGCCGCGCGAGGAGGACCTGGCCCATCACGTTGTTGAACTTGTGCGCGCCCCCGTGGACGAGGTCTTCGCGCTTCAGGTACATGCGCGCGCCGCCCACGTGGTCCGTGAGTCGCTTTGCGAAGTAAAGGGGGGTCGGGCGGCCTCCGTAGTGGCGGTTGTAGGACTCGAGCTCGGCTCGGAACGCGCCGTCCGCGGTCGCGTCCGCGTACGCGGCCTCGAGCTCGTGGAGGGCCGGCATGAGGGTCTCCGGCACGAACTGGCCGCCGTACGGACCGAAGCGACCCCGGGGCGGAACGGCCTCAGCCATGCTGGAGCTCCCGGAGCTTCTGCGCGGGGTCCGCCGAGGCCATGATCGACGATCCGACGAGGACCGCGTCCGCGCCCGCACGGCGCATCGACTGGACGTCGGCCCGGGTAGCGATCCCGCTCATCGCGATGACCGGGCGGTCCGTTGGCCTCGAGGCCAGGAGACGCGGCGTCGTCGACATGTCCACGGCCATGGACACGAGATCGCGGTTGTTGATCCCGAGGATGTCCGCGTCCGTCTCGAGGGACGCGTCCCACTCCGCCGCGGTGTGCGCCTCCAGGACCGCATCGAGACCGTGGTCGTGGGCCCGGTCGACGAACTGCTGTGGATGGCCGTCCAGGAGGCCGTGCGTGAAGAGGGCCTGGATCACGAGGACCGCCGAGGCGCCCGTCGCGGCCGCCGCGTCGACCTGCGCGAGGTCCACGACGACGTCCTTGAACAGGACCGGGAGGCCGCTCCCCGCGGCGTGGCGCACGGAGTCGAGATGGCCCTGGAACACGCGCGGCTCCGCGAGGACGGACAGGCCGAGCGGCCGCGCCTGGACGAGCGCGTCGAGGAGCCGCTCGAATCCGTCCGGGACTTTGCCGCTGTGCATCGTCGGGGACGCGTACTTGATCTCCGCGATCACCTCGGAAGGCTGGTCCGCCCGGCCCAGGGTCCCGAGGAACGACGGCGCGCGATCCGTCCGCTCCGTGACGTCGTAGTAGCCCTCGAGGACGAGCGCTTTCGCGTTCATCGCGAGGCGGCTAAGCTCGTCCATCGCCGTCCACCCGCGAGACGTCTCCGCCCGTGTCGGCGATGAATCGCCGCAGCCGCTCGAACGCCTTCCCCGAGTCGACGGCCTCCGCGGCGAGCGGGATCGCCTCCTGGATCGATCGGGCTTTCCCGCCCACGTAGATCCCCGCGGCCGCGTTCGCGAGGACCATGTCCCGCTTCGGGCCGCGGGCGCCGCGCAGGATCCGCACGGCCTCCGCGGCGGACGCCTCGGGGTCCGCCCCCGCGAGGGCTTCCGGCCCGACGCGTTCGAACCCGAGGTGTTCCGGCGTCAGCATGAACTGCGTCGACAGGCCGTCCGCCACCTCGCCCACGATCGTCGGGCAGCACAGGCAGATCTCGTCCATCCCCGCCTGGCCGTGCACGATGAGGGCGTGGTCGATCCCGAGGCGCGCGCACACCTTCGACAGGAGGGGCACGAGGTCCGGCGAGAAGACCCCGAGGAGATGGCCGCGCGCCCCCGCGGGGTTCGTCAGGGGGCCGAGGATGTTGAACACGGTGCGCAACCCGAGGTCCTTCCGCGGCCCGACCGCGTGGCGCATCGCGGGATGGAACGTCGGGGCGAAGAGGAACGCGAGGCCGCTCGCCCCGAGGATCCGCTCGACCTCCGGGGGCGCGAGGTCCACGCGGGCCCCGAGCGCCTCGAGGAGGTCCGCGCTCCCGCATCGGCTCGTGACCGCGCGGTTCCCGTGCTTCGCGACCCTTACCCCGGCGGCGGACACGACGAACATCGCGATCGTCGAGACGTTGAACGTCGGGAGGGCCGCGCCCCCCGTCCCGCACAGGTCCACGACGCGCCCTCCGTCCGGCGCCCGAATCGACGCGGCGCGCTCCCGCATCGCGATCGCCATGCCCGCGATCTCGTCGGGGCCTTCGCCCTTCATCCGGAGGCCCATGAGGAACGCTCCGACCTGGGCCGGCGTCGCGAGCCCGTCCATGATGTCCCCCATCGCGTCGTGCGCGCGGTCGAACCCGAGGGACCGGCCCACGGAGAGGTCCGCGAGGGCCTCCCGGATCACCGCCGGGCCCCCTTCAGGAAGTTGCCCAGGAGGGCCGGCCCGTCCGGGGTCAGGATCGATTCGGGATGGAACTGGACGCCCTCGATCGGGTGGACCCGGTGGCGCACCCCCATGATCTCCCCGTCCTCGGCCCTCGCGGTGATCTCGAGATCGGCCGGCAGCGTGGCCCGGTCGATCGCGAGGCTGTGGTATCGGGCTCCGACGAGCGGGTTGGGCAGGCCCTCGAAGATCGTCCGACCGTCGTGGGCGATCGGGCTCACCTTCCCGTGAAGGAGCCGCGCGGCGTGCCTGACCTGGGCCCCGAACCGCGTCCCGATCCCCTGGTGGCCCAGGCAGACTCCCAGGGTGGGCGTCGACGGACCGAACTCGCGCAGGACGTCCGCGCACACGCCGAAGTCCCGCGCGTTGGACGGGTGGCCGGGCCCGGGAGACAGGACGATCGCGTCCGGGTCCATGCGCCGAACGTCCTCGATGGCGATCGCGTCGTTGCGGCGCACGATCGGGTCCGCGCCGAGCTCCCCGAGGCGCTGGTACAGGTTGTACACGAAGGAATCGTAGTTGTCCAGGATGAGGACCTTCATCGGGTCGCCTCCGTGAGGGCCGCGCGCATCCCGTCGAGCTTGACCTCCGTCTCCGTCCACTCCTTCGCCGGGTCCGAGTCCGCGACGATTCCGGCGCCCGCCTGGAGGTGGTACGTCGGGCCGTCCGCGAACAGGGTGCGGATCGCGATCGCGGTATCCAAGTTTCCGTTCAGGGACAGGTAGCCGACCACGCCGGCGTAGGGCCCGCGGGCCGTCCCCTCGAGGCGGTGGATGATCTCGAGGGCCCGCGGCTTCGGGGCCCCGCTCACGGTCCCCGCGGGGAACATGGCCGCGAACGCGTCGAGCGCGTCCTTCCCGGGTTCGAGGGAGCCTTCCACGCGGGACACGATGTGCTGAACGTGGCTGTACCGCTCCACGGTCATGTACTGGGGCACTTGGACGGACCCGAACCGGCAGACGCGACCCAGGTCGTTCCGCGCCAAGTCGACGAGCATGTTGTGCTCCGCGCGTTCCTTCTGATCCGAGAGCAGGTCCGCCCGCAGGCGCTCGGACTCCGCGAGGGTCGTCCCAAGGGGTCGCGTGCCCGCGATCGGGAACGTGGTCGCCGTGCGGTCCTCCACGCGGAGGAGCATCTCGGGGCTCGAGCCGATCACGCGGCGCATCCCGAAGTCGAGGTAGTACATGTACGGGCTCGGGTTCAGGCTCCGGAGCGCTTCGTAGAACGCGAGCGGGTCCCCCGCCATGCGGCCGTAGTCGCGCCGCGACAGGACGATCTGGAACGCCTCGCCCTCCGCGATCGCGTCCTTCGCCACGCGCACGGCGTCCACGAACTTCTCGCGGTCCGTCTGGGGCTTCGGCGGGTCCGCGCGGAACTCGGGTCGGGAGCGGGCCGCCTTCGGGAGGTCGTCCGCGCGGGATCGGCCGTGCGAGAAGTACTCCGCGGTGCGCCGCGCGTGGTCCACGACCACGCCGTCCAGATAGAGGCCGAACTCGAACTCGGGGAACGGGGAGTCCGCGTGGGCCGGGACGGAGTCGAGGTTCCGCACGAACTCGAACGACACGTACCCGACGAGGCCTCCGATGAACCGGCCTGGGACGTCGGGTGTGGCGTGGTCCCGCAGGATCGCGCGGAGGGCGTCGATGGGCCGGTCCGTCTTGATCGTCTCCCCGTTCGACCGGAGGACGCCCGCGCGGTACGAGACGATGATCTCCGGGTCGAACCCCACGAACGTGTGCTCCGCGAGCCGCGCCGGGCCCGTCAGGCTCTCCAGGATGAACGCGTGGGGATGGTCGTCCCGGGACGCCGCGAACAGGGCGTACGGGTCGAGGCCCGGGTCCAGGGCGACGCGCTTCACGGGCTCGCCTCCAGGCCTACCCTCGGGAGGGGACCGAACACGGCATCCCCGAGTCGGCCTGCGAACGCGGGGGGATCGGGATCTTGGAAGAGGTTCCGGCCCACCGTGACGCCCGCGGCCCCCTCGGCCAGCCCGGCCCGCACGGCATCGAGATACGCGTCGGCAGACAGGACCTTCGGGCCGCCCGCCAGGAGGAGAGGCGCGGGGCACCCGCGGACGATGCCTCGGACGCCGCCGGAAGGACCCGAGAAATTCGTCTGCACGAGGTCCGCGCCGATCTCGGCCGCGGCCCGGGACGCGTTCCGCGCCGCGTCCGCATCCGCGGATCCGCGGCCCGGGAGGGACGGCGGGTAGGCCATCGCGAGGACCGGCACCCCGAATCCGTGGGCGTCGTCCACCACCCGCCCTGCGTCCGCGACCATCCGGTCCTCGGACGGGGACCCGAAGTGGATCTGCACGGACACCGCATCGGCGCCGAGACGGATCGCGCGCTCCACGGAGCTCGCCAGGACCTTCGCGGTGGGCGGCGTCCCGAGGAGGGTCCCCGCGGAGAGATGCACGACGAGGCCCATGCGGATCTCCGGCGCGAGCCGCGGGACCAGGCCCGCGTTCACGATCACGCCGGTCAAGGGCGCGTCGCGCAAGGTCCTCAGGAGGCGGCCCGGGTCGCCGAGGCCCGTGAGAGGTCCGGCGGGCAGCCCGTGATCGAGCGCGAGCACGAGGAACCGGCCGGCGCGGCCTTCGAGCCGGCGACGTCGCGATGGGATCCCGAGAAGGGGCACGGTCCTCCCCTGTCTGCTCTCAAATGGATGATAGGCATAATATTTAGACATTATTGTATTTTATTCATCTTCATGAATGAATCGTGGCGCCGATTCGGCCCCCGCGGAATGTACTGTCACTACCCAGAGGCTTTGGACCCCGAGGACGTGTGCCGTGCCGATGGTGTCCGGAACGAGAGTCCGCGACGCGATGTCCTCGGAGGTCCTCGAGATCCCGGAGGACGCGACCCTCCTGGCCGCGGCGGCGCTCATGGCGACCGCGCGGGTGAACAGCCTCGTCGTGCAGCCGACGGGCCGGGACGAGCCGTACGGGATCGTGACGACGACGGACATCGTGGACGCCCTCGCGGACGGGCTCGACCTGGAGGAGACGAAGGTCATGGCGGTGGCGACGACGCCCCTCGTGACCGTGACGCCGAACGTGCCCCTCGAGTACGCGGCCCGGCTCATGCGGCGAACGAACCTGCGGCACCTGGCCGTGTTCAACGGCAAGGCCGTCGTCGGCCTGTTGAGCGCGTTCGACATCGCGAAGGCGATCGCCCGCCGGCGAGTCCTCGCCCAGGGGAACGAGTGGGAGGACGAGCGGGCATCGGCCGCGCGCGCGTAGGGCATCCCGGCGGATCGCGGAGGCGCGAAACGAGCGGGAGCCCGAAGCCTTTTCCGCCCGGAGCCGTTCAACGGGCCGGGGGAGCCGAAGCATGGCGAAGCCTCGACCCGCGTCCTCGTTCCCGACGCTCGCGCGCCGAATCCTGAAGGAGTACTGGTCGTTCCATCCGACCCTCGCCGCGGGCTCGGGGATGCACGCGTTCGACGGCCGCCTCCCGACGTACACGGCCGCGTCCGTGCGGCGGTTCGCGGCGAAATCCAGGAGGGACCTCGGGGCCCTCGAGCGGATCGAGAAGCGAGGCCACCTCTCGCCGAACGGACGCCTCGAGCTCGGCGTGCTCAAGGGGCTCGTCCTGAACGAGCTCTCCGACGTCGAGGACCAGAGGCTCCCCCGGGCCCTCCCGACGTACTCCCTGTACCGGATGGGGATCGTGAACTACCTCCTCCGGAACTACGCCCCGTTCGACCGGAGGATGCGCGCGGTCGCGAGGCTGCAGGCCCAGGTCCCGCGGTTCCTCAATGACCTCCGGGCTACGACGGACCGGCGACTCGCGGACACGTTCTACGAGATGGCCGAGATGGCCGCGAAGGGGATCCTGGATGCGTACGCCCGGGAGCTGCCCGAGCACCTCGGCAGGGCGTCTCCCGCCGTGCGGAAGCTCGTGCAGCGGACCAATGAGGTCGCGAAGGCCGAACTCGCCTCCCTCGCGAAGGATCTCGAGACGCGGTACAAGCCCCGCGTCAAGACGACGTTCGCCTTGGGCCGGACGAAGTACGAACGGATGATGTACGCGGAGCACCTCGCGAAGATCCCGGTCGAGAGGCTCCTCGAGGTCGGGCGGGCGGACCTGAAGGAGAACCGGGCCCAGTTCCACGAGGTCGCGAGGTCCATCGACGCGTCCAAGACGCCCCACGAGGTCCTCGAGGGCATCGAGCGGGACCATCCCCGCGCGGAAAGCCTCATCGAGGACACGCGGACGATGCTCGAGGAGATCCGGCAGTACCTGATCGACCGGGATGTGATCAGCGTGCCGTCCGAGGAACGCGCGCAGGTCATCGAGACCCCGCGGTTCTATCGCTTCGCGACGGCCGCGATGAATTCGCCGGGGAGCTTCGAGAAGGTCGCGAAGGAGGCGTTCTACTACGTGACCCCCGTCGAGGAGGACTGGACTCCGCAGAAGCAGGAAGAGTGGCTCCGCCACCTGAACTACACGAGCCTGCGGAACATCTCCGTCCACGAGTGCTACCCGGGACACTACGTTCACTTCCTCCATCGGAAGCTCGTCAGGTCGGCCGTCCTCCGATCGTATTTCTCCTACGCGTTCACGGAAGGATGGGCCCACTACTGCGAGGAGATGATGGTCGAGGCCGGGTTCGGGGACCGGCGGCTCAAGCTTGCGCAGCTCCAGGACGCGCTCCTGCGTGACTGCCGGTACATCGCATCGATTGGCATGCACGCGCAAGGGTGGTCCTGGGAGGACGCCACGCGGTTCTTCATCGAAAACGCGTACCTCGACCGGCTTCCCGCGGAGCGGGAGGCGAAACGTGGCACCTGGGACCCGGGCTACCTGAACTACACGCTCGGGAAGCTCATGATCAAGAAGCTCCGGGCGGACTGGTTCGCGCGGCACAACGATGCGAGCCTGCGGGAATTCCACGACGCGCTGCTCGCGATGGGGGCTCCGCCTCTCGGAG
>DATETY010000005.1:0-53949 GCA_035283365.1 Thermoplasmata archaeon | reverse complement strand
GTCCCCCTAATCGCCCCGGTCGGGGACGAGCCCTCTGCCCTCATCCTACGGGCGCCCATCCGGATCGTGGGCGACGCGAACTTCACGGCCGCGAACGGGGTCGTCCGCGGAGCGGGCACCCCCTCGGACCCGTTCGTCATCGAGGGCTGGACGATCGACGCGGGGTCCCAGGACGGAGTCCACATCGAGGACACCCGGGCCCACCTGCTCATCCAGGATGTCGAGGTGAACGGGTCCGCCGGGACGTACGAAGGCCTCTTCCTGTGGAACGTGTCGAACGCGATCCTGCGGTCCCTCGCCACGCACGGGAACCGCTTCGGGATCCTCGTCTACGAGGGCGCGAACCTCACGATCGAGTCGAGTGAGTCCTTCGCGAACGACATCGGGGTCTCTCTGAATGGCGCGACAGACGTCCGGGTGGCGGGGAACCTGATTGCCGGGAACGCGGGCGCCGGCCTGTTCGCCGCCGCGGCCGAGCGGGTCCTCGTGGTGGACAACGACATCGTCGGGAACGGCGCGGGGATGCACGCGGCCTCGCCCTCCGGGATCCGGACGGTCGGGAACTCGTTCGCGGCGAACCGGGATTGGGACGCGATCACGTACGTCCCGAGCTCGAACGCGTGGGACGATGGCTACCCGGCCGGCGGGAACCACTGGGCCAACTACTCCGGGCCTGACGAGTGCAGAGGCGCGGCCCAGGACGACTGCTCCGCGCCGGACGGGATCGGGGACGTGTCCCACGGCCTGCCCGGAGGAGACTCGGACCGGTATCCCCTCATCGCGCCGCGCCGCCCGGTCCCCCTCCCGCACGCGGCCTACGTGATCTCTCCCGAGCATCCCGTCGTCGGGTGGCGCGTCACCTTCGATGGCACGCTCTCGAACGGGACGGGCGGGTCCATCCGGGATTACGCGTGGGACTTCGGGGACGGGGTCGGCCAGGCCGGGGCCGTCGTGCAGCACGTGTACGCGACCCCCGGGACGTACGACGTCTCCCTGACGGTCTGGGACGCGCACGGCCTGACCGCGACGCGCGGCGGGCCTCTGCGGGTCGGGATCCCGATGACCACGGTCTCCCACCCGAGCGGCTTCGCGATCCCGGTGCCGACCGGCTGGGAGGTCCAGCAGGACGAGGACCTCGAGGGTCTCACGGTCGAGCTCGTGGTCCGCGGGCCCTTTGGGGACGGCTTCCAGACGAACGTGATCGTCGAGACGGACCGGGATCCGAGCGTCCGCGAGACGGACGCGTACATGCGGAGCCTCTACGGCGAGACGGTCGCCGGGGTCACGGCGGACGATCCCGCGGCCTATGTGTCGGAGGGGCCCGTGTACCGGACGATCGGCAATCACAGCGCCGTGGTCTTCGAGCTCCGGTACACGAACGACGTCGTGATCCAACGGATGGCCATGGTCGTGAGCGACCCCCACGACCGGTACTGGGTCATCCTCCTGTCGACGACCCCTTCGTACTACGACGTGGGCACGTTCGCGTTCGAGGACATGCTCGAGGGCTTCCAGGTCACGGCCGCGCCCCCGCTGGACGCGCTGGGCGTCGTCGTCGGCGCGGGCCTCGTGGGCGCCCTCATCGCCGCGGTCATCGTCCTCGTCCTGTGGGTGCGACACAAGCGGCGGCCCGCGCCCCCCGTCTGGATGGGCCCGACGGGACTGCCCGCGGGAGCCCCGATTCCGCCGACCGGTATCCCGCCCGCCGCCGCGGCAGTCCCGCCCTGCCGGTTCTGCGGGGCCCCTGCGGCGCCCTGGGCGAAGTTCTGCGGCCGATGTGGCACCCCATTCCCGCTCCTGCCGCCCCAAGGCGGGCCTCCTCCGACCTGAACTCGCGGGCGGCCTCGGAAAGCCTTTAGCCGGGCGGCCGCTTGAGGCGGCTCGATGCGCCGCCCCGGGACCGCGTTCGCCCTCGCGTTGCTCATCGGAGCCGCGTCGGCTCTCGCGGCGGCCCCGGCCGTGCGAGGGAAGCTCGAGAGGCCCGCCTACGTGGCGGGGGACGGATGGGTGTACGACCTCCGCGGCTCTCTCGGGGCGTTCCCCGGCACGAACGCGAGCGAGGTCGGGAGCTTCTCGTTCGACCTTCGGGGCCGCGTGGACGTGGACGTCCGGGGTACGGACCAGGTGGACGTCGGAGGCGTGCCGAGCGCGGTCGTCCGTGTCGCGACCCGCGCGACGGGCTTCCTGAACGGCACGTTCGACCTCCCGAACAGCACGTTCCCCGGGACCGTGACGGGGACCTTCACCTCCAACGCGGCGGAACTATGGAACGCCTCCTCGTTCCTGCCCGTCGCCTCGACCGGCACGACGACGTACCTCGCGTCCATCTCCCTCTTCATCACGATCGACCTGACGACGTCAATCCGGATCGAGTCGACGACCGCGTACGCGTCCCATCCGGCGTTCGATCTGGACGTCGGGGAGAGCGCGAGCGCGTCGTTCGCATCGGACATCCTCGCGAACACGACGATCAGCGGCCTCGGCGCTCCGATCTCCTCCGAGAACGCCACGACCGTCGCGGGCACGTGGAGGCGCGAGGTCCTCGCGGAGACGAACGTGAGCGTGGACGCGGGCACGTTCCCCGTCTTCGTGATGAACCAGACCCTGACCGGCTTCCCGGGCCTCGCCGGACTCGTCCCGCCGGAGGGAGCGAACGAGACCGCGTACTGGTCCAACGGGGCGGGCAACTACGTGAAGCGGGACGCGTACGCGAACGGCACGGAGATCGCGGAGATGTCCCTCCGCTCGACCACGTACCCGTACCGGCCGGGCCTCTCGGCCCTCGCGCTGTCCCTCGTCGTCGGGGTCCCGCTCCTCGCGCTCGTCGCGACCGTGCTGTTCGTCCGCCGGCGGCGGAAGGCGAAGCCGCGGCCGACCCCCGGGGGCGAGCCACCTGCTCGTTGAGACGTCCGGCCTGACGAAGGTGTTCGGCGACGTGCGCGCGGTGGACGACCTCGGGGTCGCGATCCCGGACGGGGCCATCGGGCTCGTCGGGCCGAACGGCGCGGGCAAGACGACGTTCCTGCGGCTCCTTCTCGGGCTCCTCCGCCCGACCGCGGGCACGGCGCGCGTGCTGGGGCACGGGATCGAGGACGGCCTCCGGGTCCGGGAGCGGATCGGGTACATGCCCGAGCACGACTGCCTCCTCCCCGACATGACGGGGATCGGGCTCGTGTCCTACATGGGCCGCGTGAGCGGCTTGGACAAGGGGACCGCGATGGGCCGGGCCCACGACGTGCTCCAGTTCGTCGGGGTCGAGGAGGAGCGGTACCGCAAGATCGCCGAGTATTCGACGGGCATGAAGCAGAAGATCAAGCTCGCCCAGGCGATGGTCCACGACCCCGAGCTGTACGTGTTCGACGAGCCCACGACGGGCCTGGACCCGCGCGGCCGGACCGAGATGCTCGACCTCGTGCGGACCATCGCGAGCTCGCCGGGCCGGAACGTGATCCTGTCGAGCCACCTCCTCCCCGACGTGGAGACGATCTGCAAGCACATCGTGATCCTCGACGGGGGGCGGCAGATCGCCGCGGGGGACCTCTCCGACCTCCTCCTGGGGAAGGCGGACCGCATCCGCGTGGACCTGCGCGGGGACCGGCCCGCGTTCGCGCGGGCCCTCGCGCAGGCGGGCTTCGAGGCCGAGGCGGGCCCGCTGTCCGTCCACGTGGCCCGCAAGCCCGGGGTGGAGGCCGAGGTGTTCCGGGCCGCCCGGGCCCTGGGCGCCGAGGTCCGCTACATGGGCGCGGAGATCCGGAGCCTCGAGGAGCTGTTCCTCGAGCTCCTGGACCGCACGGGCGCGGCGGGGCGGTAGCATGTCGATCTCCCTTCCGACGTACCAGAGGCGGGAGGCGCCGCTCCTCGGCCGATCCCAGCGGGTCCGGGCGATCATCACGACGGGCCTGTCGCGGGAGCTGCGCCGGCCCGCGGCCCTCTTCACGACCGCGATCGGCGTCCTGTTCACGACGGCCACGTCCATGGTGCTCCTGTTCCTCGCACCCATCCTGATCCCGGGCCAGCCGATCGACCTGTCCTTCTTCTACGTGACCGCGTCGAACTTCACGATCCTCCTGTTCGTCACGCTCATGGCGTCCGTCATCGGGTCCGGCCTCATCGCGGACGACCGGGACTCGATGGCCCTCACCCTGTACCTGAGCCGGCCCATCACGGGTGCCGACTACCTGATCGCGAAGGCGTCCGTCCTGACCCCGCTCGTGGCGCTCGTCTCCGTCCTCCCGCTCGTCCTCGTGCCCTTCGTCGCATTCCTCCTGGGCCTGTTCCCGGCCGAGGTCGCGCTGCCCGCGATGGGCGTCGGGTTCGCCGCCGGGGCGCTGCTGACCGCGTTCTACGTGTCCCTGTCCCTGTCCCTGTCCTCTATGACGCGGCGGAAGAGCTACGCGGCCGCGGGCGTCTTCGCGGTCACGTTCGGCCTGACGATTCCCGCGGGGGTCCTGGCGTCCGCGCTGAACAGCCCGGAGCTCCTGTACCTGTCCCCTTGGGAAGACTTCCTGGCGGTCGCCCGCGGCGTGTACGGGGTCTCGGGCGGGCTCATCGATTGGCCTGGGGCCCTCGCGATCCTGCTGGGCGCGACGGTCCTCGCATCCCTCCTCGCGTACCTCCGGATGAAGGCGGTGGAGGTCGTGTCCGGATGACGGACGTCGTGGAGGCGAAGGACCTCTCGAAGTGGTACGGGCAGGTCCTGGGCCTGAACGGCTTCACGGCGTCGTTCGGGTCGGGCATCACGGGCCTCGTCGGGCCGAACGGCGCGGGCAAGTCGACCCTGTTCAAGCTGCTCATCGGGCAGCTCCATTCGGACAAGGGGGAGCTGCGGCTCCTCGGGGAGGACCCGTGGAACAACGTCGGCCTGAAGCACCGGATCGGGTACTGCCCGGAGCACAACCAGCTGTACGGCTGGATGACCGCGACCCGGTTCGTCGAGACCCTCCTGCGGCTCGACGGCATGCCGGCGGCGGACGCGCGGGCGAAGGCGGCCGCGGCCCTCGAGCTGGTCGGCTTGACGAGTGCGAAGGACCGTCCCCTGCGCACGTACAGCCGCGGGATGCGCCAGCGGGCCAAGCTGGCCCAGGCCCTCGCGCACGAGCCGGAGATTCTGATCCTCGACGAGCCGCTGTCCGGGGCCGACCCGGTCGGCCGGGTCCAGATCCTCAAGACGATCGCAGGGTTCGCGCGGGACGGAGGGCACGTGCTCATGTCGACCCACGTCCTGTACGAGATCGAGCGGATCACGGAGAACATCGTCCTCATCCACAACGGGAAGGGGATCGCCTCGGGGAACCTCCACGCGATCCGCGCCCTGATCGACAAGCACCCGCACGCGGTACGCATCGCCACGCCGACGCCCCGGGACCTCGCGAAGGCCCTCGCGTCGATGGACCACGTCGTGTCGCTCGAGGTCCCCGAGCCCGACGTGCTGGTCGTGCGGACCCGGCAGCCCGACGCGTTCTACCGCGAGCTGCCCGGGATCGTCGCGGACGGCCGGCTCGACGTGCGCGGCCTGGAGAGCCCGGACGACAGCCTCGAGGCCGTGTTCCGGTACCTCGTGGGGTGATCGGACATGGCCTTCGCGGACGACCTGAAGCGGGCGCCCGTCGTGATGGCCCTCACCCTGCGGTACCTGCTCGGGACCCGCCGAGTCATCGCGATGGGGCTCCTCGCCGGCGTGCCCGTCCTCCTCACGGGGTCCCTCGCCCTCGCGGGCGTAGCCACGTTCGACATCCTCCTGTTCCAGAGCCTCATGATCCCCCTGTTCCTCCAGGTCGTCCTGATCTTCGTGACCCTGGTGAACGCGACGACCCTGATCCGGGAGGAGATCGAGGACAACACCCTTCCGTACCTCCTGACCCGGCCCATCTCGAAGCCCGCCGTCGTGGGGGCGAAGTACGCCGGGTACCTGGCCGCGGTCCTCATCCTCCTCGTCCCGCCCGTCGTCGGGGCGTACGTGATCACAGAAGCCTACGAAGGCGTGGCGCTCAGCACGGACGCGGACGTCCTCGCGGGGTTCCTCGCGACGACGGTCCTCGGGAGCGCCGCGTACGGCGCCCTGTTCCTGTTCATCTCGGTCATCGTGCGCAAGCCCCTCGCGGTGGGCCTGCTGATCGGGTTCGTGTGGGAGTCCATCGCGGGGGCCATCCCGGGGAACCTGCCCAAGCTGAGCCTCATCCACTACCTGCGGTCCATCCTCAAGGGGACCATCGAGGTCGGGCCCCTGTCCGGATTCGTGACCGACGTGAGCGCGCCCCTCGCCGTGGCCGTCCTCGTGGGAGCGACCGCGAGCCTCCTCATCGCGGCGATGCTCGTCTTCCAGCAGAGCGAGTTCCGGCAGAAGGCGTAGGGGCGCCGGTCCGGCCTCGCGGACGCTCTCAAGGTCGAGAATACTCGACAAAACGGTCTTGACCCCCCGGGCCGGTGGGCGGGCCGTGGCAGGCGTGGACGGCGGAACCGGACGGGCCCCGCGGGACGACATGCGCGCCCTCGGCCTGTACGTGTTCGGGCTGGACGGCACGGTCCTCGGGACGAAGGCGTACGGCGAATCCGTACCCATCCGCGCGGACCAGGTTGGAGGCCTCCTGGCCCTCACGGGCACCTTCCAGGACGCCGGGGTGAGGCCTGCGGCGGGGGTCACGGCCCGGATCCGCTTCGACGAGGTCGACGTCGTGAGCGTCCGGGGCTCGAGGGGCGTCGTGGCGGCGGCGTACCGAGCCTCGACGACGGGAGCGCCCGCGGACGAGATTCACCGCATCCTGACGATCCTGGATAAGCGCTGGCCCTACGGGAGCACGGATGGACGACGCGCGAAGCGTCCCTCGAATGCCCTTCGCGGGCCCGACCGGCCGACCTTCCGAGGAGCCACGATCCTGGCCAGCGTCCTCGGGATCTGGTCTCGCACGGCGCGCTGACGATCCGTCGGGACGCCGGTCGGCTCAGGCCGGCTGCGTCGTCGGGGCCACCCGGCGGGCCCGCCAGACGATGAGCACGGCGGTGGCGAAGAGGACGATCCCGATCACGTCGTGGGCCAGGTGGAATGTCCCGAGCCCGATCGCCTCGTGGTTGGCCGGGAGGGGGTCCATGTGGAAGACGAGGAAGTACAGCCCGGCCGCGACGAGCACGACGGTCACGATCCATTGCCACGCCTTCATGGGGTATGCCTCGCCCCGGCCGAGCCCCCTGCGCGGATGAACCTTTCCCAGAATCCGGGGGCGTTCCTTCGAGCCAGGCGGGCCGGGACGCGGCTCACCGGCGCTTCGCGGGTCGTTTCGTTCGAGCCCCGGACGGAGGGGCGAGGGCCTTCTCGAGAATCTCCACGGCCTCCCCGCGGTCCCCCGCGACCGCGAAGTCCAACGGCGTCTTGCCCGCCTCCGTCGTCGCGCCGGGGTCCGCCCCCGCGTCGAGGAGGGCCCTCACCATGTCGACGATTCCGCTCTGTGCGGAGAGGTGGAGGGCCGTGAATCCGCCGTGGCTGCGGGCGTCCACCTCGACCCCAGCCTTGAGGAGGAGCGCGACCGCGGCGGTCCGCCCGCCCGCGGCCGCGGCTTGGAGGGGCTGATTCGCGTTGCTGTTCTTCGACACGGCGCGGTGGCTCGCCCCCTCGGACAGGAGGACCTGCATCGCCTCGAGCTGTCCGAAGTGGGCCGCGAGGTGGAGAGGCGTCCATCCGTCGGGGCTGTAGCGAGACACGAGATCCCGGTCCGCTCCGAGCAAGTCCTCGAGTCGGTCCACGAGCCCGAGGGCCGCGCACTCGAACACGTCCTGCTTCGCGCCGCTCGCGAGCAGGACCTCCGCGATCGCGGGCTTCTGATAGTATGCGGCCCACAGGAGTGCGCTCATCCCGTCCTTGTTGCGGGCGGCCGCGAACTTCGGGTTCACGCCTAGGAGCTCGCGGACCTTGTCGACGTCCCCCGCCTCGATCGCCCGGAACAGGTCCGCAATCGTGTCCGGCCCATCGTCATCGCGTTGCATAAGGATGCCGCGGCCGCGGCGAGGTACTTGAGAGTTCTCTGAAATTGCATTAGTTTATCACTTCCGACCTAACGCGAGCAGGAGCCTTGAGACATGGCTCGGGTGGTACGAGACCCCGGTCTCCCGGCGGATCAGCTGGGCGACGTGCCGCGGGGACCATCGGCTTCCTGGGAACCCGTGGCGGGAGGGCTTCTCTCGGAGGACCGCGAGGATCCGGGTGAGGTCCTTCAGCGGCAACTTCCGGGGCCGGCCGCTCACGGGGCGCCTCATGAGGGCGTTAGCCCCGCCGCGACGTGCGAGGGCCCACCAGCGGGAGACCGTGGACGGGTCCACGTCGAACGCCTCCGCGACCGCAGCCTGGGCCATCCCGGAGCGAAGGAGCCGGACCGCCGCGACCTTCACATCGAAGGTCCGAGTGCGCGCGCCCTTCGTGCGGGCCATCGTTCCGCCGTGAGGGCGCATGAAGTGATAAACTTATGTTCGTTCGGTTCGCGTCTTCACGCATTCCGCGGCGGCGACCTGCGGCGGCGGCGCGACGCGACGACGATCAGGCCGACGACTAGCGCGACCCCAACGAGGAGCGCGACGACCGCCGCGGGGTTCGTCGGCGTGGGATCGAACGGCGGGTTCCCAGGGCCGCCCGTCCCGGGGCCGAGCTTCATCGCGAACAGGTCCGTGCCGCCGGCGCCCAGGCTGCTCGACTCCCCCACGACGTAGATCGCGTCCGAGGCGACGAGGATGCCATGGGACACGTCGCTCCCGGACCCGCCCCAGGTCTCCGCGGACACGTACGCGCCCGACGCGTCGTACTCGATCAGGACGACATCGAGGCTCCCGTTCCCGAACGAGGCCGTCCGGCCCGCGACGTACACGGCGCTCCCGTTCGGCCGCACCCCGACGGCCCGGGCCGCCTCCGCGGCCGGCCCGCCCCAGGTCACGTTCCGCAGGAGGGTCCCGGCCGTGTCGAGGGTCAGGAGGAAGATGTGGTCCCCGCCGAAGCTCGTCGTCAGGCCCGTCGCGTACAGCCGGTCCGCGTGCCGCGCGATCCCGTACGCGTCGTCCACGCCGGACCCGCCCCACGTCGTGTTCCAGACCTCCGCGAACGTGGCCTGGTCGAACGCCACGACGACGGCGTCCCCGCCCGCAAACAGGTTCACCCCGTCCACGATCCCCGCCACATACAGGGTCTGCCCGTCCGAGACGAGGGCCCCGTTGCCCTCCTCCCGCCCGGGCCCGCCCCAGAGGGCGTGCCGCACGTAGGTCCCGTTCAGCGTGAAGGCCACGAGAGCCAGGTCCCCTTCCGTGAAGTCGAGCCGCGCGTCCCCCCAGCCGGACACGTAGACGAGGCCGTCCTCCACGACGATCCCGTCCGCCTCGTCGTACAGGTCCGCGGGGCCGTTCCACGTGGTCTCCCAGTCCGTCGTGCCGTTCGAGGCCCACACCCGGGCGAGGAGCATGTCCTGGGACGCGGCGGACCCCGTGCGCGCGGCGACCCCGCCCACGTACAGGAAGCCGTCCGCGTAGCGCACCTCGAATGCCTTCTGGTCGAACTGCCGCGTCCAGGCGACCTGCCAGTCCGTTCCGCCCGACGCGTTGAGGCGCGCGAGGAACACGTCGAGGCCCTGGCCCTGGACGAACCCGGCCACGTACGCCTCGCCGTCCGGGCCCACGTCGATCCCCCAGCCCTGGTCGTTCCCGGCGCCCCCGAACGTCCGCACCCACGCGGGCTCGAGGTACTGCGCGCTCGCCGACGGACCGAGGGCGAGGAAGATGAGGAGGGCGCACGGCACGAGGATGCCCACGCGGATTGAGGACCGGCCCCGAGAGGCCATGGCGGCGGCACGGACCCCTCGGGGGATAATCGTGCCGCCATGACGGTCGAGCCGCGAAACGTCACCGCGTCGCGTCGACCGGCACGACGATGTTCTCCTGGCGGTCCCGGACGACGATCATGTCCGCGCCCTTCGTCCGGCTCAGGTTCGACTCCGCGTGGACCGCCCTCGGTGGCACGTAAACGAAATCGCCCGCGTGGGCCTCGAGGCTCTCCGAGAGGCCGTTCCCGAACCGGAAGCGGGCGCTCCCGCGGACCATGTAGATCACGGACTCCGAGTCGCCGTGGTGGTGCGCGCCCGACGTCATGCCGGCGTCCATCGTGACGAAGCCGACCCACAGGGTCCGCGCGCCGACCGTCCTGCGATCCACCGCGGTCTCCCGGATCAGGCCGGGGGTCTGGGCCGTCGCCCGGTCCCGGTCCCCCGGGCGGACGAGCCGGAGGCCGCGGGCCGCCTTCCGCGCCATGGGCCCGGGAACGGCGGCATCCCTTTTAGCCCCGCGGTCCCCTTCCCCACCGAGGGCATGGAGCGCGCGAAGCGGAGGAAGGAGCGCCCGCCGAAGGACGAGCGGCCCAAGGAGAAACGGTACCGCCACAAGGGCCGAAAGGGGCGCCGGGCCAAGGAGTGGAAGGAAGGCCGTTAGGCCCGCGCGGCTCAGCCCATCGTGCCCCGCAGGACCTCGCGCGGGACGGGCTGCGGCATCGCGGCCCGGGAGGCGTGCGGCGGCCATCAAGGCTCCCTCATCCTGCGTGCGTGACCTATGAATACGAGAGGGGATTGGAGGGGGCATGGGCCCGGGGCTCACCCCGCTCGCCCGACGGCGCCTCGAGTTGCGCCGGCTCGGGCGGATGCTCCTCGTCATGCTCGTCGCGTTCGGGGCGATCCTGGGCGCCCTGTTCGCGTACGCGGGGAGCGCGACGCCCCTTTACGTGGTCGAGAGCAGCAGCATGCAGCACGCGCCCGACGCGAGCTCGATTGGCGTGCTCGACACGGGGGACATGTTCCTCGCCCAGGTGATCCATTCCCGGGCCGACATCGTCACGTACGTGGAGGGCCGGGCCCGCGGCTACGCGACGTACGGGGACTTCGGGGATGTGATCATCTTCGTGGACCCGGAGCTCCTGAGCGCGACGCCCGTCGTGCACCGCGCGATGGCGTGGGCCACGTGGAACGCGAGCGCGGGAGGCTACGACGTGCCGGACCTGGCCCTCCTGCCCGCGGGGGACTGGACCGGGCTCGACGCGAACGGGACGGTGACGACCTCGCCCCTCGGCCTGTCCCAGTTCATCGTGCGCCGGGGCGGCTGGGACGGGACCGTGAACGTGTCCGTGGACCTCGCGTGGATCAACGCGCAGCGGGGCATCACCCCGGAGGGCTTCCTCACGTTCGGGGACCACAACGTGTACCGGAGCGCCGTGAAGCACGACCCGTGGGTCTTGCCCTTCCCCCTCGTGATCGGCCGGGCCCGCGGGGAGATCCCGTGGTTCGGGCTCATCAAGCTCACCCTGGCCCCGGGCCCGGAGGGCTGCTGCGCGGGGTGGGGCTCCACGGACCTCGAGCGGGGGGCGCCGGGGAACAGCTGGGCCGCCCTCGACGTGAGCCTGGCCCTCCTGTTCGGGACGCCCCTCGCCGTGTCCGTCGCGGAGTGGTACCTGGAGCGGCACCCCGATAGGAAGGAGCGGCTGCGGAGGGGCTGGTCGAACGTGAAGGGGAAAATCTGGCCGTGGAGCCGGGCGAAGGCGGGGGAGCCGTCCTCGTCCGAGGACGACTCGGACCCGGAACGCGGGTCGTAGGGCTCGGCGTCCCTGAGAGACTGCGCGCCGCCGGAGTCCAGGCCTCCTTTGGAGCCCGGGCTCGTGGACGGAACGCTCAGCCTCCGGTTCGATGCGCCGTCACGAATGACGGCTTCGGCCAGGTCGCGTGGTGCGAGAGATCGCTCAGCCCCGCGGGCGCCGCGGCGCGATGCCGAGTGCCGGCATCACGACGAGCGCTGCGACGGTGAGGCCCACGAACACGAGGGCGCTCACGACGCGCGGGTGCATGAGGATCCACATGCCCACACGGGATGCGGTCTTCATCGAACCCAGACGTATCCCGGCCCGGAGTACATGAAAGGTCGGCGCGGAATATCAGTCGTGTTCGTGATTATCACGCCGGCGACGGACCGCGAGCTCCCGGGGAAAGTCTATCACCGTGGATAACCGCGTCCGAAGGGCTTTACATTCCGGAGGGGACGGCTGCTCGACGTCCTCCGCGATCAGGGGGAGTCCCGCGGACCGGACCATGCGACCCACGGAGCGAGCCGCAACGAAGGTGCTTCTGGCCAGCCTCGCGCTCGCCGCGCTCCTCGCGGGGGTCCCTGCGTCCGTTGCGACGGTCCCTGACGTCGGAGTGAACGTGGACTCGAGCGCCCCGCCGTCCTCCGCAGCCGCCCCCGTTTCCGCCCAGTACCTCGTCCTCGCGGACGCGTTCCTCGACGGCCTGCGGCCGGACCGGAACTACGGGGTCGCGGACGGCCTCGTGGTCGGCGGAGATCCCGCGAACGGGTCGGCCTACCGCGGTCTCGTCCGGTTCGACGTGGGCGACATCCAGCCTCCGGCGACGATTCTCGACGCGACCCTGCGGGCCCACGTCACGTCGGCCGCGACGGGCACGACGATCGACGCGCACCGGGTCCGCGCGCCCTGGAACGAGGGGTCGGGCCGCGAGTACGCGTACCGCGTGAACCTGTCGGTCACGGAGACCGCGGGCGTCCCGCGCCTTCGGGAGCCCGTCGACCTCCTCTTCAGCCTCCCAACGCCCATCGCGACGTTCGTCCCCGCGGACTTCCGCGTCTTCGACGATCTGGGGAACGAGGTCCCGAGCCAGGTGTACGGGGCCACGTATTCGGGTCCGAGCGTCACGAGCGTGCACGTGGTGTTCGCGGCGACCGTGCCCGCGAACGGCGCGCGGACGTACGGCCTGTACTACGGGAACGTGGTGCCCGCGATCCCGTCGTTCCGCGCGGGCAACCTGGGGACCTCGCTGTGGAGCTACGCGGCCGGCACGACGTACACGCCCCTCACCGCGGCGGACCTGGACGGGGACGGACGGCTCGAGGTCGTGTTCGGCTCCTCGGACGGCGGCGTGTACGCGATCCAATGGAACGGAACCCTCCTGTGGCGGTACACCGCGCCGGACGCGATCGACTACCTCACCACCGTCGTCGACGTGGACGGGGACGGCGAGCTCGAGGTCGTCTTCGCGACGAACGGGCCCACGGACTTCGGGCTCTACGCCCTGTCCGCGGACGGCCAGACGATCGAGTGGTCCACGGGCCCGGTCCCGACGAAGGCGGTCGACTCGGCCGCGGCGATCGCGGACGTCGACGGGGACGGGATCATGGAGATCTTCATGGGCTCGACGGACCGCACCCTCTATGCGATCAACGGGAGCACGGGGGCCGTCCGATGGACCCTCCCGCTCGGCGGGGCGAACTGGGCCCACGGGACGGCCGCGGGGAACGTCACGGAAGGGCCCGAGCTCGAGATCGTGCTCACGACCGCGACGGGCGTGTTCTACGCGATCCGCGCGGACGGGACCATCGCGTGGAGCCTGCAGCCGGGGTCGAACGCCGCGATCGTGAACCCGAGCCTCGGGGACTTCGAGTCGGACGGGGACCTCGACGTGGTGGTGGGAGACTCCGCGAACAACGGGAACATGTTCGCCCTCCGCGGGACGGACGGCTCTACGATCTGGACCCAGGCGACGACCGCGAACCAGTACGGCGGGCAGATCCTCGTGGACTGGGAGGACGACGGGCTCCTCGAGACGGTCTTCGCGATGACTCGCCGGAACCAGATTCGGTCCCTCACGTCCACGGGAACGACCCAGTGGACGTACACGACGGGCGGGAACACGTACGGCGTGCCGTCCGCGGCTGACGTGGACCTGGACGGGATCGAGGAGATCCTCGTCGGGAGTTTCGACAATAGCCTCCATGTGATCGACCGGACCGGAGCCCTCGTGGACCAGTACGCGGCGCCCGACGCGGTGACCGCACCGCCCATCGTCGCGGACCTGGACGGCGACGGGACGATGGAGATCGTCTTCGCATCGCGCACGGTGACGTACGCGTACTCGACCGCGAGCCTCGGGCACGACATCCGGACGGGCATGTACAACCACAAGCTCACGGGCCGGTTCCTCGATGGGAACTCGCCGGACGGGGCGCCCCTCCTCAACGTGACGGTCGGCATCCCGGACGGACTCGGCGGGAGCGGGGTCACCTGGCGCACCCGGGACGGGAGCACCGCGTGGGCGACCCTCGGCGCGGACTTCGACGTGGCGATCGGCGGCAGCGCGACGGTGGCCGGGTCCGGCGCGTGGCTCTCATGGAACGTGACCGGGATCGTCCAGAGCTGGACGAACGGCTCCCAGCCGAACGCGGGATTCCTGCTCAAGGCGCGCGACGAGGGGACGGCGGGCCTGACGACCTTCGTGGCCCGCGAATCCGACCCTCTCCTCGACGCGGTGCTCGACATCACGTACCTCGAGAACACGTCCCCAACGATCGCTCCGGCCGTGCCGAACCAGGTCGCCTCCGAGGACGGCCCCCTGTGGCAGCTCGACCTCGCGGGATTCGCGAACGACCCGGACACGCCGACGAACCTCCTGCGTTGGGACCTCGCCGGGGTGAACACGTCCCTGTACGACTTCAGCGGCGGGAACGTGACCGGCAACCATCGGCTGTACTTCCAGCCGAAGCCGAACGCCTTCGGGGCGGACGCGGTCACCCTGTTCCTCTTCGACGACCTGGGGCACTTCGACAGCCAGCCTCTCCAGGTCACGATCTCACCCGTGAACGACGGACCCTACTTCACCCAGTACATCCCCACGACCTTGTACGTGAAGTACGGCCTCCCGTACACGTTCGACTTCGCGCCCTACGCGGTCGACATCGACACGCCGGCGAGCGCCTTGCGGCTCCAGACGGACACCCCCGCGTACACGACCGTCGATACGTTCCGGGTCACGTTCTCGTACCCCGCGAACTACCCGGACCAGTGGGACTTCATCGTCCTCACCGTGGACGACGGAGCCCTGTCCGACTCCGAGTCGATCACGGTGCGGCTCACGACGGACACGCCGCCCCAGCTCGCGCAGCCCCTCCCGGACGTGACGCTGACCGAAGGCGAAACCCTGACGAACGCGTTCGACCTGGACGGTTACTTCCTCGACCCGGACGGGGACGCCCTGTTCTACAGCTACGGGAATGCGCAGGTGGCCGTGACCATCGTGAACGGGAGCGCGCAGCCGAGGCAGCACCAGGTCGACATGGCCGCCACGGGGGAGTGGTGGGGGGTCGAGTCCGTCACGTTCCAGGCCAAGGACCCCACGGGTGCGATCATCGAGGACACGATCCTCGTGACGGTCCTCCCCGTGAACGACCCGCCCGAGCTCGCGTTCACGCCGCCCTTCGTCGTGCACTACGACGACCCGTACGTGTTCGACCTGTCGCCGTACGTGAGCGACGACGACAACGCCATCTCCGAGATCATGATCACGACGTCCCTCCCGTCCAACGTCACGGTGAGCGGCCTCGTGCTGACGATGGTGTTCCCGTTCACGTACAGCGCGTTCCCGCTCATCCAGGCGCCCTACGCGGTGCCCCTCACGATCACGGCGAGCGACGGGCTCAACTCGACGTTCCGCGTGACGACGGTCACCGTCGGGGACGACTACCCGCCCCGCCTCCGGCCCGGCATCCAGCTCCCCGACGTGACGTTCTTCGAGGACGAGATCCTGGCGACCGCGTTCGACCTGGACGACTACTTCGTGGACGTCGACAGCTCGACGATCTTCTACTTCTCGGGCCCGGTCGACACCCAGGTGATCATCCATCCCTCCACGCACGGGGTCAACTTCACGGCACGGCCGGACTGGTTCGGCGCGGAGCTCGTCACGTTCCGGGCGACGGACGACCGCGGGGCGTACTCGGAAGACACCCTCAAGGTGACCGTCCGGCCCGTGAACGATGCCCCGTATCTGGACCCGTTGCCGGCCCTCCGATCCCGAGAGCGGAACTTCTTCTTCAACGTGAGGAACTACTCGAGGGACGTGGACAACGACCTGTCCCAGCTCACGGTCACCACGTCGGACCCGTACGTGACGATCCAGGGGTTCCTCCTCATCTTCACGTACCCGGAGGGGGTCGCCTCGGACACCGTGAACCTGACGATCTCGGACGGCACGTCGTCGACCACGACGTCCTTGGCGATCGAGATCGAGCAGCCGAACTTCCTCCTCACGATCCTCCCGTGGATCGTGGCCCTCGGGGGCGTCGTGGCGTTCTTCGTCGCGACCCGGTTCTTCCGGAACGTCGTGGAGCACGTGTTCCTGATCTACCAGGGCGGCACGCCGCTCGTCCACCTGTCCCGTACCCTGACCTCGGACAAGGACCCGGACCTGATCGCCTCCATGTTCACCGCGATCCAGAGCTTCATGAACGAGTCGTTCCACTCGATGGGCGTCGGATCCGTGCGGAGCATCGAGATGGCGGAGCACCATGTGGCGTTCGGCCGGGGCGCGTACGTGCTGCTCGTCGTCCTGTACCGCGGGCGGGAGTCGAACCGCCTCGAGCGCCGCGTCGAGACCGTCGTGACGGACATCGAGGCCCGCTTCCGCGACGTCCTCGCGAACTGGAACGGGGACGTAGACCGGATCGCGGGGGTCAAGGGGATGCTCGAGCAGCTGTGGGGCGCGAAGGACACGGGCCAGATGTTCCGCGCGATGCAGCCGCCGCCGCAGACCGTGCAGGTCGACAGCTTCGTGGAACGCCGCTGAGCGCCGCCTGTGGCGGCCCGACCGGGTGCAGGTTCAAGTGGGCGACGCGTTTCTGGGGACGCCCATGCCGTACGACTTCGAGTTCCGCGTCGGGATCCGCGCGCCGCGGCCCGTCGTGTTCGAGGGCCTCCTCCGGATCGAGCACCTGGCGCGGTGGTTCTGCGGGTGGGCCCGCATCGAGCCCAAGGTGGGCGGCTCGTTCAAGTTCGGCGGCGAGACGTGTCCGTTCGCCCCCGAAGGGCCCGGCTGGTCCACGACGATCGATGCGGGAGAGCCCCTCAAGACGTTCGGGTTCACGTGGCCCATCCGCGGCGCCTCCACGCGGGTCACGTACGCCCTCGAAGACGACGGCCTAGGAGGCACCCGGCTCGTCGCGAGCCACCGCGGCGTGCCGTTCCTCGACACGACGTGCGGGACCGTCCAGGACGCATGGCGCATGTGCCTCGGGAACCTCAAGTCGATCGCGGAGGGCCGGACGGACAGCGTGAGGCCCGAGCACGTGCCCCCCGACGGGGCGGAGCTCCGGCTCACGACCCTGATCGAGGCGCCGCGCTCGCGCGTGTTCGCGGCCCTCACGGAGGCGTCCCAGGTGGACGCCTGGTCCACGGGCGGGATGCCGACGGGTCGGGCCCGGGTCGAGGCCCGCGCGGGCGGGGCGTACGTGATGGGCGGCCCCTCGGGACCGGACCGGGTCCTCGAGACGGAGGCGGACCGCCGGCTCGTCCTCCGGTGGCCGCGGGATCGCGGGGACCTCTCCGTCGCCCTGACCCTGGAGGAGAAGGCGAGCGGCACGGCGATCTACCTCGTCGGCACGGGCTACGGCCCGGTCGACACCGCGGAGATCGTGCGGCACCGCGGCCGTTGGTCCGACTGGTTCGTCGCGATGCGGAACTTCATCGAGGGCGGCGACGCGGGCTTCCGGAACGCGTACGAGGACCAGGTCCGCGAGGTCTGACCTCACGTCGGCTTGAGGGAGGCCCGGTCCTCGAGGAGGGCTTTCGCCGCGTTGTGGCCCGGCGCCCCGATCACGCCGCCGCCGGGATGGGCGCCGGCCCCGCACAGGTACAGGCCGCGGACTGGCGTGCGGTACTGGGCCCACCCCGGGACGGGCCGGAACGAGAGCATCTGGTACGGGAGGATCATCCCGTGGAACACGTCCCCGCGCGTGAGGCCATACTCCGTCTCCATGTCCCGCGGGGTCACGCAGTGCGTCGCGACGATCGCGCGCCGGACGTTCGGCGCATACGCCTCGAGGACGTCCAGGACGCGGCCGGCGAACCGCTCGCCCTCCGCATCCCAGGAGCCGTCGGCGAGGTCGAAGGGGGCGAACTTCGCGCTCACCGTGAGGGTGTGCATCCCGGGCGGTGCGACGGTCGGATCGTTCGCGGATTGCATGACGAACTCGAGGAACGGCTCGGCGGACGGGCGACCCCATTTCGCGTCGTCGTACGCGCGTTCGAGGTAGTCCATGGAGGGCGCGATGTCGACGATCCCGCGGTGCTGGGGCCCGACCCGCGTGCCCGGCATCGCGAGGAAGTCCGGGAGCTCGCGGAGGGCCAGGTTGAGCTTGAACGAGGAGGAGTCCATCTTGATCCGCCCGACCGCGCGGACGAACGCCTGCGGCAAGGCGTCGCGGTCCACGAGGCCGAGGAACGTCCGCTTGGGGTCCGCGTTGCTCAGCACGGCCGCCGCGTCGATCCGCGTCCCGTCCGCGAGCTCGACGCCGATTGCGCGACCGTCCTTCGTGGCGATCCGGCGGACCTCGACGCCCGTCCGGACCTCCGCGCCGAACGCCTTCGCCGCGGATGCGAGGGCCTGCGTGATCGCCCCCATGCCGCCGCGGGGCCAGCCCCAGGCGCCGCGCACCCCGTTGATCGTCCCGAGGGTGTGATGTCCCAAGACGAACGCGGTCCCCGGGGTGCGGGGGCCCGCCATGGTCCCCGCGACCGCGCCCGTCGCCAGGGAGACCTTCACCTCGTCGGACTCGAAGAAGTCGTCGAGCAGGTCCGCGATGGACATGAGCATGGTCCGGCGGAGGAAGTCCTCCGCCTCCGGGGTCGTCACGAACGCGGCGAGGTCCGCGAGGGAGACGGGCGGCGCGAGGAGGGTCGGCTCCACGAGCTCCGCGAACTCCTCCCAGAACCGCTCGTAGCGGGGGAGGGCCTCCGCGTCCGCCTTCGAAAACGCGGCGACCTGCTTCTCGTTCCACGCCATGTCGGATCGGTACAGGATGTGCCGCCCGTCCGGGAACGGCAGGAACAGGGCCGGGTCGTACACGTGCTCCTCGAGCCCGAACCGAGCCAGCTCGAGCTCCTCCTTGATCTCGGGGCGGAGGAGGCCCGACGTGTACGCGAGCGTGCTCACGTGGAAGCCAGGATGGATCTCCTCCGTGACGCACGCGCCACCGACGATCGCGCGACGCTCGAGGACGAGGACTCGGAGGCGGGCCTTCGCGAGGTACGCGGCCGCGACGAGGCCGTTGTGGCCTCCGCCCACGACGATCGCATCGAAGGACATCCCGCGCGCCCTAACGCCGCGCGCGATAAAGGGATTGCGACCTCACGCGGCCTCACTCCCTGAGGGCACCCGACGCAAGGCGGAACACGTCGTCGAGCATGGCCTCCGTGAGCCGGCCCGTCGACGTGTTGCGCTGACTCGGATGGTACGAGACGATGAGCCGGATCCCCTCCAGGTCGTAACGGGCCCCGTGACGGAAGGCGGGCCGCGGGCTCGGGACGGTCCGTCCGGTCGCGGCCCATGCCCGGAGGAACGCGTCCATCGCGGACCGCCCCAGGACGACGGCCGCAAGGGCATGGTCGAGGTACCTCAGCTCCGCCTCGAGATAGGGCTGGCACCGCGCGAACTCGGCGCGGGTGGGACGGTTCTGCGGGGGCGCGCACCGGACCGCCGCGGTGATGTAGCAGTCGCGCAGGGTCAGGCCGTCATCCCTCGAGACGGACGTCGCCTGGCTCGCGAAGCCCGCTCGGTGGAGGGCCCGGAACAGCCAATCGCCGCTGCGGTCCCCCGTGAAGATGCGCCCCGTCCGGTTCCCGCCATGGGCCGCGGGAGCGAGCCCCACGACCACGAGGCGCGCGGACGGATCGCCGAACCCGGGGAGCGGACGGCCCCAGTAGGTCCAGTCCCGGAAGGCCGCGCGCTTCTCCCGCGCGACGCGTTCGCGGTGGCGGACGAGCCGAGGACAGCGACGGCAGTCCACGATGGCCTCGCGCAGCGCCGTCCAGCCGCGGGGCGGCTCACGCCTTCCGGTGGGGCGGGTCGTAGAAGGGCCTCTCGACGACCTCGGCGGGCGCGCGGCGGTGCTCGCCCTCCACGGTGACCTCGAACTCGACGGGCGTCCCGATCGCCGCGTACGCCGCGGGGACCGTCGCGATCCCGATGTACTGCTTCAGGGTCGGCGACCACGTCGTGCTCGTCGCGTACCCGATCTGGCGCGTGCCCGAGTAGATGGGGACCTTCTCCCGCGTCGGGACCTGGGGCGACTCCGGCGGCAGGTCCTTCTCCCGGAAGATCTCGACGACGGATGGCCAATGCACGCGGACCCCGACCGTGCGGCGGCGCGGGCCGCGCTTCGACTCCTCCACGAGCGCGCGCCGGCCGACGAACGGCCCCTTGTCGAGCGCGAGGCACCAGTCGAGCCCGAGCTCGAGGGGCGAGTATCGCTGGGACGCGATGATCGCGTGCCGCGCGGGCATGAACTCGACCTCCGCGAGGATGAGGCCCGCCTCGATCCGCGCGATGTCGAGGGCCGTCATCCCGGCGGGGACCATGTCGAAGCGTGCGCCGTGCGTCATGAGCGCGTCCCACAGCGTCTCCGCGCGGTCCCACTCCGTCCACAGCTCGTACCCGAGGTCGCCCGTGTAGCCGGTCCGCGAGATCGTGACGGGCACCCCGTCGAGCTTCGTCCGGACGAAGCGGAAGTACTTGAGCTTCTCAACCGCGCCGTCCGCGGCGTCCACGAGGACGGCCCGGGACGTCGGGCCCTGGAGGGCGAGGCCCGCGACCTCCGCGGACTCGTCCTCGACCTTCACGTCGAGGCCTCTCGCGTTGTCCTCGAGCCAGCGAAGGTTCGGCTCCGCGGCCGTGAGGCGGAACGAGCCGTCACCGAAGTTCCACATCGTGCCGTCGTCCACGACGTGCCCCGCGTCGTCGCACCACGGCGTGTAGTAGATGTGACCGGGCCGCAGCTTCGAGACGTCGCGCGTCACGACGCGGTTCAGGAGGGCGGCCCCATCCTTTCCGGAGATCCGGTACTTGTAGAGGGGCGTGATGTCGATGAGTCCCGCGGCGTTTCGGATCGCGTAGTACTCCATGATCCCGATGAGCTGGTACGAGCTCGCCGCGAGGTAGCCCGCCCATCCTTTCCACTCCCAGCTCTCGCACAGGGCCGAGGTGCGCGAGTGGAACGGGGATTCGCGTAGCATGCGGGCCTCCTCCCGGGATGCACCGCGCGGGCCGGATCGGCGCGATGAGAAGTTCGCGATGCCGCGTTCGTGGATAAATTTATCGGGAATCGCGCGACACGGCATGCGCGCGGCCCGATCGAGACGCTCCCGGATTCGCGCGCGGCAGAAACGATTTATCCCCCCTCCGGTTACGCCCTCGGGCCCCGCGGGAAAACGCCGAGGAACGGGGGAGGAGACGCGCCTTTGGCGAACGGGACGTACGACGCGATCATCATCGGCGGCGGGCACAACGGGCTCGTCTGCGCCGCGTACATGGCCCGCGCCGGACGGAAGGTCCTCGTCCTCGAGAGACGCAAGGTCCTCGGAGGGGCCGCGGTCACGGAAGAGGTCCATCCGGGGTTCAAGTTCACGGAGCTGTCGTACGTCTGCAGCCTCATGCGGCCCGAGATCATCCGGGAGCTCGACCTGCCCGCGCACGGGTTTCAGGTGATCCCGCAGGACGCGAGCTTCACGCCCCTCCCGGACGGCGAATACCTGTACTACCGCGGAGACCGCCAGGAGGCGATCGACGCGGTGTCGAAGTTCTCCAAGACGGACGCGGAGAACCTCGCGCCGTTCTCGCAGCTCATGACGCGGATGGCGAAGTTCGTCGCCCCGATGCTCATGATGACGCCGCCGGACCTGCACTCCATGGCCCCGTCCAACCTGATGCGGCTCCGCGAACTCGGGAACCACTTCATGACCCTCGACGAGGCGGAGGTCCACACGTTCTTCGAGCTCATGACGATGAGCTCCTCGGACTACCTGGACCGCTGGTTCGAATCGGAGCCGCTCAAGGCGGGCCTCTCGTCGAGCGGGATCATCGGGACCCTCCTGGGCCCGCGATCCCCGGGGACCGCCTACGTGCTCATCCACCACTACATGGGGGAGATCGACGGCTCGTACCGGTCGTGGGGCTTCGTCCGCGGCGGGACGGGGGCCGTGAGCTATTCGATCGCCCGCGCGGCCGAGCACTTCGGCGCGGAGATCCGCGCGAGCTCCGAGGTGCGGCAGGTCCTCGTCCACGACGGCCGGGCGATCGGGGTCGAGCTCGCGAGCGGCGAGAAGCTGTACGCCCGTGTGATCGTCTCCAACGCGGACCCGAAGCGGACGTTCCTCAAGCTCGTGGAGCCGTCCGAGCTCCCGGCGGACTTCCTCCAGGCGATCAAGAATTACAACATCATCGGCTCATCGGGCAAGGTGAACCTGGCCCTCGAGGAACTCCCGACGTTCAAGGCGCTCCCGAAGACGGGAACCCACCTGACGGGCGTCATCACGATCGGACCGGACACGGACTACATCGAGCGGGCCTACGACGACGCGAAGTACGGGGACTTCTCGAGGCGGCCGTACATCGACATGTGCCTCCCGACGACCCTCGATCCGACGATGGCCCCCGCGGGGAAGCACGTCATGTCCATGTTCGTCCAGTACGCGCCGTACAACCTGCGGAAGGGCACGTGGCCCGAGCGGCGCGAGGACTTCGGGGACACGGTCATCGACACGATTGAGGAGTACATCCCGGACATCCGGGAGATCATCGCGTACCGCCAGGTCATCACCCCGTGGGACATCGAGAACGAGTTCGGCCTGACGGGCGGGAACATCTTCCACGGGGAGCTGACGCCCGACCAGCTGTTCTTCCTCCGGCCCGCGGCGGGCTGGGCCCAGTACCGGACCCCCGTGAAGGCCCTGTACATCTGCGGCTCGGGGGCCCACCCGGGCGGCGGGATCATGGGCGCCCCCGGCGCGAACGCGGCCCGCGAGATCCTCAAGGACATGCGCCTCCGGAAGGTGTGATCGATGCCGGACCGATACGACGTCGCGATCGTGGGAGGCGGCCACAACGGCCTCGTCGCCGCGACGTACCTCGCGCGCGCGGGGCGCCGCGTGGTCGTCCTCGAGTCCCGGGCCGTCCTGGGCGGGGTCGCCGCGACGGAGGAGATCGCCCCCGGTTTCCGCGCGCCCGTCGCGGCCACCGTGTGCGGCCTCCTGCGGCCCGAGGTCGTGCGGGACCTGAACCTCCCGGGATACGGCTACGAGCTCCTCCCGTTCGACCCGCTCGTCACGTCCGTCGGAGAGGACGGCAGGGCCCTGCGCTTGTGGCGCGACCCCGCGGCGACGAAGGCGGAGATCGCGAAGTTCAGCGCGGCCGACGCGGATGCGTTCGGCGCGTTCTCCCGGTTCCTCCTGGACATCGCCCGGGTCCTCGACCCCCTCCTCGTGCGGACGCCGCCGCGGATCCTCGACATGGGCCGCGGCGAGCAGCTGTTCTACCTGCGGCTCGCGATGCGGATGCGGAAGCTCGGGAAGGCCGAGATGGCCCAGGGGATCCGGTTCCCCCAGATGTCCTTGCGGGCCGCGCTCGGGGAGCGGTTCGAGTCCGAGCTGCTCAAGGCCACCCTGTCCGTGGACGCGCTCCTCGGGCACTGGGCCGGGCCGTGGTCGCCGGGGACCGCGTTCGGCCTTCTCCGCGGATTCTTCCCCATGGTCCACGGCGGGAGCTGGGGCTTCGTGAAGGGCGGCATGGCGAGCCTCACGGACGCCCTCGTCGCAGCCGCGAAGGCGGCCGGCGTGGCCCTCCGCACGGACGCCCCCGTCGCGCGCATCCTGATCGCGGACGGCCGGGCGTCCGGCGTCCAGCTCGCCTCGGGGGAACAGGTCCCCGCGACGATCGTCGCGTCCAACGCGGACCCGAAGCGGACGTTCCTCGGCCTCGTCGAGCCCGCGGAGCTGGACCTCGAGTTCCGCCAGCGGATCGAGCACATGCGGATGACGGGCGGCCTCGCGAAGGTGAACCTCGCCCTCCGATCCCTTCCGCCCCTTCGGTCGAACGGCGGCCCCGCGCCCCGCATCCGGTACGGGCCGACCCTCGAGTACCTCGAGCGCGCGTACGACGACGCGAAGTACGGGCGCGCGTCGAAGGACCCGTACGTCGACGCGACGGTCCCGTCCCTCGTGGACCCGGGCCTCGCGCCGTCCGGGCAGCACGTGATGTCCGTTGGGGTCCAGTTCGCGCCGCACACCCTGCGGGCCGGGAGCTGGGACACGGAACGCGAGAAGCTCGGGGACCGCGTCGTGGACATCCTGGATGGCCTCATGCCGGGCCTCGAGAAGGCGATCGTCGCGCGGCAGATCCTGACCCCCGCGGACCTCGAGGCGAAGTTCGGGCTCACGGGCGGCCATCCGTACCACGGGGAGATGAGCCTGGACCGGCAGTTCCTCCTCCGCCCGGTCCCGGGCTGGGGCCGGTACCGCACCCCGATCGTGGGGCTGTACCTGTGCGGCTCCGGGGCCCATCCGGGCGGCGGGATCACGGGCGGGCCCGGGTACAACGCGGCCCGGGAGATCCTGAAGGACCTCCCCCGCCTCGCGGCCGCCTGACGGGGCCGAAACGTTTGTTACCCCTCCGGGGCCTCGCCCCGCCGAGGGGTTCCGATGGCGAAGGACAAGGCCAAGGCGGATCCGCCGGCTCCGCCGAGCCCGTGGATCTTCCGGGGCGGGTTCTTCCTCCTCATCGGGTTCGCGGTCCTCGCGATGTGCGACCTCGCGTTCGCGAGCCTGGCCGTCGACCCGAACCTGCTCCCCGACGCGGCGAACGCGCGGTACCTCGCGATCTCCGCCGTGTTCGCGGCGGGCGAGGTGCTCATCGGCCTCGGGTTCTTCCTGGCCCTGTTCGGGTTCTCCCGGCGGCCGGCGGCTCAGGCGTAGACGAACGGCACGTTGAGGGCGTCCGCGAGGGCCCGGTCCAGGGATCCGACGTCCTCGGACGCCAGGTCCGCGACGCGGTACTTGCCCAGGCTCGAGACGAGCATGCGCATCTCGACGGCGGTCGACTCGAGGAAGTTCCGGATCCCGGCCTCGCCGCCCACCCGGGCCGCGATGAGGAACGGCCGGCCGAACGCGACCGCGGTGGCCCCGAGGCACAACGCTTTGACCGCGTGTCCCCCGTCATAGAGCCGCCCCGACAGGACGTACGGCGTCCGCAGGCCCTCGACCCGCGCGTCCGCGATCCGCTTCAGGCACGCGAGGGCCGGGAGGCCGAGGTCCTTGAGCGCGATCGCGGGGCTCATCCCCGTGCCGCCCTCCTTCCCGTCCACGAGGACCGCGTCGATCCGCTCCTGGGCCGCGACCCGGAACAGGGAGAGCAGGTCCCGGAACGGGCCGGCCTTGATCCAGAGGCGGACGCGCGGGAAGTTGTTCCGCAGGGAGCGGAGCTGGGCCCGGAGGATCGCCTCCGTGTACGTGCCGGGCGCGCTGTGCCGTTCGTACAGGTCCCGGTCGAGGGCCTCCGGGTCCTCGGGGAAGTAGTACGTGCCCTTGAGGGACCGCGCGACGTCCCGGGACACCTTCGTCTCCCCGCCGAGCCCGGGCTTCGCGCCCTGGCCGAGTTTCACCTCGAACCCGATGAGCCCCTTCCGGACGAACGGCTCCACGTCGGGGTCCGTGTACACCTGGTTCCACAGCTCGTCGGTCGCGTCCTCGACGCTCTGCTGGATCACGACCCCGCCCCGGTCGTCCGCGATGCGATCGAGGTACGCGAAGAGCCTCTCCTTGAACGAGGGCATGCGGGCCTGCGAACGCGTCGAGTAGCCCCAGACCGTCGCGACGTTCTCCCCGAGGCCCATCGGGATCCCGGCCTCCGCGGCGCCCCGACCGAGGGCCGCACCCGCCGCGTGGGCCGCCTCCGTGGAGCCCATGGAGGCCATCGTGAGGGGGAGGCGGGATCGGAAGCCGCCGATCGTGGTCTCCAGGGAGACGTCCGAGAAGTACGGCTCCCGCCCGAGGGCCTCCATCGCCTCGAGCCGTCTCGGAGTGAAGATGGGCGGGAGGAGGACGAGCTCGTCGAGCGTGCTGAACCGGGTCGCGTCGCGCCGCGCGATGTCCGCGCCCAGGAGGGCGCGCCCGTACGCGTCCAGGTCAGAGAACGGATACAGGGCGTCCCGGCCTCGTCTCGCCTTGTCCGCGATCTCCTCGACGGGGTACGATTCGACGGCCTGCGCCGCCGCGGGGGACCGGCCGGGCTCGATCTTCACGAGCGGCTTCGGGACGGGTTCCGCCATGGGCATCCCCTACGGGCTGAACACGCCCGCGACCTTCGGGTACGGCCGGGCCTGCCACACGGCCTCGAGGCCGCACACGAAGCGGGTGAGCCGCTCCACCCCGATCCCGAAGCCCGCCGAGGGCGGGATCCCCTCCCGGAGCATGTCGAGGTACCACTCGTACTTGGACGGGTTCTCCCCCGTCTCCCGCAGGCGCGCGATCACCTTCGCGTACTCGAACTCCCGCTCCGCGCCCGAGATCGCCTCCCCGTACCCTTCCGGGTACAGGAGGTCGAAGTCCCTCAGCATGCCGGGCCGATCCGGGTCCTCCCGGTCGTAGAAGCCGCGGGACCCGCGCGGGTAGTCGTGGATGAAGAACGGCTCGCGGAACTGCCGGGACAGGAGTTCCTCGTCGTCCCACGGGATCTCCACGCCGTACGGGACCTCGCGGCCCAGCTTGGATAGGACCTCGAGGGCCTCCCCGTACGCGAGCCGGCGGAAGGGCACGGACGCTCCGTTGAGGGTCCGGCCCGAGGCCGCGAGCTCGTCCCCGAGACGGGTCTTCGCGTGCTCCCACACGTGGGCCACGAGGCCCTCCGCCCGGCGCATCGCGTCCTCCAGCGTGGCCCCGGCCTCCTCGACGTCCACCTGGACGAACTCGACCAGATGCCGACCCGTGGTCGCCGTCTCGAGGGGCTCGAGCCGCACGTTCGGGGAGAAGAAGTACACGCGGCCCAGGGAGGCCGCCATCATCTGCTTGTACAGGATCGCGCTCGACATGACCTTGTACTCGCGGCCGTAGAAGTTGATCGTCGCCTGCTTGGCCCCGCGGATCCCGGGGTCCGTGACGGGGCCGATGATGGGCGGGAGCAGCTCCGTGAAGCCCTGGCCGTCCAGGTACTCGCGGATCGCGGTGCCCAGGGAGGCCTGGATCCTCAGGACCCGCTGCATGCGCGGCTCCCGGACGTGGCGGTACGACGCGCGCAAGCCGTCGGGAGGGACGCCTCGGGAAAGGGACATGCGGGGAACGAGCGCGCTCGAGGGACTTTAACTTACTGCTCTCATGATTGGCAGATTCGTATCATTCGAATGGAAACTGATGCACAATCCATCAAATTGGCAATCCCAGATGAGGGCCGCAATCCTTCAAGAGGGACCGCCGCGTCGGACGGGAAGATGGCCGAGCTGCTCGGACCCGGCACGCCTGCGCCCGACTTCGAGGCGACGGATCAGGATGGGAACCCGGTCCGGATGCGGGACCTCCGCGGCCGGCCCATCGTCCTGTACTTCTATCCGGAGGACGACACGCCGGGGTGCACGCGCGAGGCGTGCGCGTTCCGGGACGATCTCGAGGGGTTCCGCGCCCGGGGGGCCGTCGTCCTCGGGGTGAGCACGCAGGACGAGGCGTCCCACCGCGAGTTCCGCGCCAGGTACGGCCTCACGTTCCCCCTCCTCGCGGACCCCGAGAAGCGGATCACGCGGGCGTACGGGGCCCTGGGCCTCCTCGGGCTCGCGAAGCGCGTCACGTACGTGATCGGCCCGGACGGCCGGGTCGTCGGGGCGTTCAAACGGATCGACCCCAAATCTCATAGCGAGGAAGCCCTTCGCATCCTGACCGACATGCAGGGAGACCACCCATGACGAAGAGGACGAGCATCCCGCCCGTGGCGATCCCCAGGCGCATCCGGCTCACGTACGACCCGTTCCTGGCGCACTTCAAAGGCTTCGAGGACGTCCCCGCCGTGCAGGGGATCTTCGGGCCGGGGACGCGGCAGGCGCTGCGCGCCCTGAAGGTCGAGTTCTTCTCCTCGAAGTTCGGCTTCATGGGCGTGAGCGACTCGGACGGCCATCTCATGGTGTCCACGCACTACCTCCGGACCGGGGACCGCCGGGACATCTACCTCGACGTGATCCACGAGCTCGTCCACGTGAAGCAGTTCCGGGACGGGAAGGAGCTGTTCGCGGACGGCTTCGAGTACCCGGACCTGCCGACCGAGATCGAGGCGTACGAGACGTGCATCGCGGAAGGCCGCCGGCTCGGGATGACGGACCGTCAGCTGTACGAGTACCTGAAGGTCTTCTGGATGAGCGATAAGGACGTGCGGCGGCTCGCTCGACACGTCGGGGTGAAGGCGCCGCCGCTCCGGCGCCGCGGAACCCGGCGGAAGCGTTAAGACCGGGGCGAGGCTGCGAGGCGTCTCCATGGAGCCCGCTCCATCGACCGCCACGGCGGCCGGGCGCACCCTCGGACGGGATGCGAGGCTCCTCCTCGCGGCGTTCGCCGCGATCGGCGCCCCGATCGGGCTCCTGAGCGTCGCGATGCCCGTGTACATCCAGCGGCTCGGCCTCGGGCCCGTCCTCGCGGGGACGGTCTTCACGACGATCGGCCTCGCGGCCGTGGCCCTCGTGATCCCGTTCGGGATTCTCGCGGACCGGTACGGCCGCCGGCGGCTCTTCGTCGTGGGCGCGTTCCTGCTCATCGCCTCCATGGCGGCCATCGCGTTCGCGGAGACCCCGGCGGTCCTCCTCGCGGCGGCGGCCCTGCTCGGCGTGTCGGAGGCCCTCGGATTCTCCACGTTCAACGCGCTCCTCGCGGAGGCGAGCGACGCGCCCCGGCGCACGACCGTGTTCGGCCTCAGCTTCTTCTTCAACGGCCTCGCGTTCGCCGCGGGGAGCCTCCTCGCGATCGTCCCGGACCTCACCCTGGCGGGCGGGTCGTCCGACGTCCCGGGGGCGTACCGCCCTGTGTTCCTCATCGCGGCCGCCGTGTCGGCCCTCGGGGCCGTCGCGGCGCTCCTCGTCCGGGTCGGGGGGCCGCGGCCCAGGGAGGGAAAGAGCCTCCTCCCGCGCCGGTCCGCGAAGATCCTCGGGAAGTTCTTCGCGTCGAACTTCATCATCGGGCTCGGCGCGGGGCTCATCATCCCGCTGTTCAGCCTGTGGTTCTTCCTCAAGTTCGGCCTCGCGGAGAGCACGACGGGCCCGCTCCTCGCGATCGCGAGCGTGATGGTCGCGGTCGCGTACCTGGCCGCGCCGATCCTCTCGAGGCGGTTCGGGATGGTCCGGTCCATCGTCGTGCTCCAGTCGTGCGCGACGCTCGTCCTGTTCTTCATCCCGATCGTGACGAACATCTACCTCGTGGGCGTCCTCTTCGTCGTGAGGAACCTCCTGATGAACATGAGCTGGCCCGTCGCGTCGTCGTTCCTCATGACCGTCGTGGACGAATCCGAACGGGCCTCCGCGAGCGCCGTCACGGGCGCCGCGTTCCGGCTCCCGTTCGCCGTGAGCACGACGATCGGGGGGTTCCTCCTGACCGTCCAGCTCGACCTGCCGTTCTTCGTCACGACGGGGCTGTACGCCCTCGGCACGGCGACGTTCTTCGCCTTCTTCCGGAACGTGAAGGGGAGCCACGAGCCCGCGGGCCGAAGCCTTTAGATGGAATCGGAGCGTCGGGGTCCCCCGGGAGGCGGACGAGATCCGGATCGCGCTGATCGGATGTGGGGCCACGGGCTCCGTCGCGGCCGCGCATCTCGCGAAGGTCGCGGAGGTCGAGGCCCTCGTCCTCGCGGACGCGGTCCCCGGCCGGGCGGACCGTCTCGCGGCGGGCCTCGGGAGGAAGGCGGCCGTCGGCCGGATCGAGGGAGGAGACCTGGGGAGGGCCATCCGGGGGGCCGACCTCGCGATCAACGCGGCCCACGCGTCCCTCGACCTGGCCCTCATGGACGCGTGCCTCGACGAGGGCGCGCATTACATGGACCTGTCCTCCGTGCCATCGAAGCAGTTCCCGTACGACGCGCGGTTCCGGAAGGCGGGCCTCACGGCCCTCCTCGGGGGCGGCGAGGACCCGGGCCTGGGAAACGTCCTCGCGCGCTACGGGGCCGATCGCCTCGATGCGGTCGACTCGATCCGGATCCGGGACGGAGACATCGTGTCGACCGATGCGACGCCCCTACCCGTCGTGTGGTCCCCGGAGACGTTCCTCGCCGAGGTGTTCACGGATGCCTTGTACTTCGAAGACGGGAAGATCGTCACGGTCCCGCCGTGGAGCGGGCGCGAGATGTACCGCTTCCCGGACCCCGTCGGGCCGCGCCCCGTGTACCTCATGGAGCACGAGGAGCCGGAGACGTTGCCCCGGTTCATCGGGAAGGGCGTGCGGTACGTGGACCTCAAGCTCTGCGTGGAGGACCGGGTCCGCGAGCTCCTTCTGACCCTGCACGGCCTGGGCCTCCTGTCGAACGACCCGATCGACGGGGTCCCGCCGAGGAAACTCCTCCTCTCCCTGCTCCCGCGCCCGACGGACCTCGTCGGGAAGGTCGATGGGCACGCGATGATCGTCGTCGAGGTGATGGGCACGACGGATGGCGCGCAGGTCACGCATCGACTCTGGTCCGGGATGACCCATGCCGAGGCGGCCCGGAGACATCGCGCGACGGCGACCGCGTACATGGTCGGCACGGGGGCCGCGATCTTCGCGACCCAGATCGCCCGCGGCCAGGTCCGGCAGGCGGGCGTGATCGCGGCGGAGAGCCTGGAGCCGAAGGAGACGGTCCGCCTCATGGCGACGTACGGTCTCCCCGTGACCCACGAGGTCGTCACGCGCACGTCGCTGGACGGGGATCGCGCGGGCGCGCGACGGACGATCAGCGGGACAGGTCCTCGAAGGCGCTGAGCCGCGGCTGCTTCGTCTTCGGCCTCTGGAGGTTCGTCACGCGGACGCCGAGGAGGCGGAACCTCCGCCCCGGGGAGTCGAACTCCTGGAGCAGTTCGAGGGACACGTCCCGCAGGACGCCTTCGTCGAGCACGTGGGAGGACAAGGTCCGGTCCCTCAGGTGGGTCTGGAACCCCTCATAGCGGACCTTGATCCCGATCGTCCGGAACTCGGCGCCCTGGGCCCGGGCCCGAAGGAACACGTTGCGGGCGACGTCCCGCAGCGTGTCCTGGACGACGGGCCACTCGGATACGTCCCGGTCGAACGTGCGCTCCACGCTGATCGACTTCGGGTCGGGCCGCTCCTCGACGGGCAGCTCCTCGAGGCCCTTCGCGATGCCCCAGAGCCATACCGCGTTCCGGCCGAGCAGCTTCCGCAGCTCCGGGCCCGGGAAGCGGGCCAGCTCCCCGATCGTCCGGACCCCCGCATGCTCGAGGACCTCCGCGGTCTTCGGGCCGACCCCGCTGATCTTCGTGACTTGCAGCGGATCGAGGAACGCGGCCACGTCCTCGGGCCGCACGACCTTCAGGCCGTCCGGCTTCGCGAGGTCCGACGCGATCTTCGCGACGGACTTATTCGGCCCGGCCCCGACCGTGCACGCGAGCCCTTCCCGCTCCCGCACGGCGGCCTTCACGCGACGTGCGTGGCCCTCCGCCCCGTCGAACCCGTTCACCTTCGAGGTCACGTCGAGGAACGCCTCGTCGATGCTCACATGCTCGAGGATCCCCGCGAACTCTCGGAGGACGTTCAGGACGCTCTCCGACACGGACCCGTACAGGTCGTAGTTCGGCCGGAGGTACAGGGCGTCCGGGAGCTTGCGCCACGCCATCCCGATCGGCATCCCGCTCCGGACGCCGAGCCCGCGGGCCTCGTAGCTGGCCGCCATGACGACCCCGCGGCCTTTCCCGCCCTTCGGGTCCGCGCCCACGATGACGGGCTTCCCGACGAGGGTGGGGTCCTCGCGGCGCTCCACGCTCACGTAGAACGCGTCCATGTCCACGTGGAAGATCACGCGGGGCACGGCCCGTCCATCCACGCGCGTTCTCAAAAGGATTCGTCCGACGTGCGCGCTCCGCGCGAACGAAGCTCCGGAAGCGAACGCCGGATGGCCCAGACTACTGGACGCAAAATTCGTTCCCCTCTGGATCTTGCATGACGACCCAATATTCCCCGGCCTCGGCCGCGGAGCGCATGGGGAGCTCCACCGTGTTGTGGGTCCTCGCTCCCAGTCCCAGGAGGCGATCGACTTCTGCGTCGATCCGCTTCCGCCGCTCGTCGAGCGGCGCGGAGGGCCCGCCCCCCACGTTGAAATCCAGGTGCAGTCGGTTCTTCCCGGGCTTGGGGGTGTCCATCTGCTGGAAGTAGATCCGGGGTCCGCGGCCCTGCGGATCCACGACCGCGCTCGCGGAGTTCCACTCTTCCTGCGGGACGCCAAACGCCTTCAGGGCCTCGTCCCAGGAGCCGTAGCCCGCGGGCGGGTCCTGCAGTTTGTAGTCGAGTGCCGCCGCATAGAACTTCGACAGGGCGGCCGGGTCGCGAGAGTCGAACACGATCTGGACGCTTCGGGCCATGGCGTTCCGCACGCGGGGCGCGGACCATATACGTTTCGTGGACCCCTGTGAAGGTTGCCTTCGAGGGCCGTCGCGCGAGATCCGAGGGGTCCCTCAGCCGAAATCGACGAGGCTCTTCTGGCCCGCGGGCGCGCCCGCGGTCGCGGGGAACCCGTACTCCATGAGGCCCGCGAGCCTGCGGAACTCATTCACGCTCGCGGGGCCGAACCCCGCGTAGTGGTTGTTGAAGAACACCATGGCGCCCTTCACGCTGTCCGCGGCCTGGTCCAGCTCCTTGTACCACGCGCGCATCTCCGCGGACTTGTCCTTCTGGGTCTCGTGGAACTTCGTGATCTCGCGGTCCCCGACCATCCGCAGGTACGCGTAGTCCGCGGTGACCGCCGCGGGGCTGCGGAGGTACTGGTTTTCCGTCCACACCATCGCGACGCCCTTGTCGCGCAGGAGCCCGTACACGTCCTCGCGGAACCAGGACTTGTGGCGGAACTCGATCGCGTGCGGGTACTTCATGTCGAGCGACCCGACGAACGCCTGCATGAGGGTCCAATGGGAGTCGTACTTGATGGACGGCGGGAGCTGCGCGACGAGGGGCCCGCACTTCTCCCGGAGCTCCTTCGCGGACGCGTAGAACCATCCGAGGTTCTCCTCGACGCCCTTGAGCTTCTTCTCGTGCGTGATCCGCTTGGGCATCTTCAGGGCGAACGTGAAACCGGGAGGCGTCGTCTTGTGCCAGCCCTTCGTCATGGCGGGTCCCGGCGTCCGGTAGAACGACGAGTCGACCTCGACGATGTCGAACACGCCCGAGTAGAGCTTCAGGTAGTCGGACTTCGGCGTGCCCGGCGGATAGAACCCGCCGAGCCAGTCGTCGTATCCCCAGCCGCTGCATCCGACGCGGAGCTTGTCCTTCAGGTCCGACACGCACGCCTCCGGTCCGGAGACCTCGATGGCCCTCGGGGCTTATAACGAACGAGATAACCACCCGAGAAGGACTATATAGCGACACGGCGGAGCGGGGCGGCCCACCGGCCCGGGGTCTCCCGTGGACCTGATCGTCGCCCTCCTGCTCCTGTTCGTCGCGGCGCGCCTCGCGGGGGAGGCGTTCGAGCGACTCCGCCAGTCCCCGATGATCGGAGAGGTCCTCGCGGGGGTCCTCCTGGGGCCCGCGGTCCTCGGCCTGATCCACCCCGACGTGACCGCGGAGCCGGGCGCGTCCCTCGCGATCGTCTCCCAGCTCGGGGTCCTCGTCCTCGTCCTCCTCGCGGGGATCGAGCTCGGGCGCGAGGGCCTCCGCCAGGCGTTCAAGGAGCGGAGCATGGTCGTCGCGTACCTCGAGTTCATCCTGCCCTTCACGATGGGCTACGTCCTCGCGACCCTCCTCGGCCTCTCGTTCGGGCAGGCCCTGTTCCTCGGGACGGCCCTCGCGGTGACCGCGCTCCCCGTGAGCGTCCGGATCCTGCTCGACCTGAACCTCCTCCACAGCCGCCTCGGGCGGGCCATCGTCTCCGTGGCCCTCGTGAACGACCTCGTCGCCTTCGCGATGCTCGGCCTCGTGCTCGAGATCAACCGGCTCGGGGCCACGCCGCCCTCCGCGGACGTGTTCCTCCTCATCGTCGCGAAGAATCTCGCGTTCTTCGGGATCGTCCTCTCGGGTAGCCTCGCGTTGACGTACGCGATGCGCACGCGCACGAACGGGGAATCGTACATGGAGGGAATCCTGCGTCGGCAGAAGGGGCAGGAGTCCACGTTCGCGTTCTGCGTGATCCTCGCGCTCGCCCTGGGCGCCGCGGCCGAGACGGTCGGGATCCACTTCGCGATCGGCGTGTTCTACGCCGGGATCCTGCTGAGCCCGCGGCTGCTCGGCCGGGAGCCGTTCCACCACATGCGTCGGTCCATGTCCGCCGTGACGTTCGGGCTGTTCGCCCCGATCTTCTTCGCGTTCGTGGGCCTGAACTTCACGTTCACGTCGGCCTCGTGGGCCCTCATCCTGGTCATCACGGGGACCGCGTTCGCGGGGAAGCTCGCGGGCGGGATCCTGGGCGGGTACGTCGCGGGCTTTCGCGGGTCGCCCCTAGTGGCCCTGGGGGTCGGGCTCAACGCGCGGGGGATGATGGAGCTCCTCCTCGCCCAGGTGGGCCTCGCGACGGGGATCATCAGCGCGGAAATCTACACGAGCCTGATCGTGATGACCCTAGTGACGACCCTCGTCACGCCGCCCCTCCTGAAGCGTCTCCTGCGGCGGTTCAAGCTCGAGGACGTCCTGCCGGCTCGGGCCGCGAGCTCGGCCCCGGCGGCGGCTCGCCCGAGGCCTCCCGAGGGAGTGAACTGACCCGTCCGATTCGCGAGGCGACGCGAATGTACCGGAAGGCTGAAATCGGCACGGGGGCATCGGCACGCGCGTGAACGAGCTCGCCGAACGGGGCGCGAGACGACTCGAGTGGGCGGAGGCCCACATGCCCGTCCTCCGGGCCGTGAAGGAGGAGCTCGTCCGTACGAAGGTCCTGAAAGGCCTCCGGATCGGGATGGCCCTCCACACGGAGGCGAAGACGGGGGTCCTCGCCCTCTCCCTCCGGGACGCGGGCGCGAAGGTCCGCCTCGCGTCGTGCAACCCCCTGTCCACGGACGACAGCGTCGCGGCGGCCCTCGCGGACGTCCACGGCCTCGACGTGTACGCGAAGAAGTGGCAGACGACGGACGAGTACTACGCGAACCTCCACAAGGTCCTCGACCTGAAGCCGGACCTCGTGATCGACGATGGGGCGGACCTCATCTTCCTCCTGCACACGAAGCGACGCGAGCTCCTGGACGGCGTGCGCGGGGGGAACGAGGAGACGACGACCGGCGTGACGCGCCTGCTGTCCATGGCCCGGGAGGGCAAGCTCCGCTTCCCCGTGATCGACGTGAACGACGCGAAGATGAAGCACCTCTTCGACAACCGGTACGGGACGGGCCAGAGCACGTTCGACGGGATCATGACCGCGACGAACCTGCTCATCGCCGGCAAGGCGTTCGTCGTCGCGGGATACGGCTGGTGCGGCCGCGGGATCGCATCCCGGGCGCGGGGGATGGGCGCGCGGGTCATCGTGACGGAGATCGACCCCGTGAAGGCGATCGAGGCGACGATGGACGGCTTCGAGGTCCTCCCCATGGCGAAAGCCGCTCGGATCGCGGATTTCCTCGTGTCGGCCACGGGCGTGAAGGACGTCGTCGCGGCGAAGCTCTTCCCGGCCCTCAAGGACGGCGTGGTCCTCGCGAACGCGGGGCACTTCGACAACGAGATCTCCAAGGCGGACCTCAAGAAGGCCGCCAAGTCGAAGCGGCGCGTGCGGGAGTTCGTCGACGAGTACGTCCTCCCGGGCGGGAAGCGGGCGTATCTCCTCGCGGAGGGCCGGCTCGTGAACCTCGCGGCGGGCCAGGGCCATCCCGTCGAGATCATGGACATGAGCTTCGCCCTGCAGGCCGCGTCGATCGCGCACGTCGCGCGGCGCAGGGGCGGCCTCAAGCCCGGCGTGTACCCGGTGCCGGCCCCGATCGACGAGAAGGTCGCGCGCCTCAAGCTCGCCACGATGGGGCTCCGGATCGACCGCCTGAGCGCGGCGCAGCGCGCGTACGCCGGGTCGTGGACCGAGGGCACGTAGGCCGATCGGGTCGCGCGGGGGTCGCGGGGTTGAAGCGGGCCGTCCTCACGGACTTCGACGGGACGATCACCCGCGAGGACGTCGCGGAGGCGATCCTCGAGGAGTTCGCGCCGCCGGAATGGTGGGAGATCGAGGAGCTCCACCGGGCGCGAACGATCGGGACCCGCGAGTCCATGGTGCGGCAGTTCGCCCTCGTGAAGGCCCGGGAGGAGGACCTCCTCGCGTTCGTGGACCGCCACGCGGAGCTCGATGAGACGTTCAAGCCGTTCGTCTCGTTCTGCTACCGCGAGAAGATCATGGTCGAGATCGTGAGCGAGGGGCTCGACCTGTACGTCCACCACCTCCTCACGCGGTGGGGGATCGACCTGCCCGTCCGGACGAACCGCACGACGTTCGAGGAAGGCCACGTGCGGATTTCGTATCCGTACGCGGACGCGACGTGCACCTTGTGCGGCACCTGCAAGCTCCTCCGCCTGTTCCAGCTCCGCGCGAGCGGCTTCCAGGTCGCCTACGTGGGCGACGGCCACTCGGACCTGTGCCCCGCGATCGAGGCGGACCTCGTGTTCGCGAAGCGCGAGCTCGCGGACCTGTGCCGCGAGGAGGAGATCCCGTTCGTCCCGTTCGAGAGTTTCTCGGACGTCCAGAGGGAGCTCGCGACATGGCGGTGACGAACTTCCTCGGGGCGTTCGGACACGTGGCCCTGGACCACATCGTCGGGGTCCCGGCCCTGCCGGAGCCGAACACGTCGATCCAGGTCCTCGATCGCCGGCGGTACTTCGGCGGGACCGCGGGGAACCTCGCGCGCGCGGCGGCCCGCCTCGGGGTGCGCACGTCCCTCGCGTCATTCGTCGGGCCCGACTTCCCGGCGGACTACCGCGCCGCGCTCACGCGGGACGGCGTCGACCTCACGGATCTGCGCGTCGTGCGGGGCCACGCGACCCCGACCGTCTGGGTGTTCTCGGACCGACGCGGGAACCAGATCGCGATCGTGGACCAGGGGCCCATGGCATCCACGGCGTCGAGGCCGGTCCCGCGGCACAGCGTCCGGGACGTCGAGCTCGTGCACATCGGCACGGGGCGGCCCGAGTACTACGCGAGGGTCGCGGCCCTCGCCGAAGACCTCGGGAAGACGATCGCGTTCGACCCCTCTCAGGAGATCCACTACGTTTACACGCCGAACGCCTTCCGGACCCTCCTCTCCCGCTCGACGTACTTCTTCGCGAACGAGGCGGAGATCGCGATGGCGAAGCGCCTCGCGCGGGTCCCATCCACGAGCGGCCTGCTCCGGCACGCGGACGTGGTCGTCGCGACCCTCGGCGGGAAGGGGAGCGTCGTCCTCACGCGCTCCGAGCGCATCCGGATCCCGCGGGTCCGGCCGACGCGCGTCGTGGACGTGACGGGCGCCGGGGACGCGTACCGCGCCGGGTTCTACGCGGGCCTCTCGCGCGGCTACGATCTGCGGCGGTGCGGCATCCTGGCGTCCGCGGTCGCGAGCTTCGTCGTCGAGTGGAAGGGCACGCAGACCCATCTGCCGTCGTGGACTCAGGTCCTACGTCGCGCGCGACGCCATGCGACGTTCTGAAATGCGAACGCATCGCGCGGACACAGAAAGGGTTATAACGGGACCCGGGGTTCTCGGCGCGGTGACTCCGGATGGCCATCGGGTTCGTGCTCATTAGCACGGCTCCCGCCAAGGAGCACGAGGTCTATAACGAGCTGCTGAAGGTGAAGGAAATCGTGGAGCTCCACCCGCTGTTCGGCGAGTACGACCTCATCGCGAAGATCGAGGCGGAGGACTTCAACATCCTCGGCCAGGTCGTCGTCGACAAGATACGGTCCATCCCCGGCGTCATCGACACGAAGACCCTGACGGGAATCAAGTTCTGAAGGGGGAACACGGGTGGCCTTCGCTGCATTCGATCCGTTGACGTTCCTGACTATCCTGCTCCTGACTTTCGGGCTGTTCCTCGTGATCACGGGCGCCTTCACGGCGTATTTCGGGAGCGGAAAGAGCCGGAAGATCGGGGCCGGCCTGCTTGTGGGTGGACTCCTCGTGGGGATCGTGTGGGCCCTGGGTGTGGGGCCGTATGCCTTCATCAGCAATGACGTGGAACTCGGGACCTTGATCCTCGAGTCGATCGGCGTGATCCTCGCGGCGGTCATTGGCGCGGCCGCGGCGATCGGGCTGTTCCTGCTCGCCATCATGAAGAGCTGAGCGGCGCCAAGAAGCCTTTATCTGCCCAGCCCTCTTCCTATAGCGATGCCGCCCGACGTCGTCATCGTGCTCGGAAGCAAGAGCGACGCGGAGGTCGGGAAGGCGGCGTCGTCCATCCTGAAGGATTTCGGGGTGGAGCACGAGATCGTCGTCGCGTCGGCCCACCGCACCCCCGAGCTCCTCCGGGACCTCGTCCGGAACACGCCCGCGAAGGTGTTCATCGCGGCCGCGGGGATGTCCGCCGCGCTCCCCGGGACGATCGCGGCCCACACGACCAAGCCCGTGATCGGCGTGCCGGTCAGCGGCAAGGTGAACCTCGACGCAATCCTGAGCGTGTCCCAGATGCCTCCCGGCGTGCCCGTCGCGGCCGTCGGCCTGGATCGCGGCGAGAACGCGGCCATCCTGGCGGTCGAAATCCTCGCCCTGCGGGACGAGCGGCTCGCGGACAAGCTGCGCGAGCACCGCGAGGCGATGAAGAAGTGGGTCCTGGAGGACTCCCGGACCCTGGGCCCGTGACATGTTCGACCCGAAGGCGTTCGTCGAGGAGCAGGTCGCCCTCCTCCGGTCCGCCGTGCCGGGGAAGGCGATCATCGCCGCGTCCGGCGGCGTGGACAGCACGTCGGCCGCCGTGATCGCGAGCCGGGCCCTGGGCGACCGCCTCCTGGCCGTCTACGTGGACACGGGCCTCATGCGGAAGGACGAGACGAAGGACGTCGAGGCGACCCTCCAGGAGCTCGAGGTCCAGCATCGGATCCTCCGGGCCGCGGACGACTTCTTCGGCGCCCTACGCGGGGTCGCGGACCCGGAGCGGAAGCGCGTCCTCATCGGGAACAAGTTCGTGGAGCTGTTCGAGCGGGAGGCGCGGTCGTTCGGCGCGGAGTCCCTCGTGCAGGGGACGATCGCCCCGGACTGGATCGAGAGCGGGGGCCAGCTCCGGGACCGGATCAAGACCCACCACAACGTCGCGGGCCTGCCCGCGGACATGAAGCTGAAGCTCGTGGAGCCCCTGAGGGACCTGTACAAGGACGAGGTCCGGAAGGTCGCGAGGTCCCTCGGGGTGCGGGTCGCGGAACGCCAGCCGTTCCCGGGGCCTGGCCTCGCCGTCCGGTGCCTCGGGAAGGTCACCCCGGAACGGATCGCCGTGGTCCGGGAGGCCTGCGCGATCGTCGAGGCGGAGATCGAGGCGGCCGCGGCGAAGGGGCTCATGCCGGTCCCCTGGCAGTACTTCGCGGTCCTCCTCCCCGTCCAGAGCGTGGGCGTCCACGGGGACGTCCGGGTGTACGGCCACACGGTCGCCGTGCGGTCCATCGAATCGGTCGACGGGATGTCCGGGAAGTACTCCCGGATCCCGCACGAGGTCCTGGACCGGATCTCCGTCCGGATCACGAACGAGGTGCCCGGCGTGAACCGCGTCGTGTACGATGTGTCGAACAAGCCGCCCGCCACGATCGAGTGGGAGTGAGGGGTCCTACTCCTTCGCCGGGGTGAGGCGGGTCGCCGCGTCGTTGCACACGACGGCGAACATCGCGAGGGACGCGGCCCCGACGATCCAGCCCGCGGCGATCAGCGTCTGGAACAAGGCGCCCGCTCCCAGGGGGTCCGCGGCCGCATCGAGGACGGACAGGGCGACCCCCGGAAGGAGGGCGCTCGCCGTGCCCAGGCCCGTCGCGAGGATCGTGACCGGACGCCAGCGGTCCGCCATGAGCCCACGGAAGATGAGAACGAAGGCGGTCCCGGCGGCCGCGGCCGCGGCGACATCGAGCCCCGTCGTCGCCTGCCACGCGAGCCAGGCCCCCGCGCCGAAGAGCCCGAGGATCCGCAGGAGGATGAGGGCCGTCGCGATGGCCGCCACGACCCCGACGAGCCCGAGCGCCTGACGCATGGCCCGCACGGCGACGTCCCCTCGCTCCATCCGGCCCGCGTACAGGCCCATGAACGCGGAGAGGTAGAGGGCGCCCACCACGGTGGCGAGCCCGATGCTCATGAAGGAACTGAGGGTGGGGAAATCGGAGGTCGAGACGCTCGCGAACAGGAGCGCGAGGCCGGGCGCGAACGCGGTGACGGCGAGGTCGACGACGAGCGCGGTGAACATCCGATGGACGCCCTGCCGGGTGCGTTCCACGAGCCGACCTCCCCGCGGGGGAATCGCACGCCCCGATATAAGCGGGCCCTTCCCGCGGCCGCCCGGGCGGGAGAAACCTTTTTGCGACCCGGCCCTTTGGGTCTAACGTGCGTATCTTCGTCGTGGACAACGGAGGCCAGTGGACTCATCGGGAGTGGCGGGTCCTCAAGTACCTCGGCGCGGACACGAAGATCGTCCCGAACGACACGCCGGCCGCGCAGCTCGAGGGCCTCGACGGGCTCGTCCTGTCGGGCGGTGCGCCGCGCGTCGGCGTGGACCCCGCGAAGATGGGGCGCAACGGGGAGTACCTCGACGCGCTCGACATCCCGATCCTCGGGATCTGCGCGGGGCACCAGTTCATGGCGAAGCACTTCGGCGGCGAGGCCGCGCCCGCGAAGGTCCCCGAGTTCGGCAAATCGATCCTCACAGTCCACGAGCCCGACGTCCTGTTCGACGGCTTGCCCTCCGCTTTCGAGGTGTGGGAGAGCCACAACGACGAGGTGTCCGTCCTGCCACACGGGTTCGTGGCCCTCGCGAGCTCCCCGAACTGCGCGGTCCAGGCGATGCGCGCCCGCGAGCGGCCCCTCTTTGGCCTCCAGTTCCATCCCGAGGTGGAGGACACCCAGCACGGGACCGACATCTTCCGGAACTTCGTGAAGACGTGCGAGAACGGGACCGCCTGAGAACCGCGTCGATGGGCTTTTATCGCGCGGCTTGCGTGGGCCGCGGCGATGACCCTGGGGGCGTCCCGCGAAGAGGCGCTCCGGGAGGCGATCGCCTCCCGACCGAAGGAGACGTTCGAGCGGGCCCTCGGCCGCGCGGTCCGGAGGCTCGGCGGGGACTATGCGGACTACCTCGCGCTCGTCAGCGAGCTGCGCGAGTATGGCCGGGCCCACCGCCTCGCCCTCCGGGACGCCGCGCGGGCCCTCGCGGGTCAGCCGTAGACGTCGGGGTTCACGACAAATTCGGGCCGCTCGCCCCTCAGGGCCTTGAGCACCTGCTCCGCGATGATCGTCCCGGCCCGGGCCTGGGCCTCCTTCGTCGCGGCGCCCAGATGCGGCGTGAAGACCACGTTGGGCGCTTTCAGGATCGAGCTGCCCGCGGGCGGCTCCCTCTCGAACACGTCCAGGGCCGCCCCGGAGATCATCCCGGACGCGAGGGCCTGGGCCAGGTCCGCTTCCCGGACGATCTCACCGCGCGCGCAGTTCACGAGGATCGCGGTGGGCTTCATCCGGGAAAACTCCGGGAGCCCGACTAGGCCGCGGGTCTCCTCGGTCAGGAGGGCGTGGACGCTCACGACGTCGGCCTGGGCGAACAGCTCCTCCTTGTCGACGAGGCGGATCCCGAACCGGGCCGCGTCCTCCTTCCGCGCGTACGGGTCGTACGCGATCGCGCGCATCCCGAAGGCCGCCGCGCGCCTCGCGACCTCGGATCCGATGCGCCCCGAGCCGACGAGGCCGAGGACCTTCCCGGCGAGCTCCCGGCCCTCGAGGCCCTTCTTGTCCCAGCGCCCCTCCTTCACGCTGCGGTCCGACGCGGGCAGGTGGCGGTACAGGGAGATCATGTGGCCGATCGCGAGCTCCGCGACGCTCGTCGTGCTCGACGTGGGCGCGTTCACGACGGGCACCTTTCGTGCGGTCGCCTCCGCCACGTCGATGTTGTCCACGCCGACCCCCGCGCGGCCTACGACCCTGAGCCGGGTGCCGCGCGCGAGGACCTGCTTCGTGACCTTCGTGCGGCCCCGGACGACGAGCGCGTCGTACGCCGGGATCGCCTCGATAAGACCCTTCGCGTCGACCTCCTTCACGTCGACCTCGTGGGCCTGCCGGAGGGCCGCGAGGGCTCCCTCGTCGAGGCCGTCCGCCACGAGGACCTTCATCGGGACCGCGCGGGCATCGCGGCCCCGTCATAAAACCTAGGCGCCCGAGACGAGGAACGCCACCGTGAGTCCCAGGAGGGCGAGGAACAGGATGAGGCCCAGCAGGAGCATCCCGCGGGTCACGCGCGCATCCGAGCCGAAGACGATGGGGACCGGGCCGAGGAAGAGGACGCCGCCCCAGCGCCGGGCCGCGGGCCCGGGCGGCGGGGGCTGGCCCCCGATCGGCTCGTCGATCGGCGCGGCCGCGACCTCCCGCGCGGCGTGGAGGGGCCATGCGACGAACGTGACGAGGAACCCCGCGACGAGGAGGAGGATCGCGAGGGCCCCGAGGCCTCCCGTCGCGGTGACGACGGGCACGATCACGACGAGGGACAGGCTCGCCTCCCCCCGGACCGCCGCCAAGGCGAGGGCCGCGCCACCCGCGACGAACAGGGCCGGGCCGGACCAGCGGAGAAGGCCCATCGACTCACGATTCGCGGGGAGGGCTAAAGCCTTGCGGACGAGGCCCGCGCGGACCGCGCGTACGACTGGATCGAGCGGACGTCGAGGTCCCCCGATCGGGCCTCCGCGATCGCGTCCGCGGCCGCCTCCGCGGCCTGGATCGTCGTGATGAACGGGATGTTCAGGTCCACCGCGAGGCGGCGCATCATATATCCGTCCCGCCGGGCCCCGGAGGCGTTCGTGGGCGTGTTCACGACGAGCCGAATCTCCCGGCGCCGCATGAGGCCGAGGGCGTCCGGCGACTCGTTCTCGCTGATCCGGTACACGGTCGTCGCGTCGACCCCGTTCTCCCGGAGGAACGCGGCGGTCCCCCGCGTCGCGCGGATGTGCAGCCCGCACGCGACGAACCGACGGGCCACGGGGAGGATCGCGGGCTTGTCCTCGTCCCGCACGGTCACGTACACGGCCCCGTCCGTCGGCAGGGCGTTCCCCGCGGCGAGCATCGCCTTGTAGTACGCCCGGCCCAGGCTCCGGTCGATCCCCATGACCTCCCCCGTGCTCTTCATCTCGGGGCCCAGGATCGTGTCCACGCCGGGGAGGCGCTGGAACGGGAACACGGACGCCTTCACGGCCACGTGGCGGATCCTCGGCTCGCGGACGAGCCTCAGGCTGCGCAAGCTGTGCCCGAGCATGACCTTCGTGGCGACCTTCGCGAGGGGCACCCCGATCGCCTTGGAGACGTACGGCACCGTGCGGCTCGCGCGCGGGTTCGCCTCGAGGACGTGGACGATCTCGTCCTTGACCGCGACCTGGAGGTTCATGAGCCCGACGACGCGGAGCGCCTTGGCCACCCTGCGCGTGGTCGACCGGATCTGCTCGAGGACGCTCGGGGACAAGGTCTGCGGGGGCAGGACTAGGGTCGCGTCCCCCGAATGGATCCCGGCCTCCTCGATGTGTTCCTGGATCCCCGCGATGAACACGTCCCGGCCGTCCGCGACGACGTCCACGTCGACCTCCGTCGCGTGGTCCAGGTAGTCGTCCACGAGGACCGGATGGTCCTTCGAGACCCGGGTCGCGGAGGCCATGAACCGCTCGAGCTCGTCCTCCGCGTGGACGATCTCCATGCCGCGACCCCCGAGGACGTAGGACGGCCGCACGACGACGGGATACCCGATCCGGGCCGCCAGGGCGCGGACCTCCTCGAAGCTGAACCCGGAGGCGGCCCGGGGCTGGGGGATTCGGAGGCGGCGCATGAGGGCCGCGAACTTCCGGCGGTCCTCCGCGAGGTCGATCGACGCGGGCGCGGTTCCGAGGATCCGCGTCTTCAGTTTGCGCCGGGCGAGCGCGGCCTCGAGCGGGATCGCGAGGTTGATCGACGTCTGCCCGCCGAACTGGACGATCACCCCGTCGGGCTCGTCCTCCTCGATGATGTTGAGCACGTCCTCGAGTTGGAGCGGTTCGAAGTACAGCCGGTCGGACACGTCGAAGTCCGTCGAGACGGTCTCCGGATTGTTGTTCGCGATGATCGCCGTGACGCCCTCCTCCCGGAGCGCGAGGATCCCGTGGACGCAGCAGTTGTCGAACTCGACGCCTTGGCCGATCCGGATCGGGCCGCTGCCGATGATGAGGACCTTTCGCCCGCGCAGGCGGGGCGTCTCGCCCGCCGACTCGTACGTCGAGTAGAAGTACGGCGTCCGCGCCTCGAACTCGCCCCCGCACGTGTCGACCATCTTGTACGTGACCCGCGGGCGGATCCGCCGGACGCGCTCTTCCGTCGTCCCCGAGAGCTGCGCGATGCACGCGTCGGAGAACCCGAGCCGCTTCGCCTCCGCGACGGTCGGCGGGGCGAGGACCCGGTCCCGCAGGCGGGCCTCCATCCCGACGAGGGCGCGGACTTTCTCGAGGAAGAACGGATCCCAGTCCGTGAGGGCCGCGAGCTTCGCGGTGGACAGGCCGCGCCGCACGGCCTCCGCGACGGCGAACAGCCGCTTGTCCGTCGGCACGCGGAGTTCCTCCTGGAGGGCCTCATCGGACCACGCGTCCGGCTCGAGCCCGACCTTCCCGATCTCGAGGGACCGCACGGCCTTCATGAGGGACTCCTCGAGGGTCCGGCCGATGCCCATGACCTCCCCCGTGCTCTTCATGGAAGTCCCGATCCGCGCGTCGACCGTGGGGAACTTGTCGAACGGCCAGCGGGGGATCTTCGTCACGACGTAGTCGAGGGTGGGCTCGAACGAGGCGAGCGTCTTGCCCGTGACGGGATTCGGGATTTCGTCGAGCGTCAGCCCGATCGCGATCTTCGCGGCGATCCGGGCGATCGGGTAGCCGGTCGCCTTCGAGGCGAGGGCGGACGACCTGGAGACGCGGGGGTTCACCTCGATCACGCGATACTCGCCCGTCCTTGGGTGGACCGCGAACTGGATGTTGCAGCCGCCCTCGACCCGGAGGGCCCGGATGATCCGGAGGGCCGCGGACCTCAACGTCTGGTGGTCCGAGTCGCTCAGGGTCTGCGCGGGCGCGAAGACGATCGACTCGCCCGTGTGGAACCCCATCGGGTCCAAGTTCTCCATGTTGCAGATCGTGATGCAGTTGTCCGCCCGGTCCCGCATCACCTCGTACTCGAACTCCTTCCATCCCAGGACGGACTCCTCCACGAGGACCTGCTGGATCCGGGAGTACGCGAGGCCGAGCCCGACGATCCGCTCGAGGTCCTCGCCCGAGTGGGCCACGCCGCTCCCGCTCCCGCCCAGGGTGTACGCGGCCCGCACGATGGCCGGGTAGCCGCCCACCGTGTCGACGAACGCCTTCGCGCCCGCCAGGTCGGACACCGCGGCGCTCCGGGGCACCGGCTCTCCGATGGACCGCATGAGGTCCGCGAACCGTTCCCGGTTCTCCCCCGCGGTGATCGCCTCGAGGCCCGTCCCGAGGAGTTCCACGCCGTGCTTCGCGAGGACCCCGGCCTCCGCGAGCTCGCTGCACAGGTTGAGGGCCGTCTGCCCGCCCATCCCGCTCAGGATCCCCTGGGGCCGTTCCTTCGCGATCACCTTCTCGAGGAACTCGACCGTGAGCGGCTCGACGTACACGGCGTCCGCCGTGTCCGTGTCCGTCTGGATCGTCGCGGGGTTGCTGTTCACGAGGACGACCCGCACGCCCTCCTCGCGGAGGGAGCGGCAGGCCTGGGTGCCCGAGTAGTCGAACTGCCGTCGAGCGAGGCGCGTCCTCACCCGATCTCGGCTGCCTGACCGATGACTATCGGGCCCGAGCCGATCACCATCGCGACGCGGATGTCCTTCCGCTTCGGGACCGGATCACCTCCTCCCCATGACCGCGACGAACTCCCGGAACAGGTATGCGTTGTCCCATGGCCCGGGGCGGGCCTCCGGGTGATACTGCACGGAGAAGATGGGCAGCTCCTTGTGGACGAGCCCCTCCACGGTCCCGTCGTTCAGGTTCACGTGGCTCACCTCGAACTCGGACGATCGGATCGACTTCGGATCCACCGCGAACCCGTGGTTCTGGGATGTGATGTGGACCCGGTTCGACCGCACGTCCTGCACGGGCTGGTTCCCGCCTCGGTGGCCGAACTTGAGCTTGAACGTGCGGCCCCCGAACGCGAGGGCGAGGATCTGATGGCCCAGGCAGATCCCGAACAGGGGCACCCGGCCGACGAGATCCTTCGCGGTGCGGACCGTCGTCGCGACGATCTCGGGGTGGGCGGGATCTCCGGGGCCGTTCGAGAGGATCACCCCATTCGGCTTGTGCGAGAGGATCGCGTCCGGGGTCGCGTCGTACGGCACGCGCACGACCCGGCCGTACCGCTGGGCCTCCCGGATGATGTTCCACTTGACGCCGCAGTCGACCACGGCGATCGTCCGGTCCGCGGGGCCCGGGTACTCGAGCGGCTTGCGGCAGCTCACCTCCGCGACGAGGTTCCGCGTGTCGGGATGGGGCATGGACCGCACGTCCCGCGCGGCCTCCTCGAGGTCCGACCCCGCGGGGACGATCGCGGCTTTCATCGTGCCCCGGCTCCGGATCTTCGTCGTGAGCATGCGGGTGTCCGCCCCCTCGAGCCCCGGCGTCCGATGTTTCTGCAGGAACGTGGAGAGGGCCATCGCGCTCCTCGGGTGGGACGGGGTCGCGCACGCCTCCCGCACGACGAAGCCGCTCGGCTGGATCTCGTCCGATTCGACGGCCATCGGGTCCACCCCGTAGTTCCCGATGAGAGGGTACGTCATGAGGAGGATCTGCCCGCGGTACGACGGGTCCGTGAGGGCCTCCGTGTAGCCCGTCATGTTCGTGTTGAAGACGAGCTCCCCGAACGCCTTCCGCCGCGCGCCGAAAAACGCTCCCCCGACGACGGTTCCGTCCTCGAGGACGAGGGAGCCTTCCATCCGTTGGACCCTGCCCCCATTTTCGATGGCGGATATTAGGGTTTGCGTGGGCGCCATGTTTTTGCGGCCCGCGCGCTTCCGACGAGAGCGTGCTGCAGCAGGCCGTGGAGCAGTTCCTGCGCGACCGCGGGTGGGCCGTCGCCTCGGACGGCCGCTTGATCCGGGCGGAGAAGGACGGCGAGGAGGCCATGCTCGGGTTCCTCCTCCTGGGCGAGGCCGTCGGGTACCTGGAGCGCGTCGCGGACTCCGAGGCGGCCTTGGGCGCGGTCCTCATGGACGCGATCCCGGAGGCGGAGGTCGCCCAGCTCGAGGAAGCCGGCGTGACGTGCTTCCCGCGAGAGGCGCTCGAGGACGTCGTGCTGAGCGCGTGGCTCCGACCGGACGACCTGGACGCGTCGCCGTTCGTGCGGTTCCTCGAGGGCGGCTAGGCCCACGGCAGGTCCAAGCTGTTCAGCCGCTCGATCATCTTGTCCCAGTGGCTCCCCTGCCAGTACACCTTCCCGCACGTGGGGCAGCGCCAGAACGCCCGCTCTCGCGCGAGGACCCCTTCGGGGACGAGGTCCCGCACCGCCTCGAGGGAGGCCGGCTCGATCGGCGTGTTGCACACGGAGCATCGGGAGAGCGGGTCGAGCACGCGCAGAGGCAACGCGGACGCGACCTCGCGGATCTGCGCCTCGAGGACGTCGCTGCGGACGACGATCGCGCCCGCGAACCGCGCCGCGAGCTCCTTGTCCCGCGTGAGGAGGACGCGGTCCTCCTCCCGGGCCTTTCGGATCAGGTCCCGGTCGTCCATCGCCTTCGGGTACGCGGTGTCGTGCCCCATGAACCGCAGCCATCGGGCGAGGGACCCGAGCATGTGGTCGCAGATCAGCTTCACGGGACCACCGTGTACTCGAGGAGGACGCCGGACCCGAGGCGTCCCGCTCGGTCGAGCCGGAGGCGGATCGCGTCCTCGAGGGACTTCGCGCCCTCGCCCCCCGCGAGGGTCGGCGCAGACTGGCCGCCGAGGACCCGGCTGCCGACGAACACCTTGAGCTCGTCCGCGAGCCGTCCGCGGAGGAACGACCAGATCACCGTGCTGCCGCCCTCGACGAGGAGGGACTTGACCCCGCGGTCCGACAGGTGGCCGAGGAGCGCCTCCAGGTCGACCTCATCGGACCCCGCCCGGAAGACGTCCGCGGTCCTGAACGTGCGCTCGCAGTCCGCGGCCGTCGCGATGAGGGTGGGCGCCGTCCCGTCGAGGACGTGCGCGCGGCCCGGCGTCTTCCCGTCCGAGTCGAGGACGACCCGGAGGGGGTTCGGGCCCTTCGCGTACTCCGCCTTCACGGTGAGCTTCGGGTCGTCCGTGAGGACCGTGCCCACGCCGACCAGGATCGCATCGCACGACGCGCGGAGCGCGTGCACGCGCCGAAGGTCCTCCTCGTCGCTGATCCGCACGCCCCGTCCGTCCGCGAGGGCAATCTTCCCGTCCACGCTGATCGCCGCGTTGATCGTCACATGCGGGCGCACGGCCCCGGCGAACGAACCGAGCCCATAACAACCTTTGCAGGGAGAGCGCAGTTTCTAGTAGCGCGGGCCCATGGACGGAGAGGGAAGCGCGATGAAGGCCTCGCTCACGCACCTGGGGAACATGAAGTTCGAAGGACGCGCGGAGGGCGCCCCGCCGATCGTCCTGCACGCGCCGCCGAAGGGCACCGCGAAAGAGGGGCCGTCCCCCGTCCAGGCGGCCCTCCTCGCCGCGATGGCGTGCACCGCGTCGGACGTCGTGTGGATCCTGCAGAAGGAGCGTGCCCCGCTCGCGTCCCTCGAGGTGTCCGCGGACGCCGAGCGAGCGGCCGAGGAGCCGCGCGTCTTCACGAAGATGCATTTCCACTTCCGCGTGCGCGGCGACGGCGTGCGCGAGTCCGACGTGAAGCGCGCGATCGACCTGTCCATGGCGAAGTACTGCTCCGTGGGAATCTTGTTCGCGCGGGGCGGCGTCGCATGGACGAACACGTTCGAAATCCTCCCTGAAAGATGACTCGTTCTCAACTCGCGACTCAAGGGGTATAGTTTTAAGTAAGGCACCCTCGATGAGCCGCGGCCCATGGACGGCATCCAGATCTACGAGCTCAAGAGGATGGACCTCCGCGGGGCCACCGTGATCGACGGATTTCCGAGCGTCGGGCTCGTGTCCTCCATCGTGGCGAACTACCTGATCAACGCCCTGAACCTCACCCAGATCGGGATCATGGACTCCACGTACTTCCCGACGGTCGCCCTCGTGCGGGACGGGCAGCCGATGAACCCCGTCCGCATCTACGCGGGGCCCAAGGTCGAGGGGCACGACCAGGTCGTCGTGTTCATCAGCGAGTTCCAGCCGCCGCCGAACCTGATCAAGTCGATCGCGTCGACCGTCCTGGACTGGGCCCAGGACGCGCGCTGCAACCTCCTCGTGTGCCCGGAAGGCCTCATCGTGGACCAGGAGGTCGAGGAGGAGGAGCGCCAGGTCGAGGTGTACGGGATCGGCTCGACGGACAAGGCGATGGCCATGCTCAAGTCGAACCACGTGACGATCTTCGAGGAGGGCGTGATCACGGGCGTCGCGGGCGTCCTCCTGAACGAGGGCCGGAAGCGGGATTTCGACGTGATCACGCTCCTGAGCGAGGCCCACCCCGACTACCCGGACGCCCGCGCGGCCGCGCGCGTGATCGAGACGATCGACAAGCTGCTCCTCCACACGGAACTCGACGCGAAGCCTCTGTACGAGGAGGCCGAGCGGATCGAGATGCAGCTCAAGTCGATCCACCACCAGGCGGACGCCGCGAAGAAGCCGAGCGGCTCCGTGCGCCCGAGCATGTACGGCTAGGCCTTCGGACCCGAGACTCGGACGACCCATCTGCCGGCTTCGCCCTGGAGCCGGATCGTCCGTTCGAGGAACTGCGGGAGGAGCCACGCGAGGGACCGCAGGTGGCCCGTCGCATCGCGCACGCTGATCGCAGACGGGCCGTCCGCGAGGCACAGGTACGGGAGGATTTGGTCGGCCGCATGCACGTCGAGGGTCCCCCGGCCGTCGAGCTCGGCAGCGAGGACCGAGGCCGCCTCCTCCCCGACCCGCTCGGAAGGTTTCCCGCGCTCCGCCAGCGCGTCCGCGCCGAGGATCCCGTGCTCCGTCTCCGCCCAGAGGACGACGGCGCCCCCCTGGCCGACCGCCTCGTCGCCCGCGTACACCCGCTCCTCAATCTTCACGTCGGGACGACCGTGGAGGCGCCGCATCGCGGCGTGCTTCATCCGCTTCGGGATGTCCTCCCGGAGATGGGAGGCGTGCGCGATCCCACGGATCGCGAGGACGGCCCCGGGCTCCAACGAGTCGAGCGGAGCCCATCGGGACGTCGGTCGGGTGTTCACCTCGATCCGCCCTCCGCCGCGCGGGTAGTAGCCCCGCCGGACGAGCAGGATGTCCGCGTTCCCGCCCATCGAGCGCAGGAGGGGGAGGAACACGCGCGCGACGTAGTCGACAGGCGGGGACCATCGCACATCCGTTCCGCCCGTGAGGGTGAGCTGTAACGGTCCCGGAGCCGCGAACGCCACGGGCAGGCACGCCTGCAGGACGAGGGTCACGCTCCCCGCGGTGCCCACGTCGAAGGAGTATCGGCCCGGACGAATCGGGCCGGGACGAAACTCGAGCTCATGGGATCCGACGGCGACCCCGTTCACTTCCGCGCCGCACATGGAACGCACGGCGTCCACCGCGGTCACGTGCTGGGCGGCCATGCCGGGCTTCAGTCGACCCGCGCGGATGTTCATGATGCGGACCGCGGTCCCCGTGACCGTCGAGAGCGCGACGGCCATGCGGAGGAGCTGGCCCCCGCCCTCACCGTGGGCCCCGTCGACTGTGATCACGGCTCGCGCCGCCTGCGGACCCACTTCTCGAACTCCACCGCGAAGAACACGGAGCTCGCCACGAGGGTCGCGGCGAGGAGTTCCTCCCACGGGAGCGCGCGGGTCCGGAACGCGGGCTGCAGGAACGGCGCGTAGATCACGAGCAGCTGGAGCGCGACGGTCCCGAGGACCGCGAGGATGAGATGGCGGTTCCGGAAGAACCCCTCCTTGAACACGGAGGTCCGCTCCACGCGGATCGCGAGCACGTGGAACACCTGGAACATCGTGAGGAGGAAGAACACGAGGGTCCGCGGCTCCTCGAGCCCCGGGTCGCCTGGGCGGTTCGCGATCGCCCACTGGAACAGCGCGAGCGCACCGACCGCCATGAGGCTCCCGACCCACGCGATGTGGAAGCCGATCCCCCCGCTCAGGATGCCCGCTTTCGGGTCTCGAGGCTTTCGTTCCATGAGGCCGCTCTCCTTCGGCTCGACCGTGAGGGCGAGCGCGGGGAACCCGTCCGTGATGAGATTGATCCACAGGATCTGGAGTGGCAGGAGGGGGAGCGGCCAGAAGAGGACGGACGCGAGGAAGATCGTGAGGACCTCGCCGCTGTTCGTGCTCAGCATGTAGCGGACGAACTTCCGGATGTTGTCGTAGATCCCGCGGCCCTCCTCGACGGCCGCGACGATCGACGCGAAGTTGTCGTCCGTGAGGACCATGTCCGCGCTCTCCTTCGCGACGTCCGTCCCCGTGATGCCCATCGCGACCCCGAGGTCGGACCGTTTGAGCGCGGGCGCGTCGTTCACGCCGTCGCCCGTCATCGCGACGACGTGGCCCTTCTTTTTCCAGGCGTCCACGATCCGGAGCTTGTGGGCCGGCGAGACGCGGGCGTACACCTTGATCTTCTCGACGTCCCGGACGAGGTCCTCCTGGGACATCCTCTCGAGATCCTCCCCCGTGAGGGCGAGTTCGCCCTCGGACAGGATCCCCATCTCCCGCGCGACCGCCATCGCGGTGAGCTTGTGGTCCCCCGTGATCATCACGACCCGGATGCCCGCGCGCGTACACCGGTCAATCGCCTTCGTCGCGTCGTGACGGGGCGCGTCCATCATCCCCACGAGCCCGAGGAACGTGAGGTCCCGCTCGAGGTCGCCCTCCTGGAGAGCCGGCAGCTCCGCGGGGAACTCGCGGCGCGCGAGCGCAAGCACCCGCAGGGCCCGTGTCGCCATCTCCTGGTTCCGGTAGAGGAGCTGCTTGCGGTCGTAGTCCTCGAGCGGCCGGACCTCCCCGTCCGCGAGGACACGGGTGCACGCCGCGAGGACCCGCTCGGGCGCGCCCTTCACGCAGAGCACCTTAGGGCCCGCGTCCGCGAGACGGGATACGCGCTCCCCCTCGGGCCGCGCGAGGAGGTCCGCGAGCCGATCCACGGGGATGCGGGCGTGGAGGGTCGACATCTTCTTCCGCTCCGAGGTGAACGGGATCTCCGCGACCCGCGCCCATTCCGCCCGGACGGCCTCCGGGTCCAGACCCGCGCGCCTCGCGGCGACCGTGAGGGCGCCCTCCGTCGCGTCCCCATCCACGGTCCAGCGGTCCCCTTCGCGCTTGAGCACCGCGTCGTTGCACAGCACGCCGCACACAAGGATCTCCCGGAGGGACGGGTCGTCGTCCGCGAGGACGACCCCGTCCCCGGCGACGACGGCGCCCGAGGGATCGAATCCCTCCCCCTGGACGACGTACTCGCGGCCTCCGGCGAACAGCGCGCGGACGTTCATCTCGCCTTTCGTGAGGGTACCCGTCTTGTCCGAGCAGATGATGGTCGCGGAGCCGAGCGCCTCCACAGCAGGTAGCTTCCGGACGAGGGCATGGCGCTTCACCATCCGCTGGAGCCCGAGCGCGAGGCTGATCGTGACGACCGCGGGCAGGCCCTCCGGGATCGCCGCGACCGCGAGCCCGACCGCCGTGAGGAAGAGCACCTCCGCCTGGCGGATGTCCCGCACGACGCCGATCAGGAACACGACGGCCGCGACCGCGAGGACGGCGGCCCCAATCTGCTTCCCGAGCCGGTCGAGCTGCCTCTGGAGCGGCGTTTCCTCGCTCGTCTCCTGCTGGACGAGTCCCGCGATCGTACCGAGCTCCGTCTGCATCCCCGTCCCCACGACGACGGCCTTCCCGCGACCGCCCTCGATTGAGGTGCCCAGGAAGACGAGGTTCCTCCGGTCCGCGAGGAACGTGTCCTCCCGGAGCGGCTCGGGGGTCTTCGTGACGGGGAGGGACTCGCCCGTGAGGGACGCCTCGTCCGCGCGGAGGCCCGACGCCTCGAGGAGGCGCGCGTCCGCGGGGACCCGGTCTCCCGCCGCGAGGAGCACGATGTCACCGGGGACGAGCTCGCGCGCGGGCACGACGAGGGTCTCGCCCTCCCGGACCACGTGGGCCTTGGGGGCCGCGAGCGCCTTGAGCGCCTGGAGGGACCGCTCCGCGCGGTACTCCTGGACGAACCCGAGGGTCGCGTTGAGGATCACGATCACGACGATGAGCGCCGCATCGAGGAGCTCCGCGCTCTCCCCCTTCGACAGGCCGAGAGCCGCGGAGATCACGGCCGCGATGATGAGGACGATCACGAGGACGTCCGTGAACTGGCTGAGGAGGATGCGGAGCGGACTGATCCTCGTCGTCTGGACGAGCTCGTTGGGCCCGTATCGGGCGAGCCGGGAGGCAGCTTCCTCACGGCTGAGGCCCAACGGCGACGATTCGAGACGCTGGAGGGCCGCGTCGGGGGGGAGGCTGTGCCAGGCGGCGGACACGGTGCGTCGGAATTCTACGGGCGTAATAAAGGCATTCCTCGGCAACCCGGGTCTGTTGCCTCGATGGCGGACGCGGTCCGTCCGCGCAGTTACCTATTTGTAGGCCGACTCCCGATACGCGGCCCGGGATGGGACCCACGGTTCTCACGAGGCCTAGGGGAGCGGTCACGCTCCGCGGGACCTGGGCCCGCCTCT
>DATETY010000004.1:0-72207 GCA_035283365.1 Thermoplasmata archaeon | reverse complement strand
CCTCCGAACGGGAGCTGGACCTCCGCACCGATCGTCGGTGCGTTCACGTACGTGATGCCCGCCTCGAGATCGTGCATCGCGCGGAACGCCCACCGCAGGTCGTTCGTGTAGATGCTCGAGCTCAGGCCGTACCGCACGGAGTTCGCAATCGCGACCGCGTCCTCGTACCCGTTCGCCTTTAGGACGCTCAGGACCGGACCGAACACTTCTTCCTGGGCGAGCCGGGCCTTCCGGTCCACCGCGAAAACCGTCGGCTCGATGAAGTGGCCTCGGTCGTGTGCTCCCCCGCGGAGTTTCGCGCCGCCCCCAAGGAGGGTGTCCCCTTCCTGCTTCCCGATCCCGATGTACTCGAGAACCTTTTTCTCCTGCTCGGGAGACGCCACGGGCCCCATGTCGACTTTCTCGTCGAGCGGATCCCCGATCCGGAGACGGCTCGCCTTGTCGACGAGCTCCTCCACGACCTGCTCGTAGATCTTCTCGTGGACGATGAGGCGCGACGTCGCGGTGCATCGCTGCCCCGCCGTGCCGAACGCGCCGAACAGGACCCCGTCCATTAGGAGGTCGAGGTTTGCGTCGTCCATCGCGATGATCGCGTTCTTCCCCCCGAGCTCGAGCCCCACTTTGATCATCTTCTTCGCGGCGCTCTCGTACACGTGCTTCCCCGTGTCCACGCCGCCCGTGAAGGAGATCGCCCGGATGTCCGGATGGGCCACGAGGCCGTCCCCCACGACACCACCGCTCCCCGTCACCATGTTCACGACGCCGGCGGGGAACCCGGCCTCGTCGAGGACCTCGATGAATCGCGCCGCGGACAGGGGAGTGAGGCTCGACGGTTTCAGGACGAACGGGCAGCCCGCGATGAGGGCCGCGCCGCTCTTCCAACCGGGGATCGCCATCGGGAAGTTCCACGGGGTGATGAGCCCGACGGGCCCGACGGGCATGCGCACGGTCAGGCACATCTTGTTCGGGAGCTCGGACGGGACCGTCTCGCCGAACATCCGCCGACCTTCGCCCGCGGCGTACTCGAAGAAATCGATCACCTCCTGGACGTCTCCGCGGCCTTCCTGGAGGATCTTGCCCATCTCCGTCGTCACGACGCGCGCGAGCTCCTCCTTCTTGCGCCGGAAGATCCGGGCCGCCTCGAGGAGCAGTTCGCCGCGCCGCGGTGCCGGGGTCTTGCGCCAGCCCTCGAACGCGTCCTTTGCCGCCTTCACGGCCGTCGCGAGCTCCCCCTTCGTCGCATCGGGGAACGTCGCGAGGACCTCACCCGTCGCGGGGTTGCGGGTCTCGAACCGGGGCCCCTTGGACGTGCGCCATTTCCCGCCGACGAAGATCCCGTACTCCCGCACCATGCGCGTCGCCCGCAGAAGCAAGGGCCCGGACCCGCTTAGACCTTGCCCTCTCGCCGCGGGTGCGCCATCGTCGGCCGCCGGAGGATCGCGTCCGCGGCCCTGGCCAGGTCGTCCGCGACCACGTCGGGTTGCCAGGCCCGCGCATCGGACTCGAACCGACGGCGCCACGACTTCGCCCCGACCCATGCGATCCGGCAACCGAACGCGCGGCCCGTCTCCAGGTCGAGGACCTTGTCCCCGACCATCCAGGCCATCCGCGGTTCCACGCCAAGGTCCCGCGCTGCGGCGAGCAGCATGCCGGGCCGTGGCTTCCGGCACGCGCAGTCCGACAGGACGTGGTGCGGGCAATAGTAAATCTCGGCGATGTGGACCCCGCGGCGCTTGAGCTCCGCGAGCATCCGCTCGTGGATCCGCGCGAGCTGCCGGTCCGGCACGAGCTTCCAGCCCATCGCGTCCTGGTTCGTGGCGATGACGAGCCGCCAACCCGCCTCCGTGAGGCGACGCATCGCCGCGATCGTGCCCGGGAGGAACTCGAAGTGATCGGGGGTGCGGACGTACCCCGGGCGACCCCGGTTGATCACCCCGTCCCGGTCGAGGATCACGGTCGGTCGGACGACGGGCGTGGTGTCCGCGGACAAGCCATGTTTGCGGACCCGGAGTGCCCGTCGCGCCTCCGGGGACTGGACGAAGAAGTCGACGAGTCCCCACTTCGCGAACGGGTTTCGCGTGAGGCCGAGCCCGCGGTCCACCGAGAACCAGTCGACCGCCTCGATCTCGTCGGGCTTCAGGCGGAACGCTTCGGACGTCACGTGGCCTCGGTACACGAAACCGAGCGTGTACGACGGGCGGCCTGGGAAGCCAGCGACGTACGTGTTCAGGAGGCCGTCCAGCACGACGTCCACCCCGATCTCCTCCTCGGCCTCTCGCTCCACGCCGACTTCCGGGCTCTCCCCGTAGTCCATGAAACCCCCGGGCACGTTCCAGTGTCCCTGGGAGAACCCGCGGCGAGCCTTCACCATGAGGACCTTCGCGCCCTTCGAGATGACGACCTCGCTCACGCAGCGGATCATCGTCGTGTAGATCGCACGCTTCACGAGGCCGTCCACGTCCTCGCGGTCGAAGATCGCATCCCGGCCGAGCCACTCCTCGGGGTGGCGATCCAGGGCGGGCTTGACCTTCACGATCCGCTGGGTTCCGAAGTCTATCACGCCGTTCGGGGTCGTCGCGAACGGGAGGCGTTCCCGGTCCCGGGGGAACCGGAGGACCCCACGGTCCTTGACGAGGTACACCTGGCCGTCCGTCTCCGCGTACACGAACACCTCGGGCCGGCGGGGACGCGCCATGACATCCATCCGATGCCCACGGGGCGTAATAACCCTGGCGGGCCCGCCGCGCGGCTCAAGCGCGGAGCTTCAGGGCGATCGAGACCCCGTCCCGGACGGGCGTGATGACCGCGATCATCCGCGGGTCGTTCGCGAGCCGCTCGTTGTACGCCCGGATCGCCTTCGTCTCCGCGCTCCGGCTCTTCCGCGCGACGTCTCCTTGCCAAAGCACGTTGTCCGTGACGAGCAAACCACCCACGCGGAGACGCTCGACGGACGGCTCGAGGACGGCCGGATACCCGTCCTTGTCGATGTCGTTGAAGATCAGGTCGAACGGGCCCGTGAGGTCCTCGAGCACATCGTCCGCCCGCCCGACGAGGAGGGTCACGCGGTCCGCGACTCCGAGGCGCTCGAAGTTCTTCGCGGCGATCTTCGCGGTGTCCGGGTTCCCTTCGACGGTCACCAGGGTGCCGTCCGGCGGCAGCGCGCGGGCGAGCCACGTCCCCGAGTATCCGATCGCCGTCCCGAGCTCGAGGATGCGGCGCGCGCCGATCGCGCTCGCGAGGATGTGAAGGAGGCTTCCCTCGACGCGTCCGACGATGGGCCAGCCGTCGCGGAGCCCCTCCGCCTCCAGGGCCGCGAGGTCCGTCCCGCCCGGGTTCGCGAGCCCGTCGAGATATGCGCGCACGTCGTCCAGGACGATCCCGTTGTCGGAGCCCGCCATCCCGGTCCCCCAGCGACGACTCAGAGCGGAGCGGAAGGCGCCTCGCGCACGACGCCATCGATCGCGTCCGCCCTCTGCTCAAGGTCCGCGGCCCTCGCGAACAGCCGCTTCGACTTGTGCTCGAGCCGCTGGGCCTTCACGCGGGCTTTTGCGGCCCGATGACGGAGCTTAGCGGCCTTCGCGCGGTCTCGGAGCTCGTACGCGGGCGGCCGCTCGGACGCCTCGGGCGACGGTGGGGTTGGCGCTTCCTGCATCGCGGTCCGGACGGATGCGCGAGCCCATAAGGGTTGTGGACCCGGCTACGGGACCGCGGGGGCCCCGCAGTTCGGACACTCCGTGATTCCGGACGTGTACCGCCGACCGCACACCTTGCACACGAGGGATGCGAAGCGTTCGTTGTGCTGGGTCGCCGCGTCGTACGCTTGCACGACGGACGCGAACCAGAGGAACCACGAGACGGGGGCGAGGAAGAGGACGGAGATGACGAGCGCGGGGGGCGCGAATTCCGAGGGGACCCCCGCGACGAACCAGGCGATCGGGAACGGCTCCCGGAGGTACAGGGCGATGAACGCGAGGACCCCGATGGGGAACACGAACACGCCGAGGCCGATCGAGACGGTCAGCAGGAGGCAGCCCTTCACGAAGTCGTGGGCGTACACCTGGCCGAGCCCCGGGAACATGAAGGAGAGGAGAGCGGCGCCCCACGGGCTGCTCGGAGGTTCCATCGCGGGCCTCGAGGCGCAGGATACCGGGGAAGGGTATTTCTCCCTGCCGCCCGCGCCTACCGTCATGGCCGATTCGGCGGATCGGGCCGCGGGGCGTGCCGATCGGCGGGTTCGTCCGCATCCGAATCGAAGGAGCCCGTGCGACGGACTTCATCGGACGCGTCGTGGGCGATGGACTTTATAGACCCGAGCGAATCTGCACGGGCAGCCCCGTGGTGTAGCGGTCAAGCATTCGGGTCTTTGGAACCCGCGACGGCAGTTCGAATCTGCCCGGGGCTATCCGATGCGCGCCCGGGCGGTCGTCGTCATGAGCTTCGCGGACGCGGGGACGGCGCAGGCCGTCGCGGAGGCCGCCGGGATCGAGTCCCGAGGGATCCCGCATGGCGCGAGGCGCCAGGTGCGCGTCGAGCTCGCGGGGGAGGACCCGCGCGACCTGCTCATCGCCCTGGACGCGTGGCTCGCGCGGGTTCGCGAGGCGGAACGGGAGGTGGAGGGACGCCCTCCCGGACGTGGGCCGCGACCCCGCGGCGGAACGCGAGCATCTCGCGCCGGTTCATCGTCGCGCGGGCCACCGCGCACAGATCGTCGAGGGGGGAAACGACGAGGACCTCGTCGCCGGGCCGGACGTCGGGGTCCGCGTCCACGACGAACTTCGCCATGACGTTCTTGCCTTCCCGGTGGAACGGCACCGCGTCCGGATCCACGATGACCCGGAGTCGCGGGGACGGGATCCCGGCGTGGAGGCGCCGCGCGCCCGCAGACCGGAGGCTGAACCACCCGTCCTCGGCCCGGAGAGACGCGACGTGCTCCTCGTCCGCGATCACGTTCCGGATCCGGCCGGTGTTCTTGGAGACCACGAACCGGAGGGACCCGGTTAGGAGGACGTCGGCCGCGCCGCGGCCGAACTGGAGATCCGCGGTGGCCCGGACCCGGAGGAGGTCCCAGTCCACCGCTCGGGGGCCCGGGGCCCGCGACCGCAGGTCGTCCAGGGTGTCGTCCCCCTCCCACAGCCGGCCGAACGGATATCCGGCGCCCTCGACCCACTCGCGGAGAAACACCTCCGCGGCCTCGAGGGCCTCGAGATCGAGACGCTCCGGGATGAGGGACTGGGAGAGGGGCCACACTTGGTCGAGTTCGAGGGGCACAGGCCCCCAGACGGAGCGCACGACGAAATGGACGTCCGAGGCTTCGAGCGCCCGCGCCACGACGCCCGCGCGCCGGGCCGAGTACGGGCGCTCCCCCTCCGGGAACACGACGAGCCCCTTCGCGGGAGGAGGCGCGTACCGCTCGCGAAGACGACGCCGGTACCGCATCAGGATCGGGCGGTGTGCGGTTTCCGGGCCGACGTAGTACAGGGCCCGCGGCCGCGAGATCGGCTCGAACTCCTCGAGGAAGTCCGCGTGGCGCCGTAGCTCCGCGAGCGCGTCGAGAAGGGCCGGGTGGTCCCGCGCGCGTCGCTCGACGAGTTCCCACAGTTCCCCGGCCGCGATCGCCCGCCGGACCTCGCCCACCGCGGCGAAACACACGTGGAGGTTGTGTTCCGCGAGGAGCCGCTCGTCCGCGGCGAGCTCGGAGACGGGATGCTCCGTGCACACGGGACAGCTGCAGCCGCTCTCCTCGATGTGGGAGGCGCGACGCGTGCCGTCCGGGAACATCATCCGACCGTCCCGCGCGTACTTCGCGTACGAGGCCGAATCGAACAGGTCACAGCCGACGAGGGCCGCGAGCGGGAACACGATCGGGTGGCCGGCCCCGAAGAGGTGGACGGGTTTCGACGGATCGAGCCCGCGCTTCGACGCGACGATCACGCGGACCAGGTCCCGGAAGCGGTACGACTCGAGGAGCGGCACGACGCCCCCGATCGCCGCGACCGCAATCCCGAGGGAGGACACCTCCCGCGCGCACCGCTCCCTTAGGTCCTCGTGGAGGCCTCCTTGAATGGCGCCCACGAGCCCCATGTCCCCGCGAAGCCCGTCGGCCTCCCGGGCCCGCCGGATCGTCTCCTCCACGTCCTCCGAGGCACGGTCCCGACCGTGTTCCGGTTCGGAGAACGGATCGAGCATCGTCCCGAGGTCGGACCCGATCGAGGCCTGGAACCGGACGACGTCCGCGTTCGTGACGTCCACGGACCCGTACACGTGGGACTGGAACGCGCCCGAGTCGGTCATGATGGCCCCGGGGAAGTCGAGGAGGCCGTGGACCCCGTGGTCGAGGACCGCGTCCCGGAGGGGAGGCTTCCCGAGGATGTACGCGTTCGTGATGAGGATCTGGGCGCGGAACCGCGTCGCGAGGTCCCGCGGCGGCACGACGGGCCGGTTCGGGTTCACGACGGGGAGGAGGGCCGGGGTCGTCACGCGGCCATGGGGGGTGTCGAGGACCCCCACTCGGGCCAGGCCGTCTCGAGCCCGGAGTTCAAACACGCGCGGCGATGGCCCCGCAGCCGATATGTCCTTTGCGGGCCCGTCCGGCCACCCGGGCGCAACGGCTATCTGGCCCCGGCAGCGTCCGGCACCCGTGCTCCGGCAAACCTTCCTCCACATCGACGGGGTCGGATACCGGACGGAGGAGCGCCTGTGGCACTCGGGGATCCGGTCCTGGGACGAGTTCCCCTCGCGGGCCGCGAAGGCCCGCGTGCCGGGGGGGCTCGGCGCGCGGATCGAGGAGGAGCTCGGGCGGTCCGAAGAGGCCCTCCGGAAGGGTCGCTACGGATACTTCGCCCGCAACCTTCCGACGCGGGAACACTGGCGCGCCTGGTCCGACTTCCGGGATCGGATCGCGTACCTCGACATCGAGACGACGGGCCTCTCGATCGGGCGGGACGCGGTCACCGTCGTAGGCGTGTACGACGGGGAACGGGAGCGTTCCTTCGTGAAGGGGGTCAATCTGAGCGACCTGCCGGAAGCCCTGGCCCGCGCGAGGCTCATCGTCACGTACAACGGGGCCCAGTTCGACGTCCCGTTCCTCCGCAGGGCGTTCCCGCGGATGCGGCTCGACCAGCTCCACCTGGACTTGAGGTATCCCCTGCGGCGCCTCGGGTACCGCGGGGGGCTCAAGGCGATCGAGGAACGGGTCGGGATCGGGCGTTCCGAGGAGACGACGGGATTGAGCGGCTTCGACGCGGTCCGGCTGTGGGAGGCGCATCGCCATGGGGATCCCGGCGCCCTCGACCTCCTCCTCCAGTACAACATGGAAGATGTCGTGAACCTCGAGGCCCTCGCTCGCCTCGCGTACCGGGAGCTTCGGGCCTGGGCCCTCGAAGGGGATTTCGTGTCCGCGGACCGGCTCACGGCGGCCGCGCGCGGCCCCTGAACCGGTCGACCGGGTACTTCTTCTCGTCCTTCGCCAGCTTCGCGAGGATCACGTCGGAGACGTCGAGGTCCAGTGCATTCCCCAGGCTCAGGCCGTAGATGAGCACGTCCGCGAGTTCCTCCGCGATCCCGTCCCGTTCGTCCTGCGACAGGGTGGACGGTCCCTCCGGCGCGCGCCAGAGGAACCGCTCGAGGAGCTCGGAGACCTCGACGCTCATCGCGACCGCGAGCTCCTTCGGGACGTGGAACGGCTCCCAGTCCCTCGCGTGCACGAAGGCGGCCACACGTTCGCGGAGGGCCCGGACGGTCGTGGCATCGTCGGCCATGCGGGGGCCATCCCCGCAGGGCGTATGAAGCCTTACGCGGCGGCCTGGACGTCGCGGAGGTTCAGGACCTGTTCCGTGACGGGATCCGCGGGCGTGCCGTCGGGAGACAGCTCGACGCGCGCCCGGAGCCTCCCCTCTTCGAGGCTGATCCGGACGGAGCGGAGCCGCGATCGGAAGAGCTGGAGCCCTTTCCCGTTCCGGGAGGGCAATTCCTTCTCGCAGAACACGAGGCCCATGTCCGAGAGATCTCGGATGCGACGGTAGCACGCCGCGATCGGGATCCCGAACCGGCGGCTCAGTTCGAGGGCCGACACGGCCTCGCTGTACGTCCCGAGCAGGATCCTCGCCGAATACTCGTCCATCACGCTCTGGCTCACGCGTAGTGCTTCCATGTCCGTCTCACTCCCCCGGCAGCGAAAGGATCTTCGCGACGAGGCCCAGGACGTCCTCGACCTCGAACGGCTTCTTCAGGTACCCGATGGCCCCGCGGCGGACGCTCTCGATTTCCATGTAGCCGTCCCCGAAGGCGGTCATCAAGATCGCTCGCACGTCCGGGTGTCTATCGCGGACCTCCTCGATGAGGTCGGCCCCGCTCTTCCCGGGCATCCGCAGGTCCGTGAGCAGCAGGTCCACATCGCTCCGAGCGAGCTTCTCGAGCGCTTCGAGCGCGTTCCCCGCCGTCTCGGTCTCATAGCCTTCCGAGGCGAACAGCTCTGCGAGGTTCGCGCGCAAGTCCTCATCGTCGTCGACGATCAGGATCCGCTTGCGGCCCGAGGAGGTCGCCATCGACAGGAGCACCATTTCGCTCGACGTGAAGAGCCCCGGGAGCCACATAAAGGGGTTGTTCGCAAGGGTTGACCGCACGAGTCCGCTGTCAAGTCGTCTTGACACGCCGACCCGGATCACAGGCGCCCGAAGAGGATCGTGGGGCGACGCCCTTCCTCGCCCAGCGCCCGCACGACGCCCCACGCGCGGCGGCCGTCGTCCGTGAGGCCGTACGCGCCGCCCTGGCCTTTCGCCAGGAGTCCGTCCGCCTGCAACTTCCCGAGGTGGAAGGAAAGCTTCGATGAGGAGTCCACGAAGTTCCGCTTGAGGATGGCGGAGTACGCGACCGGACCGGAGCCCGAGACGTACCCGACGATCGCGCGCCGGACCGGGTTCGCGAGGGACTCGAGCATGCCCTGGAGGCGCTCGTCCACCGTGCCGACGTCCCGGGAACCGGCCCCGACCTCGGACGCGAGGGCGGGCTCCGCGGCGTCGACGATGACCGTCCCGCCCCTCGGGCCGCACCGTTCCCCGAGTTGGCGGATCCATGCCGCGACGTCTCCGCGGCCATGGGTCGACTCGAGGAGCCCGAGATCGGCGAGGTATACCGCGGGCCGCTCCGCGGTCGCGACGAACTCCTCGACCGCCGCGTTGAGCTGGTACAGCTGGTTCGGGGAGAAGACATCGGGAGGCGACGCCTCGCCCGCGATCCGGAAGGCCCTCGCGCCACGGGCGGGGGCCTTCGCCGCGGGGCCCAGGACCGCGAGGAGAGCCTTCCGCTGGGCGGCGTCCTCCACGAGACCCTTCAGGGCGGACGCATCCGCCCCGGACCCCGCGAGGAGACGACGGGCCTCCCGCTCCTCCTGGAGGCCGGTCAGCGTGCGCTGGATGACCTCCACATCGAAGGGCTTCGACACGAAGTCGACGGCGCCGGACTTCATCGCCTCGACGGCCGTGTCGATCGTGCCCTGTCCGGTGATCATGATGACCGCGGTCTGCGGCCTGACCACGCGGACCCTGCGGAGGACCTCCATGCCCGTGGCGCGGGGCATCACGAGGTCCAGGAGGGCCGCGTCGAACGGTTCGGCTTCCAGGAGGCGAAGCGCCTCCCCGCCGTCCGCGGCGACCTGCACCGCGTGGCCCCCCTCCGTGAGGAGCTCGGCGAGCTCCGAGCGAATCGTCGGATCGTCATCCGCGACGAGGATCTTCAAGCCGTCGCCCTCCGAGGGAGCGTGACCGTGAACGAGGATCCGTTTCCCGGTTCGGACGTCACATCGATCCGGCCGCCGTGGGACGTCACGATGCTCTTGCACATCGCGAGACCGAGGCCCGTCCCCTCCCCGATCCGCTTCGTCGTGAAGAACGGCTCAAACAGTCGGTCCAGGACGTCGCGGGACATGCCTGTCCCCGTGTCGGCGATCACGACGGCGATCTCGTCGGGGCGCTCCTCGAGACGCACCGAGATGGACCCCGCGGAGGTCGCGTCGAATGCGTTCCGAATCAGGTTGACGAAGACCTCGTCGAGTTGCTCAGGGTCCGCCTCGATCCGGACCTCGGGACCGACCGACTCGGCAACCAACGTGACGCTCTCCTTCCGGTACGGCTCGACGTGGTCGACGGCCCGGGCGAGGACCTCGCGGAGGTCCGTGGCGACCCGAGTCACGTCCCGCCGGCGGTGGAAATGCAACAGGTCCGAGATAATGTTCGCGGCGAGCCGTCGCTGCGCGTTGATCTTCGCGAGCTTCGCCCGGACGTCGTCGTCCTTGACCCGACGGGCGATGCTCGCCGTCAGGAGGGAGATGTTCGTGAGAGGCGTGTTGATCTCGTGCGCGACGTAGGCGGACATGCGCCCCAGAGACGCCTGCCGCTCGCTCTCGAGCAGACGCCGGTTCATCTCCATCCGGTCTGTGATGTCCCGGGCGACGATCTCGACGAGAGGCCGCCTGCCTTCCTCCTGGAGGACCCGGGACCGGACTTCGAGGAATCGGCGTCCGCCGCTCGGCTGCGGGATCGAAACCTCGAACGGTTCGCGCGTCGGGAGGTCCTTGAGGATCGCCCGGAGGTACTCCTCGGAACGCGGTACGTCGTCCGCGCTCAGATACTCGGCGAGGGCGTGCCCGATCATCTCCGCACGAGGCCGCTCGATGACTCCCTCTGCGGCCGGATTCATGTCCAAGATGGTCCCTCGACCGTCGATCAGGACGATCGCGTCCGCCGCGGTTTCGAAGATCATGCGGAACTTGCGCTCTGAGTTCGCGATTTCGGCCTCCGCGCGACGACGGTCCGTGACGTCGTTCGCAAGGACGAGTCGCGCGTCGCGGCCGTCGAAATCAATGTCGTGCGCGGTGATCTCGACCTCGATGAGGCTCCCATCCTTGAGGCGGTGGTTCCACACGCCCCGATTCGTGAGCGCGGAGGACCCACGCGCGACGTTCTCCATGAGTGCGGCCACCTCTGCCTCGGGCCGGATGTCCTTGATCGTCATCGAGAGGAATTCAGCTCGCGAGTATCCATAGTGAGCGATCGCGGCTTCGTTGACCGCGAGGAACCGGAGCGACTCCCTGTCGAACACCCACATCGGGAGGGGGTTCGCCTCAAAGAGGAGCCGATACCGACCCTCGGAAGCACGGAGCGCGACTTCGGCACGCTGGCGCTCGATCGCGGCGCTGATGCTCCCCGCGGCGGCCCGCAGGGCCTCCTGCTCAGGTTGGCTCCACTCGCGTTCCACCACGCAGTCATCGAGGTTCAGGAAACCCCACAGATCCGAGCCAACGCGGATCGGCATCGCGATCACGGACCGCACGTCCTCCTTCTCGAGGGCCGAGCGCTCGGCGGGCGGGAAGGTCGATGCAGGCCCTGCGACGACCCCGCCTCCATCGAGCACGTTGGCCCAGCGGCCGAACGTCTCCTCCGCAAGGGACGCGGGCTCGGCATCCATGTCCGAGAAAAGGGAGCGAATCCCCGGGGCGCACCATTCGTAACGCAGGAACCCCTCGGACCGCCCGTCGGGAAAGGAACGCTTCGAGAAGAGGAGGGCCCGGGACGCGGCCGCGGCCTCTCCAAGGCGGGCGAGCACCAGCTGGACCGAGTCCTCGAAATCCGCGGTCGAGAGGAATTGCGAGGAAGCGAACCCGACCGCCCCGAGGATCGCGTCGCGCCGCCGCACCGCCTCCTCGGCCCTCCTCCGGTCCGTGATGTCTCGGAGGACGGACACGTGGAGCCCCGGGAGGAATCGGGCCCTCGCAGCGAACTCGACATCGCGGACCTGTCCGTCCGGGCGCGTGATCTGGAGGATGCCTCGCCGCCACCCGGTCCGGAGGAGATCCCTCCAAGTTGACTCGGCCCCTTCGCGGGCCTGTGGCGCCGACAGTTCGGGGATGCGCATCGAGAGGATTCGATCCCGGGGAAGCCCGAGCAGCTCGCACGCCGCCGGGTTCGCGTCGACGAGGTGAGCCGTGTCGTCCGCGATGAGCACGCCGTCGAGGACGTTGTTGAAGACCGCCCGGAATCCCGCCTCGCCCTCTCGGGCCGCGAGCTCCGCGCGGCGTCGCTCCGTGATGTCGCGGAACGTCCAGAGTCGCCCGATCCGCTCTCCCTGGAAGCTGTGGACCGGGGCCGTCATTCGCCAGTAGATCCGGGGCTGCGGTGACACGACCTCGATGTTGCCTTCGACGACGGCCTCCGGGTTCGTTCCGTACTCGTCCATCTCAACGAGGATCCCGTTGGGGTCTCTCGTCCGGCGCGCGAGCTCCCGCAACAGGCCCGCCATCGTGGTGTTCGCCAGGGTCTGCGGGTCCCGTTCGAACAGTTCGAGGGCCCTCGCGTTCCACTCGATGAGTCGGGAGTCGGCGTCCGCGATCACGACCGCGTCGTTGGACGCCTCGTAGATCGCGTGAAGCCAGCCGTAGATGTCGCGCAGCTGGTGCTCGACCTTCTTCCGCTGGGTCACATCGCGGGCGAGGGCCTCGATCCCGACGACCTCGCCGTCTCTCCGTACGAGCTTCGGGACGATCTCGACGAACAGCTCCACGCCATCGCTCCGCCTCATCTCGAAGTCGAGGACGCCTTCGAATCCGACACGCGCCAGGTCGGCGAGCTTCGGGCTCGTCCCGGCCGAGCCCATGACGACCAGGTCGAACAGGTTCTTCTGCATGAGCGAATCGCGCGAGTATGCGGTCATCGCGCACATCGCGTCGTTCACAGCGAGGAAGGTCCCCGCGGGATCGATCACGAACACGGGTTCGCGGGAGGTCTTGAGGAACTCCTCGAACCGCGACTCCGCGTCCACGAGGGCCCGCTCCTGGTCGCGGAGCCGCGCGCGGAACTGCACCTTCGCGATCTGCTCGTCCACGACGGACGGGAGGAGTTCATTGTAGCGGGGCGTCTTGACGAGGTACCCGGATGCGCCCGAGGACAGGGCGCGGACCGCATGCTCCTCGGCCCCCTCCGACACGACGAAGATGAGCGGGACGTCGGGCAGCTGCTCGTGGAGGGTGCGCAGGACCTCGAGGCCGTGGGCATCCCGCAGCTTGAACGCCACGACGATCACGTCAAACGGCTTGGAGCGCGCGAGCCGGATGCCCTCCCGGCCCGTGTCCGCGACCGCGACGCGATGCCCGCTGCGGCCCAGGGCCGTCACGCTCAGGATCTGGTGCTCCTCGTTCCCATCGATCACGAGGATGGAGGCGGGCGGACGGGCGCCCGCAGGCGGGTTCGGACTCGTGGTCTGGACCATGGCGGCACGGCGCTCGGGCCCCGAGGAGCCGGAACGCTCCGGGGCTAAGCGAGGATTGGGGGGTGCGGGGGTATAAAGGCATTGTGCGGAGGGCCTGACAGACCGGACCGGGCGGGGCCCCTCACGGAGATCCCGAAACGGCCCGGGCGACCTCGAACGCCCCGTCCTCGAAGGAAAGGGCGTAGTACCCGGGATCGTGTTTCGTCGATCGCATCTTCACGACCCGCAGCCGTCGCTGGACGTACAGGTCCGAGGTCGGGTGCATCCCGAGGTGGATGATCCCGTCCGCGAGGTACGCCTCGTCCGGGGGATGAGACGAGGGGCCGAGGTCGAGGGGACGCTCCGCGATGAGGAGGATGAGGGGGCCGAGGTCCCTGAGCCACTCGAACAGGAAGTACAGCTCGGATCGGCGGTCCTGGAACTTCGACATGGTCTCGAGGACATCGAGGCTGTCCACGACGAGGACGGACAGGGGCTCCGCTTTCATCACGTTCGAGATGTACATCTTGAACAGCTCGAGCCACGTGCCGCGGCCCTGGAGGTAGCTGAGGTTCTTTCGGATGTTCCCCATGTCCAGGAGGGTGAGCTTCTCCGTCACCTTGGGGTCCGCCATCCCGAGGGATCCCATGTGCTCGAGGAGGATGTCCTTGCTCTGCTCGAGGGTGAAGTAGGCGCCCCTCCGGCCGTCCTCCTTCGCGTTCTCGTACAGGATCGAGTACGCAAGGGAGGATTTCATCGTCCCGGGCGCGCCCGAGAGCAGGATCACGTGGCCCTCGAGGAGCCCTCCCCCGATCGTCTCGTCGAAGCCTCGCACATGGGTCTTGATCCGGGTCCGGTCCATGGGGTATCCCTCCGGGCCGCCGTATGCATGGCCCCGGGTTAAGGACTTTTCCCGCTGATTTTCGGAACGCGTCGGAAGCCCGGGACGCATGGGGACCGCGCAACGTTCAAATAGACTCGACCGGCTCGCCGATGGAGTGGTCGACGCGATCCTGGCGACCCTACAGGTCGTCGCGGCCCTCGTCCTCATCTTCTTCCTTCCCGGGTACCTCCTCATCAACGCCCTGTACCCCCGGAGGGGGGAGCTCGACCGGGAGTACGACACGCTGTACCGGATCACCCTCGGGATCGTCCTCTCCATCGCCGTGACGGTCCTGTGGTCGTTCCTCCTGAACTCCTTCGGCGTGGACCCCGTGAGCGGGATGGGGTACGTACGCGACGTGCCCATCGCGGCGGGCCTGCTGGGCCTCAGCGCCGCGTTCTTCGCCCTCGGCTGGTGGCGCGGCGCGTACCCCCAGCTCGCGAAGGTCCATCCCGCCCTCGCGCGCACCCCGAAACCCGGACCGTCGGACCTGCTCACCGAGGAGGAGCGGGACCACAAGGTCCGCCTCCGCCTCCAAGAGCTCGCGACGAGGCGGGAGCGCCTCCGGCGCGCGATCAAGGACGCGGAGCGGCGGATGCGCCTCCAGTCCGCGGACGTCCAGTCCCATTACGAGGAGCGGCGCGACCAGGCCCGGGCCGACCTCAAGGCCGTGGAGCTCGAGCTCAGGCAGCTCGAGCAGGAGCGCGCCGCGGAGCTGTATTGAGGATGGACCACAAGCTCGTCGTCGCGGTCCGAGGAGACCTCGAGCTGTCGCGCGGGAAGCTCGCCGTCCAGGTCGCCCATGCGTCCGTGATGGCGACCCTCGAAGCGAAATCCCGCGCCCGGCGATGGCTCGCCGCGTGGCTCGCGGAGGGCCAGAAGAAGGTCGTTGTGCGTGCGGCGAACGTCGCGGACCTCCAGGCCCTCCGGGCGAAGGCGAGGGGGCTCGACCTGCCGACGGCCCTCGTCGAGGACGCGGGGCTCACGGAACTCCCGCCCGGGACCGTGACGTGCCTCGCGGTGGGACCGGGGCCCAACGAGCTCGTGGACCGCGTCACGGGCCACCTCAAGCTGGTCTAGCCGGATGAAAGCGAAGTCCCGCTTCCTCGGGATCGACGACGCGCCCTTCCGGTTCGGGGACGCAGAGGTCCCCGTCGTGGGCGTCGTCGTCCAGGCGCCTGCCTACATCGAAGGGGTCCTCACGACCCACGCGCGCGTGGACGGCCGGGACGCGACGGACCGGCTGCGCGACCTCTTGAGCCGCTCCAGGTACCGCGAGGGCCTCGAGATGATCTTCGTCGACGGGGCCGCCGTGGGAGGCTTCAACGTGGTCGACATCGACGCCCTCTCCGCGGCCGCGGGCGTGCCCGTCGTCACGGTCACACGTCGGCGGCCTGGGCTCGAGTCGATCCGCGCCGCGATGAAGCGCAAGTTCGCGGACTGGGAGGAGCGGTGGGATCTCATCGCCCGCCACGGCATCGAGGAGATCTCCACGCGTCACTCGACCCTCTTCGTCACGTTCGTCGGGACGGACCGGCAGGACGTCCGGCAGGCCCTCGTCCTCACGACCGTGCGGGGGGCCCTCCCGGAGCCCCTTCGGGTCGCTCACCTCATCGCGGCGGGCCTCGTGAAGGGGGAGAGCCACGGCCGCGCGTGACGCTCACCTGACCGGGTAGCGGAGGAGGGCCGCGATCCCTCCGATCGACTCGAGGCGGGCGCCCGCTTCGTGGTGCCGGCTCACGAGGACCACCTGCCCCCGCGCGGACTCCGCGTCGCGCATCAGGCCCTCGATCGCCTGCTCCCGGACGACTGCGTCGCTCACGAGGAGGGTCTCCACGGCCCCCGCTTCGACGGCCTCCGCGACCTCCGCGGGTCCGTACGCACACGGGCCGTCCTTCGCCATCGCCTCGAAGAGGCGCTCCACGAGACGGGTCTCGAGGGCGACCCGGTTCTCCTCGAAGACCTTCGCCCCGATCCCCAACCGCAAGGCCTCGTGGATCCCGCGCATCCCGGCGTGAGCCGTGCCGTGCACGTGGACCCGGGACGCGAGGGCCGGGTCCTTGTCCTTGAGGACCGCGTGGAACTCTTCGCGGGCGAACCCGGGTCCGATGATCACGAGGGCCTGACCGAGCTCCGCGGCTCGCAGCTTGCCGAGGATCTCGTCGAAGTACGCAGACTTCGCGTCTCCGGTGGGGAACATCTTGCCGTGCCCGGGCGCGCGGATCGTCGCGACCTCGCGGACGCCGTACTGCCGGAGCTGGGCGAGGAGGGCTTCGTCGTCGTCCATCGCGAGGAAGGCGACGAGTGGGCGCTGGGTCGCGGCGACCGCGTCGTCGATCCGCCGGAGCTCGTGGGCTCTCCAGACCTTGATAATCGAGAGGACGTCGTCGACCGCGACGTTCAGGGTGTGGTGCTGCCCGAGGTCCTGAGGCCCCTCGACGATCACGCCGGTGAGGCGCAGCCGGTCCGAGAACGCCTGGAACTCGACCTTCTCGACTCGGATCGTGAGGGTCACGCGGACCTTCTCCATCCGCTCGGGCCGGATCTTGTCCGACTTGGCCTCCTCCCTCCGGTGCGTGGAGGCGCGGACGAGTTCCCCCGGGACGACGAGGTTGTGCAAGTGCCACAGGTCGTCCGGGTTCTCGATCCGGATCTTGATCTCGCCCGTCTTCGGGTCGCGATGGAGGACGCGCATCGATGCGGGTCCAACGGACCCTAGGTTATTTCTCGATTCCGGCCCGGGACGCACCTCACCGGACCACGCCGAACCCGATGAGGCGCCACTTCCCGCCGATCCGACGGGAGACCGCGACGCGCTGGCCCGGCTCCGCGACGACGGGGATTTTGAGGGCCATGTCCGCGACGTGCTCTCGCGCGGACGTGACCACGCCGACCGTCGTGGCCGTGCCGACGGAGACCATGAGCGGCTCCGACGTCTTGATGTCTTCCACCTTGAGGTCCTCCGCGGTCCCGACGACCCGCTCGAGGAGGTGCACCTCGACGGACATCTTCGAGACGATCTCCGGGATCGTCCCGGGGGGGCCGACGACCCGCCCCACGAGGCTGTCCGCCTTCGTGAGGACCGGATCGAGGGTCGTGCCGATCGCGATGAGCCCGCCGGGACGGACCTCCTTCTTCCCCGCGCCGCCCGAGTGGAGGGAACGGACGGTCGTCGTGAGGACCTTCCACTCGGTCCGGTTCCCGATCGTGATCTGGCGGCCCGGGGAAATCTCGATCTCGTCCCCCACGCGGAGCCGACCCTGGACCAGGCTGCCGCCGAGGACGCCGCCCACGAACTTGTCCGGGGTCGCGCCCGGCTGGTTCACGTCGAACGAACGCGCCACGTACATCTTCGCGGGTTTCGCCTCTTCGCGGGATTTCGTGGGGATCGTCTTCTCGATGAGCATGAGCAGTGCGTCCAGGTTCACGTCGTGGTGCGCGGACACGGGGACGATCGGGGCTCCCTCCGCGACGGTCCCCTTCACGAAAGCCTCGATCTGTCGGTAGTTCTCGCGCGCCTGGTCTGGGCCGACCAGGTCGATCTTGTTCTGCACGATCACGATCCGGTCCACGCCGATGATCCCGAGCGCCATCAGGTGCTCCTTGGTCTGAGGCTGGGGACACTTCTCGTTCACCGCGATGACGAGGAGGGCCCCGTCCATGATCGCGGCCCCGCTGAGCATCGTCGCCATGAGGGTCTCGTGCCCCGGGGAGTCGACGAACGAGACGATCCGTTGGAGCTGCCCTTTCGAGCCGCAATGCTTGCAGACGTCGGCTGTGGAATAGGCCTGGGGCTCCTCGCACTTCGGGCACTTGAAGATCGCCATGTCCGCGTAGCCGAGGCGGATCGAGATGCCCCGCTTGATCTCCTCGCTGTGCCGGTCCGTCCGGTCGCCCGTGAGCCGCTCCGTGAGGGTCGACTTCCCGTGGTCCACATGCCCCACGACCCCGATGTTGATCACGGGCTGGTCCGGGACCTTCATCGGGCCTGCTCCTTCCACGCGTCCTCGATCGACTTCGGGCCGCGCTGGACGATCTTCATGTTGAGCTGGAGGATGTCCGGCGAGACCGCGTTCCCGCGGACCGCCTTCTTCTTCCGCATCCCGGGCCGGACGGGATGGAAGCCGACGCCCCCGCTCAGCATGATCCGCTTCCGGCGGGGCCCCGGGAGGTCCCTCCGCATCGGGAACCCGTCCTTGTCGCTCCCTCCCGTGATCTGGAGCTTGTAGCCGGGCAGGCCGACGTACAGACCGTCTACCTCGTCCCCGATCTTCTTCCCCACGAGGGCGTTCGCGTAGTGCCCGCTGATGTCCCGCTTGAACGTCCGCCCGGACTTCGGGTCCGCGATGACCGCCTTGAATTCCGCCATGGAGATGCCCGCGAGGGTGGCGTCCATGCGAGTCGTTCATAAAAGGGTTTTGGGGCGCGCGGCCTGCGTCACGCCGGGAGGAAGGTCAGGCCTAGCACGCCGCCGAGTTCCCGGAACAGGGAGACGATCGCGCGCCCCTCGTCGGCCGATGCGCCAGACACTTCCCGCAAGCCCTCCGTCAACTGCAGGAGGGTGTAGATCGCGTCGTCGGTGCGGAAGTCGTCGTCCATCGCCTGGAGGAACGCCTCCCGGGTCCGGTCCAGGAGGGCGTCCACCTTGCCGCCCGTCCCCGGCCCGGAGGCCGCCCGGGCCCGGCCGATTTGGGCGATCGTATCATCGTACTCCTTCTGCGCCCTCCCGAAGCACCCGGAATCGTACTCGACATCCTTCCGGTAGTGGGACTTCAGGAGGCACAGGCGGATCACCTGGCCCGGATAGTCTCGGAGGACCTCGCGGATCGTCACGAAGTTCCCCAGGCTCTTCGACATCTTCTCCCGCTCGAGGAGGACGAAGCCGTTGTGCATCCAGGTCCGACACCACTCGACCCCCGCGACGCCCTCGCAGATCATCGCCTCGCTTTCGTGGTGCGGGAACTTGAGGTCGACCCCGCCGCCGTGGATGTCGATCGGGATCCCGAGGTACTTGGACGCCATCGCGAAACACTCGACGTGCCACCCGGGCCGTCCCGGACCCCACGGGCTCGGCCACGAGGGCTCGTCCTCCTTCGACCGCTTCCAGAGCGCGAAGTCGAGCGGATCTTCCTTCCCGCTCCCCGGAGGCAAGGGATCCACTACGATGTCCTCGACCTTCTGGTGGGAGAGGAGCCCGAACGATCGCCTCGCCCTCCGGGTGCGGAAGTACACCTCGCCGTCGACCGGGTACGCGTACCCGCGATCGAGCAACGCGCGGATCGACTCCTGGATCGCCTCGATGTGTTCCGTGACCTTCGCGTACACGTCCGCAGGCCGGACGTTCAGGGCCTCCATGTCCGCGATGAACGCGTCGATGAAGTGCTGGGAGAACTCGAGCGGTGGCTTCCCGACCTGCGCGGCACGCCGGATGATGACTTCCTCGATGTCCGTGAAGTTCTGGACGTATCGCACGGGGTGGCCTCGGTATTCGACGTACCGGCGAATCGTGTCGAAGGCCACGTACGACCGGGCGTGGCCCAGGTGACTGTAGTCGTACGTCGTGGGACCGCACACGTACATCCGGACGGGCCCGTCCGGCCGAGGGCGGAATTCCTCCTTGCGCCGCGACCTCGTGTTGTACAGTCGCAGGACCATCGGACACCGCGCCCGCGCACCACCGGGTGCGCTCTATTAAATCCTTAGCCCGGCGCGACATGCGCCACATTCCGCGGACGGCCACGGGAAGCCTGCGGCCGCGAGACGAAATCTATTTCCACAGAGGCGTGGTGCGGACGCTCCGTCGGGCCGGTAGATCAGCGGAAGATCGCCGCCTTCGCAAGGCGGAAGCCGTGGGTTCAAATCCCACCCGGTCCACTTTTCTATGGAGTGGGACGGTCTGCGGACCTGAGGATTCATCAAAAGGCAACGCCACCGAGGGCCGTTTTCGTGATCCTTAACCTCGACCCTCGCAAGATCGGGTCCCCGGCTGTCCATCCAGCGCCCCCAGACCGAAATTCTTTGGGGACTCTGGATCTCTCTTAGCTAAAGCCGACTGCCTATGGAACCTCCAAATCGCTTCCAGAACTCTTGGTCACAGAAGGTAAGCGGCACGATCGGGACCTCGGCTGCCCCGAAAGTCGGCGAGGTCGGAACGAGCGAGCAACGATGGAATGGCTGGATCGACCAGGTCGTGGTCTACGCGAAAGCCCAAGGTGCGAATGCGATCATGGGCTTGTTCCAATCCCGCCTGCCAAGCGTGACGTCCTCCTTCATGCGGCCGAACCTGAACGGGTTGCCCGAAGAAACGAAACTCCTCTACCATGGTACGTACCTGTGGACGCAAGCGGTCTACGAGGACACAAACGGCGACCTTGTCGGGGACGGAGGCCTGTCCGCCACGAGCGATTGGTCCCGGGCGTCGTCGGGGACGACCAACTGGACGAACGTCTACCACTCGACGTTCTACGGTCGGCTCTGGCCGACGAAGACCGTGCGGCCCGACGGCCGAACTGTCCTCCGCTCGTAAAACTCGACATCGGGTCTCCCGCTCGCCACGCTCTCGATCGACTGCAAGGGGACCCGCACGACGTACGACTTGAGCGGTCGGCCCACCGCGTCGTATTTCTACAACAGCAGCTCCTCCGTCTCGCTGTTGTACGACATGGAGACCCCCGACACCTTCAACGCGGCTGGGACGTCGAACATGAAGGATGTCGGCTGCGCCGGGACGACGGACTCGCGGAACGGGAACTCGGGCCCTCTCGCGGGGACCCGGGATGTCGAAGGTGTCGAGGGCCGGGCCCGAAACTTCAACGGCACGACCGACTACATCGAGGCGGGAGGCGGCCTGCCGATTGTCAACGCCGTGGGGTGACCACCGACGCAACGCGCCCCGAGCGACAGCCCACGATTCCGGAAACCGGACTCCCGAAGGCCTCTCCTGCAGGCGAGCGTGAAGGAGATTTCTGGGTGCCATATGTCGGTCGCGGAGGTTCAGGTTCGGAACTTCAGATCAATCAAGGAGCTCACGCTCCACCCCGATGCACGCGCCCCAGTGAACCTGCTCGTCCGTGGCGGTGAACGGGAACACCCCGCCCGGAGTTGTCAGAAGAGGATCTTGACCTAGGAGCCCAGGGCCTGCGGCGAAAACCCGCGACTCGACAGCACGCGGACCGCCCCATCCGAACCGTGGCTGGCCACGACCCGATCTTGAATCTGAAGGCCGTCCTCGCGAAGCCACTTTCGCCATACTTGCGGCGTCGCAGCCCCGTGCCGCATAGGGGCATCGCACGCACCTCGACGGGACGCAACGACACGCGTCCCCACGCCCGCCTCATGGATCAACGCGGGAGTCCGGCGGCCTTCAGCTCGGCCGTGATCTTCTCCACGGCCTGCTCGACGTCCGAGGGCTTGCGCGCGCCCGTGCAGACGAGCTTCCCGCTCCCGAACAGGAGGACGACGACCTTCGGCTCGTCGATGCGGTACACGAGGCCGGGGAACTGCTCGGGCTCGTACTCGACCTTCTCGAGGCCCAGAAAATCGCTTGAGATCCAGCTCTGCCGCGAGGGAGGTCGAGGCGACGACGTTCTCGATTTTGAACTTGGCCAAGGAAACACCTCCGATAGACCGGAGGCGTGGGTCCCGGCGCGGTTGGCTCGGACGGGATTTGAATAGCGCTTTTTAAGGTTGCGTCGGTCACGCGGTGCCCGAACAGATCAAGCGTGATACGATTGTCGGAGTCGAACCTCGACTTCTGCCCCCTTGAGCTGTCCACCGAGCACTCCTCCTGAAAGGCGCGTTCACGTAACCGGTGCGGTTCTGGCGGGTATGGCCCCGATCTTCCGCGGTCCTTGACCTTGCCTCAGGGCGCTCTCCGATCTACTTCCGTGCTTTCCGCTCCCGTCTCAACCGCGCCTTTTCCTGTCGCGCTTTCCGAGCCACCCGACGAGTTCCGTTCATCGGTCCCCGATACACGACTGGTACTTCAACCCACCAGTCCCCGACCGGCGCCTGCCGTGCGGGCGGTCCTCCGATTCGGGGGATCATGTTGACGACCTCCCTGAGGGGGCCAGGTGACCGCCGTAAGCCCGGCACGACGAGCCCCGCCGACAGGAACGGCCAGAGCAAGGTTATTAGGCTCCGCCAAGTACGCGGGGACAGTCATGACAGGAGAGAGGTCCGGTACAGAGTCAGAGGCCGACAGCACCAAGGAACGCCTCGGGAGGTCCGGAGCGCCCACCAAAGAGCCAACCCAATGCGATTTCTGCGGGAAGGCCCTTGGAATCAATTGGTTCAGCCTTGCAGACAAGGCGTACTGTTCCCCCTGTTTCCACGCTCAGTTCTGGACTCCCTACCAGAGTGTCCCGGATAAGGCCCATTGACCTCCGCTTGGGCATGGAAGAGGAGGTGGACGCCGGAGCAAGGTCGAGTGCGTTAGCCTCTCGTGATCAAGGTCTCCGCACTGTCAAGGGATGATTTCGAAGCCGTGAGCTTCTGCAGGAACTTCATGCCGTCCACTTCGACGACGTCGCCGTCGGGAATCCGTTGTCGTCCTCGTGTTCATCGGCGTGGTTTCTGTGGTCGTTGGTTTCGTCTTCGTTCTCGTTGGAGTCGTTTCCGTGCCTGTCGACGGCGTTCCCGTCCTTCTCCCGCCCGCGGAGCCATGTTCACCCCATGCACGTCGTCCCTACTAAAGACTCGTTTGGGAGACCGGCGGCATCCCGAAATTGCCAAGTCTCTGGGAGGACTGCTGTCTCTCGGGGATCCGAAACCACGGATGCGGGGCCGTCCCCGCCCTATGGTCTGCGCTCCGTGTCGCCGAGCTGCTTTCTCGTCGTTTCGACCGCGGTCTGCCACCACTGCCCGAGGCGGTTCAACGCCTCGCTCTGCTGCTCGAAGAACCGAATGTGTAGCTGCTGGTGGCTCATACTGACGCCGTAGAAATCATCGAGGCTGCGCGGTTCCTCAGGCTTGGCGAGGAGACCTTGCGCGCGCTCTTTCATCTTCCGCGTGTATTTGTCGAGGCTGTGAGTGACGGTGTCGTATCCCTGCAGGCCCTCGGTCACGCCCTTCTGCAGTCTCGGACCCATCTTGCTGGCGTAGTTCTTCCAGACGTGGTTCTGCTATCCGAACTTTCGATACCAGCGGTCCATGGCCTCAAAGACGTGGGCGAGCCCGGAGCCCTTCTTCGTGAGCCCGTACTCGACACGCGGAGGGATCTCGTTGTGGGCCTCGCGCAAGAGCAGACCCGCTTCCGTGAGTTCCCGGAGGCGTTGGGTAAGCGTGCTGGGATTGATCCCCGTCGCCGACTGGAGTTCGGTGAACCGGCGAGGATTCTTGGTCTGTATCGCGTATAGGATCTCCAGCGAATGCGGGCGTCCGAGAAGCTCGATGAGGGCCTGAAAGGGACAATCGAGTCGGTCGCTACGAGTGGCCATAGTAACCGTATCAGAATAGAGTTCAAACTATTAATACTTCGGATTCTGTAGTGATACCCGACGATTCCCATGGCACTTGAGTTCCTGTCGGCCGGTCAGGACGTCGCGCTACTGATTGCCCGGGCGTTCTTCGGGGCGCTATTCATTATCCACGGATATCCCAAGCTCGTCGGCCCGTCCCGCTCCCAGATGCGGAGCGGCATGGGTCAGATGGGGATCCCCGTCGTGCTGTTCGACCTCGTGGCCGTCCTCGAGGTCTTCGGCGGGCTCGCGATCCTGTTCGGTTTCCTCACCCGGCTGACGTCGTTCCTCTTCGCGCTTCAGATGGTGGGGACGACGATCCTGTACCTCACGAAGCTCTCGAAAGCTCCGATGCCTCGGGGTTACCTCGAGGAGGGGTTCAAGCGGACCCGCGGGTACCTCTCCGGATGGGAACTGGACACCGTCCTCCTCGCGCTGGCCCTCGTCTTCCTGACCGTCGGCCCCGGGGCCTTCTCCTTTGACGCGCTCCTCCGGCTGGGGCTGTAACGAGACTGGGCGCGCGGAATGTCTCGCTAAAGGAGGCCCTCATATGGAACGCGTAAGCCCGGGCCTCGGGGCCCCATAGGTTCCGTGTCGCCCCGGAGAGTCCGGCGAGAATGTGCATATCCCTCTCGGCCGGTCATCCGTCACGCTGCGAAGATCGGATCGGGCTCGCGTGGCCCTCCGCCGGCTCGGCCTCGTCCTGGCGAAGTACCGATCGTGCCGCAGGCTCGGATACTCGCACCGCGCGTCGAGACGGAAGGGCGTGTGGCGGGCCGGAGGGTAGCATCCTTCCGGCGATCCTGCGGACGTCGCCGCCCGTGCGAAGGGGCGGCCCACGCTACCCGATCGGCACGCCGCACTTCCCGCAGAACGCATCCTCCGGCTCGACGAGAGCCCCGCATGCCGGACAGCCATATTCGATTCGGCTGCCGCACTTGCCGCAGAACCGGTCCGAGGGACCGAGGACCGCCCCGCAGGAAGGGCACGGCGCGGCGTCGCGCGCGGGCTCCTTCGCCGCGCAATCCGCGCACATCAAGACGAAGACCCCTCGCCGGCGCACGGGCTTCCAGCCGGCCGTTCGCCGCCCGCACTCCGCGCATGCACGCTCCCGGGATGCGGACGCCTCTACGACCAGGATTTCGGGCCTCAGGCCTTCCGGTGGGGAGGGCGGTGTCGCCACGCGCCTCGGCACGGCATCCGGGCGCGAAAAACCCTTCGGGGCCTACTTCCCATTGGGACGGTCGATCACGATGTTCTTGAGGCGAGGGGCCGCGTCGGGTGCGTCCTCCTCGAGATACGTGAGGTAGCCGGAGCCCACGTTGAAGTGAATCACGGTGACCTTGCGGCCCAAGTCGACCATTGCTTTCCCCGACTTCCTCTTCATAGAAATCCTCTGCAACGGAATCGACGTTTCGTGAGCGACTTAAAGAGTCTTCCTCAAAATTCACTATCGATAAGTGTAATACAATTCCGGCGGCCGGACGCCGGTCCGGCCGGATGCTCCCGGGCCACGGTTCGGATTCGGGCTACCTTCTGGCCAAACTATATGAGCCACGCGGGCCCAGTTTGAGGTGTGGGTCCCGGAGGGGCGATGATCACCTTAGACAAGCTCGCCCGCGCGATCGAGACGCGACTCGGCCATCCCGCCGGGGAGGCGCGCGATGAGGCGCACCGCATCCTGAACTACTTCGGCTTCCGGACCGTGATCATCGACAACGCGATCCACCCGGACGACCGCAAGCTGTTCTATGCCCTTCACGACGCGGGCCTGCTGCGGAGCACGTGGGAGACGGTCCTCCTCCTGAGCGGCCGGAACTGGCGGATCTTCTATTGGGAACTCGTGGAATCGGACCTGGAGCGGGCGCTCCGGCCGGAGAGTCGGACCGAGGAGCCCCTCTACAAGTCCCTCCCCGACGAGGCGTGGAGCCACCCGCCCGCCGCGACCTGATCAGCCCTCGGGCCAGGCGTCCTCTCCGACGAGCGGGACGAACGCGCAGGGTGTGCCAAACCGGGTCACGATCCCGCCTTCCGGCCGGCGGGTGGCGATCGCCAGGACCTGCTCGCGGGGAGACGGCCCGATCGGGGCCACGATCCGCCCGTGCGGAGTCAGCTGCTCGGCCCACGCCTCCGGGATCCGGGGGGCTCCAGCCGTCGCGATGACCAGGTCGTACGGAGCGCCGTCCGGGAAGCCCAGGCTGCCGTCCCCGACCTCCACGCGCACGTCCCCGAAACCGGCGCGCGCGAGGTTCGCCCGACCCCACTCGGCCAGCGCGGGGATCCGTTCGACCGACACGACGTTCCGGGGCCCGACGAGACAGGCGAGGAGGGCCGCATGGTATCCCGAGCCCGTGCCGACCTCGAGGACTCGCTCCCCCTCCCGGGGCTGGGCCTCCTCGAGCATGATCGCGATCATGGACGGAGCCGAGATCGTCTGGCCGTGCGGGATTGGGAGGGGCGCGTCCACGTACGCGTGGCCGCGGTCCTCGGGCGGGATGAACGCGTCTCGAGGGACGCGAAGGAACGCGTCCCGGACCCGAGCGTCGCGGATGTAGCCGGATCGGACGAGGTCCTCCACGAGGCGGGCCCGCTCGGCCGCGGGATCCAGGCGCCAGGCCATCCGTCCGGGAGCAGCGTGGGATGGCTAAAGGGTTGGGACGGCCCGGTCACGCGGGCACGAGCAGCGCGATCATCGCGGTGGACAAGACGAGCGTCGCGGCGGTCACCGGGAGGCCCGCCCGGACGAAGTCCTTCATGGAGACCTGGACGCCCTCCCGCGCGGCGAGCTGCACGACGATCACGTTCGCGGCCGCTCCCAGGATCGTCGCGTTCCCCGCGAGGGTCGAGCTCGCCGCGAGGGCGAGCCAGCCCTGCGTCGTGCCGCCGGCCCCCGCGACGACCTCCGCGAGCAGGAGGACGGCGGGCACGTTGGAGATCAGGTTCGAGAGGAGCGCGGAGAAGCTCGTGAGCCAGAGCAGGCCGCCTTCCCCGCCGAACGTCGACGTGAACCCTCCCTGGATGGCCGCGGACAGGCCGGACGCGCGGACTCCGCCCAGCACGACGAACAGTCCGACGAAGAAGAGGATGATCCCCCAGTCCAGCTTCGCGATGAGCCCGCGCGGCGTGACGCGGGCGACGAACGGCACAAGGAACAGGACGAAGCCTCCCCCCGCGAGGGCGATGAACGGAAGCCAGGCCGGGTCCGTGAGGAAGAACGCGACGACGACCCCGCCCACAATCGCCGAGGTGAGGGCGACCCCGCGACGCTGCACGACCACCGGAGGGCCTGCGGGCGCCCGCGCGAAGGGAGCCGCGAGGTCTCTCCGGTACGCCCAGCGGACGACGACGATGGAGACCGCGAGGCACGCCGCCATCACGGGGGCCATGTAGGCGCTGAACGTGAGGAACGGGATCCCCGAGCGGATCGCGATGTACGCGTTCTGCGGATTCCCGACTTCCGTCGCGACGCTTCCCACGTTCGCCGCGATCGCGAGGGCCACGAGATGGGGCACCGGGTTCACCCCGAGGGCCCGCGTGCTCCGGACGACGATCGGCGTGAGGAGGAGGACGACCGTGTCGTTCACGACGAGGGCAGACAGGCCCGCGGTGACGATCATGAGGGCCGCCAGGAAGCCAGTCTGGGTGCTCGCGCCCCGCGCGATCCGTACGGACACCGCATCGAAGAAGCCGCACACCTCGAGGCCCGACACGACCGCCATCATACCGACGAGGAGCAGGATCACGTCCAGGTTAATCGCGGCGAGCGCGTCCGCGGGCCCGACCACGCCGAGGGCGAGCATGAGGGAGGCCCCGAGCATTGCGGACGCGGGCCGCTCAAGCGGGATCCGCGCGACCTGGCGGAGCGAGATGAGCGCGTACGTCAGGACGAAGACGGCGGACGCCGCCACGAGCGCGTAGGAAGTCGCCACGGGCCTGCCGAATCGACCGAGGGCGTATCGAACTTTCCTCGGAGGGATAGTTCGACCCGTTTCCCATTATGCTTAAATACCGTCACTCACTTCGGCGGCCGCTCGCCCGGCGGAGGCCGGACGTCCACCGACGACTTTGGATGCTGATTAGGAGCGTTTCGGGATGAACCCGCGTGGTCACCGTGAGTTAGGGGCGCTCGTCGTGCTCCTCGTCCTCGTGACGAGCGGGCTGGCGATCCTCCCGCAGATGGCCCAGGCGCAAGGACACCAGATCGTCGGGCTGGTCCAGCAGTGCGGCAGCCCGACCACGTTCGTGAATGGCGCCTCGGTGACCTTGACGGATGCGAGCGGCCTGCGGTCGCCCATGACGACGACGACGGGCGGCGATGGGACGTACACGTTCACGCCCGGACCCGGATACTACTCGATTCGCGTAGAGCGGAGCGGATACTTCGACGGTGGCACCTCCGCCCCGTTCCGGTTCGACGACACGGCGACGGAGACGCAGGACTTCTGCCTCGACCCGACGCCCACCGCGGACCGGACCCTCGGCCTCCTCGTCGTGACGGCCGCCACGACCCCCCGGACGAACGAGGTCGTGAACTTCCCGAAGACCCAGATCACGAGCGAGAACGCGGCCCCGACGTGGAACACGGTGGGCAACACGGTGCGCCTCGCGCAGACCCCCGTCTCGAGCCAGGGAGTCGAGGTCCGATACACGAACACGGGCGCGGGCGGCGGCCTGAACAACGTCCTGTTCGTGAACAACACGGACTACCGATGGAACGACTACTGGACCGGGACGATCGAGGTCCTACACCTTACCGCGATTTCCGACCTGGACATCGACCCGAACCGGGTCTCCTTCCTCGTCACGTACTCGAAGTGGACCCCCGTCTCGCGACTCGCGTTCTTCCCCGTGGACGACGTCTCGGCGGTGACGGCCCGGAAGAACGGGGCTGCCTGGCCCTCCGCGGGGAACTGGAACCTGGACCGGGACACGGGCCTCGTGACGGTCCTCGGGAACCTGATCAACGGGACGGACACCCTCACGTTCGACTACGCGAGCGTCGGGGGCCTGCCCGGTGCGACCGTCGACGTGTACTACGCGCCGGAGGACGAGATCGTCGCGTCGGGCACCGCGGACGCGTCGGCCCGGGTGACCTTCACCCTGTGGTCCGCCACCTTCGAGCTCCGCACGGTCCGGGTCGACTACATGCCCAACGTCGCGTCCGTGGACACGGCCTCCGTGTCGACCATGCGCATCAAGCTGGATGGCGGCGTGGTCATCACGGGCCACGCGCGGGATCCCCAGAACCGGTTCATCTCGGCGGGCCTCCAGGGCTGGCTGTACAACACGAACCCCGCGGCGAATCCGGCGAACAAGGTGATCCGCGCGGACGTGACGGGTAGCCTGTACACGTTCCACGCGCCTCCCGGGACGTACGTGATGGTGATCGATGCGAACGGATGGCGCGCGAACACGATCACCCAGACGTTCCTCGCGACGCCGGGTTCGCCCGTGGACGCGGTCCTGACGACCTCGGATCGGGAGGAGTACCGGACCACGATCGTGTACGGCACTGCGGACTGGAACAACCTCACGATCTACAGGAACCTGACCCTGAACCCCGACACGACGATGCCCGGGCTGGATCCCGCGGGGCTTCGGGACCTGCGACTCCAGGTGGACTACACACTCGGCTCGAGCCGGGACGGGAACGTGACAGCGGCGGAGTCCGACGCGTTCCGCGGCTGGGTCGAGGGGAACGGCCCCCTGTACGTGACGACGGACGGCGCCCTCACGACGAACGGGAAGGCGCACATCTCCGCGGTCGCCTACTCCGTGACCGTGGAAGGCCTCACCACGGCCGGAGGCGATGTCTGGATCAACGCGAGCACGACGTACTCCCTCCGGGAGACGCCGTACATCGCCGCGGGAGCGAACCGATACTTCGTGAACCTCACGACCCTCCCGGACGTGAACGTCTCGGTCCTCCAGGACGAGGTGTACGTCGTGGTCTTGCCCCGCGCGTACGAGATGGTGACCTCCACGATCTTCGGGCCCATCACGACGGACGGCTTCACGCGCGTCACGGTGGACCCCGGGACCTCGCCCACGAACCCCCAGATCCGGATGACGATCGAGAAGTCCGTGAGCGGGAGCGCGAGGGCGAAGGTCGCCGGGCCCGCGGGCCGGTTCCACGTCATGAACGCGGCCTTCGACAACTACCGGGCATTCGTCTCGGATCGCGCGGACATCGAGTTCAGCGCGGAGGACAGCATCGACCCGGTCGGGGACATCACCCAGGCGAACTTCACGTGGAAGTTCCTCGCGAACACGAGCTCGGCGAACGACCCCGCGAACATCCGCTACGGGATCCGCCCGACGTTCAACTACACCCAGGCAGGTGAATTCGTCGTGAACCTCACGGTCGTCGAGGGCGGCGGGAACATCACGTACCGGGACATCACGGTCTGGGTCGACGACCAGATCCCCACGGCCCGGGTCCGGACGAACCGGACGGGGGCGGGGCCCGTCGCGAACGGCTCGACCCTCCGCGTGAACGAGGACCAGACGGTCCGTTTCGAAGGGACGCCGTCCTCGGACCTCGCGTATGTGAACGCGACGTACGGAGGCGGCAACCGGACGGGCCGGATCCTCGAGAACGGATACGTGTGGGACTTCGACGGGGACGGGATCACGGATGCGACGAGCCGCGTCGTGAACCGGTCCATCGAGAAACCCGGCACGTATTACGTGAACTTGACCGTGACGGACAGCGTCGGGCACAAGTCCGCCAACACGACGCTCATCGTGATCGCGAATGACACGACGGCGCCCACGCCCGCGTTCGACATCCTGGATCCGACCAACGACTGGGAGATCATCACGTCGGGGCTGATCGAGCGCCGCGAGTACTCGCTGAACGCATCGAGGACGACGGACAACTACGACAACGCCTCCGCGCTCAACTACACGTGGACGATCCCGGGCCCGATCCGGATCGGGAGCGTGGACCAGACCGGGACGACGCGCAAGCTCTACGGGATGAACATCACGTTCACCTGGTTGGAATTCAACAGCACGTACCGTGTCGTCCTGAACGTGACGGACACGGGCTTCCCCGCGGGAAAGACGAACACGGGCTCCCTGCCCAGGGACATCCCCGTGGGGATCGACACCGCGTTGCGGCCGGACCTTTCCGTGGTCCCGAACACGCTCAAGGTGAGCGACTCGAACCCGGAGGACGGGGCCACGATCACCGTGAGCGTGAACGTGACGAACGCGGCGAACCGCGGGAGCGCGACGGACCTCAACGGGGACCTGTTCCTGATCGCGGGCGGACAGTCGAGCCTCGTGACGAGCACCCACACGGTGCTCGACCGGGACGGCACGGAGCGGACGAACCGCACGATCGGCCCGGGCGAGACCGTCACGATCCGGTGGAATGCGGTCGTCACGGGCCAGGGGAACAAGACCCTCCGCGTGCAGGTGTGCGACGGGATGGAGGCATTCACCCAGTGCGGCCCGGGGAACCAAGCATCGACCTCGATCAACATCCGGCAGTCGACCTTGCAGACGATCGCGTTCTACGGCTCGATCGTCGGCGTGCTCGCCCTGTTCGTGTTCTACATGGTGTACCGCCGGAAGGTCCGGGCGGGCGACTGGCAACCACTCCGCGTCCGACGCGCCTCGAAAGGCGAGGGCGAGGAGAAGAAGCCGCGGAAGGAAGTCAAGGAAGAGAAGAAGCGCCTCTAGAGGCACGCGCCTCCGGCTTCCCGCTCACATCTCGCGAGGGGGCTTGAGCCCGATGCACTCGAGGCCGTTCCTCATGACCGTGCGGGCCGAGTCGACGAGGACGAGCCGCGCCGGGCGGAGGCCCGGATCCGCCGACAGGACCGGGCAGTCCCGGTAGAACTCGTTGAACACGGAGGCGAAATCCGCGGCGAACGCCGCGATGGCGTGCACCCGACGCGTCTCCGCGGCGGCCTCGACCGTCGACGGGAACTTGGCGATCCACCGGAGGAGGCGCTGCTCGGACGGATGGACGAGGAGCCGGGCATCGCCCGCCTGGAACGGGCCCGCCTTGTCGAGGATCCCGCAGGCCCGGGCGTGCGCGTACTGGAGGAAGGGGCCGGAGCTCCCTTCGAAGTTGAGGGCCTCCTCCCAGCGGAATTCGATCCGCTTCTCCGCCTGCACGCGGACGATGTTGTACCGCACGGCCCCGACGCCCACGAATTCCGCGATCTCCCGCTTGCGGGCCTCGGGGAGGTCCTCGCGGCGTTTCGACACCTCGATGAACGCCCGCTCGACCGCCTCGTCGAGGAGGTCGTCCAGGTTCACGACCCGGCCCTTCCGGGTCGACATGCGTCCCTCCGGTAGGCCGACGAACGCGTAGAAGATCGTCTCGGGGGCCCACGGGATCCCGAGCAGCTTGAACACGGCCTTGAGGCGCTGGAACGTGAGTTTCTGATCCTCGCCGAGGACGTTGATCGCGACGTCGCACCGTTCCATCTTCCGGAGGTGGTACGCGATGTCGCGGGTCGTGTACAGGGACGTGCCGAGGCGCGTCACGAAGAAGTACTTCGCCGCGTCGCCCTCGAGCCCGAGCGGGCTCAGGTCGAGGTAGTACGCGCCGTCCTCCACGTGGGCGAGCGGCTTGAGGCGCTCGATCACGCGCTGCACGCTGCCGTCGAGGATCAGGTCGCTCTCCCAGAAGAACCGGTCGAACGCCACCCCGATCCGGGTGAGGCTCTCCAGGACGCCGTGGAGGACGCGCTCCCCGACCGCGCGGATCTCCCGCGTGAGGTTCGCGTCCCCGTTCTCGTGCCGCTGGATGAGGGCCATCACCTCGTCGTTCAGGCTCGGATCCCGCTCCATAAGGGCCGCGGCGGCCTGGTAGTACTTCACGAAGCGGAAGTCGTCCTTGGATCGCTCCGGGGCCCCGACCTCGGCCTCCGTGAGGTGAGCCTTCGCCCAGTACTGGACGACCATCTGCTTCCCGACGTCGTTCACCAGGTACTCGCGCGTCACGGGGTAGCCGGCCATCGCGAGGAGTCGGCCGAGGGAATCGCCAAGGATCGGATTCCGGGCGCGCCCCACGTGCAAGGGTCCCGTGGGGTTCGCGCTCGTGTGCTCCAAGAGGATCCGCGGCGCCTTCGCGGGGGCCCGGCCGTACCCGTCCCCCATCTCCCGGACCGAGGCGAGGACGAGGGCCGCGAACGCGGCCGGCTCGACGGCGAAGTTCACGTAGCCGCCGCTCGCCGTGAGCCCGACGAACGGGGCCTCCACGGGCGTGCGCGCCGCCTCCGAGGCGATCTCGGCCGGGGCCCGCCGGAGCTCCTTCGCGTACGCGAAGGCCGCGATCGCGAAGAGCCCCCGGCCCTCGGGCGCCTCCTCCAGCGGGCCCGGAGACGCGATCCCGAGACGACGCTCGATCGCCTCGCGGACGGCCTCCGCTCGGGCGCGCAGGGCCGTCCAGGGGTCGTGCCCCATCAGGCCACCCGGTACCGAAGGATCGCGGCGATCCCGGCGAACGCCTTCAGGAGGAGCTCCCCCTCCTCCGAGTCGCGAGAAATCAGCTCGACGTTGCCGCCCGTGCTCCCCGCGGCCTGGCTGAACTCGTCCACGATGTCCGTCGCCGAGACGACGGTCAGGGCCCCGCCGTCCGAGGGGCAGACGCCTGGGTCGCCCGCGTCCGCGACCGTCTTCTCCCCTTCCCAGTCGCCGTTCGCGCACCGCAGGCGCTGGCGCACCTTGCGCAGGCCCTCCGAGACGAGGAGGGTTTCCACGGCACCGACCTTGAGAGCCCGGCGGACCTGATCCTCTCCGTACGCGGCGAGCCCGCCGTCCTCCTTGCGGATCTCGTCCATGAGCCGCTGGACGAGCGTCTTCTCCCGCATCAGGTCGAGGCCCGCCAGGATCTCCCGGGCCTTCTCGACGAGCTCGCGAAGGCCGTACTCATCCGTGTAGCCCGTGTCGAGGAACGTGGGGAGGATCTTCTTCTTGAGCTCGTGGTGCACGTGGTCCTGGGTCGCGAACTCCTCCTTCGTGTACCCCGGGCCTCCGATCAGGATGCCCTGGATCTCCGGGCGGTTGAGGAATGCGTCCGTCATCGTGTTCCCGATCTTCTCGTACCACTCGTGGACCGCGAGGTCGTGGAGTCGCTCGAAGCGCCGGGCGCTCTGTCCGCCCATCCGGTGCTTCCGCGGGACGAGGCTCGTCATGTTCTTCACCACCTCGATCCGCTTGCCTCGGAGGAACCCGAGGGTCGCCTCGGCCTGGTCCATCACGAGGAGGCCGTACACGTCCTTCTCCGCGAGCATGTCCCAGAGCGGCTCCGTGTAGAACTTCGAGTCGCAGCGGTACAGGAACGAGGCCACGGCCTCCGGGGGTTCGAGGACCTCCGCGACCATCTGGGTCTGGTCCGCGCCGATCTGCTTGTGTCCCGTGAAGACGACGAGTCCGGTCGCGGGCGGTTGGCGGTATCCCTTGAGGCGCTGGAGGCTCGACTCGATCGCCTGCTGCACGTGCTTCCGGGTGCTCGCGCTCTTGATGTTCGACGATTGGGAGTACTCGTTCCGCAGGTAGTTCGTCACGTCGGAGATCTGCTTCGTCGGGGGCACGTAGACCGTGACGAGCTCCGTGCCGCGCCCCGTCGCCTTCTCGATCTCCTCGAGGGCGCGGCGGAACTTGTACTTCGCCATGTTGGACTGTTCGGCCATTCTTCCGACCACAGCGTATTTATCGTTCATTAGCTTTTGTGCACCGTTCGGGACGAATTCTATGGAGAAAGTCGTCGTCTCCGTCGGCGGCTCCGTGCTCGTGCCTGGGGAGGACGACGCGCGGTACCTCGGAGATCTCGCGGGCGTGCTGCGCGAGACGTCGCGCGTCGTGCGCCTGTTCGGGGTCACGGGAGGCGGACGGATCGCGCGGTACTACATCGAGACGGGTCGCCAGGTCGGCCTCCCCGAGCGGACCCTCGACGAGCTCGGGATCGGGGCCACGCGGCTGAACGCTCGCCTCCTCGCGGCCGCCCTGGGAGGCATCGCGAACCGGGAACCCGCGACCTCGTACGCGGAAGCGTCCCGGCTCTCCCGCCGGCAGCGGGTCGTCCTCATGGGCGGGACCCGGCCGGGCCACACGACGGATCGGGTGAGCGTGGCCCTCGCCCGGTTCGTGCGGGCCTCCCGGATCGTGAACGCGACCTCAGTGGACGGCGTGTACTCCGCGGACCCCAGGAAGGACCCGGCCGCGACGAGGCTGTCCCATGTGCGATTCGGGGAACTCGTGTCCATCTCGGGCGAGGGGCGATGGTCCGCAGGTCCGACGGCCGTCTTCGACCCGGTCGCGGCAAGGAGCCTCGCGAAGGCACGCATCCCGATGGCCGTCGTCCACGGCCGGGACCTAGACGCTCTGCGCGACGCGATCCTCGGTCGGCCGTTCCGGGGCACGTCCGTCGGGGACTGACGGGGCGCCCGCCGTGCGATCCGAGCGGATGTACACGATCCTCGCGGTCGTCGCGATGGCCGTCGCGGCCGGGGCCACCGTCCTGGCGATCGTCGGGCTCGCGAGCGCGCAGGCGGCCGCCGCGGGGGCCGCCGCGGTGTGCGCCGCGGCCTTCTTCGTGCCCGGCCTCGCGTTCTACAACTATGCCCGGAAGCTGCGGCTGCGGGAGACGGCCCTGGAGCACGTGGCCCAGCTCGCCCATGCCGCCGGGACCCTCGATCTGGACCGATTCGCTTCCGATCTCCGGCTGTCGGACGACGACGCGAGGAAGATCTTGACGAAGGCGGTGGCCGAGGGACACCTCCGGGGTCGATTCGATTCGGAGGGGCGATTCATCGTGGAACCCGTGCCGCGCTGCGCCGCGTGTGGTGCCGCGATCCGGTCCTCGGACCGAGTGTGCGCATCCTGCGGAACCCGGTCGGGAGGATGAGACCCGTGCCGTTTCGAGGATTCATCGCGGTGGAGGTCCCCCTGAGCGAGGCCCTCGACGAGCTCCTGCGGGAGCTGCGCACATCGGGCGCCGGGCTAAAGATCGTCTCAGCGGAGAACCTCCACACGACGCTCAAGTTCCTCGGGGAGACGGAGGACGACCTCGTGCCGGACATCGTGGAGGCGATCCGACGTGGGACCGCGGACGTTCGCACGTTCCCGGCCCGCCTGCGCGGCACGGGCGCGTTCCCGAGCCTCGCGCGCATGAACGTGGCGTGGATCCGCATCGAAGGCGCGGAGCCGCTCGGGCGCATCGCCGCCGATCTCGAAGCGTCCCTGGAGCGGCTCGGCTTCCGACGCGAGTCGCGGCCCTGGAGCGCCCACGTGACCGTGGCGCGCGTGAAGGGCGGTCGGAACCTCGATCGGGTCCGCCAGATCCTTCGGGCCCATGAGACGACCCTGTTCGCGGAATGGACGGTCGACAAACTGCGCCTGAAGCGGAGCGTCCTCACCCCGGACGGCCCCACGTACACGACCGTGGCCGAAGTCCCCTTGACGCCGCCCGGCTAGACGCTTCCTCGGCCCGTTGGCGTGCGGGTACCCGTACCATCGGCGGGCTCCCGCTCCGTCCTGACGCACCCCGGGGTCCAGACGCCGGCTCGACCGAAAGCGGGTGCGACACGCCGGCGGAACGGCTTCGCGTACCTACGACTTGCGCTCCGCGAACAGGCTCAGCTTGTCCCACTCGATCGTGTGCTTGAGCCGATGTTTCTGGAGGACGCGGCTCAGCTGCTCCGCGACCCGCGCGACCTCGATCGTCTTGCCCCGGCCGTACACGTAGAATTCGACCGCACGGGAGATCGGAAAGATGAGTCGCATGGCCCCCTCCCGGTTGTACCCCTCGGGCTTGCGGTTCTTCCGCAGGTCCCGGAGGTTCTCCTCGATGAGGACCTCGACGGCCTCCGGATCTTCAGGGACCTGTTGGGTCTCCTCGAGGAACTTGAGGAAGAGGGGGCGGAAGGCCGGGACCAGGTTCTTCCATTTGACCTTCCGATCGAACTTGAAGTGGCCGCTCCTCGCGCGCATCGCCGGACGTTTCCCAACCGCCATGTCGTATATAACGGTGCCCCGTCTCCTTCGTCCGCCTCGGAGCCACGGCATCATCCTTAAGCCGGCCCACTTCATCGTCGCGGGGATGCGCACGGCCCTGACGATTGCCGGGAGTGATTCCGGCGGCGGAGCGGGGATTCAGGCGGATCTCAAGTCGTTCGCCGCGATCGGCGTCCACGGGACGTCCGTCGTCACATGCGTGACGGCCCAGAACACCCGCGCGGTCCGTTCCGTCTTCGCCCTCCCGGCTGGCGAGGTGCGGGCCCAGCTCCGCGCGATCCTGGAGGACTTCGAGGTCCGCGCCGCGAAGACGGGGATGCTCTATTCCGCGAGCATCGTGCGGGCCGTCGCGGAGGAACTTCCCCGGTCCGCGTTCCCGCTCGTCGTGGACCCCGTCATGGTCGCCACCGTGGGCGCGTCGCTCGAGCAGGACGACTTCCAGGAAGCGCTCGTCGAGCGCCTCCTGCCCCGGGCCGACCTCGTCACACCAAACCGATTCGAGGCCGAGCGCCTCGCGGGATTCCGCGTGAAGCGGCTCGAGGACGCGGAGCGCGCCGCGCGCGCGATCCGGAAGCTGGGCCCGTCCGCGGTCCTCGTGAAAGGCGGACATCTCCCGGGCGCCCTCGTGGACGTCTTTTTCGATGGGCGTCGGCTCCATCGCCTCCCCGGGTTCCGCCACGACAAGGAACTCCACGGTGCAGGCTGCACCCTCGCGGCATCCATCGCCGGATACCTCGCCCTAGGGGAGACGCTGCCCGACGCGATCGAGGCCGCGCGGCGTCGAGTCGCAGCGGGCTTCCAGGCGTCGTACCGCGTGGGCCGCGGGGTCGCCGTGATCCATTCCCACATCGTGCCCGATCGCCACGACGTATGGCAATCCGTCACGGAGGCGGCCCCGAAGCTCGCGAAGATCCTCCCGCTGGACCTCGTGCCGGAGGTCGGGATCAACATCGGGTACGCGCTGCCCGGCGCGACGACCCTCGAGGACGTGTGCGCCCTCCGGGGGCGGATCGTGCGGGTCGGGGACCGGCTCGAGCCGATCGGGCCCGCGGCCTTCGGGGCGTCTCGGCACATCGCGCGGATCATCCTGACCGCGATGCGCTTCGACCCGGGCGCGCGTTCGGCCACAAACTTGAAGTACCGCTCGAAAAATGCACGCCGGCTTCGGTCCGCCCACTTCCGCCTGGCGTCCTTCGACCGCGGCGAGGAACCGGAAGGCGTGTCGACGATGGAGTGGGGCACGGAACGAGCGATCGTGGAGGCGGGGACGATCCCCGACGTGATCTACGACGAGGGCGCCTTGGGCAAGGAAGGGATGATGCGAGTGCTCGGCCGAGCGCCGGAAGACGTCCTGCGCAAGGTCCGCCGCATCGGGAAGGCGCTTCGGGGATGAGGATCGCGCTCTTCACGGACACGTACCTGCCCACGGTGGACGGGGTCGTGACGTCCGTCCTCGCGACGAAGCGGCAGCTCGTGGCGGACGGCCACGAGGTCGTCGTGTTCGCCCCGGAGGACCCGCACCGGCGCGGGGCCCACGAGGCGGGCACCGTGTACATCCGGGCCAAGGAGTTGCGCACGTATCCCGGCTATCGGCTCGCGATGTTCCCGGGCCGCGAGGTGGACCTCGTGAAGTCACTCGACATCGATGTGATCCACAGCCATGGGGTCGGGACGGTCGGCGTGAAGGGTCTGTGGTCCGCGTGGCAGGCGAAGATCCCGATCGTCCAGACGTTCCACACGATGATCCAGGACACGCTCCCGTTCTACTCCCCGTTCGGCCTGAACCTCCACCTCCTCGAGCGGGGGCTCCGATTCTACCTGCGCATCTTCCTGCGGAAGTGCCAGGGCGTCGTCGTCCCGAGCCGCGCGATCCTCGACGAGATCCTCGCCCTGAGCCCGGAGGCGACCATCGCGGACGTGATCCCGACGGGAGTCGATCCGACCCGGTTCCGGCCCGACGTCCCCGGCCAGGCCGTGCGGGACCGCTGGGGCCTCAACGGGCACGACGTGATCCTCCATGTGGGACGGGTCGCGCCGGAGAAGGATCTCACGACGCTCCTCCACGCGTTCCGACGCTTGAAGGGAATCGACCCGGACGCGAAGCTCCTCATCGTGGGCGCCGGCCCGTATCTCGAGAAAGCGTATGACATCGCGCGACATCTGAACCTGTCCGGCGAGGTCATCTTCACGGGGTTCGTCCCCGACGAGGACCTCCCCGCGTACTACGCGGCGGCGGACGCGTTCGCGATCCCTTCGAAGTTCGAGACGCAGGGCCTCGTGATCTTGGAGGCGCTCGCGTCCGGCTGCCCCGTCGCGGGAGCGAACTACCGCGCGATCCCGGAGTTCGTCCAGGACGGCGTGAACGGGGCCCTGTTCGACCCGGGTGACGTGCGCGGCTGTGCGGACGCGATCCTCCGCACCCTCCGAGAGCGCGACGCGATGTCCGCCGCGGCTCGGGAGAGCGCCCTCCCGTTCTCGATCGGACGCTGCACGAATCGCCTCGAGGCATTGTACGCGCGGCTCGCGGCGTGAGGTCGCTAGGCATTAATACGCCCGGACCTTTCGACGCCTCGTGATCGGCATCCTGGGCGGCGGCCTGTCGGGCCTCGTCCTCGCCTCGCGCCTCCGGGACGCGGAGGTCCTCGAAGCCGCGGAGCGCCCGGGCGGGCTCTGCCGGAGTCTCACGTTCGACGGCTTCACGTTCGACCCGCACGGCTCCCACATCCTGTTCTCGCGGGACCCGAAGGCGATGGACTTTTACGAGCGGATCCTCGGGGAGAATGTGTGCCGCCGGCGGAGGAACACGAAGGTGTTCTACGCGGGCCGCTACGTGAAGTACCCGTTCGAGAACGGCCTGGGCGACCTGCCCCTCGAGGACAACCTCTCGTGCCTGCTCGGGTTCATCCAGGCGTACGTGGCGCGCAGGGCGGGCACCGCGCCGAAGCCCTCGAACTTCCGGGAGTGGATGTACCACCGGTTCGGGACGGGAATCACGGACCGGTACCTGCTGCCATACAACGAGAAGATCTGGAAGACGCCCGCCGCGGAGATGGGCATCGAGTGGGTCGATGGCCGGGTCCCCGACCCGCCGCTCGAGGACGTCGTGAAGGCGAGCCTCGGGATCCCGACGGAAGGATACACGCACCAGCTGCACTTCCTGTACCCGCGGGTCGGCGGCGTCGAGACCCTCGTCCAGGGCCTCCTGCCATCCGTGAAGGACGTGCGCACGGACTTCCGGGTCACGTCGATTCGGGCCCGCGGGAGCGGCTGGGTCGTGGGGAACGGCCGCGAGGAGCGGCTGTACGACCGGCTCGTCTCCACGATCCCGATTCCCGAGTTGGCCCGAGCCCTGGACGGCACGCCCCCGGAGGTGCGCGCGGCCGCGGAGGCGCTCCAGCACCGATCCCTCGTGACCGTGATGGTCGGGATCGACCGGCCCGACCTGAACGACTACAGCTGGGTGTACTTCCCGCGGCCGGAGGACGGACGGTTCAACCGGATCTCGTTCCCGAGCAACTTCAGCGACCGGGTCGCGCCGCAACGCACGAGCTCCGCGGTCGCCGAGATCACGTGCAACGCGGGCGACGAGGTGTGGTCATCGTCCGACGAGGCCCTCGTGGAGCACGTAGTCGAGCGGGCCGACGCGCTCGGGGTATTCCACCGGCGGGACGTGATGGCGTCGCGGGTCATGCGCACGCGATATGCGTACGTCGTGTTCGACCGCGAGCATCGCCGCAACCTGGAGCGCGTGAACGCGTACGCCGCGACCCGGGGGATCCACCTCCTCGGCCGGTTCGGGCAGTTCGACTACATCAACACGGACCAGTGCATCCTTCGCGGCCTCGCCCTCGCGGACGAGCTGGAGGCGGCCCCGTGAGGGTCTCCGTCATCGTGCCGACGTACGAGGAGGCGGCCCGGATCGATGGGTTCCTCCGGCAGTTCGCGGACCAGACCCTCCCGCGCGACGCGTTCGAGCTCATCGTGGTCGACGGTGGGAGCTCGGACCGGACGCGGGAGATCGCCGCGGGCCTGGCGGACCAAGTGATCGTCCAGACGAGCCGCGGAATCGGGGGTGCCCGAAACGACGGCGTCGCGGTCGCCCGGGCCCCCATCGTCGCGACGACGGACGCGGACTGCATCGTCCCTCCCGACTGGCTCGAGCGGATCGTCGGGCACTTCGGCGCGCCCGATGTGGTCGCGGTGTGCGGGCCCGACGGCCCGATCGAGCGCTCCTGGAAGGCGCGAAGCATCTTCCTCGCCGTCCGGGCCCTCATCCGGCTCGCGGCCCTCGTGGGCGTGTTCGGCACCGGCGGGACGAACTCCGCCTTCCGGAGGGAGACGTTCCTCGCGGTGGGCGGCTACCGCCCTCTGCCCCACTCGGACGACATCGACCTGGGCCTCCGCGTCCGGTCCTTCGGCCGGGTCGTGTACGACCCCCGACTCTACGTCCGACTGAGCGTCCGGCGCCTCGAGAGGGACGGGTACATGCGCACGCTCCTCCTGTGGCTCCGGGGAGACCTCAAGGTCCTCGCGGGGAAGTCGATCGACGCGGCGGAGTACGGCCGGCAGCGGTACTAGGGCCGGCCCGGCGCGTCGCGCGCCCGCCGGCGGTACGCGTACGCGGCGACACCCGAGACCCCGACGATCCCGAGGACGAGGCCGATCGCGATCGCCCGCGCGGTGGCCGGGTCGTAGGCGACCCCCATGGCGCCGATGAGCACGAGGAGCGCGGCGTACTTCGCGGTCGCCCCGATCACGACGTACGCGAGGGACCTTCGGACGTTCCAACCCAGGGTCGCGATGAACGCGCCGACCATCGGGACGACGGGTGCGACCCGGTTCAAGAGGATGATCCGCTCGTCCCGGACGACGAGGAAGTTGACCCAGCGCCTCATGACCCGCTCGAGGACGGCGGGCATGCGCCCCCGCTGGACGAGGGCCCGCTTCACGATCCCGTACAGGGCCGCGTTCCCGACCGCCTCGCCCAGGACCGCCATGACGAGGAGCAGGAGGGCCCAGACGAGCGGTTCGAAGCCCGGCGGTCCAAACGAGTACGTGAGGACGATCGCGACCTCGGGGAGGGCCGGGAACACGGCGGCGTCCACGACGAAGATCAGGAAGAGGGCGAGGAGCGCGCCCACGGGGCCCAGATATGTGAAGAGGCCCGCGAGGACGTCGTCCGCGAACGCCAAGGGCGCGGCCTCACGTTCGCGACACGCTGACGATCTTCACGATGAACACGAGGGTGCGACCGACGACCTCGCGGTTGAAGTTGAGCGTATACGTCTCGGCGGCCGGGTCCACATCGGACAGGTAGAAGGCGCGGCCCTCGTGCTTCCCGCCGACCCGGTGCTCGTCGGCATCCGCGAGGCGATGGGAGACCCAGATGATCCCCTCGCCCTCGTTCGCCGCATCGTCGATCGCGGCGACCTGCGCGTCCCACGCGCCGTACGGCCGGACGATGTCGCCGACGGACGGGCTGTTCGTCACCGTGACGATCGTGCCCGCCACGCTCGCGTAGGCGTCCCAATGCCAGAACGGGTCCGTCACGTTCATGCCGGAGAACGGCGGGCTGCCGTACGTCGACTCGAACTCCGCTGCACTCATCGTTGTGCGGACCGGCACGGATTCCTGGAGAGGCTTGGCCTCCAGGAGGGCCGGGTCCATGGGCCCGTACGCGAGCTCGAACGGAATCGTGAGCACGCGGCTCTCGCCCGCCGCGAGGCCCAGGAGGCCCTGCTCGAAACCGGGGACGGCCCTTCGGTCCCCCTCCCCGATGTCGAACTCGATGGGACGCAGGTTGGGCTGCCAGGGGCCGCCCGCAGGCATCCCGTGGAACGAGACGGCCTTCGGCCAGCTCGCATTGTCCTTCGCCACGGACTCGTCGCTCGTGTCGAAGACGAGCCCCGTCTCCTCGAAGTACCCGGTGTAGTCCAAGGACGCGGCATCGCCTTGCTGAATCCGGAGGACGGGGCCCGTCCGGGCGGGCACGAAAAACGCGTAGTACGCGACGAACATGAGCGCGAGGATGACGAGGAGGGCCGCGAAGGCGCCGAGGGTGCTCATCCCCCGCTCGTCCTGGGCGATGGGTCGCGACATCGTGACCTCGGGCTACCGCCGAGTCCTCCATAAAGGTTATGGTGCGGATCTGGACCCAGGCGCGGAGGACTCAGGACGCAGGCCCGTAGAAGATCTCGATCGCCTGTTGGTCGCGAAGGACGAGGGCCCCGTATTGATCGCTCGGCGCCCCGGGGCCTCCACCGACCAGGCCGACGGTCATCCGCACGACGTTCGTCCCGTCGGCCGTGTACGAGAGGATCCGGGTGGACGAGAAAGGCTGGCCCCACACCGCGAAGAAGTCTCCCAGAGTGAAGTCCTTCGCGACGGGTCCCTCCACGTGCAGCTGGACGAATCCCGTGCTCGGGTCCGAAGGGGTGTGGGTGTGGAGCGGCCTCGTGCAGGTCGGCGAGATGCCGATGTCGGTCGGGACTGGATACCAGTTCCCGTTGATCGTGATCCGCAGATAGGGATGGATGTGGTAGGGCTCCGACGCGATGCACGTGTCTCGAGTGAAATTCCGGTACGGGTCGAAGTAGGGGGCGGCCGCGTAGGCCCCGGCCACCAGGAGCACGACCCCGAGGACGCTCGCGACATGGATCCGACGGATCCGAAGACGGGGACCTCTCGGCGCCTTGGGCGGGGCGAAGCGCTTCTCCGTACGGAGGGACTCCCTCACGGTCGAGGTATCCGGATGGCGTGGATGATTCGCGTCGACGTGGCGGATGAGGTTTTCCGCCTTCACGGGGACGTCGCAGATGGGGCAACGTTCGACCTTGCTCTCGGGGATGCCACGACGCCTCCCTGGCTGAGAGACAGACCCCCGGGACGGATAATAAGGATTGCCCTGACGCCCGTCCTACGCATACATCGCGCCGGAGGCCTCGTGGCGGGTCAGGGATTCTCCGAGGACCTTGTCGACCGCGCGCTCGAAGTCGGCCATCGTGACGACCTCCCGATCCTCGCGGATCGCGAACATGCCCGCCTCCGTGCACATCGCCTTGATGTCCGCGCCCGTGCCTGCGTCGGTCCGATGGGCGAGGACGTCGAAGTCCACGTCCTTCGCGATGTTCATCTTCCGCGTGTGGATCTTGAAGATCGCGGCGCGCGCGTCCGAGACCGGGAGCGGGATGTCGATGATCCGGTCGAACCGGCCCGGCCGGAGGAGCGCGTCATCGAGGATGTCGGGACGGTTCGTCGCGCCGATGATCTTGACGTCCCCGAGAGGGTTGAAGCCGTCGAGCTCCGCGAGGAGCTGCATGAGGGTCCGCTGGACCTCCCGGTCCCCGGACGTCGCGACCTCGAGGCGCTTCGCCCCCACGCTGTCGAGCTCATCGATGAACACGATGGAGGGGGATTTCTCCCGGGCGAGCTGGAACAGCTCGCGCACGAGCCGCGCCCCTTCTCCGATGTACTTCTGGACGAGTTCGGACCCGACGAACCGGATGAACGTGGCCTTCGTTCGGTTCGCGACCGCCTTGGCCAGGAGGGTCTTCCCCGTGCCCGGAGGCCCCACGAGGAGGACGCCCTTGGGGGGCTCGATCCCGACCTTCCGGTACAGGTCCGGCTTCAGGAGGGGATCCTCGACGGCTTCGCGAATCTCGAGCATCTGGGCCTCGAGCCCGCCGATGTCCGCGTACGTCACCGCGGGCTTCTCGATCACCTCGGCGCCCGTGACGATCGGGTCGAGGGAAGGGGGCAGGACGCCCATCACCGCGAGGGTCTGCTTGTTCAACGCGACCCGCGCCCCGACGGCGAGGTTCTCCTTCGTGATGTACTCCGCGGAGTTCACGATGAAATCCGGGCCCGTCGACGACTTCACGACGAGCCGGCCGTCCGCGAGGACGTCTCGGATGTTCCCGATGATGAGGGGAGGGCTCTTGAGACGGTCGAGCTCCTGCTTGAGCCGGCGCAGTTCCTTCTGGAGCCGGACGAGCTCCGTCTCGACGTACCGCTTCTCGCCCTCCGCGCGCCGTGCGGTCTCGAGGAGCTTGTCGTTCCGCTCCTCAAGGGTCGCGATGCGCTCCGACATTTTCTCCGAGAATTCACGAATCTGGTCGTCGTCCATAGGATCGACAGCGGCGCGGGTGGGCGGCGAAACCTAAATACCGAGCACGCCTTACTTAATCCTTCCGGGCTTGATTACGTGCTCTGCGAATTGTGTGGCAGCGACGTGACCCGCGCCCGGAACGTCGCGATCGAGGGCACGATTCTGTCCGTATGTCCGACATGCGCGCGGTTCGGCGACGAGGTCATGACCCCCGTCGTCCGACGCACCTCCATGCCCCCCGTGATCGCCCAGCGGCTCGAGGCGCGGTCGAAACGTCTGACGCCCCGGGACGTGTACGCGCAGGGGGGCGACGACGAGCTGGTCGAGGACTTCCCCGCGCGGATACGACGCGCGCGCGAGGCCCGGGGCTGGAAGCAGGCGGATCTGGGCGCGAAGATCAACGAGAGGGCCAGTGTGATCGCGAAGCTCGAGGCGGGGGGCATGTCGCCAGGGGACGCCCTCGTCCGGAAGCTGGAGCGCGAGCTCGGGATCCGGCTCAAGGAGAAGGTGGAGCCCGTGGCGGTGAAACGGCAGGCCGCGGGAGCCACGCTGACCGTGGGCGACCTGATCCGCTTCGACGAGACGCCTCGCTGATCATGCGAGTCCGAGGCGGGCCTCCACCTCGGGGAGGAACCGCGCCACGTCCACCCCGGCCTTGCGCGCCGCGATGAGCGCGGCGACCTCGAGCTCCACGTCCATTCGCTCCTGGATCGCATTCACCGCCGCAATCACGTTCCGCCGATCCGATTTCGTCCCGGACGCGATCGCGTCGACGATCCTCACGAACAGGTCTTCCGACACCGGGGTCGAGCCCTCCAGAAGGTCCGGGGTCGGAGTGAAGTCCCGCGGCACGTCGACGGATGCGACGTCGAACGTCGTCCGGAGGACCCCCGCGTTCGCCTCCAAGAGCTTTGTCTCGAGGCCGCGCTGGAGGAGCTTCTGGGCCTCCCGCGGCGGGAACCACCGGAGGTCCATCGAGGCGGAGAGGACGAACTCCTTCTCACTCATCGCGTCCCGACCCTTCCGCCTGAACAGGAGGGCGATCGCCTTCCGCAGGTCTTCCAAAACGCCTCAATCCGGTGTCGCGTCGCTCCGAAGGCCCCTCCGTAGATAAAACGTTCGGCGGCATACGAACGTTTATCGTTGCGGAGGGCCATCAGCGGGTCGCTCCAGCGTAAGGTCGCGCCGAATCGTGACGCGCGATGCAAGCCTGGAGGGGACGACGCATGGGTCCCTCCGCGACAGCCCCGCGTTCGGGGCGACACGTGAACGGGGGACAACGCGCCGTCCAACAATCCCTCGGCAAGGGTCAGGGCGTCGAGTGAGCTGAGCTTGGCCGTGACACGCGCTGTTACTGCCGAGGGACATCCTTTTCAGACGGCCTCGGCCAGGTCCGGCTCCCGCCTCCGCGCGTGGCGCCGGACGACCGCGACGACCGCAAGCGAGCCGGCCAGCGGGATCGCGATCTGCTCGAACTCGGGGATGGGAACAGTAGCCCGGGAGTCGTCCGTGCCCGGGTTCGCCCCGTTGTACCGAATCGTGACGGTGCCGCCGGCGACGAGGGCGATCTTCCATTCGACATGTTCGGTCGAGCCCGTCGAGACGGCCGCGATCGTGCCCGTCTGAATCGTGACGTCGGAACCGTACGTGTTGAAATTCGTGGCCGCATATAGGTTCGTCGTCGTCGTGCAGCCCACGTTCGTGCACTTGTTGATCTCCACCGAGTAGACCGGCGTGAAGGTGACGGTCACCTTCACGTGGCTCACGCGTACCGGACGCGCCTGGTTGTCCCCATCCCGCACGCCCGCCTGCAGCGCGTTGATCCCGCTGTTCGTCCACTCCGAGCTGGTGGCGGGATCCGTCGTCCAGGTGTCGGACCAGACCGTATACGTCGAGGACTGGGGACAGTTCTGGGCGCCCGAGGCTCCTGCGTACACGGTCCCGCCGCTCTTGATGACGATCGAGACGGACACCGACTGCGACACCTCCTTCGCGCAGGAGGCTTCCACGGCCACGTCGGCGCTGAGGGGAGACGGCGCCGACCAGTCCGGGAGCGCATAGAGGGAATCGCTCGGGCTGGACGCCGCCGATCGGACGTACGTCGCATCGCCATCGTTCGGGGACTCGTCGACGCACTGGAACTCGTTCGCCTCGCTCGTGCAACCCGAGCCGTCCACGGTCCACGCGTTCGTGTCCCCGTTCGCATCCGGCGTGAGCGTCTGGGTCCCGCTCGTGGCGACGCCGATGTCGAGGATGACTTCCCACACGCCGGATACGGTGTCGGGGGTGTTGTTGGGCGTGAACCAGCAGGCGCTCTGCCCCACCGACAGCGTGGAGGATGCGGCAGACGATCCGGCCGTGAGGCTGGCGTCCCGGTTCACCGTGCAGACGTTCTCGTTCGCGTTCGTGTCCGTGAAGAACCACTTCTCGTTCCCGGAGATGTCGAGCGTATGGACGGCCCCGGGGGTCGAGTTCGGGGCCGGAGAGGATCCGCCCGCGCCGACGCGCAAGATCGGGTCCTGGGAGCCGTCCTTGACCAGCGCCCAGTCCATGACCTCGAAGTACGCGATGGAGTTGTTCCCGAACCCGAGGCTCGCAGACGGGAACGACGCCTCGAGCCGCGCATGGTCGGACCCGATGGCGGGGGTCAGGACGGGCGTCCAGTCCCAGGCTAGCTGGCTCCCGCCGGTGAAGGCGCTCAGGCCCCGATACCCGACGACGCCGTCCCGCCCACGAAACTCGAGGAGGTAGTCGGCGCCGAGCACGTCGATGCGGAATCCCGTCGCGGCGCTGTTGTCCGCGTCGAGGAAGACGCGGGCGACGTCCTCCCCGTACACGACGGGGCGCAGGCTCGGGCCGATGTACAGGCTCACGAGCCGGTTCGCATACGCGGGAGGGAACGTGCCCGGGATCGTTGTGTTCAGGTACAGGTCAGGCCCGGTCGGATAGTCGACCGTCCCGTCCCCGTCGTAGTCACTCCCGCTCACGGCGTCCGCCGTGCCGTCGTTGTTGAAGTCGAACGGCATCGGGTCGTCGACGTCAGGGACCGTGTCGCGGTCGGAGTCCGCGAACCCGGGGAAGGGCGGGCCGCCCGCGGCCATTTGGTTCTCCTCTGGGACAATGACCCCTTGGAACGCCCGGCCCTCGACCGCGACGAACACCTCGAAGGTCGACGCGGTCCGCTCGAGTCCGTACCCTCGGAGGTCTACGTCGCTTCGCCGACCCGGGTCCAGAGTGTCCACGGAGACGTTCGTCCAGTCGGAGAAGGCGCCGTCGACCCGGTGGCCGCTCGGGACGGATCCGAGGTATCCCACCGTGCGGACCGTCGGACCCTGCACGACCGTCACGAAGGAGGACGGCGCCAGGATGTCCGCAGGCTGATCGACCGTGACCCCAAGCGTCTCCCCCGTCGCGCCCACGATGTCCGCGCGCAGGAACAAGCTCTCGCTGGTCCCTGGGCCCACGGTCCTCGGAAGGAACTGGAACGTGACGTCCTGGGTGAGTGGGACACGCTCCTGAATCGTCGTGCCTCCCGAGTCGACCAGCCGAATCGCGCCCAGACTCGACGGGAGGGCCGTCCCCGTGAGCGACACGCGGATCTCGGAGTACGTCACGCTCGCGGCGTAAGCCGTGAGGTCGAGCGAACCGAGGGTGACGTCGGAACCCATGAGAATCTCGGGCGGGGACGGCAGGACCCGGACGAGGAGGCTCCCGCCCATCGGATCGAGGACGGCGTCCGTCTCGTCGAACAGCCCGAGGTGGCTCTGGAAGTGGGCGTACACGCCGATCGGGCCCTTCTGCGCGACGAGGAGGTCCCAGCTCACCTCGAGCTCGATGCGCCCCCCGACGCTCGCGGCGGGGATCGAGGCGGACTTGATCCACCCGTTCCAGTCGCCGGGAGCGCGGTTCGCGTCCCACTCCGAATACGTCGTGCGGTTCACCCGGTTGCCCCAGCCGGACACCTCGATGAGGCGGTCCGCTCCCATGCCTGCAACCGCGTAGCCCGTCGACGCGTCCCTATCCGTGTCCAGGAAGATCCGCAGGGTATCGTATGTGGCGGGGACGCCGCCGCCCGTGAGGGCCGACCCGCGCACCTCGACGTAGAACGCGAGGCGGTCCCCGTTGTCGAACGTCCCGAACCGCTGGATGTCCACGTTCGGGTCGAGCCCCGCGGAGGCGGATTGGGCCACGAGCGAGCTCGTCGGCCAGTCGGCGAAATCCCCGTCGATCCGGATCGGGTAGAGCCCGCCCGCGAAGTCGGGAGGCATGAAGAGCGGGATCGTCAGGAGGCCTACGACAAGGACCGGGATGATGTACAGCTTCCACTGGTTCAGGCGGATTTCGCGCTGGAATCGCGGGGAGCCGAGGCCGTTCGTGAACCCGTTCCCGTTCGTCAGCCCGTTCGTCAGGCCGCGGCGCAGAGACACGAGCCCGTTCGTCAGCCCGTTCGTGCGGCCCATCCCGTTCGTGAGGCCGTTCGTTCGCCCGAGGCCGTTCGTCAGCCCGTTCGTCCGACCGCGCAGGCCGTTCGTGAGCCCGTTCGTGCGGCCCAAGCCGTTCGTCAGCCCGTTCGTCCGGCCGCGCAGGCCGTTCGTGAGCCCGTTCGTGCGGCCCTTGAGCCCGTTCGTCATGCCGGGCGGCCGAGCCTTCGCCCGTTCCCGCACGAAGCCGTTCGTCAGGCCTTGCTTCGCCGCGGGCTTCTCCGGCTTCTTGGGAGGCGCCCCCGTCTGCGGCTTCACGGCGGGCTCGGGCCGGGGCCTCGCGGGAGGCGTCGGGGGCCGGTCGGGCGGCGCGATGGGGCCCGTGCCGAGCTCCTCCGTGACCTTCTCCTGGATGAGCGAGTGGCCCAGGGCGTCGAGCTCGTCCGTGATCTTCGCGTCCGTCAGGAACAGGGCGCCGCACTTGGGGCACCGGGAGGCGCCCTCCGCGACGGGCGTCTCGCAGATCGGGCAGGGGACCATGAGCTCCTCCCCCTCCCACTCCTCCGCCTGCTCGGCCCGTACGCGGCTCTGGCGCGCCCTCTCCACGTCCCCGAGGCGCGCGTGCAGCTTCGCCTTGAGGACCCAGAGGCCCGGGTACCGGTCATCGATCTGCGCGAGCCGCTCGAGCCCGTCGAGGGCCCCGCGCGCGTCGTCCAGGGTGGCCTGGGCCGCGGCCATCGCGAACAGGGCGTCCGCGTCGCCCGGGTTCAGCTTGAGGCGCTCCCGGGCGATCTGCATGATCAGGTACGCGCGGGTGGGCGACTCCTCCTTCGTCTCGAAGACGGCCGGCCTGGACGCGGGCGACGTCCGGGGTGCCGCCGGCTCCACGGCGCGCCGGGCCGCGTCAGCCGGCGGGGCCTTCGGGGGAGGGATCGAGGACGTCGGAGGGGCGGCGGGCGCCTTCGTCGGCTCGCGCACGACCCGGAGGCCCTCGGGGGCGGCCTCGAGGACCCGGAACGCCGAGTCGGGCGTCGTGTCCTTCAGATGGAGCACGCCGATCTTCCGGACGATCTGATCCCCCACCCGGACCCGCTCGATCTCGACGACCCCGTCGAACGGCTGGTGGAGCGTGGACAGGTCCGAGGGGGCGTGCATCTCCTTCTCGATGAGGACGAGGGCCGTGAAGTTGAACCGGACGAACTTGCCCTTCGAGCTCTGGGCGAACGCGTACACCTGGCCGACCTCGTACACGCTCGTCGCGGGGGACAGGAGTTCCACGACGGCCCGCTTGGGCACGTCGCCCGCGAGGGACGCGATCGCGCGGCTCAGCGCCACGCCCACGTTCGTGAGGTCGATGGAGGCGCGCTGGACGATCCCCTTCTCCTCGACGTCCTGGACGGGCTCCTCGCGCTGCGTGTACCAGTCCACGATCCGGAGGCGGTTCTCCTGGACGACCTTGTCCAGGTCGACCCCGAGGCTTCGCAGCTCGCTCAGGATCGCGTCGGGCGACTGGGACGACACGACGACGAGGCCGCTCCCGCCCGACTTGAGGCCCTCCGCGAGGAACGTGAGGGCGAACCGGAGCTTCTCCTGGCCGGGCGGGCCCTGGAGGACGACGCTCGTCCCCGCGGGCAGGCCGCCCTGGACCATCTCGTCGAAGCCGCGGATCCCGCTCGGGAGACGCACTCAGACCACCTTCTCGTCGTCGAGGACGACCATCCCATGGGACGTGATGTGGACGGGGTGCTTGGAGGCGTCATGACGGGTGAACCGCATCTTCCGCACGGTCAGGGTGCGGCGGAGGTCCCCCTTGACCTCCTCGAGGTCGAGGTGGATGAACGAGTCGGCCACGAACTGTTCGATCCCGAACCGCGTGAGGGGCCCCCCCTCGATGCTCTCCGTGACGAGGAGGGTCGTCACGTCCCGCGCGCGGAGGAAGCGGGCGAACGCGAACATCTCCTGGCGAAGCAGCTCGGGGCTCGGGTAGAACAGGCCGATCGCGGACAGGGAGTCGACCACGAGGCGCTTCGCGCCCGTCTTCGGGAGGGCCGCCGCGAGGAAGTCCTGGAGGTGGGGGAAGCCCACGACGCCCCGCGGGTCGTCCACGCGGAGCCCGCCCAGGTCCACGAGGAGCATCCGTCCGTCCCGTTCGACCGCGGCGAGGTCCATCCCGTACGTCGCGAGGGCCCGCTCGATCCCGTCGCGGTTCTCCTCGAGGACCAGGTACAACCCCGGCTCGCCCTGCTGGGCCGCCCCGTTGTACACGAAGTGCAGGCCGAAGAGGGACTTCCCGCTCCCCGCCGGGCCGGCGAGGAGGTTCACGGTGCCCCGGGGGAACCCACCGGCCACGAGCCGGTCGAATCCGCCGATGCCTGTCGCGACCCGATCCTCCATTGGTCACGCCCCCAGGGGCCTCGTCAGGCCGCAGCGCACGGCCAGTTCGGGATACACGTCGACGGCCTCCCGGAGGGCCGTCTGGAACACGCGCTCCGCGGTGGAGCTTCCGAGGGTCTGCGAGCACACGGACCAGATGTCCCGGTGCAGGGAGGCGACGAGCTCGCGGAGCCGGTCCAGGCCGCCCTCGCTCCCCGTGATCATCTCCTCGAAGATCGCGGAGCGGAGCTCCTGATGGTCCGCGGTGAGCCGGTGCTGCATCTCCGCCTCGACGCTCGGCCATCCGAGGCGGCGGATCCGGTCGAACAGGGTGTGGAAATACGTCACGTAGAAGTCGACCGCCTCCCGGAGGGGGCCCGCCTCGTCCGCGAGGTCGACCTCGAGGCTGAGCCTCGACGAGCCGAGGCGGTACTCGAACGTGCGTCCGTCGTGGGGCCGCACCTCCGCGAGCCGGAGTTCCGCGATGCGCTGGAGGAACTTCGACGCGGTCGTCACGTGGATGTCGAGGGTCCGCGCGACCTCGCTGGACAGGTGCCACGAGCCGTCGCGGAGCACCTTGAGGATCTCGAGGGCGTGGTCCCCGGACAGGAGGACGACGGCCTGGCGGAATGCGTGGTGATCCATGGAAATCGAGACCTCTATCGAGCGTAGACCTGCGGCGTTCGTCCTCTACGCGTCGTAGATTCGTCGCTTTAAGTAGGGTCGCGTCAAATTCTCATGGGCGATTATCGTTGGGAGAAACGGACACGTCGTCCCGGCGGACGGGCCGACGGGACGCCGCGACGCCCCCCCGCGGCCCGCGGGAGTGGCGAAGGTTGAAGTAGAAGTATCCGATTCCGCCCGCCACAACCGTCCCCGACCGCCGCCCGCCACCTCGCCCTCGCACCCGCCCCGAGGGAGGGACCCGTACGCGCTACACCCGCTTTGAGAAGGCACGCATTATCGGAGCCCGAGCCCTCCAGATCAGCATGGGCTCTCCCATCCTGATCGACGTGCCGCCGGGGATCATCGACCCAATCGAGATCGCCTGGGTCGAGTTCAACGGAAGCGCGATCCCGATCACGGTGAAGCGGGACACGTAGGCAGGACCTCGGCCCGGCGTCGGGTTCGGGGGACGGGGCCCGCGGGTCCGACCGGCCCCCTGGACGCTCGTCGCGGGCCCATGGCATCCCCGCGCGGGTCTGCGACCGCATGGTAATCCTTATATAGAACCGCTTATACATGTTGGAACGCACCCCAACGGGGGAGTCGACATGATCCCCGGACTCCACCACTCTTTGCCATCCCGTTCCATGATAGGTCGGCATCCACGCGAGGACGCGAGGGCGTGAACATGCGCGGTCACGAGAAGTTCCTGAGGGTCGCGGAAGCGCGTCCCGCGGACGCGGGGCGCGGGCTCGTCCGGCTCGATCCGGAGGTCATGAAGATCCTCGAGATTCACGAGGACGACATCGTGATCATCGAGGGCGCGAAGGCGACCGCGGCCACGGTCCGTCGCGGGTTCGAGGAGGATGCGAACCGCGGAGTGATCCGGATGGACGGCATGCAGCGCCGCAACGCGGGCGTCGGGATCGACGAGAAGGTCGGGATCCGGAAGGCGGTCGCTCGGCCCGCGGAGAAATTGAACCTCGCGCCCACCGAGGCGATCCGGATCATGGGCGGGGAGCAGTACATCGCGCAGACCCTGCAAGGCCGCCCGATCACGCGCGGCGACGTGATCTCGATCAGCGTGATGGGGCGCAAGTTCGACTTCATCGTGACGTCGTTCGCTCCCGGCGCGGACGCGGTGATCGTGGACCGGGACACGGAGGTCAAGCTCGGCGACAAGCCGGTCAAGGAGGACGAGGCGAAGGTCCCGAGGGTGTCGTACGACGACGTCGGAGGGCTCCGGGACGAGGTCCGGAAGGTCCGCGAGATGATCGAGCTCCCCCTCCGCCATCCGGAGCTGTTCGAGCGGGTCGGGGTGGAGGCGCCGAAGGGCGTGCTCCTCCATGGCCCCCCGGGGACGGGCAAGACCCTCCTCGCGAAGGCCGTCGCGAGCGAGACGAACGCGAACTTCCACTCGATCAGCGGGCCCGAGATCATGTCCAAGTTCTACGGGCAGAGCGAGGAGAACCTCCGGGACATCTTCAAGCAGGCCGAGGAGAACGCGCCGAGCATCGTCTTCATCGACGAGCTCGACTCGATCGCGCCGAAGCGGGACGAGGTGAGCGGCGAGGTCGAGCGGCGCGTCGTGGCGCAGCTCCTCGCCCTCATGGACGGTCTCCAGGCCCGTGGGAAGGTCGTCGTGATCGGCGCGACGAACCGCCCGAACGCGCTCGACCCCGCGATCCGCCGGCCAGGCCGGTTCGACCGGGAGATCGAGATCGGGATCCCGGACCGGGACGGGCGGCTCGAGATCCTCCAGATCCACATGCGCGGGATGCCCCTCGCGAAGGACGTGGACCTGGACGAGCTCGCGAACGTCACGCACGGGTACGCGGGGGCGGACCTGGCGGCCCTCTCGAAGGAGGCCGCGATGCGCTCCCTCCGCCGGATCCTGCCGGACATCGACCTGCGCGTGGACGAGATCCCCTCGGAGGTCCTCAGCCGGCTCGAGGTCACGCGGGAGGACTTCCTCCAGGCGTACCGGGAGATGGAGCCGTCGTCCCTCCGGGAGGTCCTCATCGAGAGGCCGAACGTCCGCTGGGAGGACGTGGGCGGCCTCGAGACGGCGAAGCAGGAGCTCCGGGAATCGATCGAGTGGCCCCTCAAGATGAACAGGCTGTTCGCGCACCTGGACGCGAAGCCGCCGAAGGGGATCCTCCTGTACGGACCCCCGGGGACCGGGAAGACCCTCCTCGCGAAGGCCGTCGCGACCGAGTCGGAGGCGAATTTCATCTCCGTCCGCGGTCCCGAGTTCCTGAGCAAGTGGGTCGGGGAGAGCGAGCGGATGGTCCGCGAGACGTTCCGGAAGGCGAAGACGGCGGCCCCGTGCATCATCTTCTTCGATGAGGTCGACGCAATCACCCCGGTCCGCGGTACGTCATCGGACAGCCAGGTCACCGAGCGCGTGATCAGCCAGATCCTCACGGAGATGGACGGGCTCGAGGAGCTGCACAACGTGACGACGATCGCGGCGACGAACCGCGCGGACCTCGTGGATCCGGCCCTCCTCCGGCCGGGGCGGTTCGACCGGCACATCTACATCCCGCCGCCGGACCTCGAGACCCGGAAGGCGATCCTCGCGATCCACACGAAGCGGAAGCCGGTCGCTCCCGACGTGGCCCTGGATGACATCGCGCGGCGGACCGAGAAGTACACGGGCGCGGAGCTCGCCGCGGTCTGCAACGAGGCCGCGATGCTCGCCCTTCGGGAGACCGCCACCCAGCTCCCGAGCCTCGACGAGGCCGCCCTCAAGAAGGTCCGGATCACGAAAGCCCACTTCGAGGCCGCCCTCCGGAGGGTCCAGCCCCGCACGGGAGACTTCGCGGCGTACCAGAACCTCGCGTCCGAGTACGGCCGGGACAAGGAGATCGCGTAGCGGAAGGGTTAAAGCCCGCCGCGGGGAATCGCGCGCGATGGCGGCGGCCTCCGCGCCGGGGAAACTCATCCTGTACGGAGAGCATGCGGTCGTCTTCGGCGAGCCGGCGCTGAGCACCGCGATCGACCTCCGGACCGAGGTGTACGCGCGGCCCCACGAGGTGTGGCTCGCGGACGGTATGAGCCTCGAGGAGCCGAGATACGGGTACCTGAAGGCTGCGGCCGCGAAGGCCTGGTCGGGCGGCCCGCTGTGGTTCGAGGTCCGCTCCATGATCCCGATGGGGTCCGGCCTCGGGTCGTCCGCCGCGGTTACCGTCGCGGCGTTGGGCGCCCTCCAGTCCCTCGCGGGGGCCTTCGACCCGCGGGAGATCGCGCGGCTCGCGTTCGAGGTGGAACACGAGGTACAAGGACGCGCGAGCCCGATCGACACGAGCACCGCGACGGCGGGCGCCGGCGTCCTCGTGCGGCGGGACGAGGGACCCGACCTCCTGTGGACGATCCGCCGGGATACACGTTCCTGGTCCCTCCATCGATGCGATCTCCCGGACCTTACCCTCGTCGTGGGGGACACGGGGATCAGCGCGGCGACGGGACCCCTCGTGGCCGGGGTGATGGAGCGTGTCAATGGAGACCCGCGGGCCGCGGACATCGTGAAGGAGATCGGCACGATCACCCTCGACGGGCTGCGCGCCCTCCAGAGGAAGGACCTCGTCGCGGCGGGCCGGCTCATGGACCGGAACCACGTGCTCCTGAACGCGCTCGGGGTCGGACATCCACGGCTCGACGCCCTCGTGGAGGCCGCGAGACCCCACGCATACGGCGCGAAGCTCACGGGCGCGGGAGGCGGCGGCGCGATCGTGGCACTCACGGATCGGCCCGAGGCCGCGGGGAACGCGATCGAGGCGGCGGGGGGCCGCGCGTACCTCGTGTCGTCCGAGCGCGAGGGAGTCCGGAGGCTCCCATGACGCGCCCGAGGGCGCACAAGGTCCGCGAGCCCCGCGCCATGCCGTCGGGAGCAGGCCGCACGCTCGTCGTGCACGCCGCGGAGCTTCTCACGCTGCGCGGCGCCCCGGCCCCCAGGACGCGCGAGGCGGCGTCCGACGTGGGCCTCGTGGAGGACGGGGCCGTCCTCCTCGAGGGGGAGCGGATCGTCGACGTGGGGCCGTCCCGGGACGTGATCGCCCGGAACCCGAGGCCGGGCCGGACGATCGATGCGACGGGGAAGGTCGTCCTCCCTGGATTCGTGGACGCTCACACGCACGCGATCTTCGCGGGCTCGAGGGAGCACGAGGTGGAGTGGAAGGCGGAAGGACTCTCCTACGCCGAAATCGCCTCAAAGGGAGGCGGCATCCTCCACACGGTCCGCATGACCCGCGAGGCGGACGAGGACGCCCTCGCGGCGACGGGGGCGGAACGCCTCGCGCGGATGCGCGCCGCGGGGGCGACGACGATCGAGGTGAAGAGCGGCTATGGCCTCCGCATCGAGGCCGAGCTCAAGATCCTGCGCGCCGCGACGCGGGCCGGCACCCTCGCAGGCGTGGACGTCGTCCCCACGTTCCTCGGGGCCCACGCGGTCCCGCCCGAGTTCGAAGGTCGCGCCGACGCGTACGTGGACGTCCTCATCCGCGAAGGGATCCCGGCCGTGGCCCGGGAAGGGCTCGCCGCGTTCTGCGACGTGTTCCTGGAGGCCGGATACTTCACGCGGGATCAGGCGGTCCGCCTCCTGGAGGCGGGGCACACGTCGGGGCTCCGTCCGAAGGTCCATGCGGACGAACTCTCGGACGCCGGGGGAGCCGCGCTTGCGGCGGAACTCGGCGCGACGTCGGCGGACCACCTCCTCCACGTGTCCGACGCGGGGATCGAGGCGCTCGCGAAGGCCGCTGTCGTGGGGGTCCTCCTTCCTGCGACGTCCCTCGCGTCCCGCCTCCCGTTCGCGGACGGACGGCGGCTCGTCGCGGCGGGCGTCCCCGTCGCCCTCGGGACGGACTTCAATCCGAACTGCTGGTGTGAGTCCATGCAGCTCGCGATCGCACTCGCGTGTCACCACAACGGCCTCACGTCCGCACAGGCGATCGTGGCCTCGACGATCAACGCGGCCCACGCGATCGGCCGCGCGCACGAGGTCGGGAGCCTGGAGGCGGGCAAGCTCGCGGACGTCCTCGTCCTCGACGTGCCCTCCTACCGGCACCTCGGCTACCGGCTTGGCGGGAACGCCGTGGAGCGGGTCGTGCGACGCGGTCGTGTCGTCGACGCGCGTTGACAAAGTGATTTTGTAGGGCCGCGCGGTTTCTGAGACCTAGGGATGGGTTGTTCGACAAGGCCCTAGCCGTGGGCATCCTCGCCCTCGTATACGCGCTCATCGTGAGCGAGCGGGTGCACCGGACGACCGCGGTCCTCCTGGGCGTGATCCTCGTGATGGGTCTGGGCATCCTGTCCCTCGACGATGCGGTCCAGTTCGTGAACTGGGAGGCACTTGGCCTCATCTTCGGGATGTTCATCCTCGTCGCGGCCCTCACCGCGTCGGGGTTCTTCCGGTGGATCGGTCTCCATGCCTTGCGGGCCGCGAAGTTCCGGCCCACCCGGGTGTTCTTCCTGTTCTGCGGCCTCGCGGCGCTCCTCGCGGCGTTCATGGACAGCATCACGGTCATGATCTTCATGGCCTCCCTGACCCTCGAGGTGTCCCGGGTCCTGCGGATCCACCCCGTCCCGTTCCTCATCGGACAGATCACGTCCGCGAACATCGGAGGGAGCGCGACGATGGTGGGGGACCCGCCGAACGTGATCATCGGCACGGCGCTCCAGTTCGGGTTCGCCGACTTCGTGGCGAACACGGGTCCCATCGCGCTCGCCGTATTCGCCGCGAACGTGGGCTTCTTTTACGCGTTCCTCCGGAAGACGGAGTTCCGACAGGCGGCGACGAGCCCGGAGGCCACGCTCGCCGACGGCGGCGAGTTCGATCCGTTCTCCGCCGTACAAGACGTCCGCCTCATGCGGATCGCACTCGTCGTGTTCGCGTTCACGGTGACCCTGCTCGTCCTCCACCAGCTTCTCGACCTGCTCGTCGCGTTCGTGGCCGTCCTGGGGGCGACCCTCGTCCTCATGCTCGGCGGGCGGGACATGCCCGATCTCGTCGAGAAGATCGACTGGCACACCCTTCTGTTCCTCGGCGGGCTCTTCGTGATCGTGGGCGGCCTCGAGAAGACGGGGTTCCTCGCGGACGTCGCGACGGGGCTCGGGAGCGTCGCGGGGGGGAACGTGGCTCTCCTCCTCACCGTCGTGATCTGGTCCGCGGCGCTCCTGTCGACGCTCCTCGACAACATCCCGTTCACCGCGGCGATGGTGCCAATCATCCGAGAGGTCTCCCTCGTGAACGGCGTCCCCCTCCCGCCTCTCGCATGGTCCCTCGCCCTCGGGGCCGACCTCGGCGGAAACGGCACCCCGATCGGGGCGTCCGCGAACGTCGTAGGGCTCGCGGTGGCGGAGAAGGAAGGCGTTCATGTGACGTGGCGCGAATACATGCGGATCGCGGTGCCCGCGACGCTCGTCGCGGTCGCAATCGCGAACGTGCTCGTCCTGCTCCGATACGCCTGAGGCCTCATTCGGGGGGCGGGGGCTCCTCGAGGATCTGGAGCTCGTCCAGATTCCACTGGCTCAGGAACCCGAAGCCTCGTATCTCGGAGGGAACGGGAATGGGGCCGCCCGTGCCCCGGCCGAACGTCGCGACGCCCAGGGTGGTCGCCCCGACCGTGAACAGGATCACGTAGAACGCGATGTTCAGGAACTGCGCGTGGTAAGGCGCCATGAGCGCCTGGTAGTAGAGGTCCCCCGACGATGTGGGCGAGGTGTACGGCGCGATCGTGAACGGCAGGGCCGCGAGCACCGCGGCGGCGAGGCCGCGCCCCATGATGGACCACATCACCCGTCGCTCTCCGGGCGATGCGTTCACGACGGAGGCGGTGATGCGGGCCGCGAGCACGCGGACCACGACGATCGTGAGGAACACGGCGAACACGCCCACGAAGAACAGGGTGAATGTTCCGTTGTACATGCTGAGGAACGGCAGGGTCGTCGAGACGGGCCACGCGCCGCCGAACCGGAACGCGAACGACAGCCCGAGGAACACGAAGAAGAACGTCCGGATCACGAAGGACAACTCCGAGTGGAACTGTTTGATTCGATCGTCCACAACGAACCGGGCTTGCATGTTCAACCGCTTCGCGAACTCCACGTGGTTCCCGAGGATGAGCCCGAACACGAACGCGGCCATCGCCCCGCTCCCGCCCGACGCCTCGGTGAGACCGTATAGGATGAACAGGATCGCGATCGTGAGCATGTAGGCGAACGGTTTCTTCTCGATGCGTCGAAGGAGGACGAGCCAGCCCACGCCGAAGAACAGGCCGAACGCGGTCGCCACGGCGAACGCCTGACCCAGTTCCGCGAACACGATTGTCACGGACGCGCCCGGGCCGCCCCGGAGGAGCTCGATGAGTGCGATGACCGTCACGACGCACAGGACGTCCGTCAGGACCGACTCGAGGGTGAGGATGACCTTCGTCTCCTCGCTCACCTTGATCGCGCGAACGACTCCGATGACGACGGCGCTGCTCGTGCCCGCGAGGACGGCCCCAAGCAGGATCCCGACGAGGAGGGGCCACCCGAGGACCCACACCGTCACAAAACCGATCGCGAACAGGGTGAGGACGAACGCGACTCCTGTCTGGAGGCCAATGACCCCGAGGCGCCGAACGACCTGCATGATGGGGAGGTTCAGGCCCCCGTCGAACAGGATGATAATGAGCGCGAGCGCCGTGAAGTACGGCGTCGCGAGTTCGAGGACGCCTGCCGGGACGAACGAAATCCCGAAGTATTCGAGCGCGACGGGGCCCAGGAGGACGCCGAGGAAGATGAGGATGAGGAGATCCGGCACGCGGGTCCGCTCGAAGATAAGGGTCGCCGTGAAGCCGATCGCGATGATCGCGCCGATCGCGACGAACGCGGTCAGCACGTCGACGCCCGCGGGCTCCGCCTCCAGCACGAGGGTCGCGTTGAGCTGGATGCTCGAGACCACGGGAGCGAGCGTGCGGAAGGTGACGCGGATCGTGACGGACCGGGGGTCGCCGTTCGCGGGCGTCGTGACGTTCACGCGGACTTCGAGAGCCTCGTCCCGCGCGATCGTGAATGAACTCGGGACGATTTCTAAGGCGACGTCCGGCGAGCTCGCGTTCGCCGTGACGTTCATCGTGTACGCCGGGGGGCCTCCGTTGAACACGGCCCACGTGAAGTTCACAGAGGTCCCGAACGCCACGGACTTCGACGCCGAACCGAGGTCGACGACGCTCACCGGGGTGTTTGGGATCGCCGTGACCGCCGCGCCCGCAGGGGGGACTGCGAGAAACGCGAGCGCGAGGGCGACCGCGAGGAGCGCGATCACGCGCCGCATCGCGCGCCGATTTGCCCACCCCTATTAAATGGCTCGCCCCTGAATCGGGTGGACGAGACCTTACTGGGGCGGCTGGGAGACCGTCGCGTTCTCGAGCCGTGAGCCCGCGCGCACCGTCATGTTGTCCCCGATGATGCTCGCGGCGATCCGTGCGCCTGCCTCGATGTGACAGTTCCTCGAGACGACGCTGTCGAGGATCTCGGCCCCCTTCCCGACCACGCTGCCCTCGAGGACGATGCTGTTCCGCACGACGACGTCTCCGTCGAGCCGCGACGCCTCGTACAGGCAGGCGTTGTCCACGACGCAGCCCGGCTGGACATCCACGCCGGGACCGAGGTAGCACGGGCCTCGCAGGGTGACCCCCCGGTGGATCGCCGCGTCCGGATCGAGGATCACGGGCCCCTCGCTCGCGATCCCGTCCTTCCGGAGGGGCGTCCCCTCCCGGCGGACGATCTCCATGGAGGCCTTCCACAGGTCGTGCGGCCTGCCGATGTCCATCCACACGCCGTCGAGCTTCGAGCCGTAGAGCGGGAGGCCTTTCGCGAGGAGCTTCGGGAACAGATCCTTCGCGAAGTCGAACTTCTGGTCCACCGGGATGAAGTCGAGGACCTCGGGCTCGAGCACGTAGATGCCCGCGTTCGCGAGGCGGGAGAACGCCTCTTCCTTGGGCGGCTTCTCCTTGAACTTCACGATGCGACCCGAGCCGTCCACCCCGACGATCCCGTACTGGGTCGGGTCGTCGACCTCCGTGAGCGCGATCGTGACGAGACCGCCCTTCCGCTTGTGGAACTCGTAGAGCGCTCGGAAATCCACGTCCGCGAGGATGTCCCCCATCGCGACGACGAACGTCTCGTCGATGAAATTCCCGACCCGGCGGACGGCGCCCGCCGTGCCCGCGGGCCGCTCCTCGAAGCTGTACAGGATGGACGCGTTGTACCCGGGGCCGTCTCCGATCGACTTGATCAGCGTGTCGCTCAGGTACGCGGTCGTGATCACGATCTCTTGGAAGCCCGCTGCCACGAGGGACCGGATCACGTAGTCGATGCAGGGCCGGCCCGCGACAGGCATGAGGGGCTTCGGCCGCTTGTACGTGAGGGGCTTGAGCCGGGTCCCCTCCCCGCCCGCGAGGATGACCGCCTTCATCGCCCGATCTCCACGCGTCCCTTCTGGAGGAGCGCCCGGAGGGCCTCGTCGGCGGACTCGTCGAGCTTCTTCTCGTCCAGGAGGACTCGGCGCACGGACTGGTTCTGCCGCCTCACGAGCTCGCGCCCCTCCCTGACCTCCGCGTGCTTCGCGGCCCGGTCGCTCAAGACCTTCTCCCGCATCTCGACGACCTTCGCGTGGACCTCGTCCGCCTTGGCCCTCGACTCCAGGTACGCCTCGTGCTTCGCGTCCCCTTCCCGGGCCAGGGCCGAGACGGTCTCGAGCAGCGTGTCGAGCTCCCCGTCGAGGGCGCGGGCCCGGTCGCTCAGGTCCTGCGCGGCCTCGTGCTCCCGGTCCGCCTGAGCGAACAGGTCCGTGATCTCCGCGTCGAGGTCCTTGACCTCCCTGGAAACCTGGTCCTCCTCCGCCTTGAGCGCCTCGAGCGTCCTGAGCTGCGCGATCTTCGCCTTCGTCGCGTCCAGCAGCTTGTTCTCCGCGCTGAGGGTAAGGGACGCGGTCTGCTGCCGCATCTCCATCTCCTTGATCTGGCGCCGGAGGGCGCGGACCTCCTCACCGACGGACGTGCCCGAGCGGCCCCGGAGTTTCCGCTTCACCTCGATGAAGGATTTCGCCTTCCCCTGGAACCCGTCCCGCTTCGCGCGGTGGGCCCGGGCCTCCCCCACCAGCTCCATCCTCCGCCCCTTGAGCTCCCGGAGTTGAGCGCTCCGCTCCCGCTTCGTTTCGTGGACGAGGTCCCGCTCCTGCCGGAGCACGTTGGCCTGGCTGTTCAGGACGGTCCGCCGCTCGACCAGGCTCTCGAGCCTGATCTCCGCTTTCTCGAGTTCAGAGACGCTCTTCTTCCGGACCATCGGGTGCCCCGAGAAACGAGAGGGGCGGCTATCGCCCGATGGCCATTAAAGTTTCGCTCCGTGAATCCCGTCCGCGAGGGCCGCGATCTCCTCGGGCGCGAGTTCCTCGACCCGACGACCCCGGAAGGGGAGGCCCGCGAGGATCCGCTCGAAGGCTTCGGGCGACTCCGCGAACGTCCGCCAGGAGAGCCGCAAGCCGTTCTCGATCGTCTTCCGCCGATGCGCGAAGAGGGCATCCACGACGGCGTCGTACAGCCCGGGGTCCGGGATTGGGAACGGCGCGGGCCGCGGCGTGAGTCGGACGACCGCGCTGCTCACGCGCGGCTGCGGGTAGAACGCGTTCCGCGGGACCCTCTCGAGGAGCTCACACGCGGCCCGGCGGTACACGCCGACGGAGAGCCGCGAGTAGTCCGCCGTGCGGGGCGCGGCGACCATCCGCCGAGCGAACTCCCACTGGTACATGAGCACGGCGCGGTCGAACGGACGGTCCAGGAGCTTGAACGTCAAGGGGGACGAGATCCGGTACGGGAGGTTGGAGACGACCACGTCGAACGGGGGCCAGTCCACCTCGAGCGCGTCCCCGTGGAGGACCTCCGCGGCCGGCACGGTGTCCCGGAGGTGCGCGACGAACCGCCGGTCCGCCTCGATCGCGACGACCCGCCCGGCCCGTTCCGCGAGGGCCGACGTGAGCACCCCGAGCCCGGGCCCGATCTCGAGGACCGTCTCGTCGGACCGGATCCTCGCGTGCTCGATCTGCCGGGCCGCGATCCGTTCGTCGACGAGGAAGTGCTGGCCCAGGCCCTTCGTGGGGCGGACGCCGAGCCTCCCGAGGATGCGGCGGAGCTCCTCCGCCTTCACACGCGGGAGACGGCCCGGCATCGATTTAGGGTTGTGCCCCTCAGAGGGATACCGTCACGGACCACACATCGAGCGGCGCGTCCGGGTTCCCTAGGGTCGCGACGACCGTGTACGTCCCGGGCGACAGGCCGTCCACCGAGTACGCGAACGACTGGGACGAGCCGCCCGAGGGGAGGTACACGCGGTCCGACGCCTTGAAGACCTCGTTCCGCGCGTCGGCGTACACGACGAGCGTGAGGACATCCTCGATGACGTACGTGAGCATGTCGTCTCCGCGCTGGACGTCCGCATACACGCGGAGCGCGCCTCCGGTTCCCGTCGCGTTCAATGCGGAAATCCAGTGGGAGGGGCGGCCCGTCGCGTCGCCTTCGAAGTCCGCCGCTCGATAGGACCGCGTGACGTACGTGGTCGTCGGATCGATTCCGACCGGGCTCGGCGTGAGGGACAGGACCGCCTCGTAGGGTCCGTCGATCCCGGACGCCGCGATGGAGCCCCCGGGGAACGCCCATTCGGTCCACGACACCCCGATCGGGAGATATCCCTGGGCCGCGAACCGCGCGATGTCCCGCGTGCCATCCGCGGAGCGGAGCGTCCCATCGAAGTCGAACCCGCCGTTCACGAACGACTCGACCTCCGCCCGGACCACGAGGGCCTCGTACCGCCCGTCGGCGTCCCAATCCGCAGGGGCCTCCTCGAACGCGCCCGTGTACCGCACGAGCTCCGCGCTGTCGTCGAAGTCCCCGGCCGAGTACGGGCCCGTCGTGCCGCACAGGACCTCCGGGTAGATCGCGATCGGGTGCATGGTGGTCCCCGGGACCGTGCCGTTCCGTCCATCGTACGGGTACGGGTAGCTCGGGTACAGGGTGAGGGAGAAGTCCCACGGGCCGTCCACGCCGGACATACGGATCTGGTCGCCCCGGAAGTGGATGGTCACGGACGTGTCCGCGGCCTCGAGGCGGACGTCCCGGTACGCATACGCGACCGGCATGGCCCAATGCGTCTCGTTCGGGTCCGCCCGGGACGATAGGACCCCGCTCAGGCCGTACGTCCCCGGCGTGGTCACGCGCACGCCCGCGCTCAGGCCGAGGAGGTCGTACAGGCCGTCCCCGTCCACGTGGATGCCCGCGTCCTCGTGGCTCCCGGTGAAGGCGACGGGCCGGACGGGCTCCTCGAACTCGGACGCGTCGTACGAGCGGGTCGTGTAGTTCCACTGAACGTAGGGGGCCTCTCGGTCCGGCGGGAGGATCCCCGAGTCGACATATGCCACGTAACCGCCCAGAGAGAAGATCGCCTGGACCCCGTAGGGCCCGTCCAGCCCGGCCCGCTCGATGTCCGTCCCCGTGAACGCGAGGCGGACCGTCTGAGGTCCGGCCGTGAAGAAGTATCGCTCGTACACGGACGTGATGGGCCACGCGCTAAACGACTCGGCCGCGGGCCGGGCGAAGCCCGTCGCGCACGGCCCCGAGACGGGCGTGCCGTTCCCGAACAGGCTTCCGCTCACGTCCCACACGCCGGATTCGGGCAGATCGACGGACGCGTCCACGACGAGCCAGTCGAACCTCCCGTTCCCGTTCGTGTCCAGCCCGAAGTCCGCCCCCGTGCCGTCCACGGTCCCCGGGCCGAGCAGTCCGATCGTGAGCAAGGTTCCGCCCGAGGCGAGGGTCGCTGCGAGGACGATGACGAGGGTGCGCGCTGCATCGATCATGGGACCATCCGTCACCCAGGTCTACGCACGTCTCGCGATATAAACGTCCCACGACCGTTCGGCCCGAGCCGAACGACGCGCCCGGCCGACCAACCCTTAAGTAGGCCCCGGAGCCATCGGGACGCGTGCCCGTCCCCCCGGCACTCGTCCCCCTCCAGGCGGAGGCCGGGAGCCTCCAGTGCTGGGCCGTCGGGGCGGTCATCGGGGTCCTCATCCTCGTGCTCGGCCTGCTCATGGCGTACCAGCGGTACGTCGCGAGCAAGAAGCCCGTCCAGCACCTGTGCGACTACTGCGGTCACATGGTGAACGTGGCGAGCGACTGCCACCACGCGCCCGTGCGCGAGCGGTTCCTGCACGGCCTGTGCCTCGAGTGCCGGAAGGAATGCCGGCTCGTCTGCGCCCGCTGCAAGAATCCCGTCTGAGCGCGTGCGCCGGCACCGTTATACGGGCCCCTCGAGATGCCCGTCGGATGACCGTCGCGCCCCAGGGGCCCGACGCGGGCAAGAAGGCCCCGATCCCGCCGCCCTGGATCGTCCTCGCGGACGCGAAGCTGACCGTGCGAGCCCCCCTCCCCCGGGTGTTCGAGGCGCTCGTGAATGCGGAGCAGCTGGGCCGTTGGTGGGCCCACGACGTCCGCGTGGAGGCCGAGCTGGGAGGCCGCTACGAGGGCACCCTCGCGGAGGGCCGGATCGAGGGCACGATCACGGCGATCGACGGCCCGGGCCAGCTCTCCTTCACGTGGCCCATCCCGACGGACGCCGGGCCCGTGGAGACGACCGTCGCGTACCACCTGAGCCCGAAGGGCTCCGAGAGCTCGGTCCGCCTCCTCCATCGGGCCCCGAAGCCGATCCCGGGGGACTGGAACGGCCTGTGGCAGCGAGCGTTCGAGTCCTTGAGTGCCCTCCTCGAAGGGGACGCGCCCGGATCCGCGTGACGGAGTCGACGGGTCAGTCCCTCGCCCGGCCGCGAAGGCCCTGGCGACCGATCGGAGTCCGAACGGCGACGAGGCGGACCGTATCGCGCAACGGCACACCGGCCACCCCATCCCGGGAAGGGGGCATGGACTTCCGGGTCGGACGCGCGAGCCCGCCCGCCGACGTACCCACACTTGGAGGTACGAAATCTCCCCTGGGCCGGGCCAGGAACCTTTATCTCCCCGCGCCGGTCTTGGGCCCGCGTGCGCATCGCGGAGCGGCCATGCGGTTCCTACGTGAAGGGGACGCTGTCCCGCGGCTGCGTCCAGTGCGCGGAAGGGGCCAAGATGGTCCTCTTCGTGACGGGCCTGTGCTCCTACCATTGCGCGTACTGCCCCGTCTCCGACGAGAAGATGTACCGGGACGTCGTGTTCGCGGACGAGAAGCGGGTCACTCGGGACGAGGACGTCCTCGAGGAGGCCCGGGCGATCCGCGCGAAGGGGGCCGGCATCACGGGCGGGGACCCGCTCGAAGCGATGGACCGGACGTGCCACTACATCCGCCTCCTCAAGGCCGAGTTCGGGCCGGACTTCCACACCCACCTGTACACGATGACGGCGGACCCGGAGAAGATCCGCCGTCTCGCGGACGCGGGGCTCGACGAGATCCGCTTCCACGTGCCCCCGGGGCTCTGGGCGCGGGCGGCGGACAGCGGGTACGGGCCTGCGGCGCGGCTCGGGCGCTCCCTCGGGATGACCGTCGGGCTCGAGGTGCCCGTCCTGCCGGAGCGTGAGGCGGACCTCGTCCGGCTCGTCGAATGGGCCCAGGAGGAGGGACTCGCGTTCGTGAACCTGAACGAGCTCGAGTTCTCCGACGCGAACTTCGCGCGGATGAAGGCCCGGGGGTACGCGATCAAGCACGAGCTGTCGTACGGCGTCCAGGGGTGCGACGGGGTCGCGTTGCGGATGCTCGACCGGCCGTGGTCCATCACGGTGAACTACTGCACGAGCGGCTACAAGGACGGATGGCAGCTGCGCGAGCGGATCAAGCGCCGCGCGGAGACCGTCGCGGGGCCGTGGGACGTGGTCACGGAGGACGGGACCCTCGTGAAGGGGATCGTGGAAGGCGACGGGCTCGAGGGCCTCGCGGGGGAGCTCCGGCGCCGGTACCGCGTGCCCGCCGAACTCATCCGGATCGACGCGACCCGCCAGCGGCTGGAGATCGCGCCTTGGATCCTCGAGGAGATCGCGCCGTCCCTCGGCCGGCCGTCGTTCCTCGTCGAAGAGTACCCGACCGCGGACGGCCTCGAGGTCGAGCGGACCCGGCTGACGTAGAGGCGCACGGGGCGCACCGGAGTCCCGACCCGGGCTCCCAGGTCCAGGGCCCCGCGGGGTCGCCACAGCCCTCGCACCGAGCCCCGCGGACGCGCCGGGTCCAGGCGTCCATCCGCACGTCGAGGCTCGCGGCTCCCTCCCGGGCCGGCGCGAGGCTCAGCCGGGCCGTGGGGACCCGGACCGCCCGGACGGACACGAGGGACGCCACCGCCTTCGGGTCGAACCGCTCCAGAGCCTCCCCGAGGCGGCGGTCCCGCTCCGATTCGACGGCCCGCACGAGATCGGCGACGCCGGGCGCATTCGCTGCGCGGATCTCCTGGACCGTGCGATCGTAATACTGGAGGATGCGGCGGACCTCCTCATCGAGCATCCGGACGGACGCGGATCGGAACGTCTCCACGGTCCCCGCGAGGGCTCCCTCGAGCGCGGAGGCGGCCGAGCGGTAGCCCGCCCCGAGATCCGGAATCCATGCGGGCGCCGCGTCGTCGACGAGGTCCCCATCGAGCCGATCCGACGGGACGGGCCACGCCTCTCCGCGTTCATCGACCGCGACGAGCTGGAAGGCCTCGACCTTCTCGTCGGAGGTGAGCGTGACCCGGAACGCGAACACGAGGAGGGTCGTCTCCGAGACGACCGCCCGACCGAGCTCGGCGGCCCCGAGCCCGAGGAGTCCGGCCCCCTCCAACGTCCCGCGAGCCCATTCGGCCGACTCGACCCGGAACGCAGAGCCGCCCGTCCGCCCCCGCCGCATCGCGGCCGCGAGGAGCCGTTCGAGGCCATAGCTACCGGGCGCGATGACCTCGGCTTCGAACCGGCCCGACGCGTCCGAATCGAAAGTCAGGGCGAAGCGGGCCCCGAGGCCGACCTCCTCCGCGAGGGGTGAACCCGCGCCGATCCAGAGGAGGGGTCCCTCCTCGGACACGGACGCGCCTTCCCTCCGGAGGAAGTCGACGACGAACGACCGGAAGGCCTCGGCCTCGGTCACGCGGGCGCCCCCTCCGCGGACGCGTCCAGGACGGCCTCGTTGATCGATTGCGCGTCCTCGTACCGGGCCCGGGCGCGCACGAGGGCGTCCCCGAGCCGGCGGAGCGCCTCCCGGCGGGACTCCGCACCCCGGAGGGCCCAGATGTCCATCAGGATCTCCTCGAACGAGCGACGCTCGTCGAGCTGGCCTAGGATGAGATCCAGCTCTCCGACGACGAGCTCGAACATGTGGATCTTCCGATCGAGGAGCTCGACGAGGTAGGCCTCGATCGTGTCCTCCGCCCAGATGTTCACCACGTCGACGTCGCGCCGTTGCCCGAGGCGGTGGACCCGCCCGATCCGCTGCTCGATCCGGAGCGGGTTCCACGGGAGGTCGTAGTTCACGACGGTCCTCGCGAACTGGAGGTTCCGGCCCTCCCCGCCGGCCTCCGTGCTCAGGAACACGCGGTCTCGGTCCCGGAACGATTCGACGGCCCGGTCCTTCGCGGCCCGAGGCAGTCCGCCGTGGTACACGGCGGTCGAGATCCCGGCCGCGCGCAGGACCTGCTCCAGGTACTCGAGGGTCCGCACGTACTGGGTGAACAGGAGGACCTTCTCCTCCGTGGCGCGGAGGAAGGCGAGGAGATGGTCCGCCTTCACGTTCCGGTCGATCCGGATCGCTTGCTCGTGGAGGGCCGCGAGGCGCTCCCGATCCTCGAGGCCAAACGTGTCGCCATCGCGGAGCTTCGCGAGCGTGCGAGCGGCCGCGAACGTGCTGCTCCCGATCTCCCGCTGGAGGACGATCAGGGTGAGCTTCGCCGCGAAGGGCAGCCGACCCGAGGGCGACGCGTACGCCCCGCGGACGAACTCCGTGACGTCGTCATAGAGCCGCCGCTCGCCCGGGGACAGGCGCACCGCGACGGCGTGGACGCGTCGCGGCGGGAGTTCGAGGGCCGTGTCCCGGCGGTTCCGCACCATGATGTCCCGGAGGCGGCCGCGCAACTCGCCGACCCGCGCCGGGATCCGGCGGTCCGCGCTCCCCACGTAGCGCTCCGTGAACGCATCGTACGTCTGGAGCTGCCCGGGCTTGAGCAGGCTCACGAGGTTGAACAGCTCATCCAGGTTGTTCTGGACCGGGGTCGCCGTGAGGAGGAGCATGTATCGCTTCCTCAGGCCGGCCACGAGCCGCCAGTTCAGGGTCGTCCGGGACTTGAGCCGGTGGGCCTCGTCCACCACGATGAGGTCCCAGGGGTTCGCTTGCGCGGCAGTCCGGTGGGGCTCTCGCTTCGCCGTGTCCAGGGAGGCGAGCAGGAACGGTTGCCTGTCCCAGTCCCGGGCGGAACGCACGAGCTCGAAGGGCAGTCGGAACTTCTCCGCCATCTCGTCCCGCCACTGGGTCAGGAGGCCTGGAGGGGGCAGGATGAGAGCCCGCCGGACGAGGCCCCGGATCACGTACTCCTTGAGGATCAGGCCCGCCTCGACCGTCTTCCCGAGCCCGACCTCGTCCGCGAGGATGGCCCGCCCCCGCAGGTCCCGGAGGACCCGAAGGGCCGTGCGCTCCTGGTGCTCGTACCGCGTCACGCCGCGGAGGGACGGCCATGCGAGGAGGCGTTCGAACCCTCGGACGAGGGACATCCGATGGGCCGTCGCGTTCGAGAGCCAGGCCTGCGTCGATGCGCCCGGGGAGCGGCCCGCGGATTCGAGGATGCTGCGATCCTCGGCGTTGAACGTGAGGGAGAGCGCGGCCTCGGCGGGGCCGGCCTCGCCCGACGAGGACGGCATGGGGTGGGGGTCCCTTCACCTGCGACCGCAGGCGCCGCCTCGAGGGCGTTGGGCGATAATAATCCTTCCGCGGCGCCCTACCGGATCGGGGCTCGAGGACGACGGCGGTCCCGGTCGCGGTCACCATCACGATCCCTCCGAGCGACTCGTAGTCGACCGACACGCCTCCGGCCTCGTTCGCGCCCCACGAGGCCGCGCGTTGCATCATCCCCGTGAGGGCCGTGTACCGGGCCGCCTGGAGGTCGTCCTCCCACTCCGTGACCCGCGCCCCGGTGAAGTTCTTGATCCCCGCGATGAAGTCTCGCTCGAAGCCGACCCCGAGGATCGTCTCCCCGCCCACGATCCCGATGTACTTGGCGATCCGCTGCCCCTCGATCCCGCGGGTCGTCACGCCCACGATGGGCGGCGCGGAAGACGGCGGAAGCTCATTCGAGGCCATGGGGGCCCGATCCGACGCGGGCCGGGATGAGGTCTCCTCGGGGATGCCCCCGATCACGCGATGCTGACGCTCTGGACGGGATGGTGCCGGGCGATGAGGTCCCGGGAGACCCGGAGGTTCCGCCCTTCCTTCCCGATCGCGCGGCCCTTCTTCGCCCCGTCGACCGTGACGGTCGCGTGGGTCACGTCCCCGCGCTGCTCGATGTCGACCTGCCTCACGTCGTAGTTCCGGAACACGTTCGCGATGAACTTCTCGGGCACTTCGGAGTACTCGACCACGTGGATGTCCTTGTTCATCAGCCGCTTGAGCTTCGCGACGTGCTCCCCGCCCTTCCCGATCGCCTTCCCGATGTCTCCCTCCTTCACGACGAAGATGAGGCGATCCCCGGCGTCGATGCAGTCCACGACGGTCGTCCGGGTGATGTCCTGGAAGAATCCGACGTACCGCATCGTCTGCTCGTCGAACGTGACTTCCGCCATGGGGATCCTCAGAGGCTGAGGATGTTCGACTCGCCCGCGCTCACGATCGCGAGCGCGGCCACGGAGAACGGGACTCCGCACGCGGCCCCGAGCTCCGCGTTCGTCCCGGAGAACCGATGGATGCGCGCGTCGCCGAGGCCCTGCGCATCCGCCTCGCGGCAGTTCGAGGCGAGGACGACGAGCTTCGCGGCGCGGGCCTTCACGGCCCGATGGACCTCCCGGACCCCGAACCGGACCTCCCCCGTGTCCGTGGCGAGCTTCAGGGCGCGGGCCACGTCGATCATTCGAGGGCGACCTCCGGGGTCGGCAGAGCCGCGGCGGGCTTCGGCGCGAACGGCTTCTTCGGGGCCCCCGCGGGCGGCTTATACACGAGGTTCACGGCCCCCGTCCCGAGGGTGACCGGCTGCCCGACGATCACGTTCTCCGCCACGCCGTCCAGGTAGTCGACCTCTCCCTGGATCGCCGCCCGGAGGAGATGGTGGGCCGTGATCTCGAACGCGGCTCGCGCCAGGACGGACGATTTCCGGCCCGAGATGCCGTGCCTGCCGATCGCCTTCACATCGCCGTCGTTCGTCATCATGTCCGAGACGAGCATGATGTGGCGGATGTCGACCGTCAGGCCCTGCTCCTGGAGGGTGTTGTACGCCTCGTTGATGATCGACTGGCGCGCGGCTTCGATCCCGAGGACTTCGTAAATCTCCTGGATCGAGTTCGTCGTCGTGCGGGACGCGTCCACGAGCGGGAACTCGAGGATCTTGGAGAGGTTCGACCCCTCCGTGTAGATCACGTACCCGTCCCCTCGCTTCTTGATGATGGCCCGACGGATCCCCTCGATCCCCTTGATCTTCGTGGTCCGCACCTGCTCGATGAGGCGCTGGAGCTTCTTGTACGACGGCTCTCCGGCCTCCACGACGAGGGCGCGGGCCTTCTTCTCCGCCGTGCCCACGGCCCGCTTGACCTCCTCGACCGGGCCGAGCTTCTTAAGCTTCTCCTCGAACTCGGCCCAGCTCACGCCGCGGGCCTTCATCCGGTGGTCGTCCGGGTATGCGAGGACGCGCATGTTCACGAGGTCCGTCTCGATCTCCGCGATGTCATCGACCGTCGTGACCTCGATCTCCTGCGCGATCTTCCGCATCTTCTCGAGGTCGCCGGACGCCTTCAGGTGGATCTCCATGATCGGCGTGGACGGCACGCGCCGGGCGTCCACGATCTCGATGAGCCGAGGGAGCCCGAGCGTGACGTTCATCTCCGCGACCCCGGCGTAGTGGAACGTACGCAT
>DATETY010000003.1:0-19097 GCA_035283365.1 Thermoplasmata archaeon | reverse complement strand
AGCTGGGGATCGCTGTGGTTCGAGACGACGAACAGCAGAGCGTCGAGGATCGGTCCCGCGGTCGCGGGATCCTTCGCGAGGACGTCGAAGAGCTGGATCCCCTTACGGTGCTCGAACGTCGGGAGGAGCGCGAGGAACCGTTCGAGGTCCGTCGGGGCCATCGGCCTCGCGAACGTCGCCTTTCCTATTAGGTTGTGGCCCGCGCCCCGGTAAACCCTTATACCGAAGGGCGATGTTCGAACGGTCGATGGATGCGTACGACACGATCGTCATCGGGTCCGGCCCCGCGGGCCTGACCGCCGCCATCTATGCGACCCGGGCAAACCTGAGGACGCTCGTGATCGCGGGCGCGGTCCCGGGCGGGCAGCTCATGATCACGACGGACGTGGAGAACTACCCCGGCTTCCCGCACGGCATCCTCGGGCCCGAGCTCATGGAGCTGTGGCGGAAGCAGGCCGAGCGGTTCAAGGCGGAGTTCGTCGACGACAACGTCACGAAGGTCGACTTCCGCTCGCAGCCGCGCACCGTGTGGGTCGGGGACACCGCGTACGTGGGCAAGACGGTCATCATCGCGACGGGGGCGAACGCGAAGTGGCTCGGCCTCCCGGGGGAGGAGCGGCTCAAAGGTCGAGGCGTGAGCGCATGTGCGACGTGCGATGGCATGTTCTTCAAGAGCCTCGACGTCGTCGTGGTCGGCGGCGGGGACACCGCGATGGAGGAATCCCTGTTCCTCGCGAAGATGTGCAAATCCGTGACCATCGTCCATCGGCGAGACGCGTTCCGCGCGAGCAAGATCATGCAGGAGCGCGTCTTCAAGACGAAGAACATCCAGGTGATGTGGGACTCCGAGGTCGTCGATGTCGTCGGGGAGTCGAAGGTCCAGGCCGTGAAGGTCAGGGACCTCAAGACCGGAAAGGACCGGACCATGGACGTCCGGGGCCTCTTCGTCGCGATCGGACACACGCCTGCGACGGACGTCTTCCAGGGCCACCTCAAGATGGACCGGGGCTACATCGTCCTGCAGCCACGCGACGGGTTCGAGACCGCGACGTCTGCGGAGGGGGTGTTCGCGGCGGGCGATGTCCACGACGTGCACTACCGCCAGGCCGTCACGGCCGCGGGGTTCGGCTGCATGGCCGCCCTTGATGCGGACCGGTGGCTCCAGAAGATTGCGACGTAATGCCGAACGCGATCCGCGCGTGTCGCGCCCTCCGGAGCGGTCCGAGGACGAAACGTTGAAGTAAGCTCGGCCCCTTCGAGCGCGTCCGGAGACGGGACCCGATGGTGCGCATCTTCCGCGGCGGCGTGCTCGACGAGCGGTTCGAGGGGTCCGTCGTGGTGATCGGGCCGCGGCCCACGACGATGACGGGCCTCGTCCGGGGCGACCTGTTCGTCCGGGACAGCAGCGTGTGCGAGGTGACGGGCATGGTGGCGGGCAACCTCCTCGCGGAGCGCACGGGGAAGGCGGTCCTCAAGGGGATGGTCACGAAGTCCGCGAAGGCCGTCGCGGGGGACCTCGAGGTGTACGGCCTCGTGATGGGCGACGTGATCAACGAGGGCGGTCGGGTCTACGTGGACAAGGGGGCCCTCGTGAAAGGCAGGGTGATCGGCGAGGTGGCGTCCGCACCCCTGCCCGCCCCGGCCCCCACGACGGCCCCGCCGCCCGCCGCGAAGCCCGCGGCCCCCGCGACCCCGTCGGCTCCCCCGGCCCCGCCCGCGCCGCCCCCGGGCTGAGCCTCACGGGACGAGGGTCGCCTCGACGAGGGGCTTCGTGGACGGCAGCTTCTCGATCTGCTTGTCCCCTGCGGAATACAGCTGGAGGTACGGGATGAGGGCCTCGACGATCCGGTTCTCCGCCTTCCGGAGGTGCTCCTCGTACGTGGACCGGCTCACCCCGATCCCGTGCGCGATGTTCTCCGTGGTGATCTTGCGCGGGGACGTGTAGTACCCGTACCGGTGCGCCTTGAGGACCGCGTCGATCTGTTTCTGGGTCAGGTCCTGGAACAGGGTATTCACCCACATGCTCGTGGGCAGGACCTGGAGGGACAGCTCCTTCTTCCCGAGGAGCTCCGTGGGCCCCCGCTTCCCGAACTCGCGGAACAGGCCGCGCGTCGCCGTCTCGTCGAACGTGATGAGGCGGAAGTACCCCCAGCCGTCCTTGTACACGGCGGGCGGGGCCTCCTTGAACTCGAACGGCTCCCACACGTTCCAGGGGCTGTCGTGGTCCCCGCACGTGCACTTGAGCATGAAGATCTTCGTCTCGCCGGCCTCGGCCCATCGGTCCACGATCCGGCCCGCCTTCCGGATCTCCTTCTCGATCCCCTCGAGGACGGCCTCGTCCTGGGACGGCACCTGGATGAGCTCGCGGTCCCAGACGCACCACATCGAGATCGGGACCCCCGGGTACTTCCCGGACATCTCGATGAACGGGTAATCGTACTGGGTGCGGAGGGACACTTCCCACAAGCTCATGGCGAGGCCCATCGCGGCGGGGGGATATATGGATAGGCCCGTCATACGACGGCCGTCCATGGCGGGTCAAAGACGTTCGTCGAGGGCCGCCTTCACTCCACCTGAGGTCGAACAACATGTTCGGGATCGGTTGGAACGGCAGCATGACGGCGAACGGATCGACGGCGGACCGCGAGCTTCGCTCGTACGCCCGCTGGGAGTACGGGGAGCGGAACGCGGACTGGCTCCTCGCGGCGGCCCACGGCGCCCTCATCGTGGGGAGCGCCCGCCGCGGACCCGGCGCGGGCGAGCGCCTGCGCCGCTGGCTCAACTCGTTCCGCGGGTACGCCGCCTTCGACGTGCGGGGGGTCGACGACCCCTCGCGGACGTGAGGCGGCGCACCTTTTTATCGTACGGCTCCGCTCGTCGTCCCAGGAATGGCCGAAGTCTCGATCACGTACTGCCTCCCGTGTCGGTACCAGCGCAAGGCCCTCGAGGACGCGGACGCGATCCTGAAGGCGTTCGGGCAGGACCTCGTCGCCCTGCGGCTCGTCCCCGGGGACCATGGCGTGTACGACGTCGCGGTCGACGGCACGGTCGTCTTCTCGATGGATGAGGTCGAACGGTTCCCCGAGACGAAGGAGCTCGTCGACGCGATCCGCGCGCGCCTCGGAAGGCCGGCCTAATCGACCCGCAAGACGACCTTCCCGAACTGCTCGCCCCGCCCCAGGACTTCGTGCGCCTTGCGCGCCTCCTCCAAGGGGAACACGCGGTCCAGGACCGGGTGGAGCCGACCCATGAACACGAGCTTCATGACCTCCTCGAACTCCCGCTGGGAGGACATCGTGGACCCGAGGATCGCGATCTGCCGCGAGAACAGGTACCGCAGGTCGAGCTCCACGATGGGCCCCGTCGTCGCGCCCGGGGACACGAGCCGCCCGCCGCGCCGCAGGCTGCGCACGCTGTCCTTGAACGTGGCCTGCCCGACGTGGTCGAGGACCACGTCGACCCCGCGCCTCCCCGTGAGCTCCCACACGGCCTTGGACCATGGGACGTCCTTGTAGTTGATCAGCACGTCCGCGCCGAGCGCCTGGGCCTTCTTGAGCTTCGCCTCGCTCGAGCTCGTCACGAACACGGTGCAGCCCGCGAGCTTCGCGATCTGGATCGCGGCCGTGGACACGCCGGCCCCGGCGCCCAGGATGAGCACGTCCTCCCCGGGCCGGAGCCTCGCCCGGGAGACGAGGAGCCGCCACGCGGTCATGAAGACGAGGGGCGCGGCCGCGGCCGTCTCGAACGGGAAGCCCGTCGGCAGGCGGGCCACGTTCCGGGCGGGCACCGCGACGAACTCCGCGTACGTCCCGGGGAGGTGCTCCCCGAGGATCCGGTACTCGACGCACAGGGGGTCGTCCCCCATCGTGCAGAATTCGCACGACCCGCACGCGAGGCCCGGGTTCACGACGACCCGTTCCCCGACCTCGAGGTCCGTCACGTCGCGACCCACCGCGGCAATCTCGCCCGCGCCGTCGGCCCCGGGGATGTGGGGCAGGCCCAGCTTGAGGGTCGGGATCCCCTCCCGCACCCACAGGTCCAGGTGGTTCACGGACGCCGCGCGGACGCGCAGGAGGACCTGGTCCGGGCCGATCACGGGGTCCGGAAACGCCGGGTCCACCTCGAGGACCTCGGGACCGCCGTACGTCCGGAACAAGACGGCCTTCATCGCCCGACCTGGGGCGCGACGAACGCCGCCGGCCTACTTAAGCCGCGCCCTCACGCGACCCGGTACCCGCGGTCCTCCAGGATCCGACGCACGTCCTTCCGGCGGTCGCCCTGGAGCACGATCACGCCGGCCTTACCGGAGCCGCCCGTCGCGAGGGACCGCTTCAGGTCCCGCGCGAGCTTCTCGGCCTCGTCCGGGCTGGACTCGAGGCCGCGCACGACGGTCACGGCCTTGCCGTACCGACGCGTGTCGACGTCCACGGAGAGCACGGTCGTCTCGCGGCCGAGGTCCTCGCAGACGCAGATCTCCTTGGGCAGCCCGCAGGTCGGGCAGATCGCCGCGCTCAAGCTGCCTCCGGTCGAGACATCGACGCGGGAAGGGCATCCTTCAGGAGCCGATAATGCTTGCGGATGGTGACCTCCGAGACCCCGGTCAACCGGGCGATCTCCGCCTGGGTGAGCGGCTTGTCGAACTGCTCGGACGCGAGGTACAGGGCTCCCGCCGCGATCCCGACCGGGGAGTTCGCCTCCAGGTCCTTCCGGCGCTTCCCCTGGGAGACGAGGGACAGGGCCCGCTCGCTCACGCGGGGCTCGAGGCCGAGCTGGGAGGCGAACCGCGGGACGAAGTCCTCCGCGCGCGACGCGCGGGCGAACACCCCGAGCTCGCGGCTCACGATCTTCGCGGTGAGGGAGATCCGGTGGACCGTCACGCCGGTCGCCTGGGACAGCTCGTGCAGGCCCCGCGGGGCGCCGAGCTGCTTCGCGGCGAGGTACACGACGGCCGCGACGATCGCGTCCATCGAGCGGCCGCGGGACAGGCCCGCCTCGATCGTCTTCCGCAGGAGGATCGCCGCGCGCTCCTTGTAGTCGGACGCGAGGCCGAGTCGGGAGGCGAGGGACGACAGCTGGGCCAGGCCGGGCGCGAGGGCCCGCTCGACCCGGTCGTACCGGGTCCACTGGCTCACCCGGCGCAGGCGGTTCAGGGCCGCCACGCTACGCGCGTCGATCGGGTTGCCCTTCGCGTCCCGGAGGCCGTTCCCGACCATGGAGCCCAGGCCCTTGTCCGGGACCATGACGGAGGGCGGCGGACCCGCGCGGATCCGGCTGTCCCCCTCGAACGTGGTCCAGTCGGGCCCCTGGTCCACGAGGGCCTCGTCCACGACGAAACCGCACGTGTCGCAGACGCGCTCGCCGCGGACCGCGTCAACGTACAGGGCGAAGGACCCGCAGTTCGGGCAGCGGCGCGGGTCGTGGCCACGGGGCTCCTCGCGGAGATCCTCGCGGGCGAACTCTTTGATCGACAGGGATTCGTTCAGATGGGTCATGCGTGCACCTTCCCGGAACGGGTCTCGTGGAACCAGCGGTGGGACCAGCGTTCGAGCCCCCGGATCGCCTCGAACAGGTCCTGGCCCATCGCGGAGAGCCGGTACTCCACCGCGACGGGGCGTTCCAGGATCACGTGGCGCTCCGCGATCCCCGCTTCCTCGAGGTCCTTGAGGGTCTTCGCGAGGGAGCTCTGGCACATGTCCGCCGCCTCGCGCAGCTCGTTGAACCGCTTCGGGCCCGACAGGAGGCTGTGCAGGACCACGAGCTTGAGCTCCGAGCCGATCATCTCGATCGCCAGGAGCGCCGGGCATCCCGGTCCATCGCACGCCGAGTGGGCCTTCCCCATGAGGTTCCGTTCCGATACCCCCCCGCACGGCGTCCAGCGTATTTATAGTTTTGTTTTCGTACCTAGTATCAACACCGAACTAAGTTCGACAGGAAGACTGGTTCGCCAGGCCGGAAACCGGCCCGCCCTCCATACGGGAGGACCTCAACCGGGTCCCCCGCGGAGCCGGTCCGCGTTCCGGCCGTTCTCCTCCGCGAGCTTGACGAACGTCCGCGCGGCCTCCACGAGGAGGGCTTTCGCGACGACGGCCGACTCGCGATAGAACCGCTCGGCGGTCGCCTCGAGGTCCGTCGCGCGCGGGACCACCGCATCGCGCGGAGCAGGCGTCGCGTCGAACGTGTACCGGCTCCCGTCGAGCCCGGAGATCGGCTCGAGGACCATCTCGTTGAGCTTGAGCTGTCGCGTCCGCTCCAGGAGCCGGCGTCGGTTCGCGTGCTGAGCGGCGAGCTCGCGGGCCAGGGCGGACCGGCCGTCGTCCTCGAGGACGGGGATCGCGGCCTCGTAGAACGCGGACGACGCGGCCTCCAGTTCGATCGCGAACCGGAGGACGGAGCCGAAGGTCGTGAGCTCGGGGATCGGCCATTCCATCCGGATCACAGCCAGCGCGTGATGACGACCTTGCTCTCCGTGAAGAAGCGGATCGCGTCCCGGCCTTGGGGGTGCAGGTCCCCGAAGAAGGAGGCCTTCATCCCGCCGAACGGGAAGTACGCCATGGGAGCCGCGACTCCGACGTTGATCCCGATGTTCCCCGCGCGCACGCGGTGCCGGAAGTCCCTCGCGGCCTTGCCGCTCGACGTGTAGATGGACGCCGCGTTCCCGTACGGGCTCGAGTTGATCAGCTCGATCGCGCCCTCCAGGTCGTCCGCCTCGAGGAACGACACGACGGGCCCGAACACCTCCTCCCGCGCCAGGCGCATGTCCCGCGTCACCCCGTCGAAGACCGTCGGCCCGACGAAGTACCCGCCGTACTCCCGGACGGTCAGCTTTCGCCCGTCGAGGGCGACCGTCGCGCCCTCCTCCTCGCCCTGGTCCACCATGCCGAGGATCCGCGCTTTGGACATCGCGGACACGACGGGGCCCATCTGGACTGTCTCGTCGAGCCCGTACCCGACCTTGAGCCGCGAGGCCGCGGACGTGAACTTCTCCCGCAGGCGGTCGTGGGCGTCCCCGAGGGCGACCACGGCGGATCCGGCGAGGCAGCGCTGGCCCGCGGTCCCGTAGCAGGAGGCGAGCATGTTGGGCACGGCCGCGTCGAGCTTCGCGTCCGGCAGGACGACGAGCAGGTTCTTCGCGCCGCCGCCCGCCTGCACGCGCTTCCCGCTCGAAGCGGCCCGCGCGTACACCTGCCTCGCGACGGCCGTCGACCCGACGAACGACACGCCCCGGATCCCCGCGTGATCGAGGATCGCCTCGGCGGTCGCCCGCCCTCCGTGGACGAGGTTCACGACCCCGGGAGGGAAGCCGGCCCGGTCGATGAGCTGGAACACGAGGTCCTGGACGATCGGGTCCTGCTCGGACGGCTTCGCGATCCACGCGTTCCCCGTCGCGACCGCGTACGGCCAGAACCAGGATTGGACCATGATCGGGAAGTTGAACGGGCTGATCCCCGCGAACACCCCGAGCGGCTGATACAGGACCTCCTCGTCGATCCCGGACGCCGCGCCGTCCTCCAAGGTCGTGCCCATCATGAGGCTCGGGATCCCCGCCGCCACCTCGACGTTCTCGATCGCGCGGCGCACCTCGCCCCGGGACTCGTCGATCGTCTTGCCCATGTCCTGCGCGATGATCCGGGCCAGGTCCTCGAAGGCTCCCTCCATGAGGTCCCGCAGGGCGAAGAAGTGCCGGGCCCGGGCGATCGGCGGGGTCTCCCGCCACTCCTCCCACGCGCCCGACGCGGCGTCGACCGCGGCCTGGACGTCCTCCTTCGGGCTCAGGGGCACGCGGGCGATCGTCCGGGCCGTCGCGGGGTTCGGGTCATCGAGCCACTCGGACGCGCTCGGGGCCCGCCACTCCCCGCCGATGTAGTTCCGGAGGTCCCCGTAGTGCGGCTTCACCTCGGGGAGCAGGGTCGTCTTCGTGGCCATGGCCTCACGACGCCTTCCCGGAGAGGGCCGCCTCGAGGGCGTCCTCGAGGAGGTCGAGGGCCGTCTCCATGAGGGGCAGCGGGATGTTGATCGGCGGGAGGAGCCGCACGCAGTTCCCGTAGAACCCGGCCGTGAGGAGCATGAGCCCCTTCGACAGGCCCGCGAGCTGCACGGCCCGCGCGAGCTCCGGATCGGGCTCCTTCGTGCGGCGGTCCTTCACGAACTCGAGGGCCCACATCGCGCCGATCCCCCGGACCTCGCCGACGCGCGGATGGGTCGACCCGATCTCCACGAGGCGCTTCGCCAGGAGGGCCTCGACCCTCGCGACCTTCGGGATCGCGGCCTGGATCACGTCGATCGCTTCGAGGGCCGCCGCGCACACGACGGGGTTCCCGCCGAACGTGCCGCCGAGGCCGCCCGGCTGGGGCGCGTCCATGACCTCCGGCTTGCCCGTCACGCCACCGAACGGCAGGCCGCCCGCGACGGCCTTGCCGCTCACGAGGACGTCCGGCGTCGTCTTCCAGTGCTCGATGGCCCACATGGTCCCCGTGCGGCCCATCCCCGCCTGGACCTCGTCATCGATGAGGAGGATCCCGTGCGCGTCGCACAGCTTCCGGAGGAGAGGGAAGAACTCCTTGGGCGGGACGATGAACCCGCCCTCCCCCTGGACGGGCTCCGCGATGATCGCGGCCACGAACCCGGCCGCGTCCGGGGCCGTGATGAGCCGCTCGATCTCCTCGATCCGGGCCTTCGCGACCTCGGCCGCGCGGCGGCCTTGCGGGTCCCGGTACGTGTACGGATAGTCCGCGAGGATCACCTCCCGCACGAAGGGCCCGAAGCCCTCCTTGTACGGCTTCTCCTTCCCCGTCAGGCTGATGCCCAGGAGGGTCCGGCCGTGGAACGCGGTGCGGAACGAGAGGATCTTCGCGCGCTTCGTGTACGCGCGGGCGACCTTCACCGCGTTCTCGACGGCCTCGCTCCCCGAGTTCACGAACAGGGACTTCGTGAGCCCCGCGGGGGCGATCTGGGCGAACCGCTCCGCGAGGTCCGTGTACGGGCCGTACGTGGACACCATGTAGCAGATGTGCGTGAGCCGGTCCAGCTGGGCCTTCGCGGCCTCGATCACGCTCGCGGGCCGGTGGCCCGCCGTGTGCACCCCGATCCCGCCGCCCAGGTCCACGTACACGTTCCCGTCCGCGTCCGTGACGAACGGGCCGTCCCCGCGAACCAGGTCGATCGGGAGCCCGACCTTGAGCCCGTTCGAGACGAACTTCTCCTTCCGCGCGAGCGCGGCCTTCGACTTCGGGCCGGGCGGCGCGACGACGATCTTCGGCCTCAAGCCGTCGCGGCGTGCGGGAGTCCCCGCCGCGGGAGGCCTCTTCGCGGACGCCCTCTTCGCGGTGCGCTTCGCCATGGTATCGAGGCTCGGGCCCGGCCCCCGGGGGACCGGCCACGCGACGAGAACCGCGAAGGGGATTATATCCTTTCCACGGGCGCCGCATATTTGGAGGAGCCGGACGCTCGGATGGGCATCCTGCCCGCCTCCGGGGACATCCGAGCCCCGACCGTGGACACGAAACCGAGACCGGGCGGGGCTTCTCGGGGCGAACGGGGGTCGACGTTCGGGGGGATGAACGCTGGCCTCGGCCTCCGCACATGAAGGGCCTCGCCTCGCCGAGGACGTCATCGCCCCCGCACCGGCGGGAGCCGCCGACGAATGGCCTCCGCGACCGTCCACCTCCGGATCAGGCCTGCCTTCGCGACGGCATCGAAATGTCGGTCGTTCGAGACGAGGACGGCGCCGGTCTGCAGACACGTGGCCGCGTGGGCCATGTCGGCCGCCCGGCCGCCCCGGAAGTACGGAGCACACGCGAGGAGGAAGCGGTCCTCGACCCTCACGATGTCCATCTTCTCGACGAGCGCGGCGGCGAGGGCCGCAGCCGTCGGCGACGGGAAGACCTGTGCGTACCGAATGTACTCCTGGACGAGCAGGACATCACTGACCAGACGGATGTCCTCCTGCTCGAGCAGGTGCACAAGCAGGCGATACGTGTCGGTCTTCCGTGAAGGAGTCTTGATCGCCGCCACGAACACGTTCGTGTCCAGGAGGACGAGTCGAGATCCGTCCTTGGCCAATGCGACGCCTCTCATCAGGGGCGTCGGAGGGCCGGGAATTCTCGAGCCGCGAGCGCCTCGATCTCTGCCTTCACCCTCGCCACGATCGGATCGAGGTCTACTCCTCTCAGCTCCGCGCCGATGCGTTCCGCGAGTTCCTTTGGGTCAAGCCGCTGGAGCCACATCCGCCCCCCCTCCCCCTCGACGAGGAGGAACTTGGTGCCCGCCCGGATTCGCTGGGCGTCGCGCGTTTCCTTCGGAATCACGATCCTTCCGGCGCGGTCGATCGTGACGACGGACGGCATTCGATGCCACAGATACCATTGATCCTACTTAGTGGTATCGGTACCATTTCTTGACTCGCAAGCGCGGCGACCTCACCGGCACGGCGGTCCTCCACGCGGGAAGCGCGTCGCCACGGGCGCGAAGCCGAGGACCTCGTCCTCCCGTGCACACGATACACGATCCTGTCGGCCGCCTCGGCCGGACGAACGAGTACGCGGGACGATCCCCGCCAGGAGCAGCGGCGACGACCTCAAACGGCTCATGTGAACCGTTCGCCCTTCGTCTCGGGCCCGAACGTGCCCACAATCGCGCCGCCCACGAGCATGAGGACCGCGACCGAGGTGAGGGGCCACAGGACCCCGCCCGAGTAAGCGAGGAGACCCGCGAACACGAGGGGCGCCATGACCGCCGTGATCTTCCCGGCGCCCTCCGCGACCCCGAACCCCGTCGCCCGGTACTCGGTCGGGAACAGCTCCGACGTGTACGGATACACGGCCCCCCACGCGCCCAGGTTGAAGAAACTCACGAACAGGAGGCCGAGCACGAGGGTCCAGAAATCCTGCGCGGTCGCGAACACGTAGCCGCTCAGGCCGCCCAGGAACAGGAACAAGGCGAGGGTCTTCTTCCGCCCGATCCGCTCCACGAGGAGGGCCGAGGCGCCGTACCCGGGGAACTGGGCGAGGGCCGAAATCACAAGGAACAAGGCGAGCGTGTTCGGGTCCGCGAAGCTCACGATCCCGAAGCCCGCGAGGGCCGGCGGGAGCCACAGGAACAGTCCGTAGTACGAGAAGTTCAGGGCGATCCACACGCCGATCGTGACGGCCGTGCGCCGGAGCAGGTCGCCGCGGAACAGGGCGGACACGGGGGCCCGAGGCACGTTGGTCTCCGCGACGAGGTCCGCGGCGGACACCTGGATCCGCGAGACGGCCCGCAGGACCGCGGAGGCCTCCTCGAGCCGCCCGTGCCGCGCGAGGTAGTACGGGCTCTCCGGCACCGTACGGCGGAACACGTACGCGATGAACGCGGGGAACGCGGCGGCCACGAACAGGAGGCGCCACGCGCCGCCGAGCTGCACGACGAACGCGTACCAGAACCCGATCGCGAGCAGGAACCCGCCGGGCCAGAAGAAGTCGAGGAACACCATGAACCGCCCGCGGTGCTGGGGCGGCAGGTACTCGGACAGGAGGGCCGGGTCGATCACGAGCATCCCGCCGAGGCCGATCCCCGCGAGCATCCGGAACGCGAACAGGCTCGCCACGTTCACGGAGAGCGCCGTGAGCGCCGTGAACCCGGCGTACACGAGGATGCACGCCTGGAACAGGGTCCGCCGGCCCCGGCGGTCCGAGAGCCGGCCGAACGCGACGCTCCCGACGAACGACCCGAGGAGCGTCGCGGACGCGATGGCTCCGTACTGGAACGGGTCCGTCGGCGCGAACGCGGCCAGATCGAAGATCCCGAACTCCGCGCCGATGACCGGCAGGACGAGGCCGATCAGGATGATCTCGAACGCGACGAACGTCCACGCGAACCCCGTGATCGCGACGATCCTCCGGTGCGCGGAGGTGAGGCCGCCTTCCCGGAGGACGTCCTCCACGGTGCGCGTCGCGGATGCCACGTCCGAGCGCAACCCGGATGCGTATTTCAGGCTTCGTGGCGCCGGGCCCGGCCGGGACCCGCAGGCGCGCTCAGCGCGTGACTGCCTTCGGCACCTTCTCCCACGCGACGAGGAGGTGGAACGACAGCTCGGGCACGGGCTCCACGGCCACGTGCCGGAACCGCTCCTCGAGGAACCCGGCGGCCTTCTCGAGGGAGACGTCGCCGACCTCCCCCGTCCGGCGGATCCGCACGCCTTCCATGAACGCTCCGATCCCGGTCGGGATGCGGACGTCGCGGGCGATGAGGGCGTCGGGCAGGATGATCGCGACGACCCCGGACGGCTTGAGGACGCGGGCGGCCTCCTCGAGGGGGCGGGACCACTGCCGCTTCCGCGGGACCCACACGAGGACCACGTTGTCCACGTGGTCGTCCCTCAGGGGGACGTACGTCTCGCTGCCGTCCAGCACGGTCACGCGGGGCTCGTCGATCTCGAACGTACCCTGAGGCCTCACGAGGTACACGTCCCCCTCCACGACGTCGAACAGCTGGGACAGGAACCACCGGAAGTTGATTTCGCTCAGGTAGCCGGGCGGCACGACCATGGCGGTCCGGCCGCGGGGCTTCGCGTGGGGGAGGTACTTCGCGAGGAGGTCGAGGGCCCGGGCCATCGTCGTCTCGTCCGCCGCAAGATGGTCCAGGTACGCGAGCCGGACCAGGGCGATCGCGTCGACGAGGTGCTCCTCGAGCTTCCGGCGGCCTGCCGCGGTGAGCGCGTACGCGCGCCGCTTCGGGCCCCGCTCCCCGGGGGCCTCCGAGGACGCGATGAGGCCCTCGTCCTCCATCCGCTTGAGGACCGGGTACAGGTGGTTGAGCCGGATTCCGAGGCCCGCATCCCCGAGGGCCCGATGGATCGCGTATCCGTACGTCGCGCCCTGCTGGATCGCGCTCAGGACCGCCGCGGCGAGCTCGCCCCGGAGCAGCTACGTCCACCTCGTGGACCTAGATAGCCCGCCCGCCGGGATGAACCTTCCTCGCGCGCGTCACGCCGCGGGGGCCGGGAACTCGACGGGCTCCGCCCCGGACAGGTGCCGCCGCGGGAACTCCTTCACGTGCACGCCGTAGTAGGGCACGCGGTTCGCGACGACGCGCCGGAACGCGTCCCGCAGGCCGTCGTCGTCCAGGCCGCGCGTGTCGATCAGGTCGTCGTTCCGGTTCAGGCAGCCTTTCAGCTCCCCCTTGTGCGTCACCCGGATCCGATGGCAGTTGAAGCAGAACTCCGCGTTGTACACGGGGTCCACGACCTCCACCTCGGCCCCGTTGAACATGTAGATCCGGCGGTGGTGCATCTCCCGCACGAGGACCTTGTCCGCGCGGGCCTCGAGCCACTTCTTGACCCCGTCGATGTCGACCATCCACTCCACGTGGTCCACGAGCTCGGGCATGAACTGGATGAGCTGGAGCTTGAGCCCGTCCCCGTGACCGATGTAGTCGATCATCGCGGGGATGTGCGCGAGGGTGTGCTTGAACACGACCATGTTCAGCTTGACGGGCTTCAGGCCCACGCGGAGGGCCTCCTGGATCCCCCTCAGGACGGGACGGATGTCCCCCTTCCGGATCTCCTGGAACGCCTTCGGGTCGAGCGAGTCGATCGACACGTTCACCCGCTTGAGCCCCGCGTTGCGGAGGGCCTCCGCGCGACCCGCGAGCATGGACCCGTTCGTCGTCATGGAGACGTCCGGGATCTGCCGCACCGTCCGGTCCACGATCGCCTCCATGTCCAAGCGGACGAGCGGCTCGCCGCCCGTGTACTTCACGGACCGGATGTCGAACTCCCGCGCGACCCGGACGATCCGCTCGATCACGTCGAGGGTCATCTCGTCCTCGTGGGGCATGCGTGGCTTCAGAATCGGCCCGAGGCCCTCGTCGTGGCAGTAGATGCACCCGAAGTTGCAGCGCTTCGTCACGCTGATCCGGATGTCCGTGACCTCCCTCCCGAACGCGTCGACGAGCATCGCGCCCGTGTCATCCCGCGACCGCGCTAAATAGCTGCGTGCGTCGGCCGACGGCACGTCGAGGGCGTCATCTTGCTGCGCGAACCGCGACCATACCTTCAAATACAGCCGGTTCGTACGACGGCTCGGCCCACATCGACTGAATTCGCGTGCGACACGGATTTTTCCCTGACGCCTTGCGACTCAAGGCCGCTTCGTGGGCCGAACGTGAGACCATGGAAAAGACAATGACAAAGGTGAAAGACCTGACCCCCCAGAGCAAGCAAGTCAACGTGCTTGCGAAGGTCGTCGGGTTGAGCGAAGAGAAAGAAATCACGTCGCGGTTCGGCGAGGCACGCAAGCTCGTCGAGGCGACGGTCGGCGACGAGACCGGGACGGTCCTCCTGACCCTCTGGAACGACCAGATCGGACAGGTCACGAAGGACGACACGATCTTCATCGACAACGGGTTCGTGTCCCTCGTGAGAGGCCACATCCGGCTCAACGTCGGGAAGTACGGCAGCCTGGCGAAGTCCGAGGAGCTGCTCGGGGACGTGAACGCGTCCCTCGACGTGAGCGCGGTCGAGTACGAGCGCGAGCCGAGATACCGCAGCGGCGGCTACGACGGCGGCGCGCGGCGGGACCGCGGCAGCGGCGGGGACCGGCAGTTCGAGTTCGGCACCTTCGGCGGCGGCGAGCGCCGCGGCGGTGGCGGTGGCGGTGGCGGCGGCGGACGGGACCGGGACCGGAAGGACCGCGGGCGCCGGCGCTACTGAGCGTCCGTTCGAACGCATATCATGCCTGGCCCTCGGGCCAGGCCCATTCCTGTTTTGTATTTCCTAGCGTGCGAGAGCCCTCCCTCGCACGGCACGCGCGACGGTCGATCGGATCGACCCGTGGGACGGCTCAGCGTCGACCCCGGAAGCCGCCGCGGCGCGGCGGGCGGCGGCGGTCGTCGTAGCCGCCCGGGCGCTCCTGTTCCTGGTAGAGGGTCTCGGGCCGGCGCTCCGTGAGTCGCCCGTGGTAGAAGTCCCGCGCGTTCTGCTCGGAGACATCCACGTGGAGCACGTCGAGCTTCGACTTCATCAGGTTCCGGAACTTCTGGCGCTTCGACGTGTTCTCTTCGTTCCACATGCGGTTGAACTGGAGGTCCTTCTCGTCGGGCATGCTCGTCACCGCCTCAAACTCTCGCGAGAACGCACGCCGGGCGCGGGAGGCGGCCGACGGAGGTTCGTCATCGGGACATGAGGACGGTCCGAGAGGACGGCCCGGCGTAGATAAGCCTTTGGTCGCGCGCGCTTCAGTACGTGAACGTGAGGACCAGCTCGTCCCCCGTCGGCACGATCTCGTACGTCGTGAGGGGGAACGTCGCGGGCGGGTCCTTCGCCTGGCCGGTCTGGAGCTCCCACGAACTGTTGCAGTCCTTGCACACGAGGACCCCCCGGGCCGCGTCCACGATCGCGTCCCCGAGGTCCGCGTACTTGTACGTGCAATACGCGTCGAGCGCGTAGAACGTCCCGCCGACGTGCATCGCGAGGATGTCGTACCCCATCAGCTCGAAGCGCTTCTTCGTGCCCTCGGGGAGGTCCGACATCTTGCACAGGACGACCTGCATGGCGGCCTCGCGAACCCCTGGGCCGACTTAAGGGTTTCCGGGTCCCCTCGGCTCCCTGGGTCGGAGGGCCGCGAGAAACGCGAGGAGGCGGCCCATCCACGTGGGCCGGGCGACGGGCGGCGGCGGGGACGTCGACACGCGGAGGACGATCCCGTCCACGGCGTGGATGAACGCCTTGGCCCCCGGAGGGAGGTCTTCCGCGGGCACGGCTTGCCACAGCTCCCCCTCGTACGTCACGTAGCCGCGCTCCCCCGCGCGGATCGGATCGACCGCGACGGCCTCGTCCCCGACCATGGCCCCGACCTGGGGCCTCTTCCGGCGGATCTCCATGACCTTGTACAGGGCGAACAGGAGGAACGCGCCGAACGCGATCGTCGGGGTGAGGAGGGCCGCGAGGAACACGGCCTGGTACTCCGGGGTCACGACGAAGTCCGGCGGCCGGAGGGGCGCGAGGAACACGGCCGCGACCGTGATGGAGACGATCCCGCCCACCCCGAACGCGCCGAAGCCGGGGGTCTTGAGCTCCACGATGATGAGCGCGATCCCCAGGACGATGAGGAACAGGGCGACCGGGTCCACGCTGAACCCGAGCCCCACGAGGGCCAGGAGGACGAGGATGACCCCCGCGATCTCGCCCCCGTGGCCGGGCGCGGACAGGCCGAAGATGAGCGCGTAGATCCCCAGGATGAGCAGGAGGGAGGCGACGAGCGGGTCCGACAGGATCGAGATGAACCGCACGCGGATGGACGGGCCGTACGCGACGATCTCCGCGCCCGCGACGTCCAGGGAGAAGTCCTTGTACACGGTCCCCTCGCTCTGCACGACGACCCGGCGGCCGTGGGCCTGTGCGAGGAAGTCCTGGACCGTCGGGGCGACGATCTCGATCCCGCCGTACGCGAGGGCCTCCGAGGCGTTCAGGTTCCAGTTGTCCCGCACGAAGCGGGAGGCGAGGGACACGTTCCTCCCGTGGAGGTTGAGCTGCTCCTCGGTCCGGTTCACGACGAAGCTCAGGATCTTCTCGTCCGTGACGGGCTCGAAGCCGCCCGGCCCGATCACGACGGGCTGCACGGAGCCGATCGTCGTGCCCGGGGCCATCGCGGCGAGGTCCGTCGAGACGAGGAGGATCGTCCCCGCGCTCACGGCCTCCGCCCCGACGGGTCCGACGAACCCGAGGACGGGCAGGGCCGCCGCGCGGTTCATCCGGGTCGCGATCTCGAGGGTCTCGTCGAGGCCTCCGCCCGGTGTGTCGAACCGGAACACGAGGGCCGCGGCCCCGCGGGCCGTCGCCTCGTCGATCGCCTCGATCACGAAGTCCAAGGTCGCCCGGTCGATCGGGCCCGAGATGTCCGCGACGAAGACCTGACGTCCCTGCGCGCGGGCCCCGGGGGCCAGGAGCGGGACGAGGACGAGCGCGAGGGCCACCGCGGCGAGCCCGAGTGCGCGAGCCCGGGATCGGGTCATTCGCCCCGTGGCTCCCCGCGCTTCGTCATCGCGGAGGCCATCGCGGCCATGTCGCCCGCCAGCGTGCCGGCGGTTGTCGTCGTGACGACGATCATGTTCTTCTCGCGCGCGATCTCCGTGAGGGTCTGGAGCTCCCGGAGGCGCATCGCGGCGGGCGCGGCGCCGTACAGGTCCGCGGCGTCCTTCATCTTCTGCGCGGCCTGGAACTCTCCCTCCGCCATGATGACACGGGAGCGGCGTTCCCGCTCGGCCTCCGCCTGCTTCGCGATCGCGCGCACCATCGTGTCGGGGAGCGTGACGTCCCTCAGGGTGACCGAGGAGACCTTGATCCCCCACGGGTCCGTCGCGGCATCCAGGAGGACCTGGATCTTCCGGCTCAGCTCCTCCCGCTTGGACAGGAGTTCGTCCAGCTCGACCTGGCCGAGGACGTCCCGCAGGGTCGTCTGGGCGAGCAGGTTCGTCGCGAGCACGTAGTTCTGCACCTTGTTCACCGCGTCGTTCGGCGCGTACACCCGGTAGTACACGACCGCGTCGACCTCGACGGACACGTTGTCCCTCGAGACGACGCGCTGCCGGGGCACGTCGAACGCGAGGATGCGCATGTCCACGACGACCCGACGATCGATCATCGGGATGATGACCGTGAGCCCGGGACCCTTCGGGATCTGCACCAACCGGCCCAGCCGGAACACGACGAGCCGCTCATACTCCCGGACCACCTTGATGGCGGATGCCAAGAAGATGAGGATGATGATGACCAACAGCACGGACGCCACAATGAGTTCCTCTCCCGCCAACGCCACGACCTCCGACCCGCAAAGGGCCGCCCCCGGCTTAAATACGTTCGGGGGGCGCGCCCATCGAGGGACCGTGCGCCGTGCCGCCACGGAACGTGGTCATATACCCTGCGGCTCGCGGAAACCCGAATTATATTCTCGGACTTCAATGAAAACGGACAAACCTTGATATAGAGGCCTCTATCTCGAACGCCCGAACCGCCTCGGGATGGGACCCTTGGTCGCTTCACACGTCTCTCACAATCACCTGGCCCCCTCGACGGGGGCCGCCAGCGAACGCAAGACCTATGGAGGTGAGACTCTGAGCACGGCCGCGTACATTGAACTGTACCGCAGCCAGAACGCGCTGCCGGCTCGGCCCGACCGCGGCGCATGGAAGCGCCTCGCGAAGGCCGCAGCCGCGGCGCTGCGCTCGGGCCGGTCATCGTGATGGCCTATGACCCGAGCCCCTCTGGATCCGATGCGGACCCCAAGTCGAACCCTTCTCCCCTTTTTCACCCCCTTTTCTTCCGGCGGACACCTCCTCCGATGAGTGGGCGTCCTGGCACGAGACCCGGCTGGAAGTCAGCGGGTGGCGGTCCAGACCATCGCGCCCAGGCCCGCGGCCTCGAGGGCCCCGATCCCGAACAGGTACGGATTCATCGCCTCCGGGACGGACGGCATCATCGTGACGTACGAGTACACGACGAGCGCGTTGTGCGCGAGGAAGGCGGCCGCGAACACGAGGAGGGCCGCGCTGAAGGGAGCCCGCGTCTTCGAGTACATGCTGCCGTAGACGGCCATGAGAATGGCCGCGAAGAGCACGTTCGCCGCCGCGACCGCGATGCTCCCGATCATGAACGTGTCGGCCATCGTCCACCCCCACCACGGCGCATCGACTCAAAGATGCATGCCATAATCACGCCTCAATCCCTCTCCTTCGGGGTCGCCTTCGACCGGATCTCCTCGAACACGGGGAAGTTCGACTCGAGGTAGGAGGACAGGAAGTACGGGGACGCGTACGCGTCCCCCGCTGGGCGCGTGATGAGGCCGTTCTTCTGGAGGAGATCGAGATGATGCCGGATCGTGCGGTAGTCGAGTCGGAGCGCGTCCGAGAGCTGGTGCGCGTTGTACGGCCTCTCGCGGAGCGCGTCGATGATCCGTACGCGGTTCATGCCGCCCCGGGTGCCTGCGATGAGATACCAGAGGAGCTGACGGAGCGCTGCGCTCAAGGACCTCGACAGCGGTAAAGCCCGAGCCCAATAAAAGCGTGCGAGCCGGATTCGGCAGGGCGATCATTCGACCGACCCACGTCGGCGACGGATCGCCACGAAG
>DATETY010000002.1:0-12383 GCA_035283365.1 Thermoplasmata archaeon | reverse complement strand
GCAGCAAGGTCGTATCCGATGACGGGAAAATTCTGAGGGAGTTCCGTATCGAGTCCCATCCGTATGCTGTAATCCGAGCAGGTGCCAACGAAGACACTTTCGTCACGGACTTTAGGCGACATCCGAGCGTACGATCATTCGGGATGTACTACATCCGGGTGTACGTCACGGCAACTTGCGAGGTCGACAGGGGAGCAAGCTGCAACGACCCTTACTTTGGTTATCCTGATCAAGATAGCGCGGGGGTCTATTCCGCGTATGTCGAGAAAAAACCCAAGGCTTACTCCAAGTCCATTGTCGCATTGGCCGGACCGTATGTCTCCGATGACGGGTACTTGACGATGAGCGGGTTCCGGATCTGGGGCGTCACGAGCTCATTAGTGCAGGGGGATTCAGCCATTGTGGAGTATCAGTACGACATTACGACGGGACGGCCGTCGCCCTCCCTTGGGATGCCCAACTATGGCCTGCGAGTCGCGGCGCGTGATCCATCGGGAACCACTCGCGATTTCGCTTTCACTGGGCATGCTATGTGGTTCGAAGGGCGAACCGTCCGAATGATCGGCAAGCTCGATCTCACCTCTGCTGGAGTGTGGACTCTTTGGCCTTCCTACTTTTCGGAGTATAACGGGTGGGGCACGAAATCCTCAAGTGGATTCGGGAGCAACCACTTCGGCGTGTCTCTCCAGCTCAATGTTGCTCCGCCGGATGGAGGCGGTGGAGGTGGAGGAGGATCGCCCTACGTCTCTACCTGGGACGGCAATGAATTCCGACTCGACAACAATCTTCTTCCGCAGTCGCGGACTCTGAATCTTATTGCGGACTTTCCGGATCGGTACCTTATCCAGCAGCCGCTGCAAGCGACGCGAGATTACTATGTCCTCAAGATCGAGGAGCGAGAGAATGACACGTCGTATCTAGACGAAGCGAGGATGTTGATCGTCGATCACGCGGGCGATGTCCAAATCGGACTTTCGACGAACCTCGAAATCGCGACATACCGGAGCCCGCGGCCTCCTAGCAGGGTCGTCGATCAGGACGGTAGCGATCAGAGCGGGCCGGTATCGCACATAGACGGAAACCTGTCGGACGGCTCCACGTATTACAATGGGCTGAGAGGAAACTTCCTCCTGTTAGAGTTCGACCCCCCGCGGAACTCTAGTCTTACAAAGTTGATCATTCGGTCAGATCCCCCGAGAGACAAGTCGATAAACGTAGAAGTTCAAGTACTCTCGGAGGGCTACGCGAGCTGGATCACCGCTGCCGTCATTCAACCTCGCATCTTCTGGTCGACGGATGTTGTAGAACTGGGAGCGTATGTGAGCATTGGAACGCCACTCGTCGTGAGACTGAACTTCACGGAAGACCATCGCGTTGACTTCGTTGGGATTGATGACTCACCACCGGACGGCATTGCTGTCCGGTCTGTGGAGGCATCGAGAGCCCAGCTGTCGAATGGAAAGCTCGTCACGTCATCGGTTCGACGTGATGATGGTACCTATGTAGTACTGAGGCCAGCCGATTCTGTCGTCTTCCTCTTCGCCCGATTGCCGTCCCGACTGGAAGCGAGGGATTTCATCCTCGTGGTAACAGGCTACTACATCCCCCAAGGGTGACGCGAATCTCGGGGCGGTAGTGTTCTAGGGTTATCAAGGTGGTTTGGTCCGAGTGGGGTTCTGATGGATTTTCGAAAGGCCATTAGGTCAATGGGTAGAGCTACCTCCCCAAACGACTTAGCAATCGCTTTGACCACGCTGGGCCTGTTCTTACCCTGGTTCGGCAACCAAAGGACCGAAATCCGCCTCGGATCGCTCGCTGTCGACCTCTCCTACATGGTATCTCAGGGATTCATGACGCCGCTGCCAGTTTCAGCACTCCCCCTGCCCACGCTTGCGGGCCTCGCGCTCTATGTCTCGGCCCAGGCACGATGGCGCACCCAGGCCCTTGCAGGTAGTCTTGTCATGTTCTATGCGTGCCTTTTCGCGCTCCTGCGATCGGGCGATCAAGGTGGTATCGGCTTCGGGCTCCCGCTGGCTCTAGCGGGGGCGGTGGCCCTCGTCGCCCTGGAGGTCAGGCGCATGGGCGCCGCCTCGACCATAAGCAAGATGGGGAGGGTTGAAGTACTCACTCTGTTCGTGATGTGGGCCGGCATCGTCTTTGGTCTTGTCTTCGTCGATTTGGGACGCTTTGGAATAGCAGTAATCGGAATCCTTTTATTGTCGTCGTCTACGTCGGTATCCGCGATTAAACTGGTCCTAAGAACAAGAGGGATCCGCCTCCTGCAATTGCGCACCTAGTCGGAATCGACGGATGGATTGGATTGCTCCGGTTGTCGCAAGCCTCTCATGGGCTGGAAGGGAGCGTTCGGGGCCCGGAGGGGCCCGGCGACGCGGGGGACACGGCGGCGAAGGCGATCCGCGCCTCGGGCGTTCTACGCCCCCGACATCCGGGTTGTACCGGACTTTACGCGGCCGGCTTGATTCCCGCCGCGGCCCGCGCCCTCTGGCTCGCGACGTGCAACTCTCCGGCGAGCGCCGCGACGAGGAGGATCTCCAACGCCTTCGACACGATCCCGAGCGGCTCCACGCGGTACTGCTGGTCCACTAACGGTAGCGGGGCGAGCGTCGAGGCCGCGTACAATGCAATCAGGCCGAGGGCGCCGAGGAGCCACGCGCCCAGGAGGGAGGGGCTCCCGCGGATCAGGAACCACGCGCTCACGAGCTGGAGGGGCGCCAAGGCGGCGAAGAACACGACGACGGGCAAGTCCACGTGCTCCCCGATCGCGAGGAGGTGGATCGCGCCGTCCGCGAACAGGAGGTACGTCGCGAAGACGCGGCGACCGCGGGCCTTGTCCCAGAGGACCTCCGGGTGGTCCAGGGCGTACCCGAAGAACACGAGCCCCATGGCCCACGGGACGAGGGCGAGGCGCGTGAGGTCCTGGCTCAGGATCCCGGAGGCCGCGGCCCCTCCCAACACGAGGTAGGCTTCGATCGCCGCCGTCACCCCGAGGAGCCCGAAGCCCGCCCCGACGAACGCGAGGCCCGGCGTAAGCCGTTCCCCGGCCATGATACGCCGTACCACGCGTTCGGTTACAAGTAGTTGCGCCAAAATCGGCTCAACGCTGGCGCATCTTCTGCTCGCGCTTGCGTCGGCGCATCCGCTTCTTGCGCCACTTCCACCGCATCTGGCCGCGCTTCTTCCAGGCGCGCGAGCTTCGCTTCATCGGGTGCCGGGCCGCGTTATCCGGGGTCCGGTTAAGTAGTTTCCGTCAGCGGACTCGGGTCGCGTACCACACGTTCCCGGGACCGATGTAGTCGGGTCCTTCGCCCCATGCGATGTGGGCCTTTGAGCCGTCCCACGCGATCCCGTAGTAGTCGCCGTACGTGAACTCGTACCCGTTCGCCTTCTTGTACTTGAATCCGGCCGCGAACTGGGACACCTGGACCTCCGCACTCCACGTGCGGCCGCCGTCCGTGGACGTGCGGTACCACGTGTTGAATTGGCCCGTGCGGTCGTCCATCCAGGAAGTGTGGACCTCGCCCGCCCGTCCGCCGACGATCGCAGGGAACAGGGCGAAGCGCCCGCCGATGTCCGAGTGGATCGTCGTCCGAGCGGACCACGTCGCGCCCCCGTCCGAGGAACTCCGGTACCACACGCGCGGGGGACCCTGGTCTGTCTCGCCCGCGTTGTACAGGACGTAGAGGCGGTCCGACGCGTCCACCCCGACGACCATCTGGGGTCCCCAGAAGTCCCAGCCGCAGGAGAACTCGAGGCAGCTCGGTCCCGGCGGGACGTCGTCCTCGATCTGGATTACGGACCAGGTCGCGCCGCCGTCCGAGGACTTCGAGAGGAACAGCTCCTGGGGCCCGAGCGCGTTCCCGCTCTGGTGGACCCCGACCCAAGAGAAGTATGCCTCCCCGCGGGAGTTCACGACCCCGCCCGAGGTGAGGGTCCATGCGAACTCGCTCGACGCCTGGTTCACCTGGGTCGACCGGAAGGTCCGCCCGCCGTCGTGCGACGCGGAGACGAAGAACTTCTGGGCGATGCTGTACGAGACGTACACGTCCTCGCCCCGGACCGCGAGGCCCACCTTGTCCGTCCACGAGTTCTTCACGTCGGCGTTCACCGCGACGGGCGTCGTCCACGTTCGCCCGAAGTCGTTCGAGCGCTGTGCCACGGTGTCCTTGCCCTCGAGGTACGCGACGAACACGTTGCCCGCCGCGTTCACCTTGACTTGGAGGTCGATCTGGTACGTCGCGTCCGGCCCCTCCGGCGTCGGATTGAGCGGGAACGAGGCGCCCCATGTGCGGCCGCCGTCCCGGCTGATCTGGATGAGGGCGGCGGGGTCCGCGCACGTGTCGCAGCCCGGGACGTCCCCGAAGTGCGCCCAGGCGACGTACACGTTCCCGCGGCCGTCCGCGGCCACGTCGGGCTCCCAGTCGTCGCCCTTCGTGAAGCCGATCACCAGCGGTGTCGTGAAGGAGATGGACGCCGCGGCCGCGGCGCTCGTCACGCTGACAGAAACCACAAGCAGGCCCACGAGGAACGCGCCGAGCCCAACGCCTTGAATCTTCAAGTCCGACCCCTCTCGGACCCGGAGCGCGTGTCGGGCCATAAGCGTTGCCCGCGGACGCCGCTCGTTCTCGCTTCGGATATTACGATGAGCAGGATTTCCGGACCATCGGACATCCTGCGTTCGGGGTTCGCGGAAGGCTTCGCGCGCGCGGAACCCCGACCACCATCGCGGGCGTGCGCGCCTCGCCCGCGGTTCGCTCAGAACGCGAACACCGCGGTTACAAGGCGGGTCGCTAGAGCGACGGCCGCGTACACGAGCCAAAGCATCGATGCGTCACCTCCGTTTCGTTCGGGTATCTCGCCCCTTGTCGGCGTCGGCCGCGCCCGGCCCCGCGAGCCATGCACGAATCGCGTGGGAGAGGCCCGAAGACGCGCGCGGCCGTTCGAGATCGGGGCCGTCCCCGGATCGTCCCGCGCTCCCCCTCTTTCGAGGTCGGACCGGCCCGAGCGGGACCGCGTCCGGGTTGGCCCGGCGGACCGCGGGGACGACCGCGAAACTCATCGCGCCGTCTCCGCTCGCGCGAACCACGCTGCGATCGCGGCCACGATCCGTCGGATCGCGCGCCCGTCCCTTGGCCCCGAGGCCCCGTGCGGCCGGGCGTCGCGCCCCTTCGCCTCGCGGACCAGGGCGGCCTGCGCATAGCGCGCGTTCCCGTCGTACTCGAGGCGCGTGTACGCGAGGACGGCTTCGGGCAGGCGGTTCGCGATGGGGTCCGGTCGCATCCTTCGCACGATGTCCAAGTTCGTCGTCGGCAACATGTGGTTGTCTCCGGGCGCGGGCAGGAGCCGGAGGTTGAAGAGCGGGTCGAAGGAGTCCCTGCGGAACTCCTATCCGGAGGCGTGCCAAACGTACTTACGGCCGCATCTCGGTGGGCTTCCGGAGGGAGGCCGTCCCTGCGGCTGACCGCGAAGGAGCGCATCATCCTCCATCTCCTCGACCACGTCGGGCATGCGGACGCCCTCGAGGTCCCTGCGGGGATGACCCAGGACGGGCTCGCCGCGGCCGCGTGGGTCGACCTGCGCCACCTCGCGCAATACGTGAGGCCGCTCATCCGGGATGGCCAGGTCCGCGAGCGGATGGCCCACGTCCGTGGGGCTCGGCAGCGCCGGAAGGTGTACGATCTCACGGACTCGGGGCGGCTCGCCGGGATCCGCCTTCGCGAGCGCCTCAGGGGGGAGCTCGTCCCCGTCCGGGATCCGAGCGGCCTGCGTTCGGTCCCTCTGGGGGAGCTCGTCGCGGGCGCGAGGGGGACCCTGTCCCTCCTGGACCTCCTCCGGGCCGCGCGATCCGGGCCCGTCGACCTGGAACGCCTCGCGGCGTCCCCTCCCGCCGCGCACGTCGAGATGGTCGCGGAGGCCCCGCGGCTCGACGCGTTCGTGGGCCGAGATCGGGAACTCGCCCTCGTGACCTCGGCGGAGGCGCGTCCGAGGGTGTTCGTCGTGCGGGGCGTCCCCGGCATCGGCAAGTCGACGTTCGCGGCGAAGGCGTGCGACCTCCTCCGTGGGCGGACGAGCGTGTACTGGCACCGGGTCCGGCCCTGGGACACGGAGTTGTCGCTCCTCGCGGGGCTCGGGGAGTTCCTCGCGCGCCTGGGGCGGCCGGGCCTCCGCTCCGTCCTCGCGCGGGGCGAGACCCCACGGGCCGTCCAGGTCCTGCGCGAGGAGCTCGGGAGGATCCAGGCGCTCCTCGTGTACGACGACCTCCACGAGGCGACCGCCGAGCTCGTCCCCGTCTTCCGGGGCCTCAAGGACATGATCTCGGACGCACCCGACGTCCGGATGATCGCCCTCTCCCGCCGCGGGGTGCCGTTCTACGACCGGAGGGACGTGACCCTCCACGGGCTCGTGAAGGAGATCGACCTCGGCGGCCTGGGAAAGGCGGAAGTCTCCGCGTTCTTCGCGCAGGGGCCGGCAGGCTCCGAGCACGCGGCCTGGAACCTCGGAGGGCATCCGCTGTTCCTCCAGCTCGTACGGGCCGCTCCCCACGTGGCCGCGGACGCCCGGCGCGATGTCCGGCGGTTCATCGAGGAGACGATCTACGGGGAGCTCTCGGACTCGGAGCGTCGGCTCATGAAGCTCGGGAGCCTGTACATCGTCCCGGTCCCCCGGGATGCCCTCCTGCCCGACACGACCATGACCCACGATGTGCTTCTCTCCCTGGTGGACCGGGCCCTCCTGATGCCCGTGGGACACGATCGGTTCGTCGTCCACGACACGATCCGCGAGTTCTTCTCGGACATCCTCACGCCGTCCGAACGGCGGGACTTCGCGCCTTTCGCAGTCGGCCAGCTGCGCTCCCTGGCCGCCGCGGCGTACGAGGCCCGCGACGCTGTGGCCGCGCTCGACATCCTCTCGAACGCCCTCGTCCTCGCGACCTCGCGCGCGGAGCGCGTCGCGATCCGGGAGGCCATGGGCGACGCGTACGAACGGCTTGGCGAACTGCCCGACATCCTCGTGGCGTACAAGGAGGCGCTCAAGGAAGCCGACGACCCGCTGACGATCGCCCGGATCCACCGGAAGACGGCGTCGGCCCTCGAGTTCAAGGGCGAGGTCGGGGGGGCAGGGCGGGAAGCGGAGGCGGCCCTCGAGGCGCTCCGGGGCGCCCTGCACGCGGAACGCGGATGGATCGACCTGGTCCGGAGCCGGATCTGCGCCCAGCGGGAAGAGTGGGAGGAGGCGAAGGAGCATGCGGAGGCCGCGCTGCACGCGTTCCGGGAGGTCGAGGAACCGCGGGGCGTCTGCGAGGCGTTCCTGGCCCTTGGGATCGTCGAGATCAACGCGCCTCGCGGGAATCCGCAGGAGGCGAAGGACCACCTCGATGCGGCCCTCGGGGTCGCGGAGGCCGTGCCGGACCCCGACCTCGGGTCGCGGGTCCACATCCAGCTCGCCCATCTGTTCGCGTATCGCCTGGGGGACGAGGGGCAGGCCCTCTCTCACGTCGACTCGGTCCTCGCGGCGCCCGAATCCCTCTCGGACCCCCGGATCCGTCGACCGCTCCTCATGCTGAAGGGCTGGCTCGACCTCGAGATGCGAGGGGACTTCGATGCGGCGGAGGGCCACTTCCGCGAGGCGTTCCTCCTCGGCCGGCGGACGTACGACGGGCTGATCGTGAGCTTCGCCCGGTACGGGCTCGCGATCACGACGTACTTCCGCGGCCGGGTCGAGGAGGCGCGCGGAGAGCTCGGGCGTTGCGCGTCCGAACTGGCCGCTCAGGGTTACGTCGGGACAGCCGTCGAGGCTCTCTGGCTCGTCGCCGAGTGCTCCCTCCTGCTCGGGGATCTGCCCGCGTTCCGACGGGTCGTCGTTGCGTTCGCGGACCCGACGTACGCTCGCGGCGTGGAGTCCCGCATCGTCCTGCTTCAGGTCCTGCGAGGCCTCGATGCGCTGCTACTCGGAGATCCCGCGGGCGTGCGGGCGTCCTTCGAGTCGGCTCTCCGATCGGCCGCGGAGACGTCGTCTCCGCAGGAGTGGCCCCTGCTACACTTCGCGCACTTCTTCTACGGCGTCGCCCTGAAGGTCCTGGGCCGCGCGGAGGAGGGCGAGGCACATCTCGCGACGACCCGGGAGTTCCTCGCGGCGTACGGCCTCCGGGCCCGCCTGTCCCTCGTGCCGGGCCACGCGGCGCAGCTCGAAGAGGTCCTCCGCCGACTCCGCGCGGCGGGCTAGTACTTGTACTCGGGCCGGCCCTCGACCTTCACCGCAAACTCGGCTTGGATCTCGGCCCGCACGGCGAGCATCTGTGCGAGCAGGTAGTCCATCACCGCGAGCTTGCGCGCCGGGAATCCCTTGTAGTCCTTCAGGTTGAACTCCTTCTCGAGCGCCCTGCGAATCGATTCCCACGTCGTCTTGATCGGCGGCCAACGACTGAGCGACACACCCTCTCCCCCAGGTCGGGAATGGGCCTCGGGGCCATATAGCGGTTGTCCCCGGGCGCCTCGCGTCCGGCGGGCTACGCCTTTAAGCGAGGGTCGGGATATCGCTGTCCCGGATTGGGGTCCGCCATGGTCTACATCGCGAAGCAGGGGGTGCTCCCGCCGACCCCCCACACGGAGTTCTACGCGATCCCCGGGGTCCTCGCCCTCGAAGAGATCCACGGGAGCTACGGGTTCAGCGGGGCGTGGTCGCGCAAGATCCACGTGCGGTCGTATCCGACGGAGCAGGTCGCCCCGCCCCGGACGGGGGACTTCCACCTCGAGCCCGCGTTCCCTCCCGAGGCGGACGTCCTCCAGCCATACCACATCCTCACGGGCCGGATCCCCTTCGGAGGGGACGCGGTCCGGGCCCGGAAGCCGATCGTCGTCGGTCCGCGGACGACCTTGTCCGTGTCCAAGCCGACGGACTCCATGCCCGACGACACGTTCTTCCGCAACGGGGAGCGGCACGAGGTCTACTTCGTGCAAGAGGGCGAGGGCCTCGTCCGGAGCGAGTACGGCGAGCTGCCGTTCCGCAAGGACGTCTACGTGTCGATCCCGAAGGGCACGACGTACCGCGTCGATCTCGACGCGGAACGCGCGTGGTTCCTCGTCATCGAGTCTCTCTATCCGATCATGTTCGCCCCGCAGTACTTCAACCGGGCCGGGCAGGCGACCCTCATGTCCCCCGTCGTGGAGACGGAGATCGAGGTGCCCGCGCTGGGCCCGTTCGTGGACCGCCGAGGGGAATACCCGATCGACGTGAAGCACGGCGGCGGGAAGATCACCCGGATCACCCTGGGCCACCATCCGTTCGACGTCGCGGGCTGGGAAGGCGCCCTGTACCCGTTCGTCTTCGACATCCACAGACACCACGGGATCGCGCGGGAGATCCACACGGCCCCGCCCATGCACCAGACGTTCCAGTCGGGGAACGTTCCGACCAGCGGGTTCTCCCTCTGCTCGTTCGTCCCCGTCATGTCGGGCTGGCATCCTCAGGAGATCCCCGCGCCCTACGCGCACTTCAACGCGGACAGCGACGAGCTCATGTTCTTCTGCAACACCTCGTACGGCGCGAGGAAGGGCGTGATCGAGGAGGGCTCCTTCACGTTCCATCCGGGCGCGACGCCGCACAGCCCCCAGGGGAAGGCCGCGGAGAAGTCGATCCAGGAGAGGGCCAAGGTGTCGCCGCGGCTCGCGGTCATGCTCGACACGTACTTCGAGTCGATGCGGATCACGACCCACGGGCACGCGTTCCGCGACCCCGACTACGTCCTCAGCTGGGCGGAAGGCCGCGCCCCGCCCCAGCCGTCGGGCGAGGGCTGGGCGTCCCCCTCGGCGTGAGGCCATGCGGCTCGTATCGTTCGCGCCGCGGGGCGGGACCTCGCGGATCGGTGCGGTCCTGGGACCGTGGGACGCCTGGGAGTCCATCGTGGACCTGCACGCCGCGGACCGCGGCCTCCCGGGGGACATGCTCGGGTTCATCGACGCGTGCGGCTCCCTGTCCGGCCCGAGGTGGGCGCGCGCCAAGCAAGCCGCGCAGTCCGCAGGCCGCCGTCGCAGGCCGTCCCGCTCCCTCCACGACCCCCGGCGGGTCCGGGTCCTCGCGCCGATCCAGCCGCGTCTCCTGCGAGACTTCCTCGCGTTCCGCGGGCACGTCGCCCGCACGCGAGCGGCCATGGGTTCTCAGCTCCCGCGGGAGTGGGACCTCCTCCCCGCGTATTACAACGGGAACCACCTGAGCGTCGTGGGGCCGGACGACGCCGTGTCGATCCCCACCGTGCCCACCACGACGGGCGAGATGGCCCCGTCCGCGAAGTTCGACTACGAGGCGGAGATCGGATTCGTCCTGGGCCGGGGCGGTCGTTCGATCCCTCCTTCCCGGGCGGCCCGGTGCCTGTTCGGGGTCACGATCTTCAACGATTTCTCCTCGCGGGACGTCCAGTTCCTCGCGGGTAAGATCGGGATGGGCCCGGCCCCGTCGAAGGACTCCGCGAACGCCCTCGGGCCGTGCCTCGTGACCCGGGACGAGTTCGGAGGCCTCGCGGACCAGCGCGTCGTGGTGCGCGTGAACGGCCGGGTCCGCCTCGACGGCCGATACCGCGAGCTCGTGTACGAGAGCCCGCTCGTCGCGCCGGGAGAGCGCCCCCTGTGGTCCTTCGAGGAGATGGTCGCCGTCCTCTCGAGCGCCCAGGAGGTCCACGCGGGCGAGGTGTGGGGGAGCGGCACGATCCCGGGGGGCTGCGAGCTGGAGCGCGGCGAGGCGGCCGAGTACCTTCGGCCCGGCGACGAGGTCGTCGTCGAGATCGAGGGGATCGGGGTCCTCCGGAACCGCGTGACGGGCCGCGCGCGAAAAGGTTAAACCCGCACGGGGATACGGCCCGCGGGGGCCCACGATGGCGGCGGCGAAGTCGTTCCTCAAGCTGGTCTACGACCACAAGACGGTCCTCGTGCGGGACATGGACGTGTTCCGGACCCTGCGGGACTTCCTCCGGAACAACGGGTACCGGACCGTGTACGAGACGGACCGGGTCGGGGAGGCGAAGACCGCGATGGCCACGTTCGCATGCCTGAACCCCGTGCTGGGGGAGCGACTCGCGGTCGTCCACGGGATCAGCACGACGGACGAGGTCGCGCATCCCCAGGCCCCATTCGTCTACGGGTTCGGACCCTCCGGGTCGAAGGATGCGGCCACGTACATCCAGCACCTCGCCCTCCGGACGACGGACATCCTGAAGCTGCGGTCGTACCTCGAGGACAAGGGGGCCCACTTCCTCACCCCGACGTACCAGGACAAAGACTCCTTCGGCCCGCTCCTCCAGTGCTTCACCCGCGAGCTGTTCGACGACGAGTGGTTCTTCATCGAGTTCGTTCAGCGGGACTACGACGCGGACAAGGTGCGGGACCGGGAGGGCGTCCAGTTCGTCGACAAGACGGTCCGCTCCCTGTATGGCGCGAAGCAGGAGGAGTTCCGGGAGTGGCTCCGTACGAAGCGGAAGCGGAAGTTCCTCGACGGGATGAGCCCCGCGGACGCGAAGAAGGTCCTCGACGAGATCGTGAAGAACATCGAACCGAAAGGGTACGCGAAGCTCGTGCCCCCGCTCGCTCGCGCGGTCTCCTGAGGCGTCCGCGCGGTCCCGGATGGCGCTCCCATGGGATTCCGGTACACGGGGATCCGGGTGAGGGACCTCGAGCGTTCGATCGATTTCTACGCGCGCGTCCTCGGGATGAAGGTCCAGTTCCGGATGAACATCCGGGAGACGGGCGGCCGGATCGCGATCCTGAAGAGCCCGCGGGGCAGCCAGCGCCTTGAGCTCAACTCGTACCCGCGCACGGGCCTTCACGCTCGGTACCGGACCGGCGACGAACTCGATCACCTCGCGTTCAGCGTGCCCGACGTGGACGCATTCCTCGAGGAGAACCGCGGGGAATTCCGGGTGCGGATCCCGCCGTTCGACGAGGGGAGCTCGCGGCTCGCGTTCGTCACGGATCCGGACGGCGTGTGGGTTGAACTCATGTCGCCGCGGAAGTCACGGTCGAAGGGACGATAGCGGCGGCGATCCGGACTCACGCATCGTCCGACCCGAACACGTGCGGCCGAACGTTCTCGAAGATCCCGTACCGGTTCCCGCTCGGGTCCTCGAACACGTAGCACGGTCCGTTGGGGATCTCGAACGAGCGGCCCTCGGGTTTCCACCCGCGCTTCCGGAGGCCTTTGGCCGTCTCCTTCAGGTCGCCCACCTCGTACACGAAGATGCAGCTCGGGGCCGGTCGATGGTCTGCGAGGAGGACGAGAGGTCCTCTCCCGAGGCGGAGGGCCGCGACGTGGGCTCCGAACCCCTCGTGGTTCCACACGACCGTCGCTCCGAGGATGTCGCGATAGTACGAGAGGTCCCG
>DATETY010000001.1:0-41959 GCA_035283365.1 Thermoplasmata archaeon | reverse complement strand
GAGCGACGACCCGTCGCGGTACCGGGAGGAGGCGGAGGTCGCGGCATGGCGGGCCCGCGATCCGCTCGTCGTGTTCCGGCGGTACCTGGAGCGCGCCGCGACGTGGGACGACGCCCGGGAGGCGGCCCTCGAGCAGGAGATCGGCGACGAGATCACGCGAGCCGTCGCGGAGGCCGAGCGCGCGCCGCCGCCCGGCCGGGAGACCCTCTTCACGGACGTGTACGCAGACCTCCCGTGGAACCTCCGGGAGCAGATGGGGGACGCGGGCGCGGGCCCCCGGGGGTGAGGGATGCCGACACGCGCGCCACCCGACGACGGACCGCCTCCGCCTCCCGCGCCCACGGGCGCCGCGGCCGTGAGGCGGGCCCACGAGCTGTTCAAGCAGGGCCAGACCCGAGAGGCGCTCGCCCTCCTGCGGCCCCTCCTCCAGCGCAAGGAGGTCGACGCGGACGCCGCGGCCCTCGCGGCCGCATGCCTCGGCTCGGAGGGGAAGTACGAGGAGGCGGGCCGCGTGGACCGACTCCTGTGCGACGCGCAGCCGCGGAACCCCCAGGGGTGGAACAGCCTCGGGTTCGACCTCCTGAACGCGGGGGACCTGGCGGGCGCCCTGGACGCGTACGCGCGCGCGATCGACCTCGAGCCCACGCGGGCGAGCGCCCATTACAACGTCGCGCGGATCTGCGCGCGGATGGGCGAAAGGTCAAAGGCGATCGAGCATTTCGTGAGGGCCGTGGAACTCCAGCCCGACTTCATCGAGAGACTCGACGAGGACCCCGACCTCCGGCCGTTGAAGGACAGCCCGGACCTCCTAGCGAGGCTCCCGGGCCAGCCGAACCCCGAAGATCCGTACGCGTCGTGGTACGCGACGGAGTCGTGAGCGCGATGGCCCAGATGACGATCGTGCAGGCCGTGAACAGCGCGCTCCGCGACGAGATGCGCCGGGACGACCGGGTCGTCGTCCTGGGGGAGGACGTCGGGCGGAACGGGGGCGTGTTCCGCTGCACGGAAGGCCTCCTCGACGAATTCCCGGACCGCGTGTTCGACACGCCCCTCGCGGAGGCCGGGATCATCGGCGCCGCGATCGGCATGGCCCTGTACGGCCTGCGGCCCGTGCCGGAAATCCAGTTCATGGACTTCATCTACCCCGCGTTCGACCAGATCGTCTCGGAGGCCGCCAAGATCCGGTACCGGTCTGGCGGGGAGTACAGCGTGCCCATGACGATCCGCACGCCCTTCGGGGGAGGGATCCGGGGCGGACACTACCACAGCCAGTCGAGCGAGGCGTACTTCTGCCACACGCCCGGGCTGAAGGTCGTCGTCCCGTCCACGCCCGCGGACGCGAAGGGCCTCCTCACGTCCTCGATCCGAGACCCGGACCCCGTCGTGTTCCTCGAGCCGAAGAAGCTGTACCGCGCGTTCCGGGAGGACGTGCCGGACGGGGAGCACGTCGTGCCCCTCGGGACGGCGCGCGTGCGGCGCGCCGGGAAGGACGTGTCCCTGTTCGCGTACGGCTACATGGTGAACGTGTGCCTCGACGCGGCCGAGCGGGCCGCGGGGAAGGGGATCGAGGCGGAGGTCGTGGACCTGCGGACCCTCGTCCCCCTCGACGTGGGCGCGGTCCTCGGGAGCGTGACGAAGACGGGCCGCGCGGTCGTCGTGTACGAGGCCCCGCGGACCGGCGGGTACGGGGCCGAGATCAGCGCGATCATCGCGGAGCGGGCCATCGAGTACCTGCGCGGGCCCATCGCGCGGGTGAGCGGCTTCGACACCCCGTTCCCGTACACCCTCGAGGATGTGTACATGCCGAACGCGGACCGCGTGCTCGCGGGGATCGACAAGGCGATGGCGTTCTGAGCCGGCCCGCCCTCAGATCGCGATGGGGCGGCGGAACCGGTTGCGCACGGTGAGCAGGTACGCGAAGAGGACCCCGAGGAACGCGACGGTGAACGCGGACCCCAGGTCGAGGTTCCCGCTCCCCCCGGGACGCGTCATGGCTTGGTACAGTCCGACGCCCGTGTAGACGAGCGCGGCGAGGGTCACGACCGTCGCGAGCCACCAGGCCCACGGGCGGAGGGCCAGGAGGCCGCTCCCCGCGATCCCCAGGACGACGGCCATCGCGAGGGTGATGACCCCGCCGACGAGGAGGGCCTCCGCGTTCAGGCCCGACGCGGGGAGGAGCCCCGCGAGACCGACGAGGATCCCCGCGACCCCGATCAGGGCTAGTACGACGGACGCGAGGAGGATCAAGATGCCGAGGATGAGGATCCCGAGCGGTCGTCGCCCCATGGGTCACGGTCCGTCGTCGAGGAAAGGAGGAGGGGGGTCGAGGCTGACTACCGACTCCGGGCGGAGCGCGCAGGAAGGACGCATTCGCCAAAGCCGCCAAGCCGACGGCGATCGGCCCCTGGGGCGCTGACGCCGAGACGTCGGGCACAAAACACGCCCACCGGTCTGTGCCACTCCTCCACGACCCGACTCCTCCCCGCGGCGACATGGGCCCGACGCCATAAAACGGTTCCCTTCGAGGGGACCCCGTCGCACACGCGGAGAGGCAAACCGTTAAGCGGGCTTGGGGGCTTGGACCGCGGGACATCGAGCCCGAGGCGAGCACCGTGGCCCGCGAGTTCAAGCTGCCGGACATCGGGGAGGGCGTCTACGAGGGCGAGGTCGTGAAGTGGTTCGTGAAGCCCGGGGACGCGGTCAAGGAGAACGACCCGATGGTCGAGGTCATGACGGACAAGGTGACCGTCCAGATCCCCTCCCCGTTCACGGGGAAGGTCGTCGAGCTCCGGGCCAAGGAGGGCGAGGTCGTGAAGGTCGGCACGACCCTCGTCGTGTTCGGGGAGGAGGGCGAGGCCGCGCCTGCGAGGCCCCCGGCCCAGGCCCCGGGACCGCCCGCGCCCCACGCGCCGCCGCCCCCGCCTCCCACGCCCCCGACCGCGCCGACCCGTGCGCACGAAGGCCATGCCCTCGCGGCCCCGGCCGTGCGCCATCTCGCGAAGGAGCTCGGCGTGGACCTGGCGTCCGTGCGGGGCTCCGGGCCCGGGGGCCGGGTCACGGAAGCGGACGTCCGTCGTGGGAAGGGAGGGCCCGTCGCGCCGACCGCAGGGGTCACGGGCCCGAGGCCCGCCGCCTCCGTCCCGCCCATAGGCGCTGAGGAACGCATGCCCATCCACGGCCTGCGCAAGCGGATCTTCGAGAAGATGGCGAGGTCCGAGTCGAGCGCGGCCCCGTTCACGTACGTGGAGGAGGTCGACATGACCCAGCTCGTCCACCTCCGCGAGCGCCTCAAGGAGCTCGGCGAGAAACGGGGCGCGAAGCTCACGTACCTCCCGTTCATCGCGAAGGCGGTCCTCGCGGCTCTGAAGGAGTTCCCGACGCTCAACGCGAGCGTGGACGACGAGCGCGGCGAGCTCGTCGTGAAGCGCGCGTACCACATCGGGATCGCGACCGCGACGGACGAAGGGCTCACGGTGACCGTCGTCCGGGACGCGGACCGGCGGGACCTGTGGGGCCTCGCGAAGGAGATCGAGCGGCTCGCGGCCGCCGCGCGGGACAAGGCCCTCAAGCTCGAGGAGGTCCAGAACTCCACGTTCACGATCACGTCCCTCGGGAAGGAGGGCGGGATCCTCGCGACCCCGATCATCAACTGGCCCGAGGTCGCGATCCTCGGGGTGCACAAGATCGAGAAGCGGCCCATCGTCCGGGACGACCAGGTCGTGATCCGCGAGATGATGTACGTCTCGTGCACGTTCGACCACCGGGTGATCGACGGCCACGTCGGCGCCGCGTTCGTCCAGAGCGTGCGGAACTACCTCGAGCACCCCGCGATGCTGTTCGTCGGGCTCGAGTGATCCGCGGGTCCCGAGATGCGGGGCCGATACCCTTAAGGTCCGGACCCCGGGTATCCGGACCATGCGGAGGGACGCGAGGAGTCGTGGCCTCGTCCGTCTTGTGATCGCGATCGCGGCGCTCCTGGGCCTCGCGCTGGCGTTCCCTCCCGTGGCGGCCCAAGCTCCCGTGCCCCTCCACGACGTCGGAGACGCCGTGGGATTCGGCGCGAGCATCGACCTCGCGGCGGCCGCGGACCCGTACCTGGATCAGCTCCGCATGCTCGACGCCGCGGACGACAACTTCACGATCGGCACCCTGACCTTCACGGGGACGCTGGACGCCTGGGTCACGACGGAGGTCGTCGCGGAGACCCCCACGGCGTACACGATCCAGGAGGACAGCGCAGTCGGGTTGCGGGCCCAGTTTGCGATCGAGGTGTCCTCCACCCTGTTCCCCGCGGCCGGAACCCACGCGGGAACGATCGACCCGACCTACGGCTGCATCCTCCCGGAGATCCCCTCCGCGAGCCGGACCGCGTCCGCGGACATCCGGATCGCGTACCTCTCGACGACCTCGGGGACCTCCGAGTGGAGCGTCTCCGAGTTCGCCCTCCTCGAGTCTCAGGCGAACCACACCCTGGACCTGAGCGCGTCGTCCGCCGTGACGAACGTCCCGAGCCTCGAGGTCGACTTCACCGCATGCGAGATCGTCGTCACGTACGAAACGTCCTCCGTGTCCGTGACCGCGGACGTGGACGCGGCGGTCCGCGCGCGCTTCGCCCCCGCCCTCGACTACTTCGCCTTCCCGATCGCGGACGGCGAGAACTGGTCCGTCCAGTCGACCGCGACCCTCGCCGGCACGATCCGGGGCACGATCGGCGCCACGGGTCTCGACCCGGACGAGGAGCAGGCGTTCTTCGACCAGCTCGAGGCCGCCTTCGCGGCCGCCGGGCTCAGCGTGACGGGCCTCTCGGGCTTCCCGATCGTCCTGGAGGACATCCGGATCATGCTGGGCCTCGACACGTACCTCGCGGACGGGGTGATCGACGACGTGCCCCAGGCCGTCGACCTGACCCTCGAGGCGAGGGAGGGGACGATGACCCTCGCGGACGGACAGCCTCACACGGTGTACTTGATCCACGACCTGCCCGTGGGCGGCGTCGCCGTCTCGACGTGCAGCTGGGTCTACAGCCCGGACGACGGGTTCATCGTCGGCTACGTCTGCGAGATCTCCCCGGGCGTCTTCGTGTTCGAGCTCGAGAACGTGCCGCCTCAGGAAGCGGAAGGGGAGATCGACAGCACGCGCGTCGACTACGCGGTCGGCGGGACCGCGACGAACCCCCTCGCGGACTTCTTCCTCGCACCGCCGTTCCTCGGCCTGCTCCTCATCGCGGCCGCGGTCCTCGTGATCGCGGCGCTCCTGATGCGGGGCCGCCGCCGGCCCACGATGATGCCGCCGCCCGCGATGCCTCCGCCGGACATCCCATCGTCCCCGGGCCCGCCGCCGAGTCCGTGAGCGTGGACGAAGGCAAAGGGCTATGGGCCGCACGGCCCTTCGGTCGGACCGTATGGTCCGCCGTGCGGACGTCGTCGTGGTCGGCGCGGGACCGGGCGGCTATCCCGCGGCCATCCGCGCGGCCCAGCTGGGGAAGTCGGTCCTCCTCGTGGAGCGGGACCGGCTCGGCGGGGAGTGCCTGAACTACGGCTGCATCCCGAGCAAGGCGCTCATCCACACGGCGAACCTGCTCCACGCGGTCCGCGGGGCCTCGGAGCGCGGGATCGAGCTGGGCGACGTGAAGCTCGACCTCGCGCGCCTCCAGGCCTGGAAGTCGGGCATCGTCGAGAAGCTGACGACCGGCATCGGCACGTTATGCAAGGGGAACGGGGTCGAGGTCGCGTACGGGACCGCGTCGTTCACGGGGCCGTCCTCCGTGCGGATCGACCGGCGGGACGGGAGCTCGGACGACGTCGACTTCGGCGACGCGGTCGTCGCGACGGGCGGTCGGCCGTCGGACCTGCCCGCGTTCCGGTTCGACGGGAAGCGGGTCGTGAGCACGAAGGAGGGCCTCGAGCTGTCCCGGACGCCGCAGAACCTCCTCGTGATCGGGGGTGGCGTGTCCGGTCTCGAGCTGGGGACGTTCTACGCGAAGGTGGGCAGCCAGGTCGTCGTCGTGGAGCTCCTCGATCAGATCCTCCCCGGGACGGACCCGGACGTCGTGCGGATCGTGGAGCGGAAGCTCAAGCGGCTCGGGGTCGAGGTCCACGTGAAGTCCCAGGCGAAAGGCATGCGGGAGGAGGGCGGCCGCGCCGCGGTCGACGTGGAGACCCCCGAGGGCCCGAGAGTCGTCCGCGCGGACGTGATCCTCGTGACCGTGGGCCGCCGGCCCAACACGGACGGGCTCCACCTGGATCGGGCGGGCGTGAAGACGGACCCGAAGGGGCACGTGCTCGTCGACAAGCGGATGCGCACGTCGAACACCCGGGTGTTCGCGATCGGGGACGTGGTCGGGCCCCCGTACCTCGCGCACAAGGCGACCCGGGAAGGCCTCGTCGCCGCGCAGGTCATCGCGGGCCGGGACGTCGAGTTCGACGCGCGGGCGATGCCTGTGGCCATCTTCACGGACCCCGAGGTCGCGACGGTCGGGATCACGGAGGCCCAGGCGAAGGCCTCGGGCCACGCGGTGCGCCTCGGGAAGGTGCCCTTCGCCGCGATCGGCCGGGCCCTCACGACGGGGGAATCGGACGGCTTCGTGAAGATCGTCTCGGACGCGGAGACGAAGCTCCTGTTAGGCGCCGCGATCGTCGGCCCGGACGCGAGCGACCTGATCAGCGAGCTCGCCCTCGCGATCGAGATGGGCGCGACGGTCATGGACCTCGCGCTCACCGTGCATCCCCACCCGACGTTGCCCGAGGCGATCATGGAGAGCGCGGAGGCCGCGCTGGGCCAGGCGATCCACGTCCTGAACCGCTGAGGAGCCCCGGATGCTCACCCTCGAGGAAGGCCGCGACCGCACGATCGTCGTGACGCGGGACGCGTGGCTCCTCGACCTGGGCCGCCGGCCGTACAAGGAGGTGTGGGACCTCCAGAGGGCGCTCGTCGCTCGGCGCGCGGACGACAAGATCCGGGACGGGCTCATCCTCGTGGAGCACGACCACGTCGCGACCCTCGGCCGGCGCGGCACGCGGGAGGACGTCCTGGACCCGGCCCTCGAGACGTACGCGGTGGAGCGGGGCGGGGAGGCCACGTACCACGGCCCCGGACAGCTCGTCGGGTATCCGATCCTCCGCCTACCGGACCGGATCGAGGTGAAGCGCCTCGTGACGGACCTCGAGGAGGTCCTCCTCCGGACGTGCGCGGACTTCGGGATCGACGCGACCCGGGAGGGGCCGGAACGAGGCGTCTGGGTCCGCGGGAAGAAGATCGCCTCGATCGGCCTCGCGGTCCAGCGGAACGTCTCGTTCCATGGGTTCGCGCACAACGTGACCACGGACCTGTCGTACTTCCGGAAGATCCGGCCGTGCGGCCACGATGGCGCCATCATGACCTCCATGGAGGCGAGCCTCGGACGCGCGGTCGACATGGAGGACGTGAAGGCGTCCGTGATCGTCCACTTCCAGGGCATCTTCGGCGCGACGCTCCGCCGCGTGGATGTCACGGAGCTGCTGCCAGAGGCGCCTCTCGGTCCGTGAGGCCCTTCGCGGTCCGGAGCTGGCGGATCATCTCGGGGACGACGGCGAACAGGTCCCCCACGATCCCGTAGTCCGCGAGTTCGAACATGGGGGCTTTCGGGTCCACGTTCACGACGAGGATCTTCCCGGACTCCTGCATTCCCGCGAGGTGCTGCACGGCCCCGCTGATCCCCACGGCGACGTACAGCTTCGGGCGGACCGTCATCCCGGTCTGTCCGACCTGGAGGACCTTCGGGACCCAGCCGCTGTCCACCGCCTTGCGCGAGGCGGCGACTGCGCCCCCCAGGAGATCCGCGAGCTCCTGGAGCATCCCGAAGGGCTCGGGCCCGCCGAGCCCATGGCCCCCGCTCACGACGACGGGCGCGTCGTCCGGCTTGGCCCCGCCCTCCTTCGTGAACTCGTGGAACTCGACGAGGGTCGCATCGACATCCGACTCCGCGATCTCGACGGCCTCACGGAGGACCTCGCCTCTCCGCGCAGGATCGTGGCGCGGGGCGACGAACACGTTCCGACGCACGGAGGCCATCTGGGGCCGGTGCCTCTTGCACAGGATGTGCGCGAGGGACTTCCCCCCGAAGCTCGGGCGGATCATGTCCAGGTTCCCGTCCGCGTCGAGGTCGAACTTCACGCAGTCCGCCGCGAGGCCCGTCTCGAGGACCGCGTGGAGCCGCCCGCCCAGGTCCCGTCCGTTCTTCGAGGCGCCGAAGAACACGATCTCCGGCTTGTGCCTCCGAATCAGGGTGGCCATGACCTTCGTGAAGGGGCGCGAACGGTACGTGGCGAGGGCCGGATCGTCCACGACGAGGACGCGGTCCAGGCCGTACCCGATCGCGTCGCGCGCGAGCCCCTCGACCCCGTGGCCCGGCAGGACCCCCGTGAGGGGCGCGCCCCGCCGGTCCGCGATCCGGCGGGCCTCCCCGATCAGCTGCACGGACACGTCCCGGAGGCCGCCCTTCCGGAGCTCGAGGAACACCCACACGCCCCGGAAGTGGGCCTTGTCCTCGATCCCGTGGGCCCCGGCGTTCATCGGAGGACCCCGTCGGCCCGGAGCGCCTCGAGGAGCCGCCGCACCGCGTCCGCGGGCTCGCCGGCGAAGAACTTGCCCGCGCGGGGCGGCAGTCTCACCGTGTCGACCTTCGCGACGATCGTCGGGGAGTTCAGTAGGCCGACCTTCTTCGGGTCGATCCCTACGTCCGCGCAGGACCAGTGCGCGATCACGCCGCCCCGCTTCACGCGGATCTTCCCGGACAGGGTGGGCTGTCGCGGCCCGTTGCACCCGAAGTTCACGGTCACGAGGCACGGCATCCGGACCTCCCACCACTCCGTGCCGTCCTCCGCGGTCCGCCGCGCGCGGATCCTCCCGTCCGCGACGCGCACTTCGGACGCGTACGTGACCTGGGGGATGTCCAGGTGGCCCGCGATCCCGGGCCCGACGTGGCCCGTCGAGGCGTCCGTCGTCTCCTCCCCGCACAGGATCAGATCGTATCCGCCGATCTTCGCGATCGTCTCGCTGAGGGCGTATGCGGTCGGGACCGTATCCGAGCCGCCGAGGATCCGGTCCGTGAGGAGGACCGCGCGGTCCGCCCCCATCCCGATGGACCGCTCGAGGCTCTCGTCGAACGAGGTCGGGCCCATCGAGAGGACGACGACCTCGGACCCGTGGCGGTCCTTGAGCTGCAGGGCGATCTCGAGCGCGTTCGCGTCCGGCGGGTTGATCTCGCTCGGCACCCCGACCCGCTTCAGGGTCTGGGTCTTCGGGTCGACCTGCAGCTCCTCCGCCTTGGGGACCTGCTTGATGCACACGACGATCCGCCGCGGGCCAGGGTTCGAGGGTCGCGGCTCCGCGGGGCTCACATGGATCGGGCCCCCGCGAGCAGGTCCAGGAGGAGCCTGAGCTTCGGGACGTCCCCGGACTTCGCCCTCTCGAGGACGAGGTCCGCGAGGCGGTCCTTGCCGCTCCCGTCCACGCGGTACATCCGCTCCGCGACGTCGATCAAGAGGCGCGGGTACAGGTCGAACAGCCGCGCGTTCTTCAGGTACAGCGGGGCGCGGGCGAACCGCTCGAGGTCCGTCGTGACGTTCCGCTTCCGCAGGGCCGCCTCGTACGCCGCGAGGTTCGCGGCGCTCATCCCACCGGCCGCGCGCGCGGCCTCCGCGGCCTCCGCGGCCGCGGCCCCCGAGGCGATCGCGAGGTCCACCCCGCGGAACGTGTATCCGTTGTTGATGAGGAATCCGGCCGCGTCCCCGGCGACGAGGACCCCGTCCCCGACGAGCTCCGGCCGCATGGTCGCCCCGAGCTCCGGGACGAGGTGCGCGCTGTACTCGACGACGGTCCCGCCGCTCACGAGCCGCTGAATCGCGGGATGCATCCGGAACGTGGTCTGCAGATCCTCGATCGACACCTTCCGCGCGCTGAGGTCCTCGGACGACACGACGAGGCCCAGGGAGACGGACGCCTTGTTCGTGTACAGGAAGCCGCCGCCCCTCAGGCCGCGCGACGCGTGCCCGGCGTACACGGCCGCGACCCCCTCCGACTCGCCCACGCCGAACCTCTCCTGGATCGTCTCGGGCGGGAGCTCGATCGTCTCCTTGACCCCGACGCTCACCTCGCGCGGCTCGAGGTCCGCCTTGAGGCCCGCCCTCCGGACGAGGGTCGACGTGGCGCCTTCCGCGATCACGACGAGGTCCGCCCCGACCCGGTCGTCCCCGCCCGACACGACCCCGCAGACGCGGCCCGACTCGCGCCACAGGTCGTCCACGCGGATCCCCGTGACGAGGGTCGCCCCCGCGGCCTCCGCCTTCTTCGCGAGCCACGCGTCGAACGTCGAGCGAACCGCCGTGAAGCTCGCCCCTCGGCCCTGCCCGAGGCGCGCGGACTCGAACGTGATCCCGAGGGACGCGTCCTCCGTGAGGAAGTACATCGCCTCCCGGGTCACGGACCGCTCCACGGGGCAGTCTTTCGCCCATTCCGGGACGACCTCGAACAGGGGCCACGCGTAGATCCGCCCCCCGAACATGTTCTTCGTGCCGGGGGCTCGCCCGCGTTCCACGAGGAGGGTCGAGAAGCCCCTGCGCGCGAGGCTCAGCGCGGCCGCGGACCCGGCCGGGCCCGCGCCCACGACGATCGCATCGAAGCGCTCCGCCAACCGCCGTGACCCCGCGTGGAAAAGGCGGGCGGGTAAAAGGTTTTCTCCTAGCGCGAACGGCTCGGCATCGGGGACAAGACGAACTCGCAGCGCGGGCGGCCCTGGGCCTTGCACGCGGTCTCTTCGCACAGGAGCTCCCGGCCCAGGAGCCTGCGGCCGAACGCGGCGAGCCAGCCCGCGACGAGGTGGCACACGGGCCGGGCGGACGGGCCGTACGCCTCCGCGATCGCGCTGTTCTCCAGCTCGACGCGCAGCGCGCCGCTCTCGCGGTCGTACCCGAGAAGCTCGTACCGGCCCCAGCCCGTGAGGGCGAGGGCGTCCATCGCTCGCTTCGCGGCGGAGGCGAAGTCCTCGGACGCGTCGAGCGCCCCTCCGAACGCACGGACCACGTGAAGCCGCGCGTCCGCGCTCTTCTCCCCGGCGAGGTACAGGACACCCTTCGTGGACGCGCCCACCGTCTGTTCGAGCTGCTTCTGGATGCCCACGACGATCTCGGGCCGCGCGAAGATGTACCGTTCGCCGGCCATCCGCAGGACGCCCGCGTCGGGCTCGAGGTCCAGGGCGTTCGCGAGCAGGTCCCTCGCCTCCGCCGGCGTCGCGCGGGAGGGATCCGCGGGCTCCGCGTGCTCCGACTTCCGCCGCTGCGCCATCGCCCTGGGCTCCCACGCTCCGGGAAGGGCGTCCCATCCGGCCATCCGACTATAGAACGTTGCGGGCCGAATCCTCGAGGTGATAACGTGCCGACGCTCGGGGCCGGGCGGCCGGCCAACGCTTTAGTATGCGCCGCGGCTTGACGAGCGGACGGCGATGCCGGATCTCCCCAGGCCGGAGGCGTCCAAGGTCCTCACCGCGGACGATCGCGTGGGCCTCGACCGCTTCGAGTTCGACGAGGAGCCGTTCATCACGGTCGCGACGGACGTGTGCCGCACGTGCGATACGAAGCCGTGCCTCTACGTGTGCCCGTCCCGCGTGTACCGCCTCGAGAAGGGCGAGCTCGTGTACAACACGGAAGGGTGCATCGAGCTCGGGGCGTGCGCGATCGTCTGCAAGCACCTCGGGAAGGACGCGATCCGCTGGTCGTACCCGCGCGGGGAGCGCGGGGTCGAGTTCCGGTTCGGCTGATCCGGGCGTGTCACGGGCCCACGTGGGGTAGGTACATAAGCGGGGGACGCGTTTCGCACGAGCGCATGCTCACGGGACGGAAGCCCGAGTGGCTCCGGGTCCGTCCGGCCTCCGGGGAATCGTACACCCAGCTGAAGGGACTGTTCCGGTCCCTCGGCCTCCACACGGTGTGCGAGGAGGCCCACTGCCCGAACGTGTGGGAGTGCTGGGGCGGCGGGACCGCGACGATCATGCTCCTCGGGGACGTCTGCACGCGCGGCTGCCGCTTCTGCGCGGTCGCGTCCGGGAATCCCCGCGGCGCGGTGGACGCGGACGAACCGGAGAAGGTCGCGCGTGCGATCGCGGAGATGGGCCTCACGTACGTCGTCCTGACGTCCGTGGACCGGGACGACCTCCCGGACGGGGGGGCGTCCCACTTCGCCCGCACGATCGCATCGATCAAGGCGCGCGACCCCGGCATCCTCGTCGAGGCGCTCGTCCCGGACTTCCAGGGGGACCTCGGCGCGGTGGCCGCCGTCCTGGACGCGGGGCCCGACGTGTTCGACCACAATGTCGAAACGGTGAGGCGTCTCCAGAGTCCCGTGCGGGATCCCCGCGCGGGATACGACCGGAGCCTCGGGGTCCTCCGGGCCGCGAAGCGCATGCGGCCCCGCGCGTACACGAAGTCCTCCATCATGCTCGGGCTCGGCGAGACGGCCGACGAGGTGCTCGAGACGATGCGGGACCTCCGCGCGGCGGACGTGGACATCCTGACCCTCGGGCAGTACCTCCGGCCGAGCGCGTGGCACATCCCCGTGTCCGAGTACGTGCCTCCGGAGACGTTCGATGCGTACCGGGAGGCCGGCGAGGCGATGGGGTTCCTGTACGTCGCGGCGGGCCCCCTCGTGCGCTCCTCGTACCGCGCGGGCGAGTTCTTCCTCGAGAAGGTCCTCCGGGACCGCGCGGCCGCGGGGCCGGGGTGAGGCGATGGCCGAAGAACTCCTTCGGATCGTGGACCCGGACGGCACGTACGACTCGAAGCTCGAGCCGAAGCTCCCCGACGACGTCCTCAGGCGGGCGTACCGTACGCTCGTCCTCGTGCGGATCCTCGACGCGCGGATGCTCTCCCTCCAGCGCCAGGGGCGGATCGGCTTTTACGTGCCGAGCACGGGGGAGGAGGCGAGCCAGGTCGGGAGCGCGATGGCCCTCGGACCCTCCGACTGGGTCTTCCCCGCGTACCGGGAGCCGGGCGCGGGCCTCGCGCGCGGGATTCCCGTGGACGTCGTGATCGCCCAGGCGTACGGGAACAGCGCGGACCCCGCGAAGGGCCGTCAGATGCCGAGCCACTACGGCTCCCGCGCGGTGAACTTCGTGACCCCCTCGAGCCCCGTCGGCACGCAGATCCCCATGGCCGTGGGCACGGCGTGGGCCATGAAGATCCGCGGGGATCCGAGCGTGTCCCTCGTGTACTTCGGGGACGGCGCGACGAGCGAAGGCGACTTCCATGCGGGGATGAACTTCGCGGGCGTGTTCAAGGCCCCGACCGTGTTCTTCTGCAAGAACAACCAGTGGGCGATCTCCCTCCCCGTCTCCATGCAGACGGCCGCGAAGACGCTCGCCTCGAAAGCCCAGGCGTACGGCTTCGACGGCGTGCGCGTGGACGGGAACGACCTCCTCGCCGTGTACGCCGCGACGAAGCGCGCCGTGGATCTCGCGCGGTCTGGCGGCGGGCCGTCCATGATCGAGGCCGTCACGTACCGCCTCGGGCCGCACAGCTCGAGCGACGACCCGTCGCGGTACCGATCCAAGGAGGAGGTCGAGTCGTGGGCCGCGCGGGACCCGATCGAGCGCCTTCGGCGGTACCTCGAGGTGAAGGGGATCTGGACGAAGGCATGGGACGACGCGCTCCGCAAGGAGCTCGAGGACCTCGTGTCGGAGACGATCCGCCGGATCGAGAAGGCCCCGCCGCCTCCCCTCGAGTCCCTCTTCCAGGACGTGTACGCGGAGATGCCGGCCCATCTGCGCGAGCAGCTCGAGGCGTTCATGGAGAGCGGGGAGAGGCGGCGGCCCGAGATCAGCGACAAGTTCCCCCTGTGAGACGATGGCCGACCCGCTCCGGGAGGAGGCCGTCGCACTACGCGACGGACGCCGCCTGTCGATCCGTCCGGTCCGCGCGGGGGACGAGGAGGCCCTCCTCGAGAACGTGAACCTCGTCGCGGCGGAGCACGCGTACCTCCTCATGGACCGGGTCCCCGTGGACCTCGACGCGGAGCGGGCGTGGATCGCGAGCTTCGACGGGGAGCGGTCCGCCCTGTTCCTGGCCGTCGACGGGGATGCGATCGTGGGCCAGGCGGACTGCCGCGGGGGCGAGTTCCCCAAGATCGCCCACTCCGGTGTGATCGGGATCGCGGTCCGGGACGGGTGGCGGGAGGCGGGCCTGGGGCGCATCCTCATGGAGCGGGTCCTCGAGTGGATGCGGTCCCGCGGCTTCCTCACCGCGCGGCTCAGCGTGTTCGCGTCGAACGTCCGCGCGCGGCGCCTGTACGAGTCCCTCGGCTTCGAGGTGGAGGGGACCCGCCGGAAGCACGTCCGGATCCACGGGGAGCTCGTCGACGAGGTCCTCATGGCGCTCTGGCTCCGCGAGCCCGACGGCTAGCGCTCCCGCCACTGGTACAGGGCGAGCGCGAGGACGATCCCGAGGAGCGCGGACCCCAGGAGGAGGGCCGCGTCGAGGGCGATCTCCTCGAGGCCCGCGGGCCGCAGGCCCAGGGCCCCTTGGACGAGGAGCGCCGCGTACGTCGCGGGGAGGAACCGCGCGGCGCCCTGCCACGCGTCCGGGAGGATCGTGATCGGATAGTACAGGGGGGACAGGATCCCGAGCAGGGTGAAGATCAGGTTCCCGACGGGCCACACCTCCCGCTGGCTCCGGAGGCGGCTCGAGATCGCGATCCCGATCGCGCTGAACAGGATCCACAGGACGACGAGCGCCGCGAGGAGGACGGCCCACCCCGCCAGGGTGACAGGCGTGACCCACGCGAGGAGGACGGCCAGCACGACGAGGGCCGGGGCCGCCGGGATCAGGTTCGAGAACGCGACGCCGAACAGGTAGCGGATCTTCCCCAGGGGCGACGCGACGAACAGGTCCTGGAGGCGCTGCTCGATCCGCCAGTACGCGGAGTCGGAGAGACACCACGACCCGATGTTCTGGATCGTGAACAGCATCGCGCCCGCGACCTGGAGGGGGAAGTACTCGGGCGGGGCGATGAGGCGTAGGAAGAACAGGAAGAAGAACGGCAGGAGGATCGGGACCGCGGCGGCGATCGGGTTCCGGGAGATCCACCGCCACCCGATCCACGCGAACGCAGGGAGGACCCGGCCCTCCGCCGCAAGGACCTCGATCCTCACGTCGAACGGCTCCGCCACGTCAGGCCTCCCGGGCCGACCGGCGGGCCCAGTAGATCCCCACGAACAGGAGGACCACGGCCTGGAGCGAGAGGGCGGCCCCCGCGAGGGCGAGGGCGTCCCCCGAGATCGGCTCGAGCCCGGCCACGTGGGCCGCGATGGCCGTCGCCGCGCTCGTCGGGACGAGGAGGGCGATCACGTGCACGTCCGCGGGGAGGAGGCCGATCGGGTAGAAGACGGGAGGCACGATCCCGAGGAGGTTCGTGAGGAGGCTCGAGTACGGCCAGATCGTCTTCATGTCCTTGAACAGGGTCGAGATCACGTATCCGAGGGCCGAGGAGACGACCCACACGGCGAGGACGACCGCCGCGATGACGCCCCACTCGAGGGGGCCGAGGGGGTGGACGAGCTGGACGAGCGGGACGAACACGAGGACGGTCGGCGCGTACGCGACGAGCATCCCCGTGGCCATGCCGACGAAGTACGCCTCCGGGGACATGGGGGACGCGTGGTACAGCTCGTTGAGCCGCTGGTCGATCCGGAGGTACGCGGCCTCGTTCAGGAGCCGCTGCCCGATGAGGAACGCGGAGTAGGCCATCGCCCCCACGAGGGCGAACGCGAGGAGGTCCGGCGCGAGGACCGCGACGAACACGACGAGGACGGCTTGGACGAGGGTCGCCGTGGAGAGGGCCAGGAGGTCGTGGATCTGGAGGCGGACCTCCGTGAAGAGGAACGCGGCGGTCCCGGACCAGCGGAGGCCGAACGCCATGGGCTCAGTCCTCGTCGATCGAGCGGCCGACGACCCGGAGGAACGCCTCCTCGAGGGTCACGGGGCCGACCGTCGCGCTCAGTCCCGCCCGGACGGACAGGCCCATGATCTCGTTGATCCGCTCGGGCCCCGTGATCACGGTGACGGACCCGCCGTCCTCCACGGTGGGGCCGAATGAGGCGAGCTCCTCGCGCAGGGCGTTCCCTCCGGGGATCGAGACGCGGAGGGTGCCGCCGACCTCCCGCTTGAGCTCCTCCGCGCTCCCCTCCACGAGGATCCGTCCCTGCTCGACGATGAACAGCCGCTGGGACAACGCCTCCGCCTCGTCCAGGTAGTGCGTCGTGAGGAGGATCGTGGAGCCGGCGGCCGTGAGCCGCCGGAGGGACTCCCACACGGCCCGCCGCGCGAAGGGGTCCAGCCCGATCGTGGGCTCGTCGAGGAACAGGAGGGGCGCCCGCGTCGCGAGGACCGTCGCGACCATCACGCGCTGCTTCTGTCCGCCGCTCAGCGTGATCGAGAGCCGGTCCGCGACCTCGTCGAGGCCCATCCGCTCGAGAGCCTCCTCGGTCCGCGCGGTCGCGTCGTCGCGGCCCGCGCCGCGGGCCCTCAGGTAGCAGTACACCTGCTCCCGCGGGGTGAGATGAAAGAACGGCTTGCCCTCCTGGGGCACGACCGCGATGAGGGGCCGGACGGCCTCGGGGCTCGAGACGGCGTCGCGCCCGAACACCTCGACGGTCCCCGCGGTGGGGATGAGGAGGGTCGACGCGATCCGCAGGAACGTCGTCTTGCCCGCGCCGTTCCGGCCGAGGAGGGCGACCCGTTCGCCACGCCGAACGGAGAGGGACACCCCGCGGAGGGCCTCCACGGCGGGCCCGCCGCGGGTCGCGTACGTCTTCCGGACGCCCTCCGCGCGGAGGGCCGGGTCGGCCATGGGGCCGGGGCACGCGGCCCGGGTAGAATAAACCTGCCGGGCGGGTCAGCGTGTCTTCGCGAGCCGCCGGACCGCCTGGGCGATCGCGGTCCCCGCCTCGCTGCACTTCGCGCTCCCGCCTAGATCGTACGTGAGGGCCTTCCCCTCCTTGAGGACGGCCTCGACGGCCCGCTCCACGACGGCCGCCGCCTCGACGAGCGCCTTGTCCCCCTTCCGACGGCCGAGCCACTCGAGCATCATCTGGGCCGCGAGGACCATCGCGATCGGGTTCACGACGTCCTTGCCCGCATGCTTCGGCGCGCTCCCGTGGATCGGCTCGAACATCGCGTGCGCGTCCCCGATGTTCCCGCCCGCGGCCATCCCCATCCCGCCCTGGAGGACGGCCGCGAGGTCCGTCGCGATGTCCCCGAACATGTTCGACGTCACGGCGACGTCGTACGCCTCCGGGGATCGGAGGAGCCATTGCTGGAACGCGTCGATGTACGCGTAGTCACGGGCCACGTCCGGGTAGCGGGCCGCCACCTCGTCGTACACCCGGCGGAACAGCTTGCACCCCGCGGTCACGTTCGACTTGTCCACGCACGTGACGCGCCGCTTCCCGTCCGCGGGCGCTCCGCGCCGCGCCTTCGCGAGCTCGAACGCGAACTCGATCACGCGGGACGCGCCCTTCCGCGTGATCACGCGGCTGTCCACCGCGAGCTCGTCGAGGCCCCCGCGGGAGAGGGTGCCGCGGGCCGGCGTGTACAGCCCCTCCGTGTTCTCCCGCACGATCACGAAGTCGACCTTGCCGGGCTCCCACACCTGCTTGAACGTCTCGTGGACCTTGTGGCGGACGTTCGGGTAGAGCTTCGTCGGGCGGACGTTCGCGTACAGGTCCAGGCCGAACCGGAGGCCGAACAGGACGCCGATGCCCGCGAGCTCCCCGGACGGCAAGAGGGCCTCGGGCAGCCCGACGGCCCCGAGGAGGATCGCGTCCGCGGCCTTGCACGACTCGAACGCGCCGTCCGGCCACTCGACGCCCTGCTCGAGATAGTACGAGCCGCCGACCGGGTACGGCACCTTGTCGAAGCGCACGCCGAACGACTCCTCGACCGCGGCGAGGACCTTCATCGCCTCGCGGCTCACCTCGGGTCCCGTGCCGTCTCCCGGGAGCAGGACGAGGGTATAGGCCATCCGCGCGCGGAAGCCCGGGAGGCAAGATAAGGGTTCCCGTGGGCCTTGCCCGCGGCGGGTCAGACGGGCTTCCACCGGAGGCGGCCGAGGGCCGCGATGCACAGGAGGAGGACCCCGAGCCCCGCGGCCCCCTGCATGATCACGACCCACACGAACAGGGATCCCGACGCGGCCGCGATGTCCTCGGCGCTCGGCGCGCCGCTCAGCTCGAAGGCGTGCGCGAGGAACACGCTGTAGAACCCGACCGCGGAAATCACGGCGAGGGTCCAGTAGCCGAGTTCGTTGTCCCGGAGCGCGAGGGACGCGCCGTACAGGTACACGACGATCACGATCGGGACGAGCAGGAGGAGGCCCGGCTCCGTGTATTGCTCCCCGCGGGCCACCTCGTCCGCCACGTGGAGGCTCCCGAACAGGACGGACAGGAGGGTGGCGACCAAGATAGGCGGAGGCCACCGCGCGGACGCATCCCTCATGCGCAGGGCCGCATGGCCGAGGCCCCAAACAAAACAGCCGGGGCGATGGATCGCCGCTCGCCGCCGCGGTTAACCTTGAATAAGGTTAACATGCCCGTCCCGATGGGTCCGACCCGGGCGCGTCGTCACGCGCGCTTCGCCGCGAGCTCCGCGCGCAGCTTGGGCACGAGGCCGCCCGCGCGCAGGATCTCCATGAGGTTCGGCGGGAAGGGCTCGAAGCGCACCGTCTCGCCGCTCGCGAGGACGACGTGCCCCGCGTCGAGGTCCACCTCGATCGGATCGCCCGCCTTCACCCTCGAATGGAGGCCCGGGCACTCCACGACGGGGAACCCAATGTTGATCGCGTTGCGATAGAAGATCCGCGCGAATGTGTTCGCGACGATGCACGAGATCCCCGCGCCCCGCAACGCAACGACGGCCTGCTCGCGGCTCGAGCCGCAGCCGAAGTTGCTCGCCGCGACGATCAGGTCCCCCGGCCGGACCTTCTTCGAGAACTGGGAATCGACGGCCTCCATCGCGTGCTCCGCGAGCGCCTTCGGGTCCATCGAGCCGAGATGCCGTCCCGCGATGATGTGGTCCGTCGAGATGTCGTCGCCGAAGAGCCACGCGTGCCCCCGGTATCGGGTCTGCACGGTCACACCGACCGGGGGTCCGTGATGGCCCCGTACAGGGCGGACGCCGCGACCGTGTACGGGGAGCCGAGGTACACCTGGGACTCGGGGCTCCCCATGCGGCCCGGATAGTTGCGGTTCGTCGAGGAGATGCACACCTCCTTCGGCGCGAGGACGCCCATGTGTCCGCCGAAGCACGGCCCGCACGTCGACGACGTGAACGTGGCCCCCGCGTCGAGGAACACCTGGGCGAGTCCCTCCTTGATCGCCTGACGGTAGATGGCCTGGGAAGCGGGCGTGACGATCATGCGCACGCGGGGCGCGACCTTCTCGTCCTTCAGGATCTCCGCGGTCGCCCGGAGGTCCTGGATCCGCGCGTTCGTGCACGAGCCCACGAAGGCCATGTCGATCTTCGTGCCGAGGACGTCCTCGATCGGCTTCACGTTCGCCGGATTGTTCGGGCACGCGACCTGGGGTCCCATCCCGTCCACGTCGAGGTCGTACGCCTTGAGGTACGCCGCGTCCGGATCGCCGTCGATGGCCCGGTACGCGGGGCCGGCCCCGGCTTCCTCCAGGTACGCCTTCGTCGTCCCGTCCGCGGGGAGCATCCCGGCCTTCGCGCCCATCTCCGTCGTCATGTTCGAGAGGACGAACCGCTCGTTCATCGGGAATCCCTTGATCGTGGAGCCGCGGAACTCGACGGACTTGTACGCGGCCCCGTCGTCCCCCGTCGTCTGGATGACCTTCAGGATCACGTCCTTCGCGCCCGTCCGCTTCGCGAGCCTCCCCTCGACGGACACGTTCAGGGTCTCGGGGACCTTGAGCCACAGCTTGCCCGTCGCCATGACGGCGGCCGTCTCCGTGACCCCGATCCCGGCCGCGAACGCGCCCATGGCCCCCGCCATGTTCGTGTGGCTGTCCGATCCGATCACGAGCTCCCACGGGTGGACGTACCCGCGCTCCACGACGAGCTGATGGATGATCCCGTGATCCCCCACATCATGGAACCGCGCGATCCCCTGGGCCCAGCAGAACTCGCGGATCGCCTGGTGCATCCGGGCGAACTGCTCGTTCGGCGGCGGGACCCAGTGGTCGACCGTGACGACGCACTTCTCGGGGTCCCACACCTTCCCGACCCCGATCTCCTCGAACGGCTTGATCGCGAGGGCGAGCATCTCGTGCATGTACAGCAGGTCCACGTGCCCGTCCACGATCTGGCCCGGGCGGACCGTCTCGTTCCCGCTCGCGCGGGCGAGGATCTTCTCCGCCATCGTCATGCCCGGCATGGGGATGGCGACCTCATGGCGGAGAGCCCTCATAAGCTTGGGCTTCGAGGCCGCCCGCACCCGGAGACGGAGGTTCGTCACGGCGCGGCGAGATGCGCCCGCGAGACGGTCGTCGCAAGGATCCGGAACGTCTCCTCGACGTTCGCGCCCGTCTTCGCGGACGTGCGCACGAACGCGCACGCATACGCGGCCGCGAAGCGATCCAGGTCGCGATCCGCGAGCTCCGCCTTGTCCGTCAGGTCCGCCTTGTTCGCCGCGAGGACCATCGGGATCGGTCCCGCGACCGCGCGGACGCTCTGGACCCAGGGCCCGAGCGCGTCGAGCGTCGTCCGCCGGGTGAGGTCGCACACGGCCAGGATCCCGCGGGCCCCGCTGAAATACGCGTCCTGGAACAGCTCGCGGAAGCCCTCCTGGCCCATGAAATCCCAGATCGCGAGGTTCGCGCGGACCGGGGTGCCGTCCACGAGCACGTCGACCTCCTTTTTCGAGACCTTCGCGCCCAAGGTCATGAGGTATTTGTCGTCGAAGTCGTTCCGCACGTACCGCCGGATGAGGGACGACTTCCCGACCATGTACTCTCCGACGAGACAGATCTTGCCCTTGAAGCGCTTCGGATCGGGCACGGCGCGGCCGGAGCGGCGTCCGGACGGCTTAATGGTTCGCGGCCCGTTTTCTCCCGTGAGTTTGACCGGCGGGTGACGGCCACAAAGCTTTACCCCCCGGCCCGTTGCCTCCGCGCGTGACGTCCCGCCTCGGGTACGGCGCCGCGTTCGCGGTCCTGTGCGCGATTTGGGGCTCCACGTGGCTCGCGATCAAGATCGGGCTCCAGGGGGCCCCCGCGTTCCTCGCGGCGAGCCTTCGGTTCGTCGTCGCGTCCGCGGTCCTCCTGGCCCTCGCGGGAGCGCGCGGCTCCGCCTTGCCCCGGGGCCGGAGCGAGTGGGGGCTCGTCGGCCTCGTCGGGTTCCTCCTCTTCACGGTGGACTACGGCCTCATCTACTGGGGGGAGAACAACGGCGTCGAGAGCGGCCTCTCCGCGATCCTGTTCGCGACCCTGCCCCTTCAGACCGCGATCGCGGCCCACGGGATCCTGCGGGACGAGCGGCTCACGGCCCAGAAGCTCGCGGGGATCGCGATCGGGTTCGGCGGGATCCTCGTGATCTTCCGCGGACAGATCGGCCTCACGGGCCCCGGGAAGCTGTACCCCATGCTCGCGATCGTCCTGGCCGCGTCGTGCGCAGCCGTGTGCACGGTCGCCGTGAAGCGGTGGGGCCACGACACGAACCCGATCAGCTTCAACGCGTTCGCGATGGGCGTCGGCGCGATCGGCCTCGCGGCCGCGTCGCTCGGAGCCGGCGAGCCGTGGGCCGTCCCGAGCTGGCCCGAGGGGATCGGGGCGATCCTGTACCTCGCCCTCGTCGGCTCCGTCGTCGCGTTCGTCACGTTCCTCTGGCTCCTCAAGAGGATCCAGGCGACGGTCATGTCGTACATCGCCCTCGTCACGCCGATCGCGGCCGTGTTCCTCGGGGTGTCCCTGGGGAGCGAGGTCCTCGACCCGCTCGCGATCCTGGGAGCCGCCCTGACCCTGGGCGGGATCTACCTGTCCATGTCGCGGCGCGCGGCCTCGTGGGGCCGCGCCCTCATGGGGACCGCGGTCGTCCCCGAGCCGGCGGCCCCGGCGGATCCGCCGCCGAAGCCGTGAGGCGCCCCCTCAGCCACCAAGGCCGGGGGGGACCGAGATCCCCGCCTTCCGCGCGAGGTCCCAGAACTCCGGATCCGAGATCCCGCGCCGGCGCTCCTCGCGCTCCCGAAACGTGCGGATGAACGCGATCTGCTCGTCCTTCGAACGCGCCTCCGCGAGCCCCTTGACCGCCGAGACGAGCGCGCCGATCTGCTCGGCCGTCGCGGCCACGTGGGCCGCCCGCAGCTTCTCCCCGACCGCCGTGGACCCCGTGTGCTTCCCGAAGATGAACTGCCGGGTCCGCCCGATCGCCTCGGGCTGGATCGGCTCGTACGTCGACGTGTGCTTGATCACCCCGTCCGCGTGGATCCCGGACTCGTGGCTGAACGCGTTGTACCCGACGAGGGGCTTGCTCACCCCGACGGGGACGCCGCTCAGGGACTCGACGAGCCGGGACGCCTCGTAGAGCCGGGAGACGTCGATCCCCGTGTCGTACCCGTACAGGGAGCCTAGGGCCATCACGAGCTCCTCGAGGCTCGCGTTCCCGGACCGCTCCCCGAGGCCGTTCACGCACGCGTGGGGCACGAGGACGCCCGCCTCGCACGCGGCGAGGCTGTTCGCGACCGCGAGGCCGAAGTCGTTGTGCCCGTGGAACGAGAGTTCGACGGGCCGGAGACGCGGCCGGAGCTGCCCGACGAACCATGCGACCGCGGAAGGCGTCATCACGCCGACCGTGTCGCAGATCACCGCGCGTGTCGCCCCGGCCCCGATGCACGCGTTGTACAGGTCTACCGCGAAGTCGAGGTCCGCGCGGAACGTGTCCTCCGTCACGAACGAGACGGCGACCCCGTGGGCCGCCGCGTATTCCGTCTCCCGGACGGCGGCCTCCTGGACCTCCTCGCGGGACATCTTGAGCTTGTACTTCAGGTGGAGGTCCGAGCACGCGATGAACAAGGCGACCTCGTCCACGTCGCACGCGATGCACGCGTCGACGTCCCCCCGAACGGCGCGGCACGCGGCCATGATGGACGCGTCCAGGCCCGCGTTCGCGATCGCCTTGACCGCGCGCGCCTCCTCCCTCGAGACGACCGGGATCCCGACGTCCATGATCGGGACCCCCATCTCGGAGAGGAGACTCGCGATCCGGAGCTTCTCCTCCGGGGAGAACGCGACGCCGGGCGTCTGCTCCCCGTCCCGGAGGGTCTCGTCCCAGATCCGGATCCCGCGCGGGAGTCGATCGCCGACCCCCGACTCCACGACGTAGTTGCGGACCAGCCGTTCCTCCGCGATGCTCCGCCTCCCGGGCCGCGACCCTTCCGACGTAACCGCGCGGGGCGGCTTGAACCTCTCGCCGCGGGCGGCGCGCCCTTTATCGTCGCGCCGGACGTACCCGGCGGACGTGCCCAAGGCGATCCGGTCCGGCCCCGAGTTCGAGGCCGCGTTCTCCGTGAAAGGGCGAGTCCTCGAGGCAATCCTGTGCGCGGACTGCGAGGCGGAGGGCTACCTGCGGCTCCGCTTCGCTCGGGACCCGAAGAAAGGATGGTCGTACGATCCGAAGGACGGGTCCACGTTCGTGGAGGCGTACGGCCTCGACCCGCGCGATGCGTACATGAAGGTCCGCGCGGGGGAGTGGGCGGAGGCCCGGATCGTGTGCTTCGGGTACCTCAAGAAGGCGTGGGCCAGACGGATCGAGATGGATGGGCCCGTCCTGCAGAACGGGACGCGCCTCGTCGGAGAGGTCCACGTGGACGGCGCGGTCGCGATCGACTTCGGGCTGTTCGAGGCGCGCCTCGCGTTCGAGGACGACCGGGCCCGGGAGAAGTTCCTGAAGGACGCGGGGCTCCGGGACGGATCGTTCGTCGCGACGGACGTCGGCGTGGACATCGAGCTGAAGCGGTGGGGGGCTCGGGACACGATCCTCCGGCGCTGATTCCGCATCGAATCGCGGTCGTCTTCCGGCCCGCGGCCGCGGGCGGCCGGCACTGATCTGTGCGCGTCTTGAACCGTCCCCCTCGAGCCCGGTCCGGATGACACGGGGATGTCGTCCATGCGGTCCCCGAATCGAAGGGCCCGAAGGGATGGACGCCGTGGCCCGCGAAACCTCAAGTACGGTCGCCTCGATGCCACGCGCGGGGGCAGGGGGGTGTCCATGCCGGAGTCCGGCGGGCACGTGGCGGAGGAAACGGCAGGGAACGGACGGAGCTTCGCCCGGATCGGGGGGTGGCTCGTGGCCGCAGGCGCTTGGTCCTGGATCCTGCACAGCATGCTGCTCTGGTTCGCGGCGACGCTCCTCGTGCAGGTCAGCATGTCTTCCCCGAGCTCCGCTCAGGTGCAGCCCGGGTTTCTGATCTTGGGCGCCGCGGCAGGGGCCGCGGCCGGGGCGGGCTTGGCCTTCGGCACGGGACTGCTCCTCCACTCGATGGGCCTGTTCCGACCTCCCGGCGCGCCGGAACCGAGACGGGCCGGCTCGTCCTGGAGCCTCGCGCTGGCGGCGGTAGCCGCCATCGGATTCATCGGCTACGGGATCCTCGCGATCGTCGGGCTCGTGGACGTCTTGGCGACGCGGGTTCGCGCCCCAGGGATGGCCTTCCCCGAGATCCTGGACTTCGCCGCGCGGGCCGTCGTGGTGTGGTTCGCCGCCTCGTGCCTCCTGGTCGCGGCGGCGATCCTCACGAATCTGTACCTGCGCGGGCTGCGGGGCGATGCCCAAGTCCAGGGGACGTTGAGCGCGAGGGACCTGATACCCTATGCCGTCCTGAACGCGGTAGGCGTGGGCCTCCTCGTCGCCGCCATCCTGCCCATCGCGGCCGCCGAGACTCTGAATATGGGGCAGGCCCTCTCGGTGCTCGTCCTCCTCGGCCAGACCGAGTTCGTCGCGGTCCCGATCCTGGGGATCATCACGTTCGGCTTCGTGTTCGTCGTCGGCCTCCGACTCCGGCAGGCCGTGCCGAGATGACCGACTCACGGGTCGGCCGGGGGGCGCGCGGCGGCGCTACCCCTTCTTCGAGCGGACCCGGTCCATCGCCTCGCGGTACTCCTTCGAGTACAGGACCTGCGCGGCGTGCTGGGCTTCGAGGAGGAACCGGTTCCGGTACGGCTTCTCGCCGCCTTCCGTCAGGGTGCGCTTGATCGCCCGGACCGCGGCCCGAGGCCGCTCCGCGAACCCGCGGGCCATCGCCTTGGCCTCCTCGAGCGCCTCGCCCGGAAGGGCCACATGGTTCACGAGCCCGAGGCGGAGCGCATGGACCGCCTTCAGGGACGCCCCGGTAAGGAGGAGCTCGAGGGCCTTCGCGGGTCCGACGGCCCTCGCGAGCCGCGCGGTCCCGCCGTGGCTCGGCATCCACGCGAACGTGATCTCCGGATGGGAGAACACGGCCGTCTCCGAGGCGATCCGGATATCGCACGCGAGGGCGAGCTCGAGGCCTGCGCCGTGGCACGCGCCCGAGACGGCCGCGATCGTCGGCTTCGTGAGATGCTCCAGGGCCCACAACGCGTCCTGGCCGCGGGTGATCTCTTCCTGGGCCCGCTTCGGCGCGAGGCCCGCCCACTCCTCGAGGTCGAGGCCCCCGCAGAAGTCCGCCTCCTCCGCGCCCGTCACGACGACCGAGCGCACCCGGTCGTCCGCCTCGAAGCCCGCGACCGCGGACGCCAGCTCCGCGATCATGGACCTCGTGAGGAGCTGCCGGGGCGGATTCTCGAGGAGCACGAGGGCGACCGCGCCTTCCTGGAGGACCTCGATGCGCGGTCCGCTCGGCATGGGCGCCCGTCCGGGTGCCGCGAGGGGTTCCGCCCGGATAACCGTTTCGCGCGCGCCCCCGGGAACGTTAATGGCCCATGAGGCCTATCGCGGGGCGAGGGAGGACATCTGCTCGACCTCGAGCGGCCCTGGCGGACGCACTGGCCTTCGGGCGTGCCCCAGACGATCGAGTACCCGGCGATTCCCGTCGACGAGCTCCTGCGCCGGGCTGCGTCCCGCTACGGCGACCGGCGGGCCGTCACGTTCTACGGGAAGTCGATCACGTACGCCGAGCTGGACGACGCGGCGGACCGCTTCGCGGCCGGCCTGCGGGCGATCGGCGTGAAGCCCGGGGAGCGCGTGTCCCTCGTCCTCCCGAACACGCCGCACTTCCTCGTCGCGTTCTTCGGGATCCTCCGCGCGGGCGGCGTCGTCGTGCAGACGAACCCCCTGTACACGCCCCGGGAGCTCGAGGGCCTGTGGCAGGACGCGGGGGTCGAGACCGTCGTGGCCCTCGACCTGTTCTGGGCCAACGTCGCGAAGGCGAAGGACGCGAGCCCCGTGAAGCGCGTCGTCGTGGCCGACGTCGCGGAGTACCTGAGGACGCCGCTCCGCCAGCTGTACCCGATCAAGAAGAGGCGGGACCTCAAGAAGCAGAGGCACTGGCCCCTCGCGATCCCGCAGGCCCCGTGGGTCCATCGCTTCGCGGACCTCCTCGAGACCGCGCCGACCCGGGGCGCCCCGGGCGAGGCGGGGCGGGGCCTCGACGACGTCGCGGTCCTCCAGTACACGGGCGGCACGACGGGCGTGCCGAAGGGCGCGATGCTCACCCACGCGAACCTGGTCGCGAACGCCCACCAGACGGCCGCGTGGGTCCGGACCCGCGAGGGCGTCCAGGAGAGCATCCTCGGCGCGATCCCCCTGTTCCACGTGTACGGCCTCACGACGGTCCTCCTCCTCGGCGTCGTGACCGGCGCGCGGCTCATCCTGTACCCGAACCCGCGCGAGATCGGCCACATCCTCAAGCTCATCGACAAGGAGAAGCCGTCCCTGTTCCCCGGCGTGCCCACGATGTACATCGCGATCCTGCGGCACCCGAAGGCGGGCCGGTACGACCTGCGCTCGATCCGGGCGTGCGTCTCGGGTGCGGCGCCCCTGCCGAACGAGGTCCGGCACGAGTTCGAGCGGATCACGGGCGGGCGGATCGTGGAGGGGTACGGCCTCACGGAGGCGTCCCCCGTGACCCACGCGAACCCCCTGTCGGGGACCGTCAAGGAGGGGATCGGGATCCCGTTCCCGGACACGGACGCGAAGATCGTGGACGTGGACGACCCGTCCCGGGACGTGGCCCGGGGGGAATCGGGGGAGCTCGCGATCCGGGGGCCCCAGGTCATGAAGGGCTACTGGAAGCGGCCCGAGGACACGGCCCTGGTCCTCCGGGACGGTTGGCTCCTCACGGGGGACATCGCCCGGATGGACGAGGACGGGTACTTCTTCATCGTGGACCGGAAGAAGGACATGATCCTGTGCTCCGGCTACAACGTGTACCCGCGGGAGGTCGAGGAGGTCCTGTTCATGCACCCGGCCGTCGCCGAGGCGGCCGCGATCGGCGTGCCGGACCCCTACCGCGGGGAGACCGTGAAGGCGTTCGTCGTGCTCAAGGCCGGGGCCGCGGCCACAGAAGCCGACGTGATCGCGTTCTGCAAGGAACGCCTCGCGCCCTTCAAGGTCCCGAAGGCGGTCGAGTTCGCGGACGACCTGCCCAAGTCCATGATCGGGAAGGTCCTCCGCCGCGAGCTGCGCGAGCGCGAGATCGCGAAGTCGAAGCCCGCCGCCTGATGTACGAACGGGTCCGTTCCGGGCCCGCCCCGAGCCGGTGTGGAGCGAACCTTTATGGAGGCTTTCCGCCCATGGGCGCGTCGCATGCAGATCCGGGAGGGATTGCATCGCCTGGACCTCCCGACCCGACTCCCGATCGGGACGGTCAACGTGTACCTGTTCACGGAGGAGCCCGTCACGCTCCTCGACGTGGGCCCGAAATGCCCCGAGTGCCATGACGAAATCCGGCGTCAGATGAAGGAAATCGGCCTGACGACCGCGGACGTGGAGCGGATCGTCCTGAGCCACGGCCACGTGGACCACGGCGGGATCGCGGAGGCCGTTCGGAAAGAGAGCGGCGCGGAGGTCCTCGCGCCGGAGGGCGACGCGCCCATGGTCGCATCGTACGAGCGCACGTTCGCGGAGCGGCGGACGCTATACCGGGATGCAGCCCTCCGCGCCGGGGCGCCCGAGGCGACCGTGGACCTCGTGATGGACTTTCTCGGGTACGTGGAGACGTTCGGCGAGTCCGTGGCCGTCTCCCGCACGGTCCGGGACGGGGACACGATCCGGGCGGGCGGGACGGTCCTCAAGGCGGTCCACACGCCCGGGCATTCATCCGGATCCACGTGCTACCTGTCCGCGGAGGGGGAGCTGTTCGCGGGGGACACCCTCCTGAAGGACATGACGCCGATCGCCGCGTTCGGCGGGGCGGACCAGACGTCCGTCGGACTCGCGGACTACATCGCGTCCCTGCATCGGGTCCGGGTCCTGAAGCCCGCGATTGTCCACCCGGGCCACCGGTCGCCCCTCGAGGACGTGCCCCGGTACGTCGCGGACTCCATGAACCGGTACCGCGCGCGGCAGGCGGCGATCCTCGGCCTCATCCAGGCGGGGCCCGTGACCCCGTTCGAGATCGTGACGAAACTGTTCGGCACCCTCCCCATCGAGGAAATCCTCCTCGGGATCACGGAGGTGCTCGGGCACCTCGAGATCCTCGCACGCGAGGGGGTCGTCGCGCTTGACGACTCGAAGGACGCGACCCTCGTCCGCCTCCGATGAACGCGACCCGCACGTCGGGCGTCCCGAGGAACCGACCCAGGTCCTCCGTCTCGTCCTGGACCGCCGCGCGGAGGGCCGCGGACAGCCGCGTGAACGCCTCCACGCGGACCACGAGGCGGCCGGCCTTCCGCGTCATGGACCACACGCCCGCGACCCGGCCGTCCACGAGGAGGACGGGGGCGAGCCACCCCGCGGGGCGGTACACGCGCGTGTAGCGGGCCGCCTCCACGAGGTGGGACTTGTCCTTGTGTCCGAGGAGGAACGAGTCGAAGGACGGGAGGAGCCGCACGACGGGCCCGTCCAGGGACGCACGCTCCAGGTGGTGGACATCGGAACGCAGGACCCAGCCCGGGCGGCCTTCCACATCGACCGGCGCAAGCTCGCCCTCGAGACGCCCCCACACCTCCCGCGCGTCCGCGGCCTTCAGGTACGTCCACCACGCGAAGTCCGCGACCGTCGCGGGCCCGAACGCCCGGAGGTAGCGCCGCAGGAGCTCCGGCTCCGCGACGTCCGCGGGCAGCCTCGGGACTGCAGGGAGCCACACGTCGCGTCGCACGTACGTGGACTCGTTCCCCCGGGGCGGCCCCACGCACGCGACCCCGCGGATCGAGGCGACGTACAGGATGCCTCCGATCGAGAGCGAGTGCCCGTCCACCTCGAGGCCTGTGACCGCCGCGCGGCTTCCCCATCCGCCCCGTTGCGGGGACCAGGACCGCGTCCGGGCCCGCAGGGCTTCCGCGACGAGCGGGACGACCTCCCTCCGAGTGAGCGGGCGGTCCAAGACGTTGCCCACGGCCTCCGTCACGCGGTCGATCGCCGCGAGGGACACGCCCGCGCGGACGAGCCACTCGAGCGACCGATTCGCGCGACGGGAGCATCCGCGCACGAACACGTCGAAGTCCTCGGAGGGAACCAGGTAACTCGTCCCGCGCATGCACCAGGCCTTCGCGAGGCTCCGGTCCCGCCAGAGGGCTGCCTCGACGTCCCCAATCCGCAGGCCGCGGCTCCGGGCCCACAAGGACACACGCGCCGCTGACATGACCTGGGCCTGGACCCCCGACATGCTGCCCGCAATCGCGGGCAGCTCGCTGGGGGTCGCGCGCGCCGCGAGGCGATGTCGCGCGAGTCGGAACGCTGCGACCTGGTCGGCGGACACGGCCGCCGCGACCCGACCCGGCTCCGGCGGGGGCACGCGCGGCGCGAGTGCGAGCTGACACTTATCGATTTTCGATGAACCCGTGGACGGACTGGGGGCGGGCTCCGAAGCCTTAAGTGGCGTGCTGGCTTCTTCCGCTTCGGCCACGGGAGGAGCGGGCATGGGGAAGGTCGAGCGGCCGAGCTTGGAGGGCCTCATCATGGACTTCGCGATGGCCCTCACGCGGCGCGCCACGTGCAAGAGATTCCAAGTGGGTTGCGTCATCGCATCGGAGGACATGACACAGATCTACGGATTCGGCTACAACGGGACTGCGAAGGGCCTCTCGCACGACGAGTGCAAGGCGGACCAACCGGGCGGGTGCGGTTGCGTTCATAGTGAGGTGAACGCGTTGATCAAGGTTCGCGTGAACGACCCGAGGAAGGTCGTCTTCGTCACGGCCCAGCCTTGCGTTACATGCGCGAAGGCGATCATCAACTCCGGGGTGTCGAAGGTCTACTACCGGGCCACGTACCGGTCCGATGACGGCTTGGACATCATCCGCCAGCTCGGCATCGATGTGGAACGCGTATAGGCCAGGCCTAATCCACGAGCCGCCTGAGCAGGGTCCGGATCCCGGGGTTCTTCTTGACCTCTCTCGCGAGGGACGCGAGGTGCTCCTCGGATACGATGAGCGGCATCCGCCCGAACGACGACTTGTGGTACACGCAGAATCGCAAGGACCTCGAGCCATCGTCGAACGCGAGCAGCTGGATCGTGGGCTCGTGGAACGGCGTGATCGTGGAGGCTTCCTCCGCGATGACGCCTTTCCCCCAGTGGAGCGCGAACGGACGCGGGACTTTCCGGAGCGACATGGTCTCCCCGCGGCCGGAAGGCGCTCGGCGGACCTTCAAGGTTCGCGGGACGTCAGCGGCTCGGGAAGAGTTCCGTGAAGAGCGGCCCCAGGGTAGACCGCACGCTCTCGCTCAACTCGTCGGCCTTCATCAGGGTCACGCAGCACAGCCCGCCGTCCATCTCGCAGCTGACGACCGCGAGCTTCTCACCCGCACGGATGCCGATCCGGGTCCGCACGTCCTTCGGGAGGACCATCTGCCCCCGTTCGTCCACGGACACGACGGCCTCGACGCGGCACGTCGGGCCCGCGCAACACGCGGTCAACCCGGTCGCAGCGGTCGCACGCTTCTTCGCCATGGCCGCCCCAACGGCCCTGCGCTACTTGAAGCTTTCTGATTTTTCTGATATTTCTGATAGCCAGGACCCCGTACAGCCGGGGTCCGGCACGGGCCCGCGGGACGAGCTCGCCTTCTCGACCGGCGCGGGGGCGGGCGGCACGGAGGCGGGCACCTCCTTCTCCGCGTGGCGGAGGAGGTCCCGGATGACGGGCGTGTAAGGGTCCACGAACCCGCCCGCGAGGCCGCGTTCCGCGAGGCCCGCGATGTCCGTCTCCTGGACCCCGCCTCCCAGGTAGATCTCCAGGTCAAGCCCCTCCAGGGCGCCGACGAGCAAGGGGTCCGGTCCCGACTCGGTGCCGAGCCGACGGAGGTCCATCACGCACGCGGCCTCGAACCCGATCGACCGGAGGGCCCGGGCGATCTGGCGGAGGTCCGTCCGCTCCTCTCGGGAGTCCCGCCACACGACCCGGCCGGCCCAGTCGAGGCACGGGAGGGCCTCCGACGACAGGGCGTACAGGCCGGCGAATGCCTCGAGCTTGGCGAGGGTCTTGGAGCCCGCGACGATTCGCTCCACGTCGAGCATGTACCCGTCCATGACCTCCTCGGGCTCCCGGGCCCCGAGGTCGAGCCACACGTCGCACCGTTTCACGAGGTGGCGGAGCACCTCGAAGTTCGGGTTCGCGCGGTTGATCCCGGTCAGGTCGAGCATGAGGACCCGCGACGCGTTGTACCTGGGCCCGCCGATCGCGTCCCAGTACTCCTGGAAGGACGCGCGGTACGGGCCGGCCGAGATCGCGGCGCCCTCCCACCTCACGCCCACGACGGAGGCGAGCCGCACGGGGACGAGGTCGAGGATCCGCATGTCGATGAGGGGCGCCGTGAGGACGGGCAGGATGGGGATCGTGAGGGGGCCCTCGCGGGTCGCGGGGGCCTCGGGCGGCGCGAGCCCCTTCGCTTCCCGTTCGAACAAGGCCCGCGCGTCCTCCGTGTCGAACATGACGGGCAGCCCCTCGTGGCGACAGTCCTCGCAGATGAACGTGCGGCTGTCGCTGTCGATCCCCGCGATGGGGCCCATCATGAGGAGCTTCGGGTGGACCCGGCCGCTCCCGCAGCGGGCGCACGCCGCGACGTCCGGCAGGCGGATCATGTCGGGCCTCAGTCCACGCGGACGACCTTCACGCGCCTCCCGATCCAGTCGGGCGGGAGGTACACGCGACCCGAGGACCCGCTCTTCGCGACGACCTTCTCGACCATCTCGTGACCGAACACCTCGAACTTCGTCTCCTTGCGGGCCCGAGCCATCGACGCCCCTCGCGGCGGGAAGGCGCGCGGCCGAATAAGCCTGACGCCGCGCAACTATGATGCAGCTATGGCCCCGCGCCGAAAGGTCATTATCCGGGTCGCGGATGCCCCGCGCGGTCTCCATGCCGGTCCGCCGGGCCCGCCCGCCATCCTTCGAGCTGTACGCGCAGGCGATGCTCGACCACTGGCTCGGCAAGCGGGCCATCGTGGAGTTCGAGCGGGACGACGGGCACCGCGGGAAGTCGGACCTCGCGGGGTACTTCGCGCCCCCCAAGGCCTGGCTCCCGATCGAGAGGGACGCGATGCGCCACGTCCGCGGGCGGGTCCTCGACGTGGGCTGCGGACCCGGCCGGCACGCCCTGTATCTCCAGGGGAGGGGACTCAAGGTGGTCGGGATCGATCCGTCCCCGACCCAGGTGGCCCTCGCGCGCGTGCGCGGACTGCGGGACGTGTACGAGGCGAGCGTATGGCGGCTCCCCAAGGGGCTCGGGCGGTTCGACACGGTCCTCCTCATGGGGAACAACTTCGGCCTCGCGGGGAACCTGCCGCGGATGCGGAAGTTCCTCCGGGAGCTCGCGGAGATCACGGGCGACGGCGGCCGGATCGTCGGGCACACGCGGATCCCGGGGACGTGGATCGACCACCACCTCGCGTACGTGAAGCGGAATGTGGCCCGGGGCCGCCCTCCGGGCCTCCTGACCCTGCGCGTGCGGTACAAGGGCCGCGTCGGGGACTGGTTCGAGCTCCTACTCCTGTCCCCGGACGACCTCGTGGCGCTCGCGCACGAGACGGGCTGGGACTTCACCCGGATGCTCTGGCGGCCCGACGCCGCGCCGTCCGACTACATCGCGATCCTCGAGAAACGCTGAGCCCAGGGCGCGGCTTTATTACGGGAGGTTTCCTTGCGACGGGCCGAGGGGCTTCGATGGACCTCACGTACATGTCGATCGAGAAGAAGGATCGGGTCGCGATCGCGTGGCTCAACAAGCCCAAGGCGAACACGTACGACGCAGACCTCATGCGGGACCTGAGCGCCGTGATCGACGACGTGCGCTTCGACGACGACGTGGACGTGTGCGTCCTCGCGTCCCGGCTCGACGGGATGTGGTCCGCGGGCGCGGACATCAACCTCCTCGCGACCTCGACCCCGGACTACAAGGCGATGTTCTGCCTGAACTGCCAGGAGACGCTCAACAAGATGGATTCCACGCCGAAGCCGTTCCTCGCGGCGATCGACGGGCACTGCGTGGGCGGCGGGCTCGAGATCGCCCTCGCGGCGGACCTCCGGTTCGTCTCGGACGGGCCGTGGAAGATCGGGCTCCCGGAGGTCACGCTCGGCGTGCTCCCCGGCACGGGAGGGAGCCAGCGCCTGCCGAGGCTCATCGGGAAGAGCCGCGCGATGGACCTCATGTTCACGGGCCGCACCCTGTCTCCGAAGGAGGCTCTCGACTGGGGGATCGTGAACCGCGTGTTCCCTCGGGCGAGCTTCTGGGCCGACACGTTGGCGTACGCGACGTCCCTCGCGTACCCCACGCACGCCGCGCGCGCGGTCGGCCTGATCAAGCGCTCCGTCGTGGAAGGGATCGAGATGCCCCTCTACGAGGGGCTGGCCCTCGAACGGGAACTCCAGAACCGCCTGTTCGCGATGGCGGACGCGAAGGAAGGGTTCCGCGCGTTCCTGGAGAAGCGGAAGCCCCGGTTTCAGGGGAAGTGAGGCCGCCCCGCTCGCCCGTTCCGCCATGGGGGCAGGGTTCGCCGGAGGTCGAAGCGGGCCTTGACCCACATGTTAACCTTGAACAAGGTTAACAGGCCAGGTCTCAAGCCCCCCGGGGTCCTTCCCGCGCCGAGTCCCATGACCGACGAGACGGTCCTCGCGGAACGACGTGGTCCCGTGAGCCTCCTGACCCTGAACCGGCCCGAAAAGCTGAACGCGATGTCACTCGAGATGAAGGAGGCGCTGATCCGCGCGCTCCGGACCGCGGACGCGGATCCCGCCGTACGCGCGATCGTCCTCACGGGCGCCGGGGACAAGTCGTTCGTCGCGGGCGCGGACATCGCGGAGTTTTCCGGGCGCACCGGGATCGACCAGTGGCGGATGTACGAACGGGGTACCTTGTACGATGCGGTCGAACGACTCGAGACGCCCGCGATCGCGATGATCAACGGCTACTGCTTCGGCGGCGGCCTCGAGCTCGCGATGGCGTGCGACATCCGGATCGCCTCGGAGCGGGCCGTCCTGGGGCAGACGGAAATCAACATCGGGATCATCCCAGGTGGCGGGGCGAGCCAGCGCCTCCCGCGGCTCGTCGGGCTGGGGAAGGCCCTCCAGCTCACCCTGACGGGGGAGCGGATCGACGCGCGCGAAGCCCACCGGATCGGCCTCGTGGATGAGGTCGTCCCGCACGGCGCCTTGCGCGACCGATCCATGGAGGTCGCCGACCGGATCGCGTCCCGCAGCGCCCTCGCGGTCCGCCTCGCGAAGGCGGCCGTCCGAGCGTCCGTGCGCCTTCCTCTCGATCAAGGCATCCGCTACGAGCAGGCCCTGTTCTCCCTCGTGATGACCTCGGCGGACAAGGAGGAGGGCGTGCGCGCGTTCCTCGAGAAACGCGATCCCGCGTGGAAGGACCGCTGAGCCCGCCCGTTATCGCGGACGATAATCCGTTCTCGCGCCCGATAACCGCATGGGAGGCCTCTTAACCCGCGCGCCGGGTCGGAAGGGAGGCCATGTCGGCCGCTTCGGGCATTGCCGCGACAGGCATCGCCCTCGTCCTCGCGGTCATCGCGATCGGACAGCCCGTATGGGAGTGGCGGCTCGTCGAACCCACGGAGACGGAGACCTGGACGTACCGCCTCTTCGGGGTCGACCATGCGATCCAGAACGCCTCGACGAACGCGACGACGACCGCGACGTATACGTACTACGACTTGCCGGGCCAGTCACGGATGTCCGCCCTGTTCATCGAGCTCGGGCGCTGGCTCGTCGTGAGCATGATCGCGGGAGCTGCGGGCCTCGCCCTGACGATCGCGACCTTCCTCAAGAAGCTCCGCGGGATCTACGCGGGCGTGGCGTTCCTCGGGGCCTGCTCCGCGGCCCTGTACGCGGGCCTGAAATTCGTCTTCGCGCTCCCTCCCGCCGCCGCGGACCTCCCGACCCTCGGCCAACCGATCCCGGACTTCAGCGGCCAGTTCTACCTGGGATCCTCGACCCTCGCGTGGGGCCCCCTCGCGGGATGGTTCCTCCTCCTCGGCGTGGGCCTCGTGTTCGCGTGGACGTCCTCGGACGTCTGGCATGTCCGCATCGCGAAGCGCGCCGCGCCGCGGCCCGCTGCGAAGCCGCCGACTCCCGTCATCGTGACGATCCCCACGCCGGCCGCGCCCGCTCCCGTCGCCCCGCGAGCGCCCGAGGACCCCGTCATCGACGAGGTCTTCGTGATCGCCCCGAGCGGCCTTCTCGTGAAGCACATGTCCCGGAGCCTCCTGAGCGACAAGGACCGGGACGTCGTGGGAGGGATGATCTCCGTCGTCTCGAACTTCGTGCGGGAGGCGTTCACGGAGAAGGACGGCGTCGTCCAGGAGATCCAGCTCGGGGACCACCGGTTCGTCATGTACAACCAGGACGGCCTGGTCCTCGCGGCCCTCGTTGGGAAAGGGGAGACGGAGACGATCGTGCATCGGCTGCGTCACCTCGCGACCCTCCTCCTCGACCGGTACGGGGAGCGGCTCACGGCCTGGGGCGGCGAGCCCCTCGACGGGATCGAGGACGAGCTGTCCGTCCTCTGGCAGCCGTTCTTCGTGCCCCCGCCGCCGACGGACTGACGACGGCCCGCGTCGTCCACCGGGAAAGGCTATAAGCGCCGGCCGGTTCGGTTCCCGCGCGCGGGCGACCGCGCACGAGGCGGAACCATGGCCCAGGGTGCGGAGCGCGCGATCGTCCTGCTCTCCGGCGGGATCGACTCCGCGGTCGCCCTGTCGTGGGCGAAGGATCAGGGCTGGGACCTCCTCCCCCTCACGTTCGACTACTTCGCGCGGCCGACGAAGGAAGGGGCCGCGATCGACGCCCTCGCGCGCCACGCGGGCGTGGGCCCGATCCGCCACGTGGACCTCCCGTTCCTCAAGGAGGTCGACGACCTCCGCAGGGACGGGATCGCGAACGAAGCCCTCCTCGAGGCGCCCGAGTCGTACATCCCCGCGCGGAACCTCATCTTCTACGGCCTCGCGGCGTACGTCGCGGAGCAGGAAGCCGCGCGATACATCGTGGGCGGCCACAACGGCCTCGACCCCGAGTCGTTCCCGGACTCGAGCCCGAAGTTCTTCAATTTCATCAACTCGGTCTTGCGTCTCGGCCTGTGGACGTACCCGAAGACGCCCGTCCAGGTCCTCGTCCCGCTGGGCGGGAAGTCTAAGGCGGACGTCGTGCGCGCGGGGCTTGAGCGGAAGGTCCCGTTCGGGGTCACGTGGTCGTGCTACTGGGACCGCGGGGCCCACTGCGGCACCTGCCCTTCATGCCGCGAACGGCGCGAGGCGTTCGCCGCGGTCGGGGTCGAGGACCCCGTCCCGTACGAGGCGTGAGGCGCGCATCCAAACCTTTAATGAGGTCCCGCGAATCCCCCACGGCGCCGCCATGTACGTGACGACCGTCCGGGCCGTCCAATCCGTGAAGTTCCTCGAGGAGGGCAGCCACGGGGTCCGGATGCGACAGCTCCTCGGCCGGGAGGACGGCGCCCTCAAGACCGCGATGCACGAGCTGTCCCTCCACAAGGGCGGGTACAGCGCGAAGCACGCGCACGACTGGGATCACCAGCTCGTCGTCACGTCGGGCCGGGGCGTCGCCGTGATCGACGGGAAGCGGGTCGCCCTCCGGACCGGGATCGTCCTCCTCGTCCAGTCCGGCGAGCAGCACCAGTTCTTCCAGCGCGGCTCCGAGCCCCTGCGGTTCCTCACCGTGACCCCGATCTGACCCGGCGCGGGGACGAACCTTTATGGCCGCGGCTCCCTTCGCACGCCCGGGATGAAGCTCGGGATCACGGAGTACATCGACTGCGCCCACCACCTCCCGGGCCACGAGCGCTGCGGCTCCATGCACGGCCACACGTACCAGGTCGACGTGTACATCGAGGGGGAGCACAAGGGCGGGATGATCCTCGACTTCGCGGACCTCAAGAAGAAGGTGCGCTCGATCCTCGCGGTGTACGACCACAAGGACTGGAACGACGTCCTCGAGTACCCGACCGTGGAGAACATCTGCACCCTCCTGCACGAGCGGATCGGCGAGGCGGTCAAGTTCCCCGCCCACGTCCGCGTGTGGGAAGGCTACGGGAAGTGGGCCGAGCTGTGACGGCGGGACGCGGATGTCGGACCTCCTGAAGGCGATCGACGCGGAGGCCCGGGCGGACTTCGCGGCGGCCCTCGAGCACTACGGGAAGCTCACGAGTTCGAGCTCGGCCCTCGACCGGGTCGGGATCCACCAGGCCCTCGCCCGGTGCTGCGAGAAGCTCGGCCGCCTCCGCGACGCGGGCGCCTGGCGCCGCATGGCGGGTCAGGGATACCTCGCCCTCCCGGACGACGCGATGAAGGCGGACGAGCGGCAGTACCTCGCCCTCGTCGAGTACCGGAACGCGGTCCAGGACCTCCATGGGGATGTGTCCCTCGCGGAGGTCGCGAAGGAGTACGCGGCCGTCCTGAAGGTCAACTTCTCGGAGGGCGCGGAGGGCCTCACGCACGAGGGCCTGTTCGCGGGCGCGTTCTTCCAGTCCCACGGGGACCCCCTCCTCGCGGCGAAGTACTTCTTCGACACGGCGGAGGTGCTGAGCGAGCAGGCCGCGGATTCGGGCGACGCGGGCCTGCGGGAGGCCGCCGTGGCCGCATACGACCGCGCGGCGGAGAACGCCACGAAAGCGGGTCGACCCGACGTCGCGCGGGTGTCGCAGGTGCGCGCGTACGACCTTCGCCAGGGGGTCTGACCGGATGTGCACCCTGATCGCCCTGTGGCGGTCCGTGCCCGGGTACGACCTCGTCGTCGGGATGAACCGCGACGAGTCCGCGGCTCGGCCCGCGGATCCGCCCGCGCTCCTCGAGGGGGACCCGCCCGTCGTCGCGCCCCGGGACCGCCGGGCGGGCGGCACGTGGATCGGCGCCAGCGGGACGGGACTCGTCGTCGGGCTCTCGAACCGCCGCGGGCGCTCCTCCGCGACCGCGAGGTCGCGCGGACGCCTCGTCCTCGAGGCGCTCCGGCGTCCCTCCGTGGCCGCAATCGACGTCCTCGTCCAACGGGAAGTCGCGGAGCACGAGTACAACTTCTGGAACCTCCTCGCGATGAGCCGGTCCGAGATCCGGTCCTTCACGTACGACGGGACCGTGCGGGCGACCCGGGGCCACGACGGGCTGAACGTCCTCACGAACGAAGGCGGGAACATCGTCACGGATCCGAAGGTCGAGCTCGTGCAGGGACGCCTCGCGAAGGCCGGGAGGGGCGGCATCGATCCCACCCTGAAGGACCTGCAGTCGACCCTGCGGACGCACGCGGCGGGCGGCGCCCCGGCCTTGTGCGTGCACGCACCCGGCGGGGGAACCGTGTCCTCGACGATCCTCGCCCTGAGCAACGCGGACCCCGGCCAGAACGTGCTCCTGTACGCGGACGGCCCGCCCTGTTCCACGCCGTACCGAGACTACGGGGAAGTCGTCCGCCGGCTCCCGAGCCCGACCTGACGCGCAAAGGCTTTCGTCCGGGGCCCGCTACGGCGCCCCGTTGCCCGGGGTCACGGACGTCCACGTGCACGTCGAGCCGTACCGCATGCTCCGGGCGGAGACCCTCGAGGCGATCCGCCGCACGGTCCCGGGTGCGGAGTCCGTGGGCCGGGTCATGGACGACCCGAGGGCCCTGCTCGACGTGATGGACGCCGCTGGCGTGGATCGCGCGTGCCTGATCAACTACGTCGCGCCCGAGGTAATCGGCCTCAAGGAGGACGTGAACCGCTTCATCTCGGGGTACGCGAAGGCGGATCCGGGACGCCTCGTGCCGTTCGGGTCCGTCCACCCGAGGCGCTCGAAGGACCCGAAGCGGGACGTGGAGCGGCTCGCATCGAAGCTCGAGATCCGCGGCCTCAAGATCCATCCGCCCCACCAGCTGTTCGCGGCGAACGCGTACGCGGACGGGAGGCTGCCCGCCCTCCGCACGATCTATCGCACCGCGGAGCGGATCGGCCTCCCGGTGATGGTCCACACGGGCACGTCCGTGTTCCCCGGCGCGCGGTCCAAGTACGGCGATCCGCTCGCCCTGGACGACGTCGCCCAGGACTTCCCGGACCTCACGCTGATCATGGCCCACGGCGGCCGGCCCCTCTGGTGCGACACGGCGTTCTTCCTCGTCCGCCGTCACCCGAACTTGTATCTGGACATCTCGAGCATCCCGCCCCGGCGGCTCCTCGAATGGTTCCCCCGCCTCGAGGAGATCGCGGACCGGGTCCTGTTCGGGTCCGACTGGCCCGGGCCGGGGATCCCCGGGATGGGCTCGGAAGTCCAGGCCGTCCGCGACCTCCCGATGTCTGGCTCGCTCCGGGAGAAGCTGTTCGTCTCGAACGCGGCCCGCCTCTTCCCCTGATGCGGCCCCGATTCGGGCGAGACTCGGGCGGGACCCGAGCCAAACTCCTTGTACCCGCGGCCCGTTTCGAACGTGGCAGGTGCTTTGACATGGCGGCCACGGACGTCGTGACTCTCGGCGGAGGGTGCTTTTGGTGCCTCCAGCCCGTCTTCGACGAGTTGCGCGGGGTCGACCGGGTCGTCGTCGGCTATGCGGGCGGCGCCGTGCCGAACCCGTCCTACGAGATGGTATGTACGGACACGACGGGCCACGCGGAGGTCGTCCAGGTCACGTTCGACCCGACCGTCTTTCCGCTCGACGACCTGCTCCGCGTGTTCTTCGCGGTCCACGACCCGACGACCCGGGACCGGCAGGGCCACGACGTCGGAAGCCAGTACCGATCCGTCGTCCTGCACCACACGGACGCGCAGAAGGCCACCGCGGAACGCGTGATCCGAGAGGTCGAGGCCGCGGGCCTGTGGGACGACCCGGTCGTCACGGAGGTCGCCCCCCTGTCCGCGTTCTACCGCGCGGAGGACTACCACCAGGACTACTTCCGGAAGAACCCGTGGGCGGGGTACTGCCGCTCCGTCGTGGCCCCGAAGGTCGCGAAGTTCCGCAAGGCGTTCGCGGACCGCCTCAAGAAGGAAGCCGCCCTACCCAAAGACACTTGAACGGCCCTTCCGTTCCATTCGGGCCGTGGTCGAGAACCGCTTGGCGAGCGAGACGTCGTCGTACCTCCGAGGCGCCGCCCACCAGCCCGTCGCGTGGTACCCGTGGGGCGACGACGCGTTCCGCAAGGCCCGCGAACTGGACCGGCCCATCCTCCTGGACATCGGGGCGACCTGGTGCCACTGGTGCCACGTGATCGACCGGGAGTCGTACGAGGACCCCGAGCTCGCGAAGGTGATCAACGAGCGCTACGTCGCGGTCAAGGTGGACCGGGACGAGAGGCCCGACGTGGACGCGCGGTACCAGCAGGCCGTCGGCGCCCTCGCGGGCCAAGGCGGCTGGCCCCTCACCGCGTTCCTCACCCCGGACGGGAAGGTGTTCTACGGCGGCACGTACTTCCCGCCGAAGGACGCGTACGGCCGGCCGAGCTTCCGGCGCGTCCTGATCGCGGCCGCGGACCACTACGCGAAGAACCGCGCGGAGGCGCTCCGGGACGCGGAGGCCCTCCACCAGGCCCTCGCCGAGGAGCGGGGCGTGCTCCCCACGGAGGGCACGGTCAACGAGGCGATGCTCAAGTCCGCGCTCGACGCGGCCCGGGGCCAGTTCGACCCCGTGAACGGCGGGTTCGGGAGCGCCCCCAAGTTCCCCCACCCGGGGACCGTGGAGTTCGTCATGGCGCGCTTCCACCGCACGCGGGACGCGGGCCTGCGGAACATCTTCGTCCGCACCCTGACGGGCATGGCCCACGGGGGCGTGTACGACCACGTGGGCGGCGGGTTCCACCGGTACTCGACGGACGGACAGTGGATCGTGCCCCATTTCGAGAAGATGTTGTACGACAACGCGGGGCTCCTGACGAACTTCGTGCACGGGTGGCAGCTCACCCGCGAGCCGCTCTTCCGCGCGACCGCGGAAGGAATCCTCTCATGGGTGGAGGAAGTCCTGTCGGACCGGGAGCGGGGTGGGTACTTCGCGAGCCAGGACGCGGACGTGGGACTCGACGACGACGGGGACTACTTCACGTGGACCCTCGACGAACTGCGCGCGGCCGTCGGTCCGGACGAGGCACAGGCCCTCGCCCTGCGGTTCGACGTCGCGGAACGCGGGGAGATGAAGCACGACCCGCGCCGGAACGTCCTGTACGCGGACAAGGAGCCCGAGGAGATCGGGAAGGTCCTCGGACTCTCCGCGGAGCGCGTACGCGAGCGCCTCGCGAGCGGCCTCGCGAAGATGAAGGCCGCGCGGGACCTGCGGAAGGCCCCCGCGGTGGACCGCACGATCTTCGCGAGCTGGAACGGGATGATGGTCGCCGCGGCGATGCGCGCGGGGATGGCCCTCGGCCGCGACGACGTGACCCGGTTCGCCCTGAAGA